>JANNFI010000105.1:0-9551 GCA_031379665.1 Ignavibacteria bacterium
TTTTTACCTTACGGTATGAGTGCAAGCGGATATGATTGGGTATTTTCGGGAGGAGGAGGTGATTGGAAAAAATATATTCCACTGCTGATTAGAAAATTGAGAAAATCAAATCACATTTTCATTCTCCCCCATTTATTGATATATTTGACCGCAATGAAGAAAATTTCCTGCGTTATTTTCGACCTGGACGGCACCCTTGCGGACACCAGCCGCCTCATTTTCGCCTCGTTCAATCACGTTGCCGAACGCTATACGGGGAGGAGCTGGTCCGAGCCCGAAATCCTTGCCACCTTTGGCCCGACCGAGGAGGTGGCGATCCGGAGCATCGTCGGGGCGGAAAACGCACCGGCGGCGATCGAGGAATTTCACCGATTCTACAAGGCGGGTCATCCCCAAATGGCGGCCGAACACGAGGGAATCAGGGAGGTGCTCGAATACCTGCGATCACAGGGGACGATCCTGGCGCTTTTCACCGGCAAGGGGAAGAGGACCACGCTGGTGACGCTCCCGGCCCTGGGCCTCGACGCCTATTTCGACCTGATCGTTACGGGGGACGACGTTCTGAACCACAAGCCCTCGGCCGACGGGATCCGGAAGGTGCTGGCGACCTACCCGGTGGCCGACGGCGAGGTGCTGATGGTGGGGGACTCGGCGGCCGATATCCTCGCGGCGAGGGAGGCTGGAATTCCGGTCGCGGCGGTCGCGTGGGACCCCTTCGCCCGCGGGCAGAGTGCGGCGCCCGAGCCGGACTTCAGTTTCTCGAGCGTGAAAGAGTTTTCACATTTTCTTCGCGCAATCCTTTCAACCAGCGTCGGCGCCCGCGCGTGAACGGTCCGGAAACCTGGAGCAAGGCCTTCATCGTCGCGGTGATGGGCGTACTCGTGGTGATCTTCTACGTCACGGCGGCGGCCCACTTTTCGTACACCACTGACGACTCCTACATCTATTTCCAGTACGCCAGGAACCTTGCGCAGGGCTTCGGCCCGAGTTTCAACGCCGGCGAACCGAGTTACGGATTTACCAGCCCGCTCTGGCTCCTCATCCTGACGGCCGGCGGGGCGGCAGGCGCCGACATCCCGCTCACCGCGAAGGTTCTCGACCTGCTCTTCGCGAGCCTCTCTGTGGTCTTGCTCTTCTTCGTCGCGCTCGAACTGACCCGCGACGTCGCCGTGGCGTTCTGCGCGGCTCTCGCTTTCTCGGTGAACGCCTGGCTCCTGCGCTGGGCGGGGAGCGGGCTGGAGACCTCGCTGGCGGTGTTTTTGTTGTTGGCGTTTTTCCGGTACCTCCTCCGGAACGAGTATGCGGTCTCCTCCGGTCTGCTCGGCCTCCTCGCCTTGGTCAGGCCCGAGGCGACGCTGCTCCTCCCGCTGCTCCTTGCGGACCTCCGCGTCAACGCAATCAACGCCTCACACGCACTTCGCGAGGGGACCCGGGCCGTTTCGATCTGGCTTGTGATCGTTCTTCCCTGGGCCGTGTATGCGTATGCGCAGTTTGGGACCGTCATCCCCGCGACGTTCGCCGCGAAGCACGGGGCCCTGTTCGACCCGGCGGAGATGGCCGGCACCGCCGCCGACGTCGCGAAGACGCTCGGTTCGGCGGACGGGGCCACCATCGCCTGCCTGCTCGGCTCGTTCCTGATTTTCGTGATGCGGCACCGGAAACGCGCAGGCGGCACCCGAGACGGTGTGGCCAGGGGAGCCGGTTCGGCCGGGGGAGACGGGGGCGCCCAAGGAGACGGCGGGAACCTTCCGTTCTACCATTTCCGGCAGGGGTTCGTCGGGTTGACGTGGACACTCCTCCTGCCGTTGGCTTACATCGTCTTCGCCGTGAACCCAGTCTCGCGCTACCTGCTCCTGGTCACGCCCGTCGCGCTCGTGATGGCCTTTTTCTACCTCCACGAACTGCTCCGTGAACGTTCCCAGGCGATCCGGTATGGAGCTGTCCTCGCGCTGAGCGCGGCGGTGATGATCCAGAACCAGGCGGTGACGACCCGGTATGTTTCCCCCCACCTCGCGGCGTTCACCGTGGGCATCGAATCGTGCCTCATCCCGATTGGAATGTGGCTGAAGAAGGAGACCCCGCCCGGCACGGTCGTGATGACCGGGGACGTCGGGGCCCTCGGATATTTTTCCGAACGGACGATTTGCGATTACAACGGCATCGTCTCGCCGGGCATCGACCGTCCGCGCGGTGACAACGATGCGTTCACGGATCTCCTCCGCGCGAAGGCGTGGTCGGAGTATTGCGCCCCCGCCTACGTGGTGCACCGTTCCGGCGTCCCGGAGAAACTCGCGGAAGTGCCCGGGCTGGTCGCGGTAATGTCCAAGCCTTTCCCGGGCCTGTCCATCTCGGAGCCCGGCATCGTCTATTTTACACTCTACCGGGTCGATTTCACGACGCCGGAAAAATTACTGACAGCGAGGTGAGCAGATGGCCGATCTGAAGGTGGGCGTCGTCGGTACGGGGCATCTCGGTTCCCTCCACGCGAAACTCTGGAGGAACGTGCCCTCCGCCGTCCTCGTGGGGGTGTACGATATCGATGAGGCGAAGCGCGCCGCGGTCGCCCGTGAGACGAAGTCGAGGGCGTTCCCGACCCTCCCGGCGCTGCTCTCCGAGGTGGACGCCGTCAGCATCGTGACCCCGACCAGCGCGCACGCGGCCATCGCGCTCGAGGCGATCGCCGCCGGGAAGCACGTCTTCATCGAAAAGCCGATCACCAGGACCGAGGAGGAGGCTGCGGCCGTAATCGGCGCCGCGAAGGAACGCAAGGTGAAGCTGCAGGTGGGGCACATCGAGCGCTTTAATCCCGCGATCCTCGCGCTGGAGAACTACCACATCCGCCCGATGTTCGTCGAGTCGCACCGCCTGGCCCAGTTCAACCCACGGTCCACCGACGTCGACGTGGTGCTCGACCTGATGATCCACGACATCGACATCATCGTGAGCCTGGTGGGCTCGCCGGTCGAGAAGGTCGACGCCAACGGCGTGGCAGTCGTCTCGGAGAGCCTCGACATCGCGAACGCCAGGATCCAGTTCGTCAACGGGTGCGTCGCCAACGTCACCGCGAGCAGGATATCCCAGAAGAAAATGCGCAAGATGCGCCTCTTCCAGAGGGACGCCTACATCTCCGTCGACTTCCTCGAGGGAGAATCGGAGGTGTTCCGGATGACCGATGGGGTCGACGCCTCGATGGGGAGCACGAAAAAACTGGGTGAGATCCAGACCGGGAGCCGGAAGCGGACGATCACCTACCAGAAGCCGAAGATACGGAAGATCAACCCGCTCGCATACGAGCTGGAGCTGTTCGTGAACGCGATCCTGCTCGACAAGGACCCCCCGGTGACCGGAGAGGACGGCCTGCTGGCGCTCAACGTGGCTCACAGGATATTGGCAAGCATCAGGGAACAGAAATTACCGGCGTGAAAGAGAAACTCCATATCACCAACGAAGCGCTTGTTTCCATTGGCGCCGTGGCGGACCGCCTCGGGGTCGACATCTATCTTGTGGGCGGCTATGTGCGCGACCTCCTGCTCGGCCGCGAGGTGAAAGACATCGACATCACCGTGATCGGCGACGGGGTCGCGTTCGCGCACGAGGCCGCTTCGGCCCTCGGCGCGCACCCGGTCGTGGTCTTCGAGAAGTTCGGCACGGCGATGATGCCGTACGGCGAGGGGAAAATCGAATTCGTCGCCGCGCGGCAGGAGAGCTACGCGAAGGATTCACGCAAGCCGGACGTGACGCGGGCGTCACTCGACGCCGACCTGTCGCGGCGCGATTTCACGGTGAACGCCATCGCCGTCTCGCTCAACGCCGGCCGGTTCGGTGAGATCGTCGACCCCTTCGACGGCAGGGCGGACCTTGCCGCCGCGCTCCTCAGGACGCCTCTCGAGCCCCGGAAGACGTTCGACGACGACCCGCTCCGGATGATGCGCGCGCTCCGGTTCGCCGCGCAGCTCGGCTTCCTGATCCGGCCCGAGGTCCTCACCGCCATCGGCGCGATGGCCGACCGCATCGCCATCGTATCGCGCGAACGGATCACCGACGAGTTCCTCAAGATCCTGGCGTCGCCGAAACCCTCCGTCGGACTCTCGCTTCTGCAGAGCACGGGCCTGGCGAAACAGGTCTTCCCCGAACTCTCCGATCTGGTCGGCGTGGAACAACGGAAGGACTACCACCACAAGGACGTCTTCCTCCACACGCTCAAAGTGGTGGACAACATCTGCGAGACCACCGACGACGTCTGGCTCCGATTCGTCGCGCTCGCCCACGACATCGCAAAGCCGAGGACGAAGGCCTTCAAGGAGGGGATCGGCTGGACCTTTCACGGCCACGAAGACCTGGGGGCCAGGATGATGAAGTCGATCTTCCGACGTCTCCGGCTCCCGACCGACCGGCTACCCTACGTCGAAAAACTGGTCCGTCTCCACCTTCGGCCGATGGTGCTGATAAAAGAGGAAATCACCGATTCCGCCATCAGAAGGCTGCTTTTCGACGCGGGCGAAGACATCGATGACCTGATGAAATTATGCCGTGCCGACATCACCTCCCAAAACCCCTCCCGGGTTGTCCGATATCTCAATAATTACGATATTGTGATGGAAAAAATGCGGGAGGTGGAGGAGAAAGACAAGCTCCGGAACTGGCAGCCGCCGATCCGGGGGGAAGAGATCATGCAAATCTGCGGTATCGAACCGGGACCGGTCGTTGGGGTGTTGAAAAAGCGGATTGAAGACGCCATTCTCGAGGGAACCATCCCGAACGAACACGATCCGGCCCTCGAATACCTGCTTACAATCAAGCACGAAATCCTCGGGCGTTGACCCGAATCCGGGCATCCCCTTCCGTTGCAACCTTTGTTCAATTACTACGTCTAATGGTGTGTCAATGATATCCTTTCCACCTCTCACTCGCATCGTCAACATGTCCATATCCTTGAAAATCCTCGCGGGAGCGCCCTGTCTGCTGGCCAGTCTATGGTTATCGGCAGGCAGCGCAACCGCCCAAATCGACACTTCATCCCAGTCGCCGGTGAACCCCCAGTCGATGCTGGCCAGGCCGGACGCGAAAGTCCTCAACCTCGAGACCGCGGTCTCTATGGCACTCGAGCGAAACGTGCAGGTGATCCAGGCCCGCAACCGGTCCAACGCCACCAACGCGGGGGTCAGGGCCGCATACGGCGGACTCCTGCCGACCCTCTCCGCCAATGGCGGGTGGTCGCGCCAGCAACAGTGGCAGAACACGGAGGGGGGAGTGACGCTGATCAACGGAGTCCCGTACGAATACCCGCCCGGAAGCGCATTCAACGCCTACAACAATTATAGCGTCGGGCTCGGCGCGAATTGGATGCTCTTCGACGGAATGGCCAACATTTCCGACATCGACAGGGCCAACGCGAATGACGCCGCCGGCAAGTACAGTCTCGACAGGACCAGGCAGGCGGTCATCCTCCAGACCCACACGCTCTTCATGGCGGTCGCGCGTGTCTACCAGCTCCTCAGCGTTGCTGACGACAACCTCAAGCGCTCCCGGCGTCAGCTCGAGCGGATCACAGAGTCGAACAAGGTGGGCGCTGTCGCGCTCGCCGACGTCTACCGCCAGCGGGTCCAGGTGGGGAACGACGAGTTGAACCTGATCCAGGCCCAGACAAGCCTCGCGACCTCGAAGGCCGACCTGATCGCGTGGCTGGGCGTCGAGTATGACGAGAGGGGCTATGCGATTGACGTGACCAACCAGCCGACCGACATCGACACCGCGGATTTCACCGAGATCAACAACCGATATTCCAACTTCGACACCCTCGTCGCGATGGGCGTCCAGCAGCGTCCCGACCACCGCGCCACGTTCGAGGCGTACAACGCCGCCGCCTCCTCGGTAACGATCGCGCGGTCCGGCTACCTCCCCTCCCTCTCCGGCTCGGCCTCATACGGCTACTCGAGCTCCGAATTCGGAAACCTCATCGTCGGAGGGATCGACAACCCCGGCGGTGACAAGAGCCTCAACCTCAGCCTCCGCCTGAGCGTGCCGATCTTCAACGGGTTCTCCACGGTGAACCAGGTGGAGCAGGCACAGGTGCAGGAAATGAACACGAAGGAAGACCTCGAACAGTCGAAGCGCCAGGTCGCCGTGGACATCCGGAAGGCGCTCCTGACGCTCGGGCAGGCCGAGAAGCGGCTGATCGTCAGCAAGCTCAGCGTCACGTCCGCCGAGATGGACAGGAAGATCTCCGAGGAGAAATACAACCTCGGGGCGGGAACGCTCCTCGACATGCTGGTCGCAACCGCGAGCTACACGAATGCCATCCAGGTAAAGGTCGACGCGGTCTTCGACTTCCTCATCGCGAAAAAGTCGGTCGAATACGCACTCGGAATCATCTCCAACTAACAGTTCTCCACCGGAAAGCAGGCTATTATGGCAAACGCAAACAAGAAATCGAAGAAGAAGATCATCATCATCTCGGTGCTCGGCGCCGTGCTGGTCGTGCTCGCGCTCCTGGTGATCCTCGGCGGCAAGAACGAGGAGGTGGTACAGGTTCAGACCGAAAAGGTCGGGCTGAGGACCATCACGCAAACCGTGCTCTCCACCGGGAAGATCTACCCCGAGATCCAGGTGCTGATCTCGCCCGAGGTGAGCGGCGAGATCACCGAGCTCCCCGTGAAGGAAGGTCAGAGGGTGGCCAAAGGCGACCTGCTGATGAAAATCAAGCCGGACATCTACGTCGCCTCGAGGGAACGCGCGGCCGCGGGGCTCGCTTCGGCGAAGGCGGGCCTCACGCAGGGAGAATCAGAATTCAAGCGTGCAACCGAACTGTTCCAGAAAGGCCTGATCTCCCAGTCGGAGCTCGAAAACGCCCAGACCACCTTTGAAACGAGGCGGGCGCTCTACGACCAGGCCCAGGCTGGTCTCGATCAGGCGAGCACGGACCTCCGCAAGACCACGATCTACGCCCCGATGCCCGGCACCATCAGCGCCCTGACGGTCGAAGAAGGCGAACGGGTGCTCGGCACGCAGCAGTTCCAGGGCACGCAGGTGATGACCGTCGCTGACCTCTCCAACATGGAGGCGAGGGTGGACGTGGGCGAGAACGACATCGTCCTGATCTCGCTCGGCGACACCGTCAGGATCGAGGTCGACGCGATCACCAACAAGAAGCTGACCGGCATCGTGTACGAGATCGGGAACACGGCCAAGACCAAGGGTATGGGAACGCAGGAGGAAGTCACGAATTTCGAGGTGAAGATCCGTATCGTCGACAAGGAGCCGAGGCTCCGCCCCGGGATGTCGATGAACGCCACGATCGAGACGGATACAAAGGTGAACGTGCTCACCGTGCCGATCCAGAGCGTCACCGTGAGGATGCCGGAGATGATGATGGAGGGGGGACCCCCCGAGGGGGACGGCGACGAGGACGCGAGCGCGATGCCGGCGAACAACGCCAAGGCCAAAAAGAAGGCTGAAAAACCGAAGGAGGTCGTGTTCATGGTGGAGGACAACATCGTGAAATCGTACGAAGTGACGCGGGGGATCTCGGACGACGACTATACTGAGATCGTCGCGGGGATCAAGGAAAACCAGGATGTTGTCTCCGGGAGCTACAAGGCGATCAACCGGGAGCTCAAGGAGGGCGCAAAGGTGCGGGTCGAGAACGAGCCGAAGAAGGACAAACCCAGCGCGCCCTGACCAGGACATCAGCGATTAAACGGAACGAACCCCTTATGCAGAATTCACACGTCATCCACCTCCAGCAGATCACCAAGTCGTACGACATGGGCGGCGTCGAGCAGGTCAACGCCCTCCGGGGGGTCACAGTCGAGATCCGGAAGAACGAGTACGTGGCCATCATGGGCCCGTCCGGATCGGGGAAGTCGACCCTGATGAACATCATCGGCTGCCTCGACACCCCCACGTCCGGCCGGTACGAGTTCAACGGGGTGAACGTCAGCGAGATGAACGACAACCAGCTGGCGAAGGTGAGGAACAAGGAGATCGGGTTCGTCTTTCAGACCTTCAACCTCCTGGCGAGGTCCGACGCGCTCCACAACGTCGAGCTCCCGCTCATCTACGCCGGCATCCCGTCCTCAGAGCGCAAGCGCCAGGCCACGGAAGTGCTGCAGCACGTCGGGCTGGGCGACCGCATCCACCACAAGCCGAACGAGCTCTCCGGCGGGCAGCGCCAGCGCGTTGCCATCGCCCGGGCGCTCGTGAACAACCCGTCGATCCTCCTGGCCGACGAACCGACGGGAAACCTGGATTCGAAGACCGGCGACGAGATTATGATCCTCTTCGAGGAACTGCACCGGCTCGGTAACACCATCATCCTCGTCACACACGAGGAATACATCGCGGAACACGCCCACAGGATCATCAGGGTCCGTGACGGCGAGGTCGCCAGCGACGAGACTGTCTCGAAGCGTACCGTCGTCAAGGGATAGGAGGGAAGGACGCCGATGAATCTACTGCTCGAACTCAGGGAGGGCCTGCTGATCGCCTTCCGCGCGATCAGGGCGAACAAGATGCGGTCCGTGCTCACCACGCTCGGAATCATCATCGGCATTGTCGCGGTCACCGGAATGGCCACGGCGATCGACGGCCTGAACAAGGCGTTCGAGAAGAGCGCCAAGGCCTTTGGGACCGACATTCTGTATGTGCAGAAATTCCCCTGGATTTCGAACGACGACTGGGACCTTATGCGGTACCGGCCCGACATCAAGAAGGAATACGTCGACGCGATCGAGCGCCAGGCGAAGCTCTCAGCCGCCGCGGCGCCCGTCGTGGGCCGCCGGATGGCGGTGACGAACGGCAACTACACGCTCGGGGACGCCTCCGTGACCGGCACGACGCACAACTACAACGACGCCTCGGGCAATATCAACCTCGACGGCCGGTTCTTCAGCGCCGAGGAGTCCGACGGCGGACGCCCGGTCTGCGTCATTGGCGCCGTCGTCGCCGAGAAGCTCTTCCCCACCGGCGACCCGGTCGGTCAAACGATCCGGATCGGCGGCGCGCCACACCTGGTCCTCGGCGTCTACGAAAAACAGGGCGGCCTCTGGGGCCGCTTCACCTCCGACAACCGCGTCTACATCCCCCTCAAAGCCTTCGAGAACCGCTTCGGCTCGCGCCGCTGGGTCACGATCAACGTCCGGGTCGCCGACGTGAACGACATCGAAAACGCGAAGCTGGAGCTGGAGGGCGTGCTTCGCAAGCTCCGGCGCATCGAACCGGGGAAGGAAAATAATTTCAACATCAACGCGCAGGAGATCCTGACGCAGACGTTCGGCGCGTTCACGATGGTTGTCGGCGGGGTCGGGCTTTCCATCACCCTGCTCTCGCTGCTGGTGGGCGGGATCGGCATCATGAACATCATGTTCGTGTCGGTGACCGAACGAACCAGGGAGATCGGCATCCGGAAGGCCATCGGGGCCAGAAAACGTACGATCCTGATGCAGTTCCTCATCGAGGCCGCCGCGCTCTGCCTGATCGGGGGCCTCATCGGGGTCGCCTTCGCGTTCATCCTCGTCCAGATCGTCAGCAAGGTCTTCGAACTCGAGGCTGCA
>JANNFI010000014.1:0-1564 GCA_031379665.1 Ignavibacteria bacterium
TTGGTGACGACCATTCCCCCCAGCATATCGCTGTGGCCGTTGAGGTACTTCGTCAGGCTGTGGACCACGATGTCGATGCCGTACTCGAGGGGCCGCTGGAGGTAGGGGGTCGCGAACGTGTTGTCGCAGACCGAGATCAGCCGGTGTTCGTGCGCGAATTTTCCCACCGCGGTAAGGTCGGTGATACCCATCGTCGGGTTCGTGGGGGTCTCGACGAACACCATCCGGGTCCTCGGGGTGAGCGCTCCGGCGATCTGCTCGATCTTCGTTGTGTCGACGAACGAAAAGTCGATGCCGAAGTCCTGCCAGATGAGCTTGCCGATCCGGTAGGTGCCGCCGTAAACGTCCCTCGAGACGATCACGTGATCGCCCGGCTTGAGCAGGCGGAAGATCGCGTCGATCGCTGCCATCCCCGACCCGAAGGCCATCCCCTGGCGGCCGTTCTCCATCGCCGCGATGTTCTGCTCGAGGGCGGTGCGCGTGGGGTTCGATACGCGTGAGTACTCGTAGCCCTTGTGCTGGCCGATCCCCTGCTGGACGTAGGTGGACGTAAGATAGACGGGCATCATCACGGCGCCGCTCAACGGCTCCGGCGACTGTCCCGCGTGGATGGCCTTGGTGGAGAATTTCGAGGTTTTCATTGCTGGCTCGTGTATAATGTTGAGAAATTACATTCCCGCCCGGGGTGCCGGGCCTTCGGCGGCGACTACCTCGTCAGGTATTCGATGACGTCGTACCGGGTCAGGATGCCGATGATCTTCTTGTCCTCCTCGATGAGCACCGCGGCGTCTTTCGCCTTGAGGAAGTCGATGGCGTGTTCCACCGGGGAGCTCGAACCGATGATGGGATACGCGGGCTTCATGAGCGCCGAGACTTTCGCCTCGAGCAACTTGTTGTCGGCGAGGACCGCCGAAAGGAGGTCATTGTCGGTGACCGTGCCGACCGATTTCCCCTTGTCGATGACCGGTAGCTGCGAAATGTCGTGCTGGCGGAAGTAGGCGAGCGCCTCTCGCACCGAGGTGGTGGGGGTGATGGCCACGAGCTTGCGGACGGCCACCGGCTTGTGTTCCAGCACGTACTTCACGGTGACGCGGTCGGGGACCAGGAACCCGTTCTCCTTCATCCAGTCGTCGTTGTAGATCTTGCTCAGGTACCGTTCGCCGGTGTCCGGGAGGAGGATCACCATCACATCGTCGTCCTTCATCTTCTCGGCGTATTTGAGGGCGCCGGCGACGGCGGTTCCGCACGAGCCGCCGACGAAGAGTCCTTCTTCCCGCGTGAGGCGGCGGCACATCAGGAACGACTCCCTGTCGCTTGCGTCGACCATGTCGTCGATGACCTCGAAGTTCAGCGTGCCGGGGAGCCAGTCCTGTCCGATACCCTCGACCTTGTAGGTTTTCAGGACTGCGTCGAATTTTTTCGTATAGAAATACTGCTTTAGCACCGCGCCGAGCGGGTCGACGCCGACGACCTTGACCATCGGGTTCTGCTACTAGCGAGAGTTACCGGCGCCGGACATCGTTCCCCCGGTGCCCACGCCGCAGACGACATACCCGATCTGGCC
>JANNFI010000134.1:0-7015 GCA_031379665.1 Ignavibacteria bacterium
CCGAGTGCGCGGCTCACTGAAGATGATAAACAATTACTCGCCGATTGGATTGAAGCGGCGATTCAATGAGACGAACAATGAAGAAGATCGCGATAGTAATATTTCTGCTGACCTCTCCTTTCCTTGCCTCCGCTCAGGAGATGAAAGGCATGGACAGGCCGAGGGCGGACATAGACAGTCTGAAAACCGTTGTCAATAGTTCACCACCGCAGACGGTGCGCTACGATTTAACCATTGCCGATACCACCGTAACATTCGGCGAAAAACCAACGCGCGCCATCGCCGTAAATGGATCCATTCCGATGCCCACGTTGACCTTCACACAAGGCGACACGGCAGAAATATTTGTGCACAACAATCTGGACGAAGAAACATCACTGCACTGGCATGGTCTGTTCTTACCCAACAGAATGGACGGAGTACCGTACCTGACGCAGATGCCCATCAAGCCCCATACAACGTATGTGTACAGGTTTCCGATCGTCCAACATGGTACACATTGGTATCATAGCCACAGTAAATTGCAAGAACAAATCGGCATGTATGGTGCTTTCATAATGAACAAAAGAAAAGAATGGGATATACCGACGATACCTGTGGTGCTAAGTGAGTGGACCGACATGAACCCCGAGGAAGTGCATCGTAGCCTAAAAGCCGCTACCGATTGGTTCGCGATAAAAAAAGGCGCCACTCAAAGCTACGGTGAAGCGTTGGTCGGTGGGCATTTGGGAACCAAGTTTGCCAACGAATGGAAGCGGATGAATGCGATGGATGTGAGCGACGTGTATTATGAAAACTTCTTGATCAACGGGAAAAACCAAAATGAGCAGCCCCAATTCAAAGCGGGAGACCGGGTGAGGTTGCGCATAGCGAATGGCGGCGCATCCGATTATTTTTGGCTTACGTATGCTGGCGGAAGAATCACCGTAGTCGCCAGTGACGGCAACGATGTGGAACCGGTAGAGGTTGATAGGCTCATCATCGCCGTCTCTGAAACCTATGATGTTGTCGTAACCATACCCGACAACAAGAGTTATGAATTTCTCGTAACACCGGAGGATCGTACCGGATTTGCCTCACTATGGTTGGGCGGCGGGGAAAAAGTCCCGGCAACAAGGCTGCCAAAGCTGAAATATTTTGCCGGCATGGAAATGATGAACGACATGATGGATATGAACGGCAATATCATTGAAATGGAGGGCATGACAATGCAGAATCAGGTCATGGATATGAACAATGTCATGTACCCGGAAATAACCGGACCCGAAAATCAGATGACGGGTATGGATATGGACGACAATTCGGATATCGTAACGCTTAACTATGGCATGTTACGTTCAGTGGAGAAAACCACGCTACCGGTGGGACCGCTTAGAGAGCTAAGGTTTGAATTAACGGGAAACATGAGTCGCTATGCCTGGACAATAGACAACAAAACAGTTTCAGAAAGCGATAAGATCCTCATTAAGAAAGGTGAAAACCTCAGGATCACGCTTTTTAATAACAGTATGATGCGGCACCCGATGCACCTGCACGGGCACGACTTCAGGGTGTTGAATGGACAAAGTGAGTATGCCCCGATGAAAAATATCATCGACATCATGCCGATGGAAAGAGACACCATAGAATTTGCCGCCAGCGAACCGGGTGGTGATTGGTTTTTTCATTGCCACATTCTTTACCACATGATGTCCGGGATGGGCAGAATCTTCAGTTACGAGGATTCACCCTCAAATCCAGAATTACCGGAACCTCAAAAGTCCATTCAAAAATTATATGCTGATGACCGTGAGTTTCACCCGATGGCGCGGGTCAGTTTAGAAAGTAACGGTAGCGACGGTGAAGCGATGTATGCAAGCACCCGTTGGAAACTGCAAACCATGTGGCATTTGGGTTATCACGACGAACACGGTTACGAAGTTGAGACTAATGTTGGTCGATATCTCGACCGGATGCAATGGTGGCTTCCCTATGTGGGCTTCGACTATCATTACAAACGAGAAGAGAACCAGGAAATGAATGTGTTTGGTCAGGTGAGCAACAAGAATAACAGGAAGGCATTTGTGGCTGGAGTCCAATACACTTTGCCCATGTTAGTCATTGCCGATTCAAGAATTGATACCGATGGCAAATTCCGCTTTCAGTTTAGCAGAGAAGATATTTCCATCACCAGCCGATCACGGCTTGCGGTCATGTGGAATACAGACAGAGAATACGCCGTCGGTTTGAGATATGTTGTTACGAAGTATTTTTCGCTCTCAACGCATTATGACAGTGATATGGGCGGCGGGATAGGAATAACTTTGAACTACTAGAATACTTGCTGTACAAGAACATGAAAGGAGCTTCCATGAAGTGGATCAAGAAGCCACCGCCGACATTCTCACCCTATCGGAAAAAACTACTTTCCCTTATGGATCGCTTTGAAGGGGGGAAGGTCAAAACCCCGAGCGAGGCCTTCAAAGCCTCCGTTGCACTTCCTCATTGAATGCAGTTTCGCGAGTATACCAATTTTCACCACGGAATCAATCCTCCGGAATTCAAACAGGAAGCCCCGGCCTTTTTGGGGGCCGGGGCTCTGTAAGTGATGGATTGCGATTGCACTTATTTCATCAAGAGCATTTTTTTGATATCGGAGAACTGTTCCGAGACCAATTTATAAAAATAGATTCCGCTCGGGATCCCGCCCGCGTCAAATTCAACCGCCCAGTATCCCGCACCTCTCATCTCATTGACAAGCGTTTTCACTTCCTGCCCCAGCAGGTTATAGATTTTAAGTGAAACGAGACTTTCGACCGGCAACTGAAAGCGGATCACCGTCGACGGATTAAACGGATTCGGATAGTTTTGCTGTAAAGCAAACCTGGACGGTACCGGGCCTCCTTGACCCGATTCCATTTCGCCCGGTGCCGGAGGCGGCAGTTCTGACGACGGGACGAGCCGGATGCGATTGGCGGAAGCGGCCTCGAGGACGCCGGTCGACAGTACCAACTGGCCATCCTGGTCGACCTTCACCCAGAACCCTTTCCCTGGTTTGAGTGTATCGTATGTGGAGTAACCCCCGCCGACAAATCCGTAGTATTCGGAGGTAGTCATCCCGCCCGGGATTGAGGCGATGTTTGACACGGCGACCAGGAAACTGATCGAACCGATCATGTTCCAATTGCGTTTCACATCGACGGTCTCGCGGGCGATCAGTATTCCGGTGTATTGCAGAGACTGGAGCGATCCGTAATTCACCCAAAATCCAGTGCCGTTATCGAGTGTGTCGCGTTCCCGGTAGGAGCCTTCGTATCCATATGCAGAGGAGATGGACGTCGGATACAGTATCGATTTCCGATAATTGCTCAGGAGAACGGGAACAGAGACCATGTTCCAGCCGGCTTCGAGCTCACTCGCAATCGTAGTAAGACCGGTAGCGATACATATGAGCTTACCAGGAGAACCATCTGCATTGTGCATGAACGTAACGGTATCAAATCTCGTCGTATACTGACTCAACGGGCTAAAAGCAACGATGAATTTTTGGCTATCCAAAGATGCGATCGTTGCACTTGTCGGGTTCACCGTTAACTCTGGATCATTGGAAGTTACGGAGCTAATAACGAGGGGTGCTGTCCCTGGATTTTTCACCGTTAGACTGTCTTGTTTCGTCGACGCAGGTGGGACGATGCCAAATGAGATGCTCGATGGTGTCAACGAGAATTGCGGCGTAGTTCCCGTTCCACTCACTTTCAGTGTATCCGGGTAAATTATTCCTTTGTGCCAAAACCGGATTGCAGCGCTTATCGATCCACCAAAGGTTGGACTAAAGGTAAGATAAAACTTCTGGCTGTCAGAGGGCGCAATTGTGCCTGAGCTCGGACTTACTCCAAACTGACCACTTGTTGACGTCACAGAATCAATGTCAAGAGAAGCGGAACCAATATTTAAACCGGTGACCGAGTCGGTTTTACTCGAACCAACGATTATATTACCGAATGCCACTGCCGTTTCGGAAACCGAGAATATCCCTGATGGAGGCTCGTTCCAATGTGCAAAATGGTGAGATGGTTTCCCCCCTGCTGATGTAAATACCCCTCCAACATACACATCGGAGCCTGTAGCCCCCAGAGCGATCCCGCCAATCGGAGTAATACCACTTCCAAGAGCATACCAGTTTCTGCCATCCCATTTGGCAATGTTGTTTACACTTACTCCTCCAGCCGTAGTGAAAGTACCCGTGGCATACACGTCCGTCCCGATCACCGCGAGGGCCCGCATTTCGCTACCAACTATCCCAGAGCCGAGCGCTGACCAACTAATACCATCCCATTTCGCAATGTTGTTTACACTGACTCCTCCAGCCGTAGTGAAAGTACCCGCGGCATACACGTCCGTCCCGATCACCACGAGGGCACGCACGTTGCTACCAACTATCCCAGCTCCGAGTGCAGACCAATTGCTGCCATCCCATTTCGCAATATTCAATGCACTTACACCTCCTGCAATGGAGAACCCCCCAGCCGCGTAGACATCAGATCCATTCACAGCCAGGGCATAGATATAGCCGTTCGTTCCACTTCCCAGTGCCGACCAATTGCTTCCGTCCCATTTGGCAATCCCCTTTGCCGAGGTGCCATCCACTGAAGAAAATCCTCCACCGACGTATACATCAGTCCCACTCACGGCAATGGCGTTGATGTCAAGATTTGCTTGTCCCAAGTCGGACCAACTGCTGCCGTCCCACTTAGAAATTTGATTAGAAGAGCCGTCGCTTACAGCGTACACGCTACTACCGCTACAAGCGATGGCGTTGACGGAGCCGCAACATAAAGGAAAAGGTCCATCGCCAAGTGCTGACCAGCCGCTGCCATTCCACTTTGCAATCCCATTTGCGCTCACATCGCCAGCCTCTCTAAAAGCGCCTCCAGCATACACATCGCTACCATTGACACCTATTGCATAAACCGCATAGCCATGCACCCCCTCATGCAAGCCGGCACTTTGTACTGCAGACCAACTGCTGCCATTCCATCTTGCGAAGTTGTTGACCACGACGCCGCCTACTGTAGTAAAATAACCACCGACATAGAGATCACCACCGGTAATGGCGAGAGGTGATCGGGCGAAGTTAGGCAAATTTACCGGAATACCACTTCCCAACGAATCCCAATTTGTGCCGTTCCATTTCACGATGCGGTTTGCAATTAAATCACTAGCTGCATACACGTCGCTGCCGCTCGCTGCAAGACCCTGAATTCCCAAGACTCCCGAGTTTATTCCGCTTCCCAGCGAATCCCAGCTCGTTCCGTTCCATACTGCTACGTTGTTTGCGGGTATTCCACCTGCTGCAGAAAATATTCCTCCTGCATAAAGTTCTGTGCCATTTGTGGCAAGAGCCTGAATCCCACCGTTTACTCCTGCTCCGAGGACAGACCAACTTGCACCGTTCCATTTTGCGATGTTAATTGCGCTGTTTCCTCCGGCAACTGTGAAAGAACCGCCAGCATAGAGATCGGTCCCGATTGTGCAAAGAGCCACCACTCCGCCGGTCGCCCCGATACCACTACCGAGAGCGCTCCATGTAGAACCGTTCCATTTTGCAACCGCACTTGCTGGGATCCCACCGGCAGTATCAAAATAACCTCCCGCATACAAATCACTCCCAATGACTGCAAGAGCGTTGACACTATTATTTACACCCGACCCAAGCGCCGACCAGCTTGCTCCATTCCACATCGCGATACCGTTCACCGGAATTCCTCCTGCCATTTGAAAGTCTCCTCCCACATAGATATCAGAGCCAGATACAACAATGGCGTACACAGCCTTTCCACCATCTGGATAATAATATCCAGAGGGCCCAACACCTCCTCCCAGAGAGTCCCACGTTGTCCCGTTCCATTTTGCTATATTATTGACCGGAATGTCCTCAACCATGTAAAAACTTCCGCCAACATAGATATCGCTTCCGCTTATAGCTATGGCATTTATCCCATAGTAAACTTCAAATCCGGTACCCCGAAATTGACCGTCCCATGAAGAATCTTCAGGCACGCTTGAGATTTGTTGGGTCTCGCGAGTAAAACGCGGCTCGCCGTGTGGACCATATCCCATCCGCCAGCCTTTAGGATCGATACTCCCATCGAAGGCGACTTTTGCATTCATTGTGCCATCGGGATTGAGAAGCTTCCCAAGCGGCGTTGCTTGTTGCTGCACCACAGCCGGCGGTTGTGCCAAGACGCTGCCTATGCAAATGAGCAGCAGAGCAAATGAAGTGGTGAGAACAGTTTTCATGACGTACTCCTATAGTTTGGTAAATGGTGACTTACTGAATTCGATGCTGTTATCGCATCGATTGAGTCTCACGCGAAATGTCACCTCAGCACACGGAATAAAACTCCCTCCACGGAGAGAAATACCCATGTTGCCCCACTCGGCGATGAACAGGCAAGAATCCCCACCATAACCGTTCTGTGTCAGCAGAGCGGCGCTGCAGAAGTCGACCAGGTCGCCGTAGAATGGGGCGATGATATTTTTTGACACTCCCAAACTCCCGCTGGTATCACTCCGACCGTTGTGCTGAAGGCCGTTCGGAAACGTCCAGGGATAAAACCCTCCGGAGCTCCGATATCCTGTGTATCGGTGGGGATCGCTCTCAGAGCGAGGGCACCGTTCACGCCAACCCACGCGTACCGGAACGGAGACCCTCTTGTCGTTAAGATCTACTTCATCAGGACCATTTTCTTCAGCGCGATGAAATTGCCTGCGGAGAGCCGGTAGAAGTACACTCCGCCCGGCATCGCGGCCGCATTCAACTGCGCCGTCTTATTAGCCGGGATCCTGCACCTCGTCGACCAGCGTTTTCATTTCCTGTCCGGGCAGGTTGAAAACGATGATCGTCACATGGCTCCGGGCGCTCGTTACCATGATCACCATGGTCGTTTACTCAAAATATTCAGGAGGGCGGCTTATGCTCCGCCCTCCCGTTCGCCACGACGCTTCACCTGACGGAACTCGCGCGCAATTTCGA
>JANNFI010000027.1:0-6261 GCA_031379665.1 Ignavibacteria bacterium
ACACGCTCGGGCCTGCGGCCAGGACGGTCCAATGATTGTCGTATTTACAGGTTACGTTGGTCGCGCCGGCAAGCACCGAACTGGTGGCTGACCACGCCTGTCCGGCGTTCAACGATTTGAGGACTTTCAATTCATCGGCCGCGTACATTGTATCGCCGTTGCCACTCCGATACGTGACGGCGATATCCTTGACATTCTTGAATCCGGCGGGGGAATTGAGGGACGTCCAGATTTGTCCGATGGCCACATTGAAGGATACGGTAAGGGTGAGAAATAGAATCAGGTGTTTCATGGAAACCTCCCTTTTCGAGTTGAATCGTTCAGACCGTCAGCGCGTGGGGCAGGGTTTTTAATTTCCCCAGAACCGACTGCCGGAAAACTCGGAAAGAACAAGGTTGGATGATGCAGGGAGAGGGATGCTGTATAACGGCTTTTCTCGGCTCTCCCTTACCCGATATGATCGCTCATCGAGCTTGAGGGGGAAGAACGGTGATGACCTTGATCGGTCGCGTGATGCGGTAACACCTACAAGCGAATGTAATTTATCGGTGGGATAAAGTCAAGCATTTTGTCGAAAAAATGAAGTAATTCGTTGAACCGCGCCCCCCCCCCTCCGTATATTCGCGGATATTCATGGATATCCTTGCGCTGATCGATGTCGTCGCGGACGATTTTCCACGCCCCGGCTCGGGGTGAGTGTGGCCGGTGTCGACGCCTCTCCCGCGATGATTGAACGCGCAAGGGAGAACACCCGGCGCCTCAGTTCTGCGGTCGCCCTCCATACGGGCGGGTTTTCGGAAATCTCCCCTCTTGTAGAGGGCGTATCGGGGGGCTCGGGCCCGTTCGATGCCGTCTTCTGCCTCGGGAATTCACTCGTGCACCTGCTGACCGACGCCGAACTCAACGGCGCGCTCACGAACTTCCGCTCGGTGCTGCGCCCGGGCGGCGTCCTGATCGTCCAGGTCCTGAACTACGAGCGCATCCTGTCAGAAAAAAAGGAATTACTGGGAAGGCGCGAAGCGGGCGGGATGACGTTCGAGCGGCGGTACGCCTACCACGGCGAGACGGTGACGTTCACGATATCAAGGGGTGGGGAGACGGAATCGGTGACGCTCCGGCCGCTGACGCAACCGATGCTGGAGGGGGCCTGCGCCGCCGCCGGTTTCAGGGAGGTTGAGTCGTTCGGGAGCCTCGCGATGGGGGTGTTCGATCCGGCGGCTTCGACCGATCTCGTCATGACCGCGAAACGGTCGACTCCGATTTGACTCGGCCCACCGGGTTTGCCGGGCCTGCTCCTCCTCACCTCCCTCCGCGCCCGTCCCGGGCGTAATGCACCTACCGATTCCGGACCAGACTCCTCACTCCAACATCCATCCCCGCCTGTATTGGGCAGACGGAAATTGCCGGGGAATACTCCTCCAAATCAAATTCATTTCAAGAACACAAACTTTTTCATATCCTTGAAGCGAATCAATGAAGTCAAGGGATGGACAGCCGTGAACTCATAGAAATACACCCCGCTTGCCATTCCTGTACCGATAAAATCGACGACATGCTGTCCGGGCTCCAACGCCTGGTGGTCTATTGGAATCGCAACCTCCTCCCCCAGGGTGTTGATGACCCTCAGCGACACCACGGCCTCATCGGCCAGCTCGAATGTTATCGTCGTCGATGGATTGAACGGATTGGGGTAGTTCTGCTCGAGCGAGAAGATGTCCGGTCGTTCGTTCGATTCGATCAACGCGTGGGATCGCGGGGAATGAGCCGTGAAGGGCATCGTACTCCGGTAAACTCCATCGTCGGTTCCGACCAGGAGGTGGCCGTCGGGGGTGAGTTGCAGACATTCGGTGACATAAAATGAATCGGCGGAGTAACCGAGACGCGAGGGGAGGCCGTCATTTTGTTTAGTCCAATGGAGGCCGAAATCGGTCGAAAGAAACACCCCATCGTTGCGCAGTCCCACGGCAATTCTCCCGTTTCCGTCACTCACCACTGCTTGTTGGGAAATATATGGGAAGGTATGCCTGTGCTCCTGTTCATGTTCGAACACCTTTGTCCAGCTCTGACCCTGGTCAGTCGACCGGTATAAGACGTTCGGGCCCGGCTGCGACGTGCCGGCAAACACCTCTGATCCGACGCCCTTGAAGACGGTCCAGAACACATCGATGTTGATCTCCTGCGCCCGGATTCTTCGCCACATCGCACCGTCATTCCTTGAGAGAAAGATTTCGCCGGGGCCGATCGTTCCATAGATCATTCCGTCATCGGTTGCGGCGATCGAATAGACCATGTAGGTTTTGTGGGCGGAGACCGGCGGAATGTAACGACGGGAGAATCGTTTGGATTTCAATGTCTTCCGGAGCACCGACCCACGGTCGAATGTCGCCAGCACGGTTCCCCGCGCACTGACCGTAATCCAGGGATTGGTGTATCCCTGCATGGGAGTCCACGATCCGCCGTTGTCGAACGATCGCCAGATCAATCCGCCATCCGAGAGAAATAGCGCGCCGTCGGGCGTACTCGCGACACCGTGGGGAATGGTTTCAGGGGTCGGTTCCCCGATCGGCGTCCAGCTCTGCCCGTCATCTATTGACATGAAGAGTTTCCCATCTGCGGGGGCGTAGATATTACCGGAAGGAGCGGTATAGAGAAAGCTGCTCCAGGTATCGATCCCACTGGACTTTGTCCAGAATGGTGTTTGAGATTGTCCGGGGGTAACCGTGGCAAGGATCAGAGTAACGAGGCTACCGACCACGATCGAGTAGGTCATTGGAACCTCCTTTTCAACAGGAATGGACCCTCTTCATTTTTTCGCGTTAGTTCGCGAGCCAGGCGAGAGGGGTGGTAAGAACGCAGCCGTGATTGAGAGAAGGTGACGCGGAGGAATGCTTACGCCGAACTATAAATAATATTCGTCTGAATGTCAACTTCGGCAGCGGAAGCAGAGAATTACCCTTAATTTCTTCCTCCACCGTCGAATCGCGGTAATTCGGCGGTGGTCTCTCGCCGGGTCGCGCGGCCCGGGGTCGTCAAATCCAGGAATCAGGCGAAGCTGAGGAACTCAATCAATCAGCTGCACCGTTCCTCCCGCTCATAATCACCCCGAGTGCGATGGAGAGCAGCTTCGCGTCGCTCTTGTCTGATCGCGACGGGATGAGCACCGGCACCCTCCCCCCAACGATCACGTGCGCCAGGCGCAGGCCCGCGAAGTAGGTCGTGCTCTTGGCGAGCGAGTTGGCCGACTCGATGTTCGCCGCCACGAGGATTTCGGCGCGCCCGGCGACGGGCGATTTGATCCCCTTCTCCTCGGCCGCCTCGATCGAGATGGCGTTGTCGAGCGCGAACGGCCCGTCAACCGTACACCCCTTGATCTGCCCGCGGTCGTTCATCTTCGAGAGAGCTGCCGCGTCGAGGGTCGACTGGAGCGACGGCACGACGAACTCGGTGGCCGAGAGGACCGCCACGCGCGGGTTGTCGTTTCCGAGGGCGTGCGCCACCTCCACCGCGTTCCGGATCAATTCCACCTTGTTCTTCAGGTCGGGGGACATCGTCATTCCCCCGTCGGTGATCATGATGAACTTGTTCTCGGGCCGTTCGGGGAATTCCATCAGGAAGATATCCGACAGGAGCCGTCCCGTCCTGATCCCCGACCCCTCCTTCAGCACGGCCTTCATCATCGACGACGTATCGATACCGCCTTTCATTAAAATATCGGCCTTCCCGGCCGCGACAAGCCCGATCGCCGTCGCCAGCGCGGCGGCGGGGTCAGCCGCGTCGTGGATTTCGCAACTGCCGAGGATGTCGGCGTCGAGCGCCTGCTCCATCAGCGGTTTCGAGCCGACCAGGATGAACCGGGCGAGGCCGTGACGGTGTGCGTCACGAATGGCCCCAAAGGTTTCCTCGTTGTTCGGAAAGACCACCAGCACGCTCTTCCCCCCGATCTCTTTGGCGGCCGCAAGCAGGGCGTCGAAATTCGTGATCATCGCTCAGTACTCCTTTTCGTTTTCCTCACCCGCGAGGACGCGCAACGCGCCCTCGGCCAGGGCTTCCATTTCCATTTCACCGGGGTAAATGACGATCTTCCCGATGAATTCCACCCGGGCGGCGATCCACGATGTCAGCATCGCCGAACCGGCGAGCCCGCCGGTCAGGACCACGGCGTCGACATACCCCTTGAGGACGGTCGCCGCGGCGCCGATCTCCTTCGCGACCTGGTATCCCATCGCGGCGTACACTTCCGCAGCCTTCACGTCCCCTTCCCCGATCCTGCGCTCGACCTCGTTGGCGTCCGTGGTGCCGAGGTAGGCCGTCAGCCCGCCCGCGCCCATCACCATCGCGCGGAGTTCCTTCTCCGTGTATTTCCCCGAGAGACAAAGCCCGATGAACGGCTGGAGCGGGAGCCCTCCGGAGCGTTCGGGCGAGAAGGGCCCGTCGCTCGCGGCGTCGTTCACGTCGATGATCCTCCCGTTACGAACAGGCGCCACCGAAATCCCGCCGCCGAGGTGCGCGACGACGAACGACGTGCGGCCGAATGGGACGCCAAGCTCTCCGGCGGCCCGGCGGGCGGCGGCGTGGATGTTCAACGCGTGGGAAAGGCTGCTCCGATCGATCAACGGATGGCCTGAGTAGCGCGCCACCGGCTCGAACTCGTCGACAGAAACAGGGTCCACCACGTACGCGGGACACCGGTAGTCGCGCCCGAGCGCGTCGGCTATGAGACATCCCAAATTCGATGCGTGCGACCCTCTCGCGGCCGCCTTCGCGTCGGCCAGCATCGCGGGGTTGACGCGGTACGTTCCCCCTTCGAGGGGCCGGAAGAGGCCTCCCACCGCCACGACGGCATCGCATGATTTCACGCGATCCCTGAACCAGCGAACGGCGAGTCCGCTCCGGTACTCGAGCTGTTTGGGGATGGATGGTTGGGAGGAGATGAGCGCGGCGGGATGGGTGATGGTCTCCCGGTGCGAGAAACCCTCCCCTTCGAAAATTCCCAGCTTCGTGGTCGTCGAGCCGGGGTTGACGACGAGGATCCGCCGGTCAGCGGATGATCCTTCGGATCCGGTCATCGGCAGGGGTCATCCGGCGGTGTTGTGGAGCACGCCGTCGTCCTTGATGCAGTCCATCGGGCAGACGGAGATCGCCTTCTGGATGTCCTCCTCTTCGCGAACGTCGGCGGGCTGCTGGATGATGTAGTAATTGGTGGAGTCGCTCGTGTACATGAAGTTCTGCAGTGCGTAGGCAAAGCAGAGGCCGCATCCGTTGCAATCGTCGGTGACGTAATACTTGCCCGGTTCGTTATCGTCGAGCTTCTTTGCTGACATCGCGGTTCTCCGTAGTGGATGAGTATGTGCGTGGCTGATGAAATTCATTCAGTGGCCGTGGGTGGGCATCGGGTTCGCGACCGGATCGACCCCGGCGTGGGCGCGCCTCCGCCTTATCAGCGGAGTCAGGACATCGTTCTGGTGGATGATGTGCCTCCGGATCCGGGTGACGGTCTCCCCCGCGGTCCGCAGGAGGTCGGCCACCGACGACCCGTGGATCCTGCCGCCCTCGATCTCGCCGACGAGGGTCACGAGCCCGGCGAAGAGATTCCGCATCACGCGGCGCTCCTCCCGGATTGTCTTCACCTCCGCCGGATCGGTCCTCACGAGGACCGGCAACAGGTGCCGTTCCTCGAGCAGCTCGTTCTTCCGTAAATATTCTTCCAGGAAGGAGGCCGCTCGGGCGATCGACTCGAAGGCGGCGGCAGTGAAACCCTTCTCGCGGATCGACCGCGCGGCGTCGTCCAGATTTCGGACGGATCCGAGGGCCACGGGCTGCAAGTTGACCAGAACGGCCAGCGGGTTGTCCTGACCGTTCCCCGCGTCAGGGGTTTCGGTGGCGGGAATCGTGTATATGGCGATGGGCTCCATTGGCTCTTGAGGGAATAAAGTACAATGCCCGTGCCAACCCCTGCGGGGGGGCCCGAAAACGAAAAAGCCCTCATTCAGCGGAATGAGGGCGTTCCTGGGCGATGGAATCGCCCGGGATCGGGGGTTTTTCAGGTATGAAAACGGCTTTCCGGCGGCCCTTTCACTACTGAGAATCTCACCGGATTCGGGTTAGAAGCTTCTCTCCGTCCCGAAGACGTTGATCTTGCCGTTGATGTGCAGAGTCCGGTCGGAGATTTTACCCGTAGCGTCGATAACGGGAGAATGGCAGTTGGCGCACGCCGTGATGACCTGCGGGATATGCCCGGTCGGCGGAAGCGCGTGGCACGTT
>JANNFI010000035.1:0-9166 GCA_031379665.1 Ignavibacteria bacterium
GCGAAGGCGGGCGGGCAGAAACCTCCCGAATTCATGAGCACCCACCCATCCGACGAGACGCGCATCAACGACATCAAGGGGTTGTTGCCGGAAGCGATGAAATATTACCAGGGCCCGAAATAACGCGGCTACACCGATCGCTTGGATGAGCGGGATGAATATTCCTGCGGCGCTCCTCACCGTCGCGACCCTCCTGGCCGGCTGCCAGGGGGGACAATCGCCGCGCACGATATCGTCCCTTGCCGGCAACGATTCGGTGGCGATCTTCGACCACCACGTCCACGTGATGAGCCCGACCCTCGTCGAACGGTGGAAATCGATCGCGGTCCCCTTCTCGAAACCCGATTACGCGTACTCCGATATCGACTCCATACTGAAGTTCAACCCCGCCGACCGGATGTTTCTTATTTCGATGGCCTACATCTACGCGTCGCCTGAATTCAGCGACAGCGCCGAACGTTCAAACGTGGCGCGGGAGAACGAGTTCGTGGCGGGTCTCGCCCGGACGCATCCGGAGAAGTTGTACGCGTTCTGCGGCGTCAATCCGCTCCGTGATTATGCCGCTGCCGAACTGCTGAGGTGCCGCAACGACCTCGGTGTGTACGGGCTGAAACTGCATTTCGCTTCATCGGCGGTGAGCCTGAAGGATCCCGTCCATCTTGCGCGGGTGAGGGAAATCCTCTCACTGGCGGCCGATGAAAAAATGCCGGTCGTACTCCATTTCGACAACCAAACCGATACCTTCGATGCCGGCGACGTGGCTCTGCTGATCGACTCGGTGCTCGCGACTGGACCCGCGATGGAACTCTACCTCGCACACCTTGGCACTTCAGGCGGATACACGCACGTGACCAGGATCCTCCTCGAACGGTTCTCCGGCGCCCTCAAAAACCTGCCCGCGCTCGCGAAGCATCGGATTTTCTTCGACATCTCCACTGTCGGTCTCACCGAGGGCCCGGAGCAGGTCCCGCCCCTCACACCACAGGATTTCGCCGACCTCTCCGGACAATTGACGGAACTGGGTCTCGACCGTGTCGTCTTCGGTACCGACTACCCGGCGTTCAATTCGACAGCGTACCTGAGCGTTCTCGAATCGAAGATGACCTGGACGGGGGAGGAGTTGCTGGGGATCGCGGGAAACGGAATTCCGGCGCGGGGGAAAGCTCGTTGAATGCGTTACGCGAGGTTCGGCGTGAGGTAAAATTTCCGGTAAAGAACTGAGGCCACCCAGACCCCATTCATCAGGAATAGATTCAACCAGAGATAGGTTTCGATCGCGTTGAACCAGGAGCAGACGGCTAGCAGGCTGATCTCCGTCCCGAAACCTAGGAGCCCGCTCATCCGCAGCCCTAGCCTGTCGCCGTACCAGGTCGCGAGAATTCCGTCCCGGATCTTTCCGCCGCGGCACCACGTATCGATCCTCAGCATTAACCGGTCCTGCCACGTATAGATCGCCCCGAAGATCTTCTGGAGTATGTAATCCGTCCGGTTCCCCCTCCGATCCTCTTCCGTCACCTCCTCCACGATCCGGTTCAAGCCGTACCGTTTTTCCGTATGGAGGAACGAAACCTGGTAGAAGACGTGGTACGAAACCCGGAGCGTGATCCCGGCGAGGCCAAGGAAAGCCAGGATGGGTCCCCCGGCCCCCGGCTCGGCGGTATAGACTGACCAGCCGATGCCCGAAAATACGATGACGTCAACAAAAAAATCCCCGATCGAATCGAGGAACCGCCCCCTCCGGGAATAGAGTTGTTTGGCCCTCGCCAGCTGGCCGTCGGCGTCGTCGACGATGTCTTTCAGGAGTATCAATGTACCGGCAATGAAGGTGGTAGCCGCCGTTCCGGCCGAGTAGAACCATCCCGCGATGCAGCCGATGACGACCGCCGCAACGGTCACGTTGTTGGGAGTGATACGAGTGGGATAGACCACCCACACGATCACGGCCGCAAGGGGCCTCAGGAGGTAAACGTTGACCAGTTCGTCAGCGAAATACGAGTTGGACTTCAGTGACTGACGGAAAAACGTCGCCGGGCCGGGGCGTGGCATTCTCGTCAGGCCGGGTTGGTCGGGACTGCGACGTCGTGGCGGGCGTCGAGGCGCCGCTGAAGGTACCAGGCAGCCGCGAGCCAGAGGTTTCCGGGAACGAACACGGTCCAGAGGTAAAGGTCCACACGACCGATGAGCGCGAACGCGATCAGGGCGGTCCTATTGGTGGTCGGCCCGAGAAAACTCCAAAGCCGGATCATCGTGACGTCCTCGGGATGGATGACAGCCGGGCGACCATCTCCCCCGGACGCCGGAAGAAACCGGTTCATCAGGTTCTGCTGAAGCCGTGTGTATCCGACATAGAGCCGGGAGACCCAACCGTCCGTACCGACATTTCCGGTGTGTTTTGCCATCTCACGTTCTTGAAAACCGGCGTCGCCCCGGCTGGCTGCGATGAAGGCAGACTGCCTCTGGTCGAAGAAGATCGCGAGGAAGGCGCTGCTGACGCCGGCGAGGATCGTCTCCGGCCAGAGGTTCATCCCCAGCCTCGAAAAGCCGATCCCTACGCCGAGGAAGATGGCGACGGTCCCGATGTAGTCCGCGACCCCGTCAACGAGCCTCCCGTTCGGAGTCCCGCTCCCCTGCACCCGGGCGAGCTGACCGTCTGCGCAGTCGAGGATGTTCGCGGCCGCATACCACGCCGCCCCGGCGGCGAGCATCGAGAGGCCGCCAAACGCGAAGCAGTACGCCGCCGCGAGCGACGCGACGAGCGAGAGCAGTGTTACCTGGTTCGGAGTGATTGGCGTCCGGTGGACGGCGCTCACGAAGAGCCACGCGAGCGGACGATAAAAGCCGAGGTCGAAGAGTTCCTCGGCCGCGGGGTGCTACAGAGACTTTCGGTATTCGTCAAACATCCCGCTGGTCGGAAAGGGATTCGACCAGGTCGACGATCAACCGCGCGTCCCCGACCGGGTCGTCGGAGAACGGGAGGATCTCGCGATCGGTCACGGAGGTCGAGAGTCGCTCGGCGGCCTGCCTGAGCTCGAACGGGAGACCCGAATCGGTCGACGCGAGCTTCAGGAGGGACTGCGCGTCGGCGGGGGCGGGTATCCGGTTCTCACGGAACCAGGACCTGAGCGCCGTGCCTGAAGCACGACGGGCGCAGACCCGCGCCTTGCCGTCGTTGCCGGCGGCGAGCGCGTCGGCCGCCTGACGGAGCTCCGCCTCGATGGTGGTACGTTCAGCGGGCCAGAGGGTCATGTCCCGAAGATTTCCTTGTACGACTTTCCATACCACTCCTTCGTCAGGTCGAGCCAGAGGAACAACCCCTTCCACTCCCCGTAGCGGGCGTAATGTTTCTCGATCGCCGCGTCGGAACTCTTCCGGCCGTTCCGGTGGACCGCCGAGAATTGTTTCCGGCACCAGCTGTCGATGCCGAGCTCGCCGTACCGGCCGATGAGTTTCAGGATGTTCCCCGCCGCGTACGGCCCCACCCCGTTCACCGATGCGATCTCCTCCCGGACCTTCTCCGGCGGCACCGAAGAATCCCTCCAGCGTTCGATGTCGAGCCCGCCACCCGCGACGCGGCGCGAGAGCTCGACCAGGTATGGAGCCCGGTAGCCACAGCGGATCTTCCTGCGGTAAAACGACTCGGGTCGATCGGCCCTCTCCGCGGGTGTTGGAAAGGTCTTCGCTCCCTCGGGGCCGCGACCGAGTTCATCGCAAAGATTCCTCACCGTGTTTTTCGTGAGCGCCCAGCTGCAATTCGTCGTGCAGATCATCTTGACGGTATCCTCGAAGACCGATGGGGCACGCAGGAGTCTGCCCGCGCCGAGTTTCCTCACCCAGCTGAATTCCGGGTGCCGGGCCGCCTCGCGATAAAACGGCCTCAGGTCGGCGTCGACGCGCAGGACCGACCGGGCGATGCGCCCGATGTCGGCAACATTAACATGGGCGCGAGCCCCTGGGCCCGGCCCCGAACGGACACCTACAAGGAGCGAACGACCCTTCTGCGAGAATTCGGCGGTGACCGCGGATCGGCTCCCGACGGGGAGGTTTACCGAAAGAACTTCGCGGTGCTGATCGAAACTGAAGGGATGCAGGTCCGCCCACCCGTGACTGAGGACGACGGAGCGGAACCGGAAACCGGGGGGAAGACCGAGCGTGAAATTCACACCTCGATCGTCTCTCCCGAGATCCGGGCGAGCAGCTTCCGGTTGGTGGGGTAATCGGCCATCCCCTTGAGGAGCGTGAGGATCGCGTCCTTCGGCCGCATCTTGTTGAGGTACCGCCTGAGCGCGTGGTACTTCGGCGTGTCGCTCTTGAAGAGCAGCTCTTCACGGCGAGTGCCCGATTCGACCACGTTGATGGCGGGGAAGATCCGTTCGTTGGCGAGGTCGCGGCTCAGGATGAGCTCCATGTTGCCGGTCCCCTTGAATTCCTGGAAGATCAGTTCGTCCATCCGCGAGTTGGTGTCCACGAGCGCGGTCGCGATGATCGTCAACGAACCGCCGTTTTCGATGGCGCGCGCGGCGCCGAAGATGCGCTTCGGAATTTCCAGCGCCCTGATGTCGACGCCCCCCGACATCGTCCGGCCGCTCCCCTTCTGGACGGAGTTGAAGACGCGTCCGAGCCGCGTCAGCGAATCGAGCAGGAGCACCACGTCGCGCCCGGCTTCGACCTTCCGCCTGGCGTATTCCAGTACGAGCTTCGCGAGCCTGGCGTGGACCTCCTTGTCGTGGTCGTTCGAGCTGGCGAAGACCTCGCCCTTGATGGTGCGCTTCATGTCGGTGACCTCCTCGGGACGCTCGTCCACCAGAAGGATCAGCAGGTCGATTTCCGGGTGGTTCGCGCCGATCGCGTGGGCGAAGCTCTGCATCAGCATCGTCTTGCCCGACTTGGGCGGCGATACGATCAGGGCGCGCTGGCCTTTCCCGACGGGGGCGACGAGGTCCACGATGCGCATCGAGACGTCGGCCTCGGGGCCGGCGAGCCGTATCCGTTCGACGGGGTCGATGGCGGTGAGCTTGGTGTATTCCACCTTCGCGGACCACTCCGCCGGCGGGAGCCCGTTCACTGAAATGACGCTCGTGATCTTCGGGGCGCCTTGGCCGTTCCCGTCGATGGCGGCTTCGACGAACGATCCCTCGCGAAGTTTCCAGCGTGAGATGAGGTCGGGTCCCACGAATGGATCGCCGGGATGGCGGTCGATCATGAGGGACAGTTTGCGCAGCCGGCCGCCCCTGTGGCCTTCGAGTTCGAGTATTCCCTGGAATGTCTGTTGGTTCATCAAGAATGAGGTGAGAAAAGCGTTTGTCAGACCGGGGGACCCTCAGAATTCCGGGGGCCGGTCGATGTCCATTTCAATAGTGAGCGAAGAATTGGCGTAGATAAGGGCGCCACCCGATTCGGGAACCTGGATTCGCCAGTCCCCCCTGCCGTTTTTAACAACCGAACCCCAGAGTTTGCGGATCTTCCACGATGTGAACTGCTCCCAGAACACCCATCCAAAATAGGCAATTTTCCGGTCAATGTAAAAGGCTGGCGCCCGTTGACCCGGCTCCACAGGGACATCCGCCACCCTGCAGGGCAGATACCCCTGAGCGGAGAGCTCC
Organism: Ignavibacteria bacterium; assembly: GCA_031379665.1. Lineage (GTDB taxonomy): Bacteria > Bacteroidota > Ignavibacteria > UBA10030 > SZUA-254 > SZUA-254. The sequence goes on from JANNFI010000035.1 coordinate 5,601, forward strand.
CTGATGAATTCCTCCGTGAGGTCGGCCCCCTCGTGGTCCAGGTCGTGAACCGACCGTTTCACGATGGTTCCGCGGACAATGTCGGCCAGGGCCTCCCGTACGCGCCTGTCGGACCGGGTCATGAAAAAATATAGAGACCCCGACCCGCAATTGCAAGGGGTTGGATTTGGGATTTTTGCATATCTCTCCGTAAATTTAACGATGGCAAGCAGGACAGGCATAGCGTATAACGAGAAATTCCTCGAGCACGACACTGGCCCCGGCCACCCCGAGCGGCCGGCGCGGCTGGCGTCGCTCGTACGTCACCTCCGCGCGACCGGCACCTGGGCCGACCTGCAGCACCTGATCATCGACCCGGCCCCGGAGGAGTGGATCCTGAGGGTCCATACCCGCGAGCACCTTCAGGTGGTGAAAGATGCATGCCGGTCAGTCAATTCCAGCCTGTCCAGCCCGTCGAGCCGGTCGGGCCCCGCAGGCCAGGCGATGCTCGATGACGGCGACACGGTGGTCTGCGGCGCGTCCTTCGACGCCGCCCTCCTCGCCGCCGGGTCGGTGATCGCGGCAATCGACGCGGTGGTCCCCGGCGTTCTGAAGAACGCATTCTGCGCCGTCCGTCCCCCGGGGCACCACGCCGAGAGCGGCCGGCCGATGGGATTCTGCCTGTTCAATAACATCGCCGTCGGGGCGAGGTATGCGATCGAGAAATACCGACTTAAACGCGTGGCGATCGTCGACTGGGACGTCCACCACGGGAACGGGACGCAGGAGATCTTCTACGCGGACCGCTCCGTCTTCTTCACGAGCATCCACCAGTTTCCGTTCTACCCCGGGACCGGCGCGCGCACCGAGCGCGGCACCGGAGACGGCCACGAGTACACCCTCAACATCCCGCTCCCCGCGGGCAGCGGCCACGACGACTACCTGGACGCGTTCCGCCGGGAGGTCCTGCCCGCGCTCGACGCCTACCGGCCGGAGCTCATCCTGATTTCCGCAGGCTTCGACGCGCACCGGCTCGATCCGCTGGCGCAGATGACGCTCGACGAATCGTCGTTCGCGGAGATGACCCGACTCGTGATGCAGGCGGCCGACGAGTGCTGCTCCGGGAAGATCGTTTCGGTCCTCGAAGGGGGATACAACCTCGAGGCGCTCTGTGCCTCGGCCGACGCCCACCTCCGCGCGCTGGCGTCCTGAGCCTTGACTTTCAGTTGGCTTTCAGTTGACTATCAGTTGACTTTCAGGCCACGCTTCGCTACCATACCCACCAACCCCCTATGACCGACCGGCCGAAAATCATCTCCATTCAGCTCTGTGCCGCGCTCGTGCGCGTCCTCAACGGCGTGATGATCGGCATCGTCATCCTCTACCTCATCCCGTTCCTCGCGCTCCTGTCCGACAACGCCGAATCGTTCTCTTACATCGACGCCGCCCTCAAGGCGGAGGCGTCGGTGAGTACAGTGGTACGCGACAACATTCCGACGATGTACGGCGGCCGGGATCTCACCAGGATCATCGTCATCGTCGGGTCCCTCGTGATCGGCGGGATCTTCGGCCGCGCCGCCGACAGGCTCCATAATTCGGTGAGGTTCCTGACCTACCGGAAGAACCTCGACGAGTGGAAGGCACAGATGAACATCTCCGACAACGCGATCGTCCTCTCTCCGCTCAACCGCACGCTCGAAGAGCTGAGGAACGCGAAGCGGAAGGACCGCGAACGATTGATGCGGGAGTACACCCAGGCGAAGAAACAACTCGATGCGATGGGGCGCGACCTGGCCTTCCTGGCGGTGGACATCGTGGACTCCACCGGGATGAAGGAACGGGAGGAACCCGCAATCGTCGAGCACGATTTCCGCGAGTACAAGCGGTTCGTGGACCGGATCTTCCTGAGCCACGGCTGCCTTCGGGCAGCCTGGACGCCTGACGGCGTAATGAGCTGCTTCACCTCAGTCGACGCGGCGGTGCGCGCCGCCCGCGAGATCATCACCGGGCTCGACCGCTTCAACCGCGAGGTGAAATCGATCAGGAGGGAGTTCGGCGTGCGCTGCGGCGTGAACTCAGGCTTCGTGTATTACGATGGCTCGGTCCCTCTCGAAGAAATCAGCGATCGGGTGATCGACATCGCCGGCCACATGCAGAAGCACGCGAAACCGAACAGCGTCTGCGTCGCCAAGCCAGCGATCGAGCCGCTCAACGACCGGGTCGGTTTCGAACCGTCCGGCAGGGTCGTCGACGGTTACGAAGTCTATGAGTGGGCCCGGAGCTGAGTCTTACGATCGTTTCCAGCTCGTCCCCTCTTTCTTGTCCTCGAGCGTAATCCCCAGGTTTTGAAGCCCGTCTCTGATTTTATCGGAGAGAACCCAGAGCTTTTCCTTGCGCACCTCCGCGCGTAACTCCAGAATGAGGTCCATCAGCTGAGGTTCGATCGTTGCTCCAGCCGACCCCGCGTCCTTCCCAGGGACGATTCCCAGGATGCAGTCCGCCGTCTCGCTGAAGAACAGCGAAAACTCCGTGAGGGCCTTTGCATCCTTTCCGCCGGCGCCGAGCATCCCGTTGACCTCCCGGGCCGCGTCGAAGAGGACGGCGATGGCCTGGGGGGTGTTGAAATCGTCGTCCATCGCTTCGAAGAACCGTTTCCTGAAGACCGAGGATGGCCCTTCGACCGCCGCCTTCGAAGTCCCGGGAGGCAGGCCGGAACCCTGGGGAGCGTCGGTGAGCGGAGTCGCCGCGACGCCCGCCGCCGCTTCCAGGTTCCTCAGCGTGTTGATGAATTTCTCCCACCCCTTCCCCGCCCCGTCGAGCGCCTCATCGGTGAAGTCGAGCGTTCCCCGGTAGTGGCTCTGCAGGATGAAGAAGCGCATCACGAGCGGATGCCGCTTCGCGAAGGCGTCCTTCAGTAAAATGACGTTGCCGAGCGACTTCCCCATCTTCTGACCGCCGACGGTGATCAGGTTGTTGTGGACCCAGTACTTCACGAATGGTTTCCCGGTGAGACATTCGCTCTGAGCAATCTCGCACTCGTGATGGGGAAACAGGTTGTCCATACCCCCGCCGTGGATGTCGAATGTCTCGCCGAGGTACTTCATCGACATCGCTGAGCACTCGACGTGCCAGCCCGGGAACCCCATCCCCCATGGGCTCGCCCACTGCATGATGTGGCCCGGTTCCGCCTTCTTCCACAGCGCGAAGTCGCTCGGACTCCGTTTCCCGGATTTCGGCGCCACGCGCGTACCGGCCTCGGCCTCGGAGGCGCTCCGGTTGGAGAGCTTCCCGTACTCCCGATCCTTCGACACATCGAAATAGACCGACCCGTCGACTTCGTAGGCGAACCCGCCCGCGATCAGGCCTTTGACCATTTCTATCTGCTCGACGATGTGCCCGGTGGCCCGCGGCGCGATGTCCGGACGCATCACGTTCAGGGCGTCCATATCCTCGAAATAGCTCCTGGTGAAGGACTCCGCGATCTGCATCGGGTGGACGCGGTCCTTTTTGGATTGCTTCTCGATCTTGTCCTCGCCCTCGTCCGCGTCGTCGGTGAGGTGGCCCACGTCCGTGATGTTCTGCACGTA
>JANNFI010000038.1:0-48400 GCA_031379665.1 Ignavibacteria bacterium
AACCTGGTGGCCGCGGGCGTCCTGCGACGACCGCCGAAAACTCTGACGCGGCCCCGATACCTGGCCATCGAGAAAAAATTCGCTGGTTTTGCGAAGCGGACCGGCATCCCGATGGACGAACTCGACCTGCTCTTCTGGAGCATGGAGACGGGGCAGATACTCAAATAACCAACTGCGGAATATGAAAACACTTGTCATCGGAGCGGGAATGATGGGCGGCGCGGCGGCGTTCGACCTCGCAAACTCTCCGGGGGTCGAAAAGGTGATCGTCGCCGACAGGGACGGGGAAAGGGCGAAAAACGTCGCCGCGGTGATCGGACCGAAAGCGGAGGCGGCGACGCTCGACACCGGCGTGCGGGCCGACGTCGTCGCGCTGATGCGGACGGTGGACGGTGCGATCGGTGCGACGTCCTACACCCACAACGTCGACCTCACGAAGGCCGCGATCGAGGCCCGGATCCATTTCTGCGACCTTGGCGGTAACATGGACGTTGTCTATCGACAGATGGATTTCGACGCGCAGGCCCGGGAGGCCGGCGTGCTCATCCTCCCGAACTGCGGCCTGGCTCCGGGGATGGCGTGCGTCATCGCGGCCGGCGTCGCGGCAAAATTTTCGGAGGTGGAAAGCATTCATATCCGTGTCGGCGGTCTTCCGCAACGCCCCGTCCCCCCGCTCAATTACCAGCTGGTGTTCTCGCCGGAGGGCCTCATCAACGAATATATCGAGCCGGCCGAGGCGATCCGCGCCGGCCGTGAGGTGAAGATCGACTCGATGGCCGACCTCGAATCGCTCTCATTTCCCGCCCCATTCGAGAAACTTGAAGCCTTCACCACGTCGGGCGGAACATCCACGCTCACGAAGATGTTCAACGGGAAGGTGAAGGAGCTCGATTACAAGACGATTCGTTATCCCGGACACTGCGAAAAATTCAAGGTGCTCCTCGACCTGGGGTTCGCCGGGTCGGAGCCGGTCATCGCCGGGAACTCGATGAGGACCGTCAGGGAGTTTTTTGAAGACCTCCTGCGGAAGAAGCTCACGGCCAACGGTCCCGACGTCGTGTTGACGAGGGTCGCGGTCTCCGGAACCCTGGACGGTAAAAAGCGTACACTTGCGTATGAAATGGTGGATTATTATGATACTGGCCTGAAAATGACCTCGATGATGAGGACGACATCGTTCCCGACCTCGGTCATCCTTCAGATGGCGATCGACGGCCGGATCCCGGAGCGGGGCGTGAAGCCGCCGGAGCAATGCGTGCCACTCGAGCCGTTCATCGCCGAGCTCGCGAAACGGAAGATCACTTTCAAAACCCATCTCACCGATTGATTATTGATTGATTACCCTGATCATCTATTGAGGAGCCGATGAAACTCCCCCTGTCCATAATCGTCATTACGCGCGACCCGGTCACGAAGCAGGAAATCCACAACCGCTTCGACGCCCTCACGAGCCACCCGCGCCTGAAAATCCTTCTGATCGCCCTTCGCGCGGCCTTCTCGCTCTGATCTCCCGCACGATGACCTTCCGCCGACCGGCAATCCTCATCCTCTTCGTCCTGGCGCTCGCCGCGGGGGGAGCGTCCGGCCAGCGCCGGATCCCGGTGGAATTCACGTCGCGCCCGGACGACGGCACCTCCATCGGATCGGTGAGTGCCGGCGGGCATCTCTACGGTTCCCTGAACGACATCGTGACGGTGTTCGGCCTCCGCTCGTACGAAAACTCCGGCTCCGAAAAATTTGAGATGAAGTCGGGGATGTTCGCCGTAAAGATCACCGCCAACAACCCGTATGTAGTCGTCCGCGACGACGAACTCAATTCCAGCGTCTACCAGCTCCCGGCGGCAGCGCTGCGCATCGACGGTCACTACTACGTCCCGGTCGGCCCGATGTGCGCCATCCTGGACTACATCATCGCCGATGAAATTTCCTTCAATGCGGCAGCCGGTAAAATCGTGGCCGGCGGGATGCCCCGCTCGTCCTCCGCGTACGACCTCGCGGGGCTCGAGCTCGAGGAAAAGACGAACGGCTTCCTCATCCGTCTCCAGTGCGGCCGGAGGCTCCCCGATTATGAGAGCTGGGTGAAGGAAATGAGCGGGGATTCCTGGCTCTACATCACGCTGGCAAACGCGCGCGCCGACATCGCGAAGATCAACGCCGTCCGGCCGACCGGCATCCTGAAGCAGGTTCTGGTGTTCCAGTCGGCCACGTCGGTCCAGCTGACCTTCAGGATCAAGGGGAAGGTGAGCACCGCCGAGCTGCTCCCGGCCGAGGGGAGCAACGACCTCCTGGTGAGCATCCACACGCCGACGGACGCGGAGTTGGCCGCGAAGCGGACGCATTCATTCGAACAGACTCTCGAGAGGGAGAAGGAACGGTGGAAGCTCGATGTGGTCGTGATCGATGCCGGACACGGAGGCGACGACCCCGGAACCATCGGCATCAACCGCACGAGGGAAAAGGACGTCGTCCTGAGCATCGCGAAGAAACTCGGAAATCTGATCAGGAAACAGCTCCCCGACGTGAAGGTCGTGTACACGAGGGAGAAGGACGAGTTCGTCGAACTCTACCGGCGCGGGCAGGTCGCCAATTCGAGCAATGGGAAGCTCTTCATCAGCATCCACTGCAACTCGATGCCCCGCAAGCCCCATTCGACCAACGGCTTCGAGATCTACCTCCTGCGGCCGGGGAAGACCGAGGCGGCGGTGCGCGTCGCGGAAAAGGAGAACGCGGTCGTCAAGATGGAAGAGGGGTACGAGAAGCGGTACAAGGAGCTCACCGAGGAGAATTTCATACTCCTCAGCATGGCGCAGAGCTCGTACGTCAAGTACAGCGAGAAATTCGCGGAGATCCTTCAACAGGAGATGGGTAAGAGGCTCCAACTCGAGAACAACGGGGTCAAGCAGGCGGGTTTCATTGTCTTGTGGGGGGCCTCGATGCCGAACGTCCTGGTCGAAACCGGTTACCTGTCGAACCGGAAGGACGAGCGTTTTCTCAAGAGCGAATCGGGCCAGCGGGAGATCGCCGAAGCGCTCCTGGCCGGGGTCAAGCGATACAAGTCCGAGTACGAGAAATCCCTGCGTAGCGGCGAGGAACCAGGAAGCAGGTAACCCGTCACAACTTCGGCTCCCCGTTCCCGCGGGCAACTTCCCGCGCCCCCCTTAACTCAGAAAAATCCTCAGCGACGTTTCACGGAATTCGGTCCGGTACGACACGAGCGGCTTCTCCGCCGGCCCGGCGATGAGCGCCCCATCGAGGCCGTACCTCGAACCGTGACAGGGACACTTGAACAGGTTCTCCTTGAGGGCCACCTTGCACCCCTGGTGCTGGCACACCGGCGAGACGGCCGTGAACCTGTCGATCGCGACGCGCACGACCACGATCGATGATTCGGTTCCGGTGAGGTGAAGCTCCACCGCTCCGCCGGTTTTGTAGAGCTCAGGATACCAGCTCAGGAAAAGGTCGATGATGTTGCCCGCAGGGTCGTACCGGTAGACGGTCGGTCCCCCGGAGGCGCACCCCTCCAAGAACACGCCCGCAGCCACACCGCCTGAGAGCAGCGCGCCCACCCGCCGAAGAAATTTCCTTCGCGTATCGGTCATTGAATGATCAGGACCGGAATTGGCAATGCGTGCCTGACTTTCGAAATTGACGCCCCGAGGATCACGTCCTTCAACCCGCGGTGCCGGTGCCCGCCCATCACGAGGATGTCGATGCCGGATTCCGTCGAGAGACGCACCAGTTCCTCGGGTACCTGGCCGTATCCGAGGATCGGCATCACCTCAGCGCCTTCCTTCCGCAATTCCTCAGCGATCTCCCCGAGGTGTTCCCTGTCCTTCCTCGCCTCGTCGTCGTCGGCCTCCTTGCCGAAAAGCTGTCCGCTCACGCCTTCGACGATATGGAAGATGTAGAGTACGGCGTGGTGGTCGCGCGCCAGCGTGTTCGCGTGTGAGAGGACCTTCGAATCGAGGTCGGTGTAGTCCAGCGCTACGCCGATTTTCGCGTATCGCGCGGCGGAGAGGTGGTGCGCCCGCACTTCCGGCTTTACCGATTTTTTGTTTCGCCACGATTTCGGGAGGGAAACATAGACAAGGAGCAAGCCCGTCGCAACAACTATTGGAACCACCGTCACCCAGATCCAGCCGGCATCCGGGCCTGAGTCGGCGATCCACTCAGACAGCGTGTCGTAGACGAGCTTGGCGTTCAGGCTGACCACGATGACCGCGGTCGTCCAGGCCAGGACCTTGACCCACATCTTGTTCGCGAACGAACCCATCACCGCCCGGTCGCTCGTGATCTTGATGAGCGGGATGACGGCAAACGGAAGCTGGAGGCTCAGGATGACCTGGCTCAGGATCAGGAGTCCGTAGGAGCCCTCCTCGCCCTTGATGCCGATGACGAGGACCGCCGGGACAATGGCAATCATCCGCGTAATGAGGCGGCGCACCACCGGCCTCATCCTGAACCGAAGGAACCCCTCCATCACGATCTGGCCGGCGAGCGTACCGGTCAGCGTCGAACTCTGCCCGGCCGCGATGAGGGCGATGGCGAAGAGCATTGGCGCGAGCGTGCTCCCGAGGAGTGGCTCCAGGAGCTCGTGGGCCTGCTGGATCTCCGTGACGACGACTCCGTTCTCGAAGAACACTGCCGCCGCGACGACCAGGATGGCGCCGTTGACGAAGAGTGCGGCGTTGAGCGCCACCGCCGTGTCCACGAGGTTCATCTTGCACGCCTCCTTCTTCCCCTCGATGGTCTGGTCAACCGACCGGGTCTGTACGAGAGCGGAATGAAGGTAAAGGTTATGCGGCATCACCGTCGCCCCGATGATGCCGATGGCGACGTACAGGCTGTCTCCGGTGAGATGCGGCACGAACCCACCGCCGAGTTCCCTCCAGTCGGGCGCCGAGAGAAAAACTTGGAACGCGAAACAGACCCCGATGGTCGCCACGAGCGAAATGATGAACGCTTCCATCTTCCTGATGCCGAAGTTCTGGATCATCAGAAAGAGCATCGTGTCGAAGCCGGTGATGACGACACCGTAGATGAGGGGGATACCGAAGAGGAGGTTCAGGCCGATGGCCGTGCCGAGCACCTCCGCGAGATCGCAGGCGGCGATCGCCACCTCGCACAGGACCCAGAGGGCGTACCCGACAGGTTTCGGGTAATTTTCGCGGCACGCCTGGGCGAGGTCCCGTCCGGCGACGATGCCCATCCTCGCCGAAAGGGTCTGCAGGAGCATCGCCATCAGGTTCGACATCAGAAGCACCCAGACCAGCTGGTAGCCGAACCGCGCCCCACCTTCCAGGTCGGTGGCCCAGTTGCCGGGGTCCATGTATCCGACGCTCACGAGGTACGCGGGTCCGGCGAAGGCGAAGAGCCTCTTGATGAAGCCTGCGTTTTTCGGGACTTCGACCGACCTGTGGACGTCTGAGAGCGATACCGAGTGGTCCGTTTTTTGACTCATCCGATGGTCCTCACGCGATCTCGCCGAAGATCGAGACGGCGACCTCCCGGCTGATGAATTTTTCCTTGCCGCCGACAGTCACCACGAGCGAACCGTCGAACGGCCTTTTTTCCCTGACCACGAGCCGGGTCCCCAGCGAGAGACCGAGCTTCGCGGTGTGCTGCAGTATCGCGGAACTATCGTCGCTGACGCGCAGTATCGTCACGCGGTCGCCCGGCGTGAAGTCTGAGAGCGGACGCCCTTTCAGCGGCGGCAGCTTTCCGTCCGCCGTTGGGACCGGTTCGCCGTGCGGGTCCGTGGAGGGGTTGCCCAGAAGGTCGTCCAGTCGCTGCTCCATCTCGTCGGAGGTGACGTGCTCGAGCCTCTCCGCCTCCTCGTGTACCTCGTCCCAGCCGTAGCCCAGGTGCTTGACGAGGAAGATCTCCCAGAGCCTGTGCCGCCGCATCATTTTCACGGCCATTCGGCGACCGGCCTCGGTCAGCGACACCCCCCGGTAGGGCACGTACCGGATCAGTTTTTTCGCGGCCAGTTTCTTCAGCATCCCGGTGACCGACCCGTCACCGATCCCCAGGTGCTTCGCCAGCGCCGAGGTTGTGACCCCCCCTCCGTCCACTCCGAGCTTATGGATCCCCTTGAGGTAGTCTTCCGTGGATTGGTTTTGCATTGGGCAGAATTTAGGTAATCCTAAATATATATTTTGTTTTATAAAAAATCAAGCGCGGGCCCGGACGGATAAAAAAACCCCGGCCTTTTCGGGTCCGGGGTCGGGCTGAGCGGTACGGCCGCGTTCGGGGATCAGCTGTTGGCGGAGGGCCAGCCGCGGTCGGCCGGCGCCAGTCGAAGCTGTTACGCGGGTTTCGGTCGTCGGGCGACGAGGCGGTCGTACACGATCAGGGCGAGGGTCGAGACGATCCCGATCAGGCCCACCCAGTACCACATCGCGTGGGGGTTCGCCGAGCCGGGGCCGGGGATGAACGTCCCCTCCGATTTATACCCGATGTAGTGCTCGACGAGCGGCCCGGCGATGAGACCCGCGAAGAACGTGCCGATGGCGACCGGGAGGAACGCGAAGCCCATGTAGGTCCCGACCTGCTCCTTCGGCGCGAGGTCCGACACGTATTCGTAGTAGCGTGGGGCCTGGATCGCCTCGCCCACGGCGAAGATCATCAGCGCGAAGGCGGCGGGCGCGATCATCACCGAGAGCTCCACGGTCTCGACGGGAAGCCCGGCGGCGCCGAGGAGCCAGAGCACGACGTTCATCACCGCCACGACCGGCCAGACGAGGACCTGCGCCGGCCCCGCCGGCATGTGCACCATCAGGAACCACGAGCAGGTCGCGAGCCCGAAGCCGAGCGTCATCGCGACCATTGGTTTGAGTTTTTTCGCCAGCGCGGTCGCGATCACGGTGACGAGGATGATGGTCCAGGCGTCCACCGTCTCGAGAATCTCGAACCGGTCGAACTTGAGGACGTCCCTGATGTAGAAGGGCATCGAATAGAAGACCTGCCAGAACATGATCCAGAAGCCTGAGAAAATCACCAGGAACGAAATGAATCGCAGATTGGTGAACACCAGGAGCATATCCCGGAGCACCACGGCCATCGATTTCGGCGGCGGGGCATCGGCGGGACGGGCGGGCTCCTTGAAGAAGGCCAGCGTCGCGATGAGCATCAGGAAACTGATGAGGGACGACATCACCAGCACGTAGGCGATGCCGGCGTTTTCGCGCACCGGGACCGCGAGGAAGGGCCCGATCGCGCCGCCGATGTTGACCAGCATGTAGTAGATCGAGTAGCCGAGGGATTTCGTCTCGCCGGTCGTGGTGCGGGCCACCGTCCCGACGATCGACGGCTTGATGAGCGACCCGCCCATAGCGGTCACCACCAGGGCGATGATCATGTATGGTCCTGCGCCGATGGCGTCAGTGATGACCTGCCCCGCGGGAAGTCCGGCGAGGCCGATCATGAAATATCCCAGCGTGAAGACCGCGAAGCAGACCGTGAGGCTCCGCCGGAAACCGTAACGGTCCACGACCGTCCCGGCGAGGATCGGGAGGAAATAGAGGAGCGTATTGAACAGGCTCCCGACCAGCCAGCCTGCTTTCTCGGGCCCGAGCCCGACCTGTTCGGCGACGTAGACGGTGAGCACCGCCTTGCTGCCGTAGTAGGCGAGACGTTCGAAGAGTTCGATGACGTTCGCCACCCAGAAGGTCCGGCTGAAACCGTCCCGGACTTTTGCCAACCAGCTCTCGGCCATTACGCTCTCCTGTCAGTGATGTTGAGGGCTTCCGTTACCAGCCCACGAAAGTAGCGAAATCGGGCCAGAGAATCAATATCCGCCCTAATCTTTCTATTTATGGCCATTTTCCGTATCTTCACCCTACCTTCAATTCCAGAACTCAGGCTTCGAAAATACTTCCCCGAGGAAAATCAGCATGGTGAATCCCGACCAGGTAGCCAACCAGAGACTGAAGGAGTGGGTGGCCGAGATGGCGAAACTCTGCGCCCCCGACTCTATCATCTGGTGCGACGGCTCCGAAGATGAGTACCGTTCGACGTGCGAGGCGCTCGTCCAGTCGGGCACGTTCATCAGGCTGGATGCGAAAAAACGCCCCAACAGCTTCCTCTCCCGATCGGACCCCGGCGACGTTGCGCGCGTGGAAGACCGGACGTTCATCTGCAGCCCGCGCAAGGACGACGCCGGGCCGATGAACAACTGGGTCGACCCCAACCTGATGAAGGAAACCCTCACCGGCCTCTTCCGCGGTTCGATGAAGGGGCGGACGATGTACGTCATCACCTTCAGCATGGGCCCGCTCGGTTCGAAGATTTCCCACATCGGCGTCCAGCTCACCGAGTCCCCCTACGTTGTCGTCAACATGAAGATCATGACGAGGATGGGGAAAAAGGTCCTCGACGTGCTCGGCGACGGTGACTTCGTCCCCTGTATGCACTCGGTCGGCGCGCCGCTCACGGCGGGCCAGAAAGACGTCGCGTGGCCCTGCAACAAGGAGAAGAAGTACATCGTCCACTTCCCCGCGGAGAGGGCGATCTGGTCATACGGCAGCGGCTACGGCGGCAACGCGCTCCTCGGCAAGAAATGTTTCGCGCTGCGGATCGCCTCGAACATGGCGCGCGACGAGGGTTGGCTCGCGGAGCATATGCTGATCCTCGGCGTCCAGTCGCCGAAGGGCGAGAAGACCTACGTCGCGGCGGCCTTCCCGAGCGCCTGTGGCAAGACCAATTTCGCGATGCTCATCCCCCCGAAAACGTTCGACGGGTGGAAGATCAGTACCATCGGCGACGACATCGCGTGGATCAAGGCCGGCGCGGACGGGAAACTCTACGCCATCAACCCCGAGGCTGGATACTTCGGCGTCGCCCCCGGGACCTCCGTCAAGACCAACCCCAACGCGATGGAGAGCATCCGGGCGAACACCATCTTCACCAACGTGGCCCTGACGCCCGACGGCGACGTGTGGTGGGAGGGGATGACCGACGCTCCCCCGCCGAAGCTGACCGACTGGCAGGGAAAGGAGTGGAGCCCCGCCGCCGGAAGGCCGGCCGCCCACCCCAACGCGCGGTTCACCGCGCCGGCCGGACAGAACCCCATCATCGACCCCGCGTGGGAAGACCCGAAGGGGGTTCCGATCAGCGCGTTCATCTTCGGCGGGAGGAGGAGCACCACCGTTCCCCTGGTGTACGAATCGGTCAACTGGAATTTCGGCGTCTATATTGCAGCGACGATGGGCTCTGAAACCACCGCGGCTGCGGCCGGTGCGGTCGGAACCGTGCGTCGCGACCCCTTCGCGATGCTGCCGTTCTGCGGGTACCACATGGCCGATTACTTCAACCACTGGCTCCAGTTCGGCCGCGACATCATCGACCCGCCTCGCATCTTCGCGGTGAACTGGTTCCGCAAGGACGAAAACGGGAAATACCTCTGGCCGGGCTACGGCGAGAACGCCCGCGTGCTGAAGTGGATCGTCGACAGGGTCCGCGGAAGGGCGTACGCGATCGAGAGCCCGCTCGGCTGGATGCCCCGGTACGAGGACCTGAACTGGGAAGGGCTCGACTTCCCGAAGGAGAAGTTCAACGACCTGATGAGCGTCAACACGCAGGAATGGAAAAATGAAATGCTCGACCACGAAGATCTCTTCAAGAAGCTGGTCGACAAGCTCCCGAAGGAGTTTGGCTTCACCCGGGAGTTGATCCTCTCCGGGCTCCGGCGTTCACCCGAGAAGTGGCAGCTCGCGTCGGAGCGGTGAGCGGCCAGAATTTCATGATGACGATGAAGGCGGTCATCTTCGACAAATTCGGCGACGCCAACGTCCTCCACTACACGGAAGTCCCGCGCCCCGAACCCGGGCCCGGGCAGGTCCGCGTCCGCCTCCACGCCGCTTCGCTCAACCACCTCGACCTCTTCGTGCGCAGCGGCGAGAGGGAGAAGAACATCCCCCTCCCGCACATCCTCGGCTGCGACGGCGCTGGCATCGTCGATGAAACGGGCGAGGGCGTAACGTCGTTCGTACCGGGTGACCGCGTGGCGATTTCCCCCGGGATCTCGTGCGGGACCTGCTCCTCCTGCGCAGCCGGCCGCGAGACCTTTTGCGCGTCGTACCACGTGCTCGGGACCCGCGAGAACGGCACCTACGCCGAGTACGTCTGCGTCGGCGAATCGAACCTTGTCTTCCTCGCCGAAAACCTGTCGTTCGTCGAAGGCGCCGCCGTCCCCCTGGTGTTCCTGACCGCGTGGCACATGCTCGTCTCGAGGGCCGAAGTCAGATCGGGCGAAACGGTGCTCATCCACGGCGCGGGGAGTGGAGTCGGTTCGGCCGCGATCCAGATCGCGAAGTTCCACGGCGCGACCGTGATTGCGACCGCGGGGTCGGACGAGAAACTCGTGAAGGCGAAATCCCTCGGGGCCGACGAGGTCGTCAATTACGCGACGAACGACTTCACCGAAGAGGTCAAAAAGCTCACCGGCAAACGCGGGGTCGACGTGGTGTTCGAGCACACCGGGGGCGACGTGTTTGCGAAATCGATTACGGTCCTCGCGCGCGGAGGCCGCCTCGTCACCTGCGGCTCGACCACCGACTATATGGCGAACGTCGACGTACGGTACCTCTATTCGCGCCAGCAGACCCTGATGGGGTCGTGGATGGGCTGGAAGCACGAGCTGGAGCACGTGATGAAACTCTTCGGATCGCCGACCGGACGCAAGTTCAACCCGGTGATCGACAGTGTCTTCCCGCTCGCGAAGGCCGCCGATGCGCACCGGCATATGGAGTCGAGGAAGCATTTCGGCAAGATCGTGCTGGAGATCGCGTGAGCGCTGATCTGGTGACGTTCTCCGACATCGAGGCCGCTGCCGAGGTTCTCCGGCCGGTAGCCCACCGCACCCCCCTCCTCTCGTCGCGCACCTTCAACACTCTCAACGGCAACGAAGTCTATTTCAAGGCAGAGAACCTTCAACGGATCGGCGCTTTCAAGTTCCGGGGCGCCTACAATAAAATCCATTCCCTCACCGGCGCCGAACGCTCGAAGGGCGTCACCGCGCATTCATCCGGCAACCACGCTCAGGGCGTCGCTCTTGCGTCAAAACTCCTCCGGATCCGGTCCGTCGTCGTGATGCCGCACAATTCCGTCGCGATGAAAATCGACGCGACCAGGGCCTACGGCGCGGAAGTGATCTTCTGCGAGGACTCCACCGACGACCGGGAGCGCGTGACGGCGGAGCTGATCGCGAAACACGGTTATTCCCTCGTTCATCCTTATAACGATCCGAAACTCATCGCCGGCCAGGGGACGGCCGGGGCGGAGATTTACCCCGACCTGAAGGACCTCGATTACCTGTTCGTACCAGTGGGTGGCGGCGGGCTGATCGCGGGATGCTCCATCGCCGTCAAGACCATCTTCCCGAACGTGAGGGTCATCGGCGTGGAAACTGAGGGCGCGAACGACGCGTACCAGTCGTTCAGGGCGGGGAAGATCGTGAAGATTCAGAAGGCGGTGACGATCGCCGACGGGATGCGTACGCTTTCGGTCGGCGAACTCAATTTCGAAATCATCAGGAAGTACGTCGACGACATCATCACCATTCCCGATTCGGCCATCTTCCCGATGATGCGGTTTTTCGCGGAACGGATGAAGCTCGTCGTCGAACCGACCGGCGCAGTCGCCCCCGCGGCCGTGATGACCAACGTCCTCAGCCTCAGGGGGAAAAAAATCGCCGCCATCGTCAGCGGCGGGAACGTGGATCCGGCACTACTGAAACAGGCGCTCTAAGGGTCCGGCGTCAGCGACTCCACCCGCACCCCCCTGATCGATCCCAATATTTACAGAATAATTGAAATTTCAGGCATTATCAGCCCTTGACACAACCATGACAATATCATATATTACTATGAATTTGTCATGACATTTTCATAGGTATATGAAGATGGATGGAATACGCTATCTCGGTCCTGAAGTCACCCGGTCGCTGGACGAAGAGAGAAAGATGGTCCTGGTTGCCGGACCCCGACAGGTGGGAAAAACGACCTTTACCCGGCGGCTCCTCGACGAAGCCGGAACGCCGCAGTTATATTTCAACTGGGACGTCGAAGAGCATCGCCGGCTCCTGACCCGGCACCAGGAGGATTTCTGGACACGCCGGGAGTCTGCTCCATCTTCCGGGCGGCCCCGTATTGTTCTGGATGAAATCCACAAGTTCCCCCGGTGGAAACGTTTCCTCAAGGGGTTGCACGATGGGCATGGCGCCGGCCTGGAAATTCTCGTCACCGGGAGCGGCCGGCTCGACGTCTTCCAGCGGGGTGGGGATTCCCTTTTCGGCCGGTATAATCTTTATCGCCTCCACCCGTTCACGCTCGGCGAACTCGCATCCGGATACCGGAACGCGCCTGCCGACCCGTCGCAATTCTGGAAATCGTTGGAAGAGCCGACGGCTGCCCGGAACGTTCAACGCCTCCTGGACGACCTGGAGCGCCTGACCGGTTTCCCGGAACCGCTCTTTTCGGGAAGCGAATCTCGTTTCAACCGTTGGAGGCGGTCCCACCGAACGCTGATCCTCAGAGAGGACCTGCGGGACCTGACTCGCATCAGGGACATCGGTTTGCTCGATTCCCTCGCAATGCTCCTTCCCGGCAAAACAGGTTCCCCGATCTCGATGAACGGGCTTGCTGAAGATCTCGGCGTCAACTTTGGGACCGTGAAGAACTGGCTCGATGCGATGTCACGGCTCTATTTCCTCTTCACCGTGAAGCCGTTCTCCGGCAAACTCGCGAGGACGCTCAGGGTCGCCCCCAAGGTCTACCTCTTCGATCCTACCGGAATTGAGAATCCCGGCGCGAAGTTCGAAAACCTCGTGGCACTGCATCTCCTGAAACTCGTCAATGCGTGGACGGACAGGGGGGAAGGAGAGTATGAGCTCTGGTACGTGCGGGACCGCGAGAAACGCGAGGCCGACTTCCTGATCACCGAAAACCGCCGGCCTCACGCGCTCATCGAGGCAAAGTTGTCTGCCGGGGAGATCGATCCGAGCCTCCTGTATTTCAAGGAGCGGCTCAAACCGCGCTACACACTCCAGGTCGTGCGGAATCCCGAGGGCTTCAGCAGGACGACGACACGTTCCGGCGTTATCCTCTCCCCGGCTGTTGAATTTCTCGCGTTGATTTGATCCAACCGCCGATGCGGGGGATGTGAATCGTCTGCAGGGGTGCGCCGACTACGCCTTCTTCAACGCCTGCCGGAAATCCCCGATCAGGTCGTCCGCCCCTTCCACCCCCACGGAAATCCGGATCATCCCCGGGGTCACCCCGTGCTGCGCCAGCTCGTCGGCGGTCATCTTGACATGCGACGAGTAGACGGGGATGCTGACGAGCGTCTCGACCCCGCCGAGCGACATCGCATTCACCGCCACTCGCAAGTTGTCGCACACCTTCACCGCTCCCTTCACGCCGCCGCGAATCTCGGCGGTCACCATCGCGCCGAATCCGGTCATCTGTTTTTTGGCGAGCGCGTGCTGCGGATGCGACGCGAGGCCGGGATAGAGAACGCGGGAAATCTTCGGATGCTTCTCCAGCGCTCGGGCGAGCTTCATCGCGTTATCGCGCTGCCTCCCCACCCTCAGTTCAAACGTCTTGAGGCTCCGCTCTAGTAGAAACGAGGCGAACGGGTCCGCGCAGCCGCCGAAGTGCTTCGCCCGGTCCCTGACCTTTTTCACGAGCGCCTCGGGGCCGCTCAGCACACCCCCCATGATGTCCGCGTGTCCCCCCAGGTACTTGGTCGAGCTCTCGACCATCAGATCCACCCCGTACCGGAACGGGTCCTGGTTCAGCACGGTCGCAAACGTATTGTCGATCATGATGATGATCGGGTGCTTGAATTCCTTCTGCATTTTCCGGACCCCCACGACGAGGCGTTTAATGTCCACCAGCGAGAGCGTCGGGTTGGTCGGCGTTTCCAGATAGACGAGCCTGGTCCGCGGGGTGACGAGGTAGAGCAGGTCGTCGAGCGATGCCGGGTCGACGTACCGCACGCCGATTCCGAAGTCGGGGAGCGTATCACGGAAGAACCGGTATGTCCCGCCGTAGAGCGCTGGCGTGCTGACGATTTCATCCCCCTGCTTGCAGAAGGAGAGCACCGCGGTGGTGATCGCCGCCATCCCCGACGAAAAGAGGAGCGCGCTCTCGCAGCCGTACATTGCCGCGATCTTTTGCTCCGCCTCGTCGGTGGTGGGGTTGTGATACCGCGTGTAGACGTAGACGCCCGCGTCCCCCTTCGCGTAGCGCACCGCATCGTTCGAGCTGTCGAAACGGTAGGTGCTGGTCTGGTAGATCGGGGTCACGACCGGGCCCTTATACGCGAAGAGGTTGTCGCCGTGAACGGCCCTCGTGGAGAACGAGGTTTTTATCGGAGTCTTTTTTTTCATCAGTCTCACCGTGTTTTAAGGTACCTGGTTGGTTTCCGCGGGTGACGATCACGGCCGCGGCCGCGCCTCGATCACATGGCGCTGGTCTGGCGTGGGCCGTTCAGCGGGCGCAGGTGAGCGCCCGGCCTCCGTCGACGCTGATGGTGGTGCCGGTGGTCCAGCCCGACCTTGGGGACGCCAAAAACAGAATCAGTTCGGCCACCTCGTCGGGTTGGCCGACTCTTCCCATCGGGTGTGTCGACTTGCTGTGTTCCAGGAACGTGGAATACTTTTCCTCGCCGAACCCGCCGGCGCGGTGGAGGTTGGTGACGACCACGCCCGGGTTGACGGCGTTCGCCCTCACCCCTTTCGGCGCGAGTTCCAGCGCGATGCAACGCGTGAACTGGTCTACTCCCGCCTTGCTCACGCAGTAGGCCAGCACGCCGGGAAACGCCCGGGTCCCGGTCACGCTTGAGACGTTGACGATGTTCCCTTTTCGTTCGATGATCGACGCCAGGGCGAGTTGCGTCATCCGGAAGAGTGACGTAAGATTGATGTCGAGCATCGTGTCCCACTCGTGTGCGGAAGTGTTCTCGATGGTTCCGTTCCCGATGATCCCCGCCGCATTCACCAGCACGTCGATCCCCCCGAACGTTGAGATCGTCGCCGCCACAAGTGTGGCCCGGTCGCTTTCCTTCGTGACGTCCGCGCCCACGATGAGTTTCCTGTCGGACGGGATCGCCGCCGCGGCCGATTCCATCTCTTTCGAGCGCCTCGCGGCCATCGCCACCTTCGCGCCCCGCTCCGCGGCCATCAGCGCGGTGGCCCGCCCGATGCCGCTCGAGGCGCCGGTGACGAGCACGACCTTCCCCTCGAAATCGGTCATTCAGAGACGACCGGTTTTCGCTTGGTCGAAAGGATCTTCTTCACGCGCGCGAAGACGCCGTCGAACATCGCGTGGGTGAGCTTGCCGGTGAAGGTGTTCTGCTGGCTGGGGTGGTACGACGCGATCAGCACCTGCCGGTAATTCAACTGGATCTCGGCTCCGTGCCGGAATTCGGGCCGCTTCGCTAGCGTGGTCATGTGGAGTTCGCGGTAAGCGTCGAACACGTTGTCGAACGCCACCTTACCGAGGGCGACGATGATCCTGATGTTGAAGAGGAGCCTCAATTCGTCGAGGAGGAACGGGCTGCAGTTGTGGAGTTCTGCGGCCGTCGGTTTGTTTGCCGGGGGAACGCACCGGAGCGCCGCGGTGATGTAACAGTCCTTCAGCTTCATCCCGTCGTCGCGGGAGAGCGACAGGAGTCTCGAGGCGAAGCCGTACTTGTGGAGGGTCCCGTAAAGCCAGTTGCCGCTCGAATCGCCGGTGAACATCCGGCCGGTGCGGTTGGCGCCGTGAGCGCCGGGGGCGAGTCCGACGATGAGCATCCGGGCGCCGGCGTCGCCGAATCCGGGCACCGGCTTTCCCCAGTATTCCCAGTCGATGTAGCGCGTCGTCCTGGTTTTCGCCACCTTCTCACGCCATCGTACGAGCCGGGGGCATTTAGTGCATTGCACGACCTCCGACTGGAGGCGGTCCAGCTGTGTGTGGTACGCTTTCATCGGGGGCGGTATGCCGGGGGGAGATTAATAACGAGGGACTTTCGGGTCGATTGTCCTCGACCAGGCGTCGATGCCTCCGATCAGGTTTTTCACATTGCTGAAGCCCTTTTCATAGAGGAATTCCACCGCCCGCTGGCTCCTGCCGCCGGAGTGACAGTGCACGACGATCTCATCTGTCGGGTCGAGCTCGGTGTAGCGCTTCGGCA
This sequence comes from Ignavibacteria bacterium, assembly GCA_031379665.1. Lineage (GTDB taxonomy): Bacteria > Bacteroidota > Ignavibacteria > UBA10030 > SZUA-254 > SZUA-254. The sequence goes on from JANNFI010000038.1 coordinate 16,180, forward strand.
GTTCCCGCAGCGGGATCAGTTTTCCGTTCAAGTTCGCCGTGCGGAACTCGTCCGGTTCCCTTACGTCCACCAGCGTCACCTTTTCGCCCGCGTCGAGCCGGCGCTTGAGTTCCTGTACGTTGATCTGGAGCGAGCCGAGGTCATAGGTCCGTTCGATCGGCGGGTCCTTCAGGAACCCGAGGTTGAACTGGCGCACCTGCTGGAAGCGGGGCGGCTGGACCGGGAGGTCTGCCATGACGTACTCCACGAACCCCGCCTTCGATTTCGCCTGCAGCGACTGGTTGAACCGGCGCTCGAAGCCGATCGTGGAGTTCGGCTTCGGGCTCATCGCCTTCCCGCACGACGACCCGGCGAAGTGGGTCGGGTAGATCTCGACCGAATCGTCGAAGGTCAATAGCTTGTTCCAGATGCTGTCGTAGAGCTTTTCGGCGCTGCCGTCGAGGTCGGGCCTGCCGGTGTCCCCGACGAAGAGCGTGTCGCCGGTGAGCACGAGCCAGGGCTCGTCCCCCCTCGCGGTGTCTGTGACGGCGATGCTGACGCTGTCGGAGGTATGCCCCGGTGTATGGAGGATCCTGAGCCGGATGTTTCCGAGCGCGATCACGTCACCGTCCTTCACCTTCGTCACGGGGAAGGCGGTTTCAGCGGACTCGTGGTAATGGACGGGCGCGCCGGTGGCGTCGGAGAGTTTTTTCGCGCCGGAGATGTGATCGGCCTGGGCGTGCGTTTCGAAGATGTGCGTGATCCGCATCGTGTGGCGCTCTGCGTACCGGACGTACGGCGAGACGTCATACTGTGGATCGACGACCGCGCAGACACCGGCGCGGGTACACCCCACCAGGTAAGAGAGGCATCCCCCCTCTTCGTGCCTGAACTGCTGAAAAATCATTTTTCCCCTATGGTGTCCGGCGGGCCAGGCGTTGTGCCGCCTTCTCGAGCGCTGTCTGGATGACCTCTTCCTTCGATTCCCCATCCAGTCTGACGATCGTGGCTGCCGGGTCGACGTTGTCGATGTGGCAGTAGTACGTCTTTCCGATCTTGTACGAAGTGATGTTGACCGTCAGTCCGGATATTTCCCGGGTGTTGATGCTGATATCGTCGGCTTTCAACATTGCTGAGATCCTTTCTCTGATGGGTGGAGTGAGACGATTCCCCTTCGGGTAAAAGAACCGGAACAGCATGATGATTGGGCACGAACAAATCCCGTCTGAATTAATAAAATCCGGCCGTCAGATGCAACGGTTTTTCAAGTATTAGACCTGATATCCGCGGTTTTTTGTCACACCATGGCAGGGATTTCGTTAAATTGCGTATATTTTCAAAGCCCCCCGAGAAACTAATCCGGGCCGTACTTGTTCAATAAAGAAATTATGCGCTGGATCGTTCCCCTACTGGCCTTCCTGGCGACCGCCGCCCTCCCGCTCCCGGCGCTCGCCCAGACCAACCCGTCCGACATCCGGACCCGGTTGGCGCAGAGTTACGAGAAGTCGGGCGACTTCGAATCGGCCCTCAGGGTCTACAACGAACTGTTCATCTCCGATTCCGGTAATTTTTCGCTGATCGAATCGCTGAAGCGCTGCCACCTGAAACTCAAACAGCACGACGAGGTCATCGCGCTGATCGAGCACGGCCTGAGGCTCCATCCGCGGGACCTCGGCGCGCTCGCGCAACTCGGCAACGTCTGGTTCCTGAAGGGCGACGAGGCGAAGGCCCTCGACGGCTGGCAGCGTGCCGTGGCCATCGAACCGAACGACGAGACGACGTACCGCGTCGTCGGCAGCTCGATGGTGCAGGTGCGGCAGTTCGAACGGGCGGTGGAAACGTACCGGACGGCGCGCACGAACCTCGCGAAACCGAACGCCTTCGCTTCGGACATCGCCTACCTCTACGGCGTGATGCAGAAGTTCCGCGAATCGACGGAGGAATACCTCGTCCTGCTCAGAGAGACGCCCGCACAGCTCAATTACATCCAGTCGCGCATCTCGTCGTTCACCGGAAACGAGGCAGGCCTGAAGGAAGCGACGCTCGTCGTAGCCGCTGCGGTGAAGTCCGCGCCGCAGAACGTGGAGATCCGGAGGCTCCACGCCTGGCTTTCGATGGAGGCGAAGGATTACGACGCGGCGTTCGAGACCTACCGGCAGATCGACGTCCTTACCGCGGCCGGGGGGAAAGAACTATTCGGTTTCGCCGAACGCGCGTTGAACGAAAAGAGATATTCCGCCGCCTCCCGCGCGTATGCCGAAGTGATCGAACGTAACCCGAATTTCCGCGAGGTCCCCCGGGCGCGCTACGGCCTGGCGCGATCCTACGAAGAAATGGCCGCGCCCGCGAAGGCGGAGGACACGTCGCTCGCCGGACGGTATACCCGGGCGACGGAAATGTACGGCAGGATCGTGTTCGACCATCCGAATACCGACATCGCCGCCCGGGCGCTCCTGCGTCTCGCGCTCATAAAAAAAGAGAAGCTCTCCGATCCCGCCGGGGCGAAGGACTACCTCGAGAAAATTTCCTCCGAGTACAAGATTTTCCTTCCGACCGCCATCGAGGCGAAGCTCACCCTCGGCGAGGTCTATATCGAGCTGGACGATCTCGACCGGGCCGCGACGATCCTCGCCGAGGTCGCCGGCCCTCCCCCCTTCGGCGGGGCCGACAGGGAGCAGGCGGCCTTGCGGCTCGCAGAGCTCCGGTTCTACAGGGAGGACTACAAAGGCGCCTCGGCGATATTATCCGACCTGATGAAGAACGCGGTATCAGACGCCGCGAACGACGCCATCCCTCTCCAGATGCTCATCGCCGAACAGGGCAAGGAGAACGCCGCCGGGCTGCGGACCTACGCCTCAGCGCGGCTCCTTCGCGCGCAACGTCGATACGCGGAGGCGCTCGAGGTCCTCGACGGGGCGCTGACGTCCGACACCGCGGACGTGTTGAGGGACAGGTACGCCTTCCTCAAGGGCGAGATTCTGTCCAGCCCGTCGGGCCTGTCCGGAGCTGGACGGACCGACGACGCTATCGCGGCCTTTTCGCTGATCATCGATACGCTCCCCGAGAGCCTGCTGCGCGACCGGTCGATGTTCTCAGCCGCCGGCCTCTACGAGACCGGAAAGGCCGACCGGCTCCTCGCCATCGGCATGTACGAACGCCTGCTCGAAAAATATCCCAACTCGATCCACGCCAACGCTGCGCGCAAGCGCATCCGCGAACTCCGGGGGGACAGCATATGACCTTCGCCTGCCCGACACCGGTTCGATCGAGATTGTTCCGCGGGGAAATACTTGCATGCACCCTCGTCGCGGTCCTCATCTTCTTCCCTGCCATTTCGCCCGCGCAGAAGCTGTTGATCCCGATGGACCTGAAGCAGACGAACCACCTTAAGGCCTACGGCATCGCCTACTGGGCGCTCACCAGGGGCATCGAGGTGGACTGGCTGCTCAATTACCGGTCGGGGTCGTTCCTGGTCGACGGGCTCGACATCGTGAGCGGCGAATGCCGCGTGCGCGGCGTGACGTACGAACAGCTCGACGGGTCGCAGGCCTCCGCCATCTACTCCGAGATCCAGGCGGAAGACAACAACATGGACGTGATACGGCTCGAGAAGCCACCGAAGATCGCCGTCTACGTGCCCCCCAATTTCCTCCCGTGGGACGACGCGGTGACGCTCGCGATGGAGTACGCCGAGATCCCCTATGCCAAGATCTGGGACGACGAGGTGCTGCGCGACTCCCTCACCCACTACGACTGGCTCCACCTCCACCACGAGGACTTCACCGGGCAGTACGGGAAGTTCTACGCAAGTTTCGCGGCGCAGCCGTGGTACGTCGAGCAGCAGGTGATGTACGAGCGGAAGGCGAAGGAGAACGGGTTCCGGAAGGTCTCCCAGATGAAGGGCGCGGTGGCGCAGAAGATCAAGGAATACGTCGGCGCCGGCGGGTTCCTCTTCGCGATGTGCTCGGCGACGGACACCTACGACATCGCCCTCGCGTCCCAAAACGTGGACATCTGCGACGCGATGTACGACGGCGATCCCCCCGACCCGCAGTTCCAGAAGAAGCTCGACTACTCCAACTGCCTCGCGTTCACCGGCTTCACGCTGGAGTCCAACCCGCTCCGGTACGAGTACTCCGACATCGATTTCCCGCCGAGCGACATGGTGCAGCTGCTGAACCCGGAGACCGACTACTTCACCCTCTTCGAATTCTCCGCGAAGTACGACCCCGTCCCCACGATGCTGACGCAGGACCACGCGAACATCATCCGCGGGTTCCTCGGCCAGACGACGAACTTCAAGAAGCGCCTCGTCCGGCAGACGGTCACGATCCTGGCCGAGAAGGAGGGGACCGAGGAGGTCCGCTACGTCCACGGCAATTTCGGGAGGGGGACGTTTACCTTCTACGGCGGCCACGATCCCGAGGACTACCAGCACCAGGTCGGCGATCCGCCGACCGACCTTTCGCTCCACAAGAATTCGCCGGGATACCGGCTCATCCTCAACAACATTCTCTTCCCCGCCGCAAAAAAGAAGCAGCAGAAAACCTGACGGCGGGCGGCCCTCCCGGCGCCATTCTTCCTTGCAACTCAGCACCCATTTTTGCTACATTGAAACTCCCATGCGCATCGCAATCATTTCAGACATCCATTCCAACCTCGAGGCCCTCGTCCGGGCGTTGACGGAAATCGAGCAGGAGAAGGTCGATGCGGTCGTCTGCCTGGGCGACATCGTGGGCTACGGCGCAAACCCCAACGAGTGCGTCGAAATCGTAAAGAAGCTCACCCCCCACGTCATCCTCGGCAACCACGACGAGGCGGCCATCGACCTAGCGAAGACCGAGTTCTTCAACCCGTTCGCGAGGCTCGCCGCCGAGTGGACCGGCGAGACGCTGACCGAGGACAACAAGGACTACCTCGCTGCGCTCCCCTTCACGCTCGAAAAGGACGGCCTCTATTTCGTGCACGCCTCCCCGGTCCACCCGGAGGACTGGAACTACATCCTCTCCCCCTCCGATGCCGCCGAAAACTTCCCGGCGATGCCGACCGAGGTCTGTTTCGTCGGCCATAGCCACGTGCCGGAAGTCTTCGGGGAAGATCTCTGGACGCGGAACGTCGTGAAGGGGGAAAAATTCATTGTGAACGTGGGGAGCATCGGTCAGCCGCGGGACGGCAACCCTAAGCTGAGCTACGGGATCTTCGATACGGGGCTCTGGAGCTACAGAAACATGCGGCTCGACTACGACATCGAGCTCGCGGCGTTCAAGATCAGAAAGGCGGGGCTCCCGAAAAACCTCGCCGACCGGCTCTTCGTCGGGAAGTAATCACACCGTCACTTCCTGGAAACGGTCCGGGAGCCGAGCCATTTTTCCGGGTCGAGCGTCTCGCGCCCCCTCCACACTTCGAAGTGGAGCATCGGACCGCTCAAACCTTCGCCGCTCTTTCCGAGCGACTGGCCCGCCGTCACCTTCTGCCCCTCATCCACGTCGATGTCCCCGAGGTGCGCGTAGACCGTGCGGTATCCCCCTTCGTGCGCCACGATCACGAGGTTGCCGAAGGACGGCAGCCACCAGATCGTGGAGACCTCCCCGGGTGAAACAGCTGAGACCCTGCTCCCGGTCGGGACGGAGATGTCGATCCCCTTGTTCTCGGTGAGCGTATGGAGGACCGGGTGCTGCTGGGTCCCATACTTCGTGAGGATGCGGCCGCCGTCGACCGGCCATCCCAGTCCGCCGCGTGAGACCTCGAACGCGCCGCCGCCGGCCGGAGCGGGCGGTTTCGCGCCGGGGGTCGCGGCCTTCTTCTTCGCGTCCCTCTCGATGAGCGCCGCGATCTTCTTCCCGACTTCCTGAAAATCCGTCCTGCGTCGGTCGATTTCCTTTTGGTAATTCTTTTTGTCCCGGCGTATCCCCGCGAGTACGTTCTTCTTCTTCGTCGTCATCTTTTTGAGCTTGCCTTGCTCCGCGGACTTGTCGGCGATCAGCCGCTGCCGCGCCCCGAGCTGCCGCGCGAGGAGGTCCTGCTCGTCCTGAAGGGTCCTCCGCTTGTCCGTGATTTCCCCCAAGTCCCTCTTGCGCTGGGCCGAGAATCGTTTCAGGTACTCGGCCCGGACGAAGAGCTGGTTCACCGATCCCGACGAGAGCACCAGTTCCAGGTCCCCGGTGGTTCCCCGGAGGTAGGCGCTCCGGACATACCCGGCGTACTGTTTCTTCAGGTGGTCGACCTGTTCGCCCAGGCCCGAGACCGAGTTCGTCGTGGCGTTGATCGATGCCTCGAGCCCGGCCTCTTCCGCGTGGAGTTTCTTCACCAGCTTCTTCAGCAGGGCCTCCTGCTTTCCGTAATCGTCGAGCTGTTCGAGCGTCGTGTTTTCCTTCTTCTCGCGATCCCGGATCTTTTTTTCGTACTGCGAGATCTCCTTCCGGAGCTGCTCAAGCTGTGACTGCTTGCTCTTGAGCTCCTTCTGGAAGGCGGGGGCCTGCGCGAGCGCGAACGCGGCGATCGCGGCGATGAGGATGGTCCTGCGCGCGCGCGGGGTCATCGCTGGAAGACGTCGGCTGATTTCGGGATCGTGAACCAACAGGACACCTCCCGGTTGATCTCGAGGTCGGAGTACGCGACCGAAATACTCCGGCGCTCGGCGGGGAAGACGACGCGCAGCAGGCGCGCCGTGATCGTGCCGTCGTCGGACTCTTCCGGTTCCGAAGCGATCGCCGTGACCGTCGCGCGGCCCGCGGAGTCGATGACCCGGTAACTCCTGACGAAATGGTCCTGTCCGTCCACCCGCAATTCCTTCCTCCCGGCGCCCTCGCGATATGTGAAGACGTACGATTCCCCGTCGGTCGAGAATGAGTCCGGCGTCCCAGCGCCCGGCGCGAAGAACTCGCCGGTGAAGGCGCGCATCACCTCGTCGAACGTCATTTTAAGATTGAACATCGAGTGAAGGGTGCTGCCGTCCGACTTCCCGACCCACGCGTAGTTGTCCTGGTAGTTATGGAAGATGAATTCCTTTCGGGAAAAAAGGAGGGTCCCGAACCTGATGCCGAAAGGGCCGCTCAGGTTGACGAGGATCGAGTCCGGTTTCCGGAGGTTCAGGCTGAAACTGCTGCTGCCGGATTGTTCGGGCGATTCTATGGTGACGACCCCTTCTCCCCTGAGGGTCCTGACGGCTTCACTCCGCTCGCGCACCAATTCAAGCACGCGATCCGCGCTGAGCGTGAGTTCCTTCCGCGCTCGTGCGGTGGTTCCACATCCGGTCATGAGTAGTATGCTCGCTATGACCAGGGTGGGGAGGCACTTCACAGACTTCCCCGCCTGACCTTGTCGGCGAGGGCCGCGTTATCCGGGTCGTACTGAAGCGCCTTGTTCCAGTACTCCATTGCGCGGATGCCGTCGGAGAGCTTATAATAGATATCCCCGAGGTGCTCGTGGATCACGGCCGACGTCGAACCGAGCACGATCGCCCTGTTGATGTACTCCCTCGCCTCGGAGTACTTTCCCATCTGGAAGAAGATCCAGCCGTAGGTATCCAGATACGACTGGTTTTCCGGTTGCCGTTCCACGGCCGCCTCGGCCATTTTCAGTGCGCGTTCGAGCTGGAGCCCCCTCTCCGCCAGGCTGTAACCGTAATTGTTCAGCAAAAGGTCGTTCTCGGGATCGATCCTGAGGGCCCGCTCGTAGATCGAATCCGACTCCGCGCTCTGCCCGAGCTCGTCGTAGACGAGCGCGAGCGCGGAGAGGGCGTCGACACTTTTATCGTTGAGCTGGATGGCGCGTTCGAGGGCCGAGGCCGCGTCGACCCGCTGGCCGCTGCGCTGGTAGGTGATGCCGAGCAGGAAGTAGAGCCGGAATTCCTCCGGGATGAATTTCTTCGCCTCGGTGAGGACATTGATCGTTTCGGTGAAGTTGCCGGCGTCATAGTACACCGATGCCACGCCGATCCAGCCGTCGGGGTTCCACTCCGCGAGTTCCTTCACCTTTCCGAAATACCCGAGGGCGGCGGAGTCATTCCCGGTGGTGTTGGCCAGCGCCCCCAGGAACCAATACGGCCGCCAGTCGTTCGGGAACCGTTCGCGGATTGTGTGGAAGAGTTTTTCGGCGTACGGCGCCACCGCGGAGTCTTCCTGGACGAACGACACGAACACCTGCCCGAAGCGGATCTGGTCGTCGGCCGAGAGACTGTCGCCTCCCTTGAACACCGATTCGAATTCAGCCGCGGCGCTCGTGTAATCCTGTTTCAGGAGGTATGCGTGGGCGATCGCCGCCCGCACCTCAAGTTGATCGGGTCGAAGTTCCGCGATTTCCTTGAACACGACCAGGGCGGCGTCGACGCTGTCCTGCCGCATATAGACGTCGCCGAGCGCCTTCTTGACCTCGAGGTTCGTGGGTTCGAGTTCGGCGAGCTGCGAGAGAGTGCCGATCGCCTTCGCGTTCTCCCCCGAGGAGGCATAGAGCTGGGCGAGCTGTGCCAGGGCGTCGCCCTCCGGCCCGAACCTCGTCAGGATCGTCTCGTACAGGGCCACCGCCTTCGAGGGCGTGTGGATCTGGTAGAGTCGGGCGAGGTTCATCTGGATCGTCCTGTCGGTGGAATCGATCCGCACGATCTGTTCGTACTGGTCGACAGCACCTTCCAGGTTGCTGGCGTGGAGGTAGATTTCCGCTAGCGCCTGCCGGTACTTTATGTTCTTCTCGTCGAGCCGGACAGCCTCCTTTGCGCTCCCGATGGCGAGGTCGTGTTTCCCGAGGATCGAGTAGTCCTTCGAGATGGCGTGGTAGATGGCGGGGTCCTGCTTGTATTTGAGCGCGTCCTGGTACTCGAGCACCGCCTTGGCGTGGTCCCCCTTCTGGTCGGCCATCGAGCCCGCGAGGAAATACTGCAGGGCGAGCTCCTGGTTTTCGGCTGAGACCTGCGGCGAAGAGGTCTCCTTCGGACCAGAACAAGATTGAATCAGGATGCCCAGAATCAGGAAAACCGTGAGCGATTTTCCGTTGACAGATCGTTTTTTCGTCATATTCATCGAAAAAATATAGAAAAATGAGGTGTGAATAACAAGATGGGATCCTGGCCGGGTCATCACGTCCGGTGAGCGGTGCCGGCGAGGTGACAGACGCCCGACGGTGTCTTGATTTTCCACACTGATTTCTCTACATTAGCAGCGCAATTCCAACACCCTTTCTCTTTGAACCTGGGAGACGATGTGAAAAGATTCCTCGCAGTCCCGGCAATTGCTTTCTTCTCGCTCGCGCTCCTCGCCGGATGCGGCAGCACCAAGCAGCTTGAAGCGTCGCTCGCCGAAAAAGAGGCGACGGTCGTGACCCTGGGGAAGGAAAATCAGGAGCTCAGGACCGAGAACGGAAAAATGAAGGCCAGGGTGGGTGAGCTCGAGAAGGACATCATCAAGGGGAACGCCCGGGCGATCGACCTGGAGCGGCAACTTGACCAGGTCCGCACCGAGCTCGACCGGTTGAAGGCCGTCCCGTCGAAGGGAAGGCTCGAAGGCGCGTACCGTGACGCGCTCCAGCAGTTCATGGACCGCCGGTACGAGGACGCAATCTCGGGGTTCGAAGCGTTGCTCGCCGCGGGAATGCCCGACCCCCTCAACGACAACTGCCATTACTGGATCGGAGAGTCGTACTTCGGATTGAAGCGCTATCAGGAGGCGGTCGCGCGTTTCGACGAAGTGCTGGAATTCGAGTGGTCGAACAAGAAGGACGATTCGCAGGTGATGATCGCGCGCTGCTACTCGCGGATGGGCGAGATGGCGAGGGCGAAAACCGAATACGAAAAACTGATCAGCACCTATCCCGCGAGCCCCTACATCGACCTCGCGAAACAGCGGATCGGAACGATGTAGTCCCCCCCTCGTTCAGTCCTGGTCCTGCAACAGGGGATTTTCCGGGACGAACGTTATCGTCTGCGTGCCGAGCACCGTATCACCGAGCCTCATTCCCTTCAGCGTCAACGTCAACTTTTCACCGGCGATCTTCCTCCAGGTCGGTGACGAGGTGACTTCTTTCCCGTCGAGTTCCAGGTCCTCGGATTCCCCCGGCGGGATGGCCATATCGGGGAGCGGCAGGAATTTGTTGTTGTACTGGTAGTCGATGTTCTTCGATGAGACCATCACGGTGCCCGGGTCGAGGAAGAGCGTGTCCGCGCTGCGATTCTCGAACCCGATCTTGATGCTCGTGATGAAACCTTCCTCCATCTTGTAGGTCGCCTGGAACGTGTAGCCGACCGGGTTCTTCCGGTCGGTGGTGGAGAATTCGGGGCACTTGCAGTTTTCGTTTTGGATGAGGTACCCGAACGTGGCGCTGGGCGATGGGTCCCTTTCCGGTTCCGTTTCCGCCGGCAGTGGGTTCCCCGAAGGATCCGGGGCACCCGCACCCGCCGATTCCTTCGAGGACGAGCACCCCGCGACGCAGAGGGCCGTCGTCAGTGCCGCGAAAGCGATCAACGCCATTTTCATTTCAAGCCCCGAACGCTTTTCCCGACTTCGCGAAGCATCGACCCCTCTTCGAGCATTACGACCGATGACGCGATGTCGTCGGAGAGGACCCTGTCTTCCCTGAGACGCATGATCCGTTTCCTGATCTCGCGATGCGCCGCCTCGACGCCCTTGCCCGATTTCATCGGCTTGCCGGTTTTCGGGTGGGGGCGCGCCATGTCGAGCCCCTGCGCCCCAACCATCAGTTCGATGGCGAGGACGGTGCGGACGTTCTTCAGCACCTGGAGCAACTTGTGCGCGGCGATCGACCCCATGCTGTTGTGGTCCTCCTGGTTTGCCGAGGTGGGGATCGAGTCGACGCTCGCCGGATGCGCGAGCACCTTGTTCTCCGAGACCAGCGATGCCGCGGTGTACTGCGCGATCATCATCCCCGAATTGAGTCCGCTGTTCTCGGAGAGGAACTTCGGCAGGCCGCTGAGGCTCCCGTTGACCATCCGTTCGATCCTTCGCTCGGAGATATTCGCGAGCTCCGCCAGCGCGATCGCCAGGAAATCGAGCGCCAGCGCGAGCGGCTGTCCGTGGAAGTTGCCGCCCTCCAGGTGGTCCCCGTCGGCTGGCCGATTGGCTGGCCCATTGGATGGAATGATCAGGGGGTTGTCGGTGGCTGAGTTAATTTCGATCGTGAATATCTCCTTCGCGTGCCGGACCGTGTCCCTGGTGGCGCCGTGCACCTGCGGCATGCAACGGATGGAGTAGGCGTCCTGGACGCGGCTGTCGCCGTACCGGTGCGATTCCCTGATCTCGCTCCCGGCGATGAGTTTTCTGAGGTTGTGTGCGCTCGCGCGCTGACCCGGGTGGGGGCGCAACGCGTGGATGCGGTCATCGAAGGCGGTGTCGCTCCCCTTGAGGGCTTCCGTGCTCATCGCCCCGGCAATGTCTGCCACGGCGCAAAGCGATTCGGCTTCGGCAGTGGCGATGCAGCCGATCGCCGCCATCATCTGCGTGCCGTTGACGAGCGCGAGCCCTTCCTTCGCGCTGAGCCTCACCGGGGTCAGACGGGCGAGCTTCAGCGCCCGTCCCGCCGCCATCTCGCGGCTGCCGTAGGTCACCTTACCCTCCCCGATCATCGCGAGCACCAGGTGCGAAAGCGGAGCGAGGTCCCCGCTCGACCCCACCGACCCCCTCGAGGGGATCGAGGGGATGACTCCCTTGTTGTACATCTTCGCGAGGAATTCCGCGGTGCCGACCCTGATCCCCGAAAAGCCCTTCGCCAGCGCGTTCAATCGCAGGACCATCATCGCGCGTACGATCTCTTCCGAGAGGGGGTCGCCGGCTCCGGCGGAGTGGCTTCTGATGAGGTTCAGCTGGAGTTGTTCGATGTTATCACGCCCGATCCGCACCGTGGCCAGCTCGCCGAAGCCGGTAGTGACGCCGTAGATGGTCTCGCCGCGATCCACCCATTCTTCCACGAGCGCCCTTGAGGCCTGCATCTTCTTTTTCGCCGCGGGCGCGATGCCGATTCTGTTGCCGGGTGCCGAGAGCCGGCGGACATCGCCGACCGTGAGTGATTTTCCGTCGAGGAGGAGTGTCTTCATCGAAGTCTTTTGCGGGAATAGTGCGCCAATTGTGCAAGGTAGCAAGAAGGGCCCTGATATGCAACGATTCGAGGGATTACCGGCACGACCGACCCCGTTTGCAACTCTTTTTTGCATTCGCTATCTTCCCCCCGACACCTCCACACACACTCTTTGGGATCAACATCATGAAGAAGCTCCTCCTTTCCACCCTTATCATCTCAGGGTTCGTTCTCCTGTTCTTCGCCGGCTGCACCGAAGATTCCACCGCGCCGCCGACGGTCTTCGGCGTCAGCACATCCACTCCGACGGTCGCCCCGGGCGGCGACATCGTCGTCACCATCTCGGGCGGTACCACGCCCTACACCGTCACCGCGGGCACAGACACCCTTGTTGCCACGGCCTCGGTCACCGGGAGCAGCCTCAACATCCACGGCGTCGACGGCGGGTTCACGACCGTGACGGTTAACGACGCCTCATCGGGGACCGTGACTGTTTCGATCTCCGTGAGTGGCGCGATCACCGACGATCTCTTCCCCATCATCCTGGGCCGGAAGTTCACCTTTGCCGGGCACGCGATAGCGACCTCCGGCGCCACGCTTCCCGATCCGACCAACCGGTACCAGACCGTCTGGACGCTCGCCGCCCCGGGCCCGCTCCCCGGCTCGACGGTGATCGTCGATTCGACGCGGTTGATTCATCCGACGCTCGGCGAGATCCTGGTCGCCAGGAACCTCCTGATCTTGAAGAACAACATCACCGGCGAATTCTTCTTCGCGCAAACGCTCGGACCTTTCTTCCGCGCGTTCAACATCGAGAGGACCGACACCGCCCGCATCATTTCCGTCGCCAAGCCGGAACTCGGCATCGGGGGTGAATGGGTGGCGCTCGATTCCACCTACGTCGACAGCCTCGGCACCAGCAACATCCGCCTCGAGATCCTCGGTAAGGTCGAGGGGGGCGAGGTGATCACCGACAGCTCCGCCGCGCACACGAAGTACGAAACCATCCAGTTCCGCACCCGGCGACGCATCAGCGTCAACGGCGCGGTCATCGTGGACAATGCCACCACGTCGAGGATATGGTTGCGCAGGGACATCGGCCCCATCCAGGTGCTGATCGCCCAGGACACCGAGAACCTCGGGCATTTCAGGACCATCAAGGACAAGAACTTTTAATGTTTTCAACGAGTGCTCAAAAAAGGCCGCGCGTTCACTCCGTGCGGCCTTTTCTTTTTCCCGTCGACCATCAGCCCGTTTCCGTGAGGCGCCTATGAGGACGATGCTGGGTTTCATCGCAATCCTGTTCATCGCGACTTTCGCGGCCGTTGGGTCCGGGGCCACCGCGCTGGCAATTACAGCGGGCGGCGCGCTCCGCGGCACGATCACCGACAGCAGATCGGGCGCGCCTCTCCCCCAGGTGAATGTCAGGATCGAAGGGACCTCCCTCGGCGCCGCCAGCGGAGATGACGGAAGCTACACGGTCGAAGGTATACCCGCCGGCGAATACTCCGTCCAGGTGTCGCTCATCGGCTACGAGACAGAGGTGCGCCAGTCGATCGTGATCGATGAGAACGCTGAAACCCCGATGGACTTCACGCTGAAGGAGACGTCGGTCTCCATCGACGAAGTCGTGGTGTATGGGGCCTCGTTGCGGAAGGAGCGGCTCACCGAGGCGCCCTCGGCCATCTCGGTGATCGAGCCCGCGCAGGTGAAACTATTAGGCGGCAGCGGCCAGGCGCCGAAGGTCCTCGAGAGCCAGCCCGGCGTCGACATCGTCCAGAGCGGCCTTCAGGATTTCAACATCAACACGAGGGGGTTCAACAGCTCGCTCAACCGCCGGCTGATCGTCCTCCTCGACGGCCGCGACCTCGCGATCGCGTTCCTCGGAGCCCAGGAGTGGAACGGGTTGTCGGTACCGGTCGAAGACCTCGGGAGGATCGAACTGATCCGGGGCCCGAGTTCGGCGCTCTACGGCGCGAACGCCTTCAACGGAGTGATCAACATTCAGTCAGAGCCTCCCCACGAGATTACCGGCACCAAGCTCACGGTCGTGGGTGGAGGGAGCGTATATTTGCGCAGCGACTTACGCCACGCCGCGGCGCGCGGGCCCTGGAGCTATAAAATGAACCTTGGCCGCGCCCAGGGCGAGAGCTGGTCGGTCGACAGGAAGAACATGAACTTCGAGTACGACGGGTTCACCATCCTGAATAACGAGGAGGTGAGCCTGCTCCCGGGGCCAGTGGCATCGACGTACGGATCGCTCAGGATCGACCGCGAGCTCGGCAACGGGGCTATGGCGACCGTCGAGGGCGGAGCGACGCAGGTGGAGAACGAGGTGTTCGTGACGGGCATCGGGCGGGTGCAAGTGCCGAAAGCACTCAAGCCCTGGGGCAGGGTCAACTATTCCAATAAGAATTTCTACGCGCAGGTGTGGGTAGCCGGACGCGATTCGAAGGAACCCCAGCTCTCGCTCTCAAGCGGCCTCCCGCTCATCGAGAAGTCCACCATCAGCCAGGCCGAGCTGCAGTACAGAACCGGGCTCGACGACGCCGATCGCCTCTTCCTGGTGGCCGGCGGCTCGTTCAGGTACCAGCAGATCAACACCGAGGGCACGCTGATGCAGGAGCCACACACCGACAATATGTCGGGCGTCTATGGCCAGCTCGAATACAGTGCGACCCATCGGCTGAAGCTGACCGGCGCGGCCCGGTGGGACCGCAGCACCCTCCACGAAGACCGGATTTCACCGAAATTCGCCGCGGTCTGGTCGGTGGACAACAACAATTCGTTCCGCGCGACGTTCAACCAGGCCTTCCAGGCGCCAAACCAATCAGAACTGTTTCTCTACGTCCTCCGGACCGCGACCAACCCGTATACGGGACTCAAGTCGTACTTCGCCTATCACGGCAACGACAAACTGATCGTGGAAAAGATCACCGGGTACGAGCTGGGGTACAAGGGAATTTTCGCGAAGAGCCTCTTCGTGACGGTGGACGGGTATTATAACGTCCTGAAGGATTTCATTACCGACCTCGCCCCCGGCGTCCATCCCGATTACCCCGAGCCGGTCATCCTCCCGGGCGACACGGTCCTGCGGGCCATCTGGTCGTACGGCAACGCAGGCGAGGTGACCGAGAGGGGAATGGAAGTCGCGGTGAACTACTACCTGACCGACTCCTGGATCATCGACGCGAACTACGCGTGGTTCGACTTCACCGTCATCGAAAAAAGCAGCAAGGACATCCTGATTCCGAACGCGCCGGAGCACAAGGTCAACGTCGGAGTGACCTTCCGCGATCCGATGGGGTTGAGCGTCAACCTCTCGGGTAAGTATATTCCATCGTTCGACTGGGCCGCGGGGATTTACCAGGGGAGGATTTACGCGTACGCGTTGGTGAACCTTTCGGTGGGATACCGTTTCACGCCGCACGTGAGCGCCGGTGTGAACGTGACCAACCTGCTCGACAGGGTGCACTACGAGATCTTCGGAGGATCACTGATCGGCCGGATGGCCGTCGGGAGTGTGACCTTTACGTTTTAACCCGTGGGCTGGGGACGGGTGTATCCCCGACGCATTACTTTTTCTTCGATCGTCCCGGGGCTGGGGATTTCTTGGCGGGTTTTTCCGGCTGTTTTCCCTGGGGTTTGGCCTGCGGTTTGGCCTGCGGTTTCGCCTGCGATGATCCCGACGCTTTCACCGGCACGCCCGAAGTTTTCCCGCCCTTCGCCTTCTTCGATTCCTTCCCGCCCTTGACTTCGGCCGGCGCTTCGGCCGTCTGCTCATCCAATGTCATCTGGGCGTCATCGGCCTCTTTCTCCGCCGCTTCGTCTTCCTCGGACCTCACGATCGCCACCGCGACGGTGTGATCGCCGGACTCGAGCCTGATCAACCGCACACCCTGTGTGTTCCTCCCGGAGAGCCGGACGGACTTCGCCGGCTGTCTGATGATAATCCCCTTGGCGGTGACCAACACGATGTCGTCGTTTTCGAGCACCTCCTTGATCGCGACCATCGTCCCGGTCTTGTCGGTCGCCTTCAGCGTGAAGATGCCCTTGCCGCCCCTGTGGCTGACGCGGTACTCGTCGAGCTCGCTCCTCTTGCCGAAGCCGTGCTCGGAGACGACCAGAATCGACGTCGACTCCCTCCTGACCGCCACCGCGCCCACCACAATATCGTTCTTTCCGAGGTTGATGCCGCGGACGCCGGCCGCCGTTCGGCCCATCGGCCTGGCCTCGGCCTCGTCGAAGCGTATCGCCATCCCGTTCTTCGTGCCGATGACGATGTTGTGCTTGCCGTCGGTGAGCTTCACATCCACCAGACGGTCGCCCTTCTTCATCGAGATGGCCGTGATGCCGTTACGCCGGATGTTGGAGTACTCCGAGAGGCGCGTCTTCTTGATGAGCCCCTTCTGCGTCATCATCGCGACGAACTTGTCCTCGGCGAATTCCTGGACGGGAACGAACGAGGCAATGTTTTCGCCCGGTACGATGGAAATCAGGTTGACGATGGCCTTCCCGCGCGCCGCGCGTCCGGCTTCAGGGATCTCATGCACCTTGAGCCAGTAACACCTGCCGGCGTCGGTGAAGAACATGATGTAGTTGTGAGTCGAGGCGATGAACATATGCTCGACGAAATCGTCCTCCCTCGTCGAGGCGCCCTGCACCCCGCGCCCGCCACGGGCCTGGCGGCGGTAGCCCGATACCGGCGTCCTCTTGATGAAGCCGGTGTGGCTGACGGTGATCACGACGTCTTCCTCGGCGATCATGTCCTCGACCGAGAACTCCTCCGCCTTGTAGACGATCTCGGTGCGGCGCTCGTCGCCGTACTTCTTCCTGATCTCGAGGAGCTCGTCCCTGATCATCTGCATCTGGAGCTTTTTGCTGGCGAGCAGCGAACGGAGCCGCTCGATCAGAAGGCGGACTTCCTTGAGCTCATCCTCGATCTTCTTCCGTTCCAGCCCGGTGAGCCTCTGGAGCCGCATATCGAGGATGGCCTTCGCCTGGATCTCGGAGAGCTTGAACCTCTTCATCAGCCCTTCCTGGGCTGTGGGGACGTCCTTCGACTTCTTGATCAGCTTGATGACTTCGTCGATGTTGTCCAGCGCGATGATGTAGCCCTCGAGGATGTGGGCGCGCTTCTCCGCCTCGTCCAGCTCGTACTTCGCCCGTCGCACGACCACTTCGTTGCGGTGCTTGATGAAGAGGTCGATCATTTGTCGCAGCGTGAGGATCTGCGGCCTCCCCTCCACCAGCGCCAACGCGATCACCCCGAAGGTGGTCTGCATCTGCGTATGCTTGTAGAGGTTGTTCAGCACGACAGGCGCGTTCGCGTCACGTTTCAGCTCGATCACCATCCTCATCCCGTCGCGGTCCGACTCGTCCCTTATATCAGAAATGTCCTCGATCTTCTTGTCCCGGACGAGGTCGGCGATTTTTTCGATCAGCGAAGCTTTGTTCACCTGGTAGGGGATCTCGGTGACGATGATCGACTGCCGCTCGGCCCTCCCGGTCTCGATGGTGGCCTTCGCGCGCACGATGATGCGTCCGCGGCCGGTCTTGTAGGCCTCCTTGACTCCCTCGTACCCGTAGATGATGCCGCCGGTGGGGAAATCGGGCGCCTTGATGATTTTCAGCAGTTTTTCTTCGGGGAGCGCGGGGTTGTCGATCACCGACACGCAACCATCGACCACCTCGGTGAGGTTATGCGGTGGGATGTTCGTGGTCATCCCCACCGCGATGCCGGAGGTGCCGTTCACGAGGAGGTTCGGAACGAGCGCCGGCAGGACCGTCGGTTCCTTGAGCGTGTCGTCGAAGTTCGACGCGAAATTGACGGTGTTCTTCTCCAGGTCGCGAAGCATTTCCTCGGCGATCTTCGAGAGTCGCACCTCGGTATATCGCATCGCCGCCGGCGAGTCGCCGTCGACCGAGCCGAAGTTGCCCTGGCCGTCGACCAGCGGGTAGCGGAGCGAGAAGTCTTGCGCCATCCGGACCATCGTGTCGTACACGGCGGAGTCGCCGTGAGGATGGTACTTTCCGAGCACCTCTCCGACGATCCTCGCGCTTTTCTTATATGCGCGGTTGCTCGCCAGACCCAGTTCGCTCATACCGAAGAGGACCCGGCGGTGGACCGGCTTGAGGCCGTCGCGCACGTCGGGGAGGGCCCTGGCCACGATCACGCTCATCGCGTAATCGATGTAGGAGCCCTTCATTTCGTCTTCGATGTCGACCGGTACTATCTTTTCGCTGGTGGTTGCCATATTCCGTTCAGGATGCTATAAATTCTATGATCACACGTCCAGGTTGCGGACGTACTTTGCGTTCTTCTCGATGAAGTCGCGGCGCGGCTCCACCTCGTCGCCCATCAGGATCGAGAATGTGCGGTCGGCGTCGGCCGCGTTCTCGATCGAGACCTGCAGGATCGTGCGCGTCTCCGGGTTCATCGTCGTGGACCAGAGCTGTTCGGGGTTCATCTCGCCGAGGCCTTTGAATCGGGAGATGAGTACGCCTCCGTGCGTCACCGCCGGGATCTCCCCTTCCAGGATCGTCGCCGGAAGTTCCTCTTCCTCGCCCGCACCCTTCGGTGTGTCCTTCTTCTTCTCGCTTTTAAATCTTTTGAGGATCTCGTCGCGTTCCTCATCGTCGAAGGCGTAGGCCTCCTGCTTCCCCTTTTTGAGTTTATAGAGCGGCGGCTGGGCGATGTAGATGTGCCCGAGATCGATCAGTTTTTTCATGTACCGGAAGAAGAGCGTCAGCAGGAGCGTCCTGATGTGCGAACCGTCGACGTCGGCGTCGCACATGATGATGATCTTGTGGTACCGAATCTTTTCGGGGTTGAAGTCCTCGCCGACGCCGGCGCCGATCGCCGTGAAAATGCAGCGGATCTCTTCGTTCTCGAGAATCTTGTGCAGGCGGGCCTTTTCGACGTTCAATATCTTTCCCTTGATCGGCAGGATCGCCTGGAAGCGCCTGTCGCGGCCCTGCTTGGCGCTGCCGCCGGCGGAGTCACCCTCCACGATGTAGATCTCGCAGTGCTCCGGATCGTTGATGGAGCAATCCGCCAGTTTGCCCGGCAGGCTCGACGATTCGAGCGCGTTCTTCCTCCGGGTGAGGTCGCGTGCCTTGCGTGCCGCTTCGCGCGCCTCGGCGGCGCGGAGGCACTTTTCGATGATCCGCTTCGCGTCGCCGGGGTTCTGGTCGAGCCAGCCGTTAAGCTGGTCGCTCACGATCCCCTCGACGATCCCTTTGATCTCACTGTTGCCGAGCTTCGTCTTCGTCTGCCCTTCGAACTGGGGCTCCTGAACCTTTACGCTCAGCACAGCGGTGAGCCCCTCGCGGAAATCGTCGCCTGTGAGCTGGACGCCGTTGTCCTTCACGAGGTTGTTCTTCGAGGCGTAGCTGTTGAGCGAGCGGGTGAGCGCCGTCCGGAAGCCGACGAGGTGCGTGCCGCCCTCCATCGTGTTGATGTTGTTCACGTACGAGAAGACGTTCTCGTTGAACTGGCCGTTATACTGGAGGGCGACTTCCGCCTCCACCGGGCGGCCGCCCTCGTCCTTGTCCTGCCCCTTCGCGTAGAACGCCTTCTTCATGATCGAGGGCCGCGTGGCGTCGATGTACTTCACGAATTCACTGATGCCGCCCTTGAAATGGAATAACTCCTCCCGCTCTTCGCCCTCACGCAGGTCGACGATGCGCAGCTTCACATCGGGGTTGAGGAACGCCAGCTCGCGCAACCGCTCGGCGAGCGTCTCGAACTTGAAGGTGCGGTTCTTGAAGATCGTGCCGTCGGGGAGGAACGTCACCTTTGTCCCGGTCTGCTTCGGTTCGGCCTTGCCGGTCACCTTCACGTCACCCTCGGGCTTTCCCTTCTTGAAGCGCTGGAACCAGGTCTTCCCCTCACGCTTCACTTCGACTTCCAGGTATTCCGAGAGCGCGTTTACGACCGACACGCCGACCCCGTGGAGACCGCCCGACACCTTGTAGGTGTTCTTGTCGAACTTACCCCCAGCGTGGAGCACGGTCATCACCACCTCGAGCGCTGAGCGCTTCTCGCCTGCGTGCATCCCGGTCGGGATGCCGCGGCCGTCGTCGATCACCGTGACGGATCCGTTCTTGTTGATGCTGACGCTGATGTTCCTGGCGAAACCGGCGAGGGCCTCGTCGATGGAGTTGTCGACCACCTCGTAGACCAGGTGGTGCAGTCCCCTCGTGGAGACGTCGCCGATGTACATCGCAGGGCGCTGGCGCACCGGGTCGAGCCCCTTGAGGACGGTGATGTCCTCCGCGGTGTACTCGCCCTCTTTGTGCTGCGGCTTTACTTTATCGTTCGTTTTTCCCATGACGGGGTCGGTTACCTCAATTGAATATTCTATTGATAATCATCTGAAAATGATGTCCTTGACGATCTCTTCCCCCATCGCGGCGTTGAGCCTGTCGATGAGTTCCCGCTTCATGAACGTGAGCTCGTTCCTCCACGCGGGGTGACTGACGCTCACCCAGAGTTTTCCGTCCTTGATCCGTTCGGCGACAGTGACCTCGGCGATCTTCGGTCCCACCACGTCGGGCCAGCGTTCCACCACCTGCCGGTCGTGCAGACCCTGCGCGAGCCCCAGCTTCGCCAGGAGCGCCGGGATGAGGTCGCCGAGCCGTTTCGGGTTCGAGTCCTTCATGCATGGTGGACGGCCTTCTGCTCCGCGACCGCGCCCCCCTCGATCAGGAAGTACCGGCACTCCTCGCGCCCCAGGTTCCACGACTCGATCAGCTGCCGGTGGGTGGACGTCAGAAAGGCCTGTCCGACGTTCTCGATGTAACCGATGACCTTCGCGGTGCGCTCGTCGTCGAGCTCAGCAAACACGTCGTCGAGCAACAGGAGCGGCGTCTCGTCGCACCGGTCCTTGAGGAAGAGGAACTCCGCGAGCTTGAGCGAGATGACGAACGTCTTGTGCTGTCCCTGCGAGGCGAAGCTCCGGACGTCAAGACCGCTGATCAGGAACGACACCTCGTCGCGGTGAGGCCCGACAAGCGACGTGCCGAACCTCCGTTCGATGCCCTCCTTCGCCTTCAACTCGCGGCGGAACGCCTCCTCCGCATCGCCGGGAGACGCCGGGAATTCAACCGATCCGAGCGGCCGGTAGACGAGCGACGGCTCCTCTGCGTTGTCCACGAACCGTGTGTAGACGGAGCGGACGATCGGTTCGAACTCGGCGATGAACGATGAGCGCTTCGCCCAGATGGCGCACCCGAGGCGGATGAGTTGTTCGTCCCAGGGTTCGAGGAGCCCGGGCCCGCCCGCGCGGTTCAGCTTCAGGTCGAGGAGGACCCGGTTGCGTTGTTTCAGGACGTTGCGGTATTCGAGCAGCGCCTGAAAATATTTCTGGTTCGACTGCGAGATGACGAGGTCGAGGAATTTCCTCCTCTCGGCCGGGCCGCCGGTGGTGATCGCGCCGTGCTCCGGCGAAAAGATCACGATGGGAAATTTTCCGATGACCGAGGAGAGCGGTTCGATCTTTCGGCGGTTGATCATGAAATACTTTTCGTTGCTCTCCGCCAGGTAGGCGACCCTGACGTCGAATGGTCGACCGTCGTCCGACACGAGGGTCCCCTCCACCTCGAACATCCCCTCCCCAAACCTCAACACGAGCGTGTCCGATCCCGCATAAAAACTCTTCGTGAGGCAGAGGTAGGAGATGGCTTCGACGACGTTCGTCTTTCCCTGGCCGTTGTTGCCCAGGAGGAAATTGATTCCCCGGCCGCAGTCGATCGTGGTGAGTGTGTGGTTGCGGAAATTTTTAAGGTAGAGCGTCGAAAGATGCATTCAGCGAGGGGCTTTCAGGACGATCAAGAATTGAGCCGTACCGGCATGACGAGCATGATGATGTTCTCACCGTCCTTTTGCTTTGCCGGCTGGATGATGATCGCCCTTGTGGCGTTGCTCAGGTGGATCGTCGCCTCCCCGGTCTCGACGTGGTTCATCACATCCACGAGGTACCCGGAGTTGAACCCGATCTCCATCGCCTCGGAGGAATATTCGCACTTGACCGTCTCCTTCGCTTCACTCCCGAAATCGGCGTCTTCGGCGGACACGACCAGTGAGTTCTTCGAGAGCGAGAGGCGCACCTGGTGTGTCGCGCTGTTGGCGTAGAGCGATGTCCTGCGGATCGACGCCAGGAAGTCCCCCGCGTTCAGGTTGAGCTCCCTGTTGTTGTCTGATGGGATGACGCTTTCGTAGTTTGGGTATTTCTCCTCGATGAGCCTTGTGGTGATTGTCGTCGTCCCGAACGCGAACAGCGCGTGTTTTTCGTCGAGGGATATCCTGCACTCACCCTCTCCCACGGCTTTCGCGACCGACTGCATGGCCTTTGCCGGGACGATGATGTCCCGCTTCGCCTTCCCGGTGTCGATGCCGGAGTGGATGATCCTGACAAGACGGTGACCATCGGTCGACACCGCGCGGACTTCTTTTCCGGAGATCTGGAAGTAGATTCCTGTCATCGCGGGCCTCAACTCATCGTTGCTGACGGCGAAGAGTGTGTTGTTGACCAGGCGCCGCAGGACGTCGTCCTTCACCGAGAATTCCGTCTCCCCTTTCACGTCGGGGACCGTCGGGTAATTGTCGCTCGGTTCGCCGGTGAGTTTGTACTCGCCGTTTTCGGTGACGAGGGAAATCTTGTTCGATGCGGGGTCGCCGGTGAATGTGATGTTGCCGGGTGGCAGGGCGCGCACTGTGTCCATCAGGCGCTTCGCGGGGACCGCCATTTTCCCATCCTTCATACCCTTGATCTCGACGCTCACGGACATCGCCGTGTCCAGGTCCGTCGCCACTATTTTCAGCTTGTTCCCGGAGACCTCGAAGAGGAAATTTTCAAGGATCGGGAGCGTCGACCTCGTGGGAATGACCGATCCGACGTTACCGAAATGTTTCTGGAGTTCGGCGATTGAGGCGGAAAATTTCATTGTTGGGGCCCTGGATTAGATGGAAAATCTGGGTTGAATTGGAAGTTCAAATGTAGGGAAAAAAGTGGACACTTCCAATCCTTTTTTACTCCTAACCATCTTATATCTATATAAGTTAGGAAAGATTTAGGAAGAAGATGATGTATAAGGAGTGTGGAAATGTTTATAACTCAAATTTTATGTGAATGTGATGCGTATGAGGTGGTTTTGATGTGGGAAATTTGTGGATAGACTCTTGACAGGTCTGGGGGTTATCCACGAATCTTTCTGGATGTTGATAAGTCGGGGAGTTATCAATCCTGGGGTCACAACCTATCCCCCGATCTGGGGGTATCAATCCACAACATATCAACGTGCCTGCACGCAACCATTTCGATCCAATCATCGGACCGTCAGCCGCTGTTGAATTGAAAACCCGGCTCTTGGCCGGGTTTTCCTGATCGATACGATCTTTTCTACGCGGAGCATCACTTCACGTTGCGCTATCTCTGGCCGATTTCAAGTTTCGATTTCAGCTGGTGGACCATCGACTTCATCTTCGGGTCTTCCTTCATCGTGTCCTCGACCGTCTGATAGGCGTGGATCACGGTACTGTGGTCGCGTCCG
This sequence comes from Ignavibacteria bacterium, assembly GCA_031379665.1. Taxonomy (GTDB): domain Bacteria; phylum Bacteroidota; class Ignavibacteria; order UBA10030; family SZUA-254; genus SZUA-254. The sequence continues at coordinate 39,733 of JANNFI010000038.1, forward strand.
CCGAAATGGAGGCCGATCGTTTTCAGTGATGAGTTCGTCAGTTCCTTTGAGAGGTACATCGCAATCTGCCGGGCTGTGACGATCTCCTGCTTGCGGGTCTTCGCGCGCAGGAGGTCGGGTGGGATCGACAGGTGCTCGCAGACGACGCGCTGGATCTCGTCGATGGTGATGTGGGTCTTCACCTCCCCGACGATCGACCGCACGACATTCCTCGCGAGGTCGAGGTCGATCTTTTTGTTCTCGAGCGACGCCCTTGCGAGCAGGCTGATGAGGCACCCCTCCAACTCGCGGATGTTCGATGTAATGTTCGCGGCGATGAACTCCACAACCTCGTGTGATAATTCGACCCCGTCGTCGGAGCTCTTCTTCAGGAGGATCGCGATCCGCGTCTCAAGGTCGGGAGGCTGTACGTCGGCCGTCAGGCCCCACTGAAACCTCGAAACCAGCCTCTCATTGAGCCCTTTGAGCTCCTTCGGCGGTTTGTCGGAGGAGAGCACAATCTGCTTGCCCAGCTGGTGGAGTGTGTTGAACGTGTGGAAGAAGATGTCCTGCGTCTTCTCCTTGCCGGTGAAGAATTGAATGTCGTCGACGATGAGCAGGTCGACGCTCCTGTAGTAGTTCGAGAACTCGCCGACGGTATCACGCTGGATCGATTCGACAAAGTCCACGGTGAACTTCTCGCTCGAGGTGTAGAGCACCTTCTTCGCCGGATCTGCCTTGAGGAGCTGGTTGCCGATGGCGTGGACGAGGTGGGTCTTGCCGAGCCCGACGCCGCCATAGATCACCAGTGGATTGAACGACGTCCCGCCGGGGTTGTTCGCGACAGCCTGCGCCGCGGCGCAGGCGAACTGGTTGCTCTCCCCCTTGATGTAGTTCTCGAATGTGTAACGGCGGTTCAGCGTCGGCATGATCGCGCGATGGAGCGTTCCCGTGCCCGCGGAGAGGGTTGCCGGCTCGCTCGGGCGTTGCGCTGGCCTGACGAACGGGGTGATCCCCTGTTCGGCCGGTTCGGCGGCGGTGGCAACGTCCTCCCGTTCCTCGGTGCGGATGAGGTAGTGGGTCTCGATTTCACGTCCGGTCACCTGGGCGAAGACCTCCTTGATGAGCGGGACGTAATGCTCGTCGAGCCACTCAGAGAAAAACTGACTCGGGACCTGGAGGTAAAAATGATCAGCGTCGAGCTTCAGCGCCTGGATCGGCTCGAACCAGGTCTTGTAGCTTTGGCTGTTCACCCGTCCGCGGATGATATCGAGGCATCTCGACCAGCACTCAAGGGCGACCGTTTCGACCGGCACAGGCTCAACCGGGATCATCGCCGGATTATCGGTTTGTTGGTCAAATTCCATTAACGTAAGTATAATATTTACAGTCTCTTAACGTATACATCCGAGCTTCTTCCACAACTTATCCACAGCATTGTTCACAATTTAACGGGCTTGGTGTGGATAACACGAAAACCAGTCACTTAGTCCAAACCTTTAATAAAAAACTTAAAATGGATGATTTTGTAGTGTGTTCCCGGCGTGAAAGTGACGTGGAAAGGAAGTTCGATGGAAGAAGGTGAGTGTTGTCCACAACTTTTCAACAGTAAAAGATCGGCTCCCCCGACACCAATGATAAGAAGAAATTCTCCCGCTGGCAAGGGAAATTATCCGCATTATCATTAAAAATTCATTAGAAATAACATTTTCCGGGGTTTGTGTTTAAAACTGAAAATCCCTATATTGACACGCTTCACCCGGAAGGATTCACAATAAAGGATTGTGAGCGACAATCCTTTTTTCATTTATCGGTCACCCTTACAGGAGCAACAGGAAATGAAACGCACGTTTCAGCCCAGCAATCGGAAGCGGAAGAACAAGCACGGCTTCCGGGAAAGAATGAAAACGAAGGACGGGAGGAAAGTCCTGGCCCGCCGGAGGAAAAAGGGACGACGGAAGCTGACCGTCAGCGATGAGAAGTAGACCGGGGCGTCGCGTTGCGTCGCACTCTGAAGAAATCGGAGATCATTCGGGGTAAACGGAATTTTGAACAGCTCTTCGAGCGGGGCACGCGGATCCGCTCGGGTCTCATCCAGGGCCTGATCCTCACTACTCCCGCCACCGACGGCACACCGGGCGGGGTCCGGATGGCGGCCGTGGTTCCGAAGGCCGTCGGCAGGGCGAATGTACGCAACCGCCTCAAGCGCCTCATCCGCGAGTCGTACCGGCTCGATAAATCGATTCTGCTCACACCCGGCCTCCACCTCGACGGTACGCTGAACGTGGTCTTCCTCTGGTCCCCCAGGACGCGGGTCCCGACCGGGACCGTCACCATCGGCATCGTCCGTGAGGAAATCTCCGGGCTTCTGCATAAGATTAAAGAACGATACACGTGACGATCGTCTTCATAGGCCTCATCCGGTTCTATCAGCGAATCATCTCCCCCCTCATACCGGGGAACAACTGCCGGTTTTACCCCACTTGCTCGCATTATGCCGCCGGTGCCGTGGAGAAGTACGGTCCCCTGAAGGGCGTCTGGTACGCCGCGCGGAGGATCCTGCGCTGTCATCCCCTCCATCCCGGAGGTTTCGATCCGGTCCCATAGGGGAGCCCGGTACGGTTTCCATCACACAGCCTGAGAAGTCATAATGGATCGTAACACAGTCGTAGGTTTCATCCTCATCGGGCTCGTCCTGATGGTCTGGATGTATATGAACGCGCCGCCCCCCGTGCAACCCGGGACCGGCGCCGACTCCGCGGCGGTGAGCGCCCGGCGGCCCGCATCCGAACCGGAAACTGTGAAGGGAGCGCCATCGGCGGGGATGGCCGGGTCGCAAGACCAATCCGACCCCGATTCCCTGGGGCAGTACTTCTCGTCGACCGCCACCGGCGAGAGGCGGACCATCAACGTCGAATCGGACCTCTTCAAGGCCGAATTGTCGAACCTCGGCGGGGGCATTTCGTACTGGGAACTGAAGAACTACTCCTCCTGGAACGGCCATCCCACGGCCTACTTCGACCGTTCGGAGAGCGGGGCGCCCAACCTCTTCTTCCTCTCCCGCGACGGAAAACAGATCAACACCAGGGCGCTCTATTTCACGACGACGCATCGGGGCGGCTCGGTTGTGAAACTCGACGCCGATGATTCGATCAAGATCGTCTATACGCTCCGGGTGAACGAACGGAGCTCCATCGTGAAGACGCTCCTCTTCCGCGGGAACAGCTACGAGGTGGACGTCTCCTACCGTTTCGTCAACATGGAGGAGATCATCTCCAACTTCAAGTACGTCGTCTCCTGGGAGAACGGGCTACGGTACTTCGAGCACAACAGCGTGGACGAGGCGACCTTCTCGAAGGCCGCGGCGTTCTCCGGCGGCGAGGAAATCGAGATCGACGCCGCCGCCATCGGCGAACCGGTCAAGCAGCTCCTCTCCGGGCGCGTCGCCTGGACCGGGATCCGGAACAAGTATTTCGTCGTCGCCCTCATCCCCCGCCTGAAGGAAAGCCAGGGCGCCTTCCTCGAGGGTTCACGAGTGGGCGCGCCCGACGAGGGCGTGATCGAATCGTACACCGTCGGCCTCGAGATGCCGTTCATCGGCAAGACGGTCGACGAGGACCGCCACAGCCTCTACCTCGGCCCGCTCGATTACGACATCGTGCGCGGGCTGAACGTTGAGCTCGACCGCATCATGAGCCTGGGGTGGGTCTGGGTCATCAGGCCGATCTCCCAGTACTTCATCATTCCGGTCTTCCAGTTCCTCCATTGGTTCATACCGAACTACGGCGTCGTGCTGATCATCTTCGCCTTCATCATCAAGGTAATCCTCTACCCCCTCACCAAGTCGAGCATGCAGTCGATGCAGAAGATGCAGGCGCTGCAGCCGATGATGACCGAGGTCAGGGAGAAGTACAAGGACGACCCTCAGCAAATGAACAAGCAGGTGATGCGGCTCTACAAGGAATACGGCGTGAACCCGGCCGGGGGATGCCTGCCGATGATCCTGCAGCTCCCGATCCTCTACGCGCTCTGGTCGGTGTTCAGCTCCACCATCGAGCTGCGCCAGGCCGGCTTCATCTGGTGGATCCACGACCTCGCCACGCCGGACGTAATTTTCGAGTTGCCGTTCAAGATACCCCTCTTCGGCGTCGACAAAATATCGGGGCTCGCGCTCGCGATGGGCGTCACGATGTTCATCCAGCAGAAGATGAGCGTCAAGGACCCGAAACAGAAGATGATGATCTGGATGATGCCGGTGATGATGACCCTGCTCTTCAACAGCTTCCCCTCGGGGTTGAACCTCTACTATTTCATGTTCAATCTGCTTTCGATCATTCAGCAGTCGTACGTGAACAAGAAGCACAAGGACGATCCACTCCGGAAGGTCGATGAGAAAAAAGGCGGTGGAGGGTTCATCGCCCGGTTGGCCAAAAACCTTCCCCAGGCACCGAAGCGCTGAGGAGGAATTCGGGAGAACGCACGGAAAGGAACACGCCCCGTGAAGAAAGCCGGGGCAACGACTTCCGCAGGGTACCTCAAATCTCTTCCCGCCGAGCGTCGGGAAATCGTGTCGCTAGTTATGCGGCTCATCGCGCGGTTCGAACGCACCCGAAAATAGATCCACCCGCGCGTCTGGTCGCGCTTCACCGCCCGATCGACGATCCTCACCAGTTGCCGCATCACCTCCTGCACCGCCTCCGCATCACCTCCCGCATCACCTCCGATTCCCGGAACATCCCCCCTTGGTGCGACACCAGCATTTTCCGCTCGAGACCGCGTATTGTAATTCCCTCCAATCTTTCCTAAATTCGTCCCTGCCCTCTCCAATTTTTTCCAATGAAAACGCCAGAAAACGACACAATTTCCGCCATTATTACACCCATCGGCACCGGCGGGATTGCCGTGCTCCGCCTGAGCGGGCCTGAGTCGATTCGGATCGCCGATGAAATCTTTCGGGGATCGGTGAAAATATCCTCGGCCGCGTCGAACACCGTCCACTTCGGGAGAATCGGTAACGATGAGCGTTCGATCCTGGATGAAGCGCTCGTGACCGTGTTCAAGGCTCCGCATTCCTACACTACTGAGGACGTCGTGGAGATCAGCTGCCACGGCTCCGTGTTCGTAGCAAAAAAAATCTTTGCATTGCTGGTGGAAAAAGGCGCGAGGCCGGCCGGGCCCGGCGAGTTCACCAGGCGCGCCTTCCTGAATGGCCGCCTCGATCTCTCGCAGGCCGAGGCCGTCGCCGATCTGATCAACGCCAGTTCTCGCGCTTCCCACGATCTGGCACTCGCCCAGCTCCGGGGCACCCTCTCCGGAAAGATCAACGGGATGCGCCAGAGGATCGTAGACCTCTGTTCGACACTCGAGCTCGAACTCGATTTCTCGGAAGAAAGGATGGAATTCATCGACCGGGGCACCCTCCGGAACGAAGTCCAGGACCTGACACTCTCCACTACCCAACTTATTGATTCTTTTGAACTTGGGAAGATATTTCGGGATGGGATCAGGGTCGTTCTCGTAGGCCCCCCCAACGTCGGTAAATCGAGCCTCCTCAACGCCCTGGTGCGAGAGGATAGGGCCATCGTGACGGAAATTTCCGGTACGACGAGAGACACCATCGAGGAATCGATTTCCATCAATGGAATGAAGTTCAACGTCGTGGATACGGCCGGTCTTCGTACGACTCACGACCCTGTTGAAGCGGAGGGGATAAAGCGAACCAGGCAGCAAATACAATTCGCCGATCTCATACTCTTGATCATTGATGTTCGCGAGGACCTGAGCTCCCAGGACGTTCATACCCTCCTGGAGAAGTACGTTGGGAGCGCAAAACCAGATAATGTTCTGGTGGTTATTAATAAGGCAGACCTCTCAAGTCAGCAAAAAATCGATATTTTGAGCCATCAGCTTGGTGGGCAACACGTCGTGGTGACATCTGCGAAAACTGGCCTTGGAATCGCGGAGCTGGAGGAGAGGATTTCAGGGGCTATGGGGGATCCGAAAATTCATACCCAGGGAGAGGCCATTATCGTCAATAGCTTAAGGCAAAAGGAGAACCTGGTGAGAGTATCGAATTCATTGGATTTGGTACTTCAGGGTATCGATAACGGATTGACCCCTGAATTACTTGCTGTAGACCTGAGATCAGCCCTAAGGCACCTTTCTCATGTTGTGGGAGTGGATCTCTCCGAAGAGGTCTTAAATAACGTTTTTTCAAGGTTTTGCATCGGAAAGTAGGCATTTGTTTCACGTGGAACAGCTTAAAATGGCCAAAAACGCCAAATATGAAGTAATTGTCATCGGTGGTGGCCATGCCGGGATCGAAGCGTGTCTGGTAGCGGTTCGGATGGGGTGTAATACGCTACTAGTAACGATGTCCCGGGAGGCCATAGGGAGGATGTCCTGTAACCCGGCGATCGGGGGCACGGCAAAGGGCCAGCTTGTAAGGGAGATCGATGCCCTGGGTGGTGAAATGGGAAAGATTGCCGATGCGACCGGGATCCATTTCAAGATGTTGAATACGTCGAAGGGGCCGGCCGTCCGGGCTCCCAGGTGTCAGAATGACCGGGAACTCTACTCCCTGGAAGCACAGTCCCGCCTATCAAGAGAGCCTGGACTGGATATCCTCGAGGATGGAATTCAGAGGATAAATTGCCGTCCTGCGGATGGTGGTATTGGATTCTCAGTTGAGTCGATTCTTACTACCGGCGGTCGATTAATCGAGTGCAAAACTGTAGTGCTCTGTGCGGGGACATTCCTCCGGGCGTTGATGCATACCGGGATGCAGAGCCTTGAAGGCGGCAGATTTGGGGAACCAGCCGCAACCGGCATTACCTCTTGCCTGGCCGAATATGGAATTGGAAGCGGGAGGTTGAAGACTGGTACTCCGCCACGAGTGTCGCTCGCATCGATAGATCTCTCAGAAGTCAGCGTCCAGCCCCCCGATCCGATTCCGGCGCCGTTCTCATTTCAAAACGAGCAAGTCCTTAATAAACAAATAGATATGTACATCACTCATACCTCGATGGCGACCCACGAGATTTTGAGTACGGGATTCGATAGATCCCCGATGTTCACCGGGCGGATCAAGGGGGGCGGACCAAGATACTGCCCATCCATAGAGGACAAGATCGTTCGATTTGCAGAGAGGGAAGCGCACCAGATTTTTCTCGAACCCGAAGGGTATTCATCCGACATCGTCTACGTGAACGGGTTCTCGACGTCGTTACCGGCCGATGTCCAGGAGCGGGGCCTACGCTCGCTCCCGGGCCTCGCCAATGTGAAAATGCTCAGAGCAGGTTATGCCGTCGAGTACGATTATTTCCCGCCGAATCAACTGAAGCTGACCTTCGAGTCGAAGGATGTTTCCGGGCTCTTCCTGGCCGGGCAGATCTGCGGAACATCCGGGTATGAGGAGGCGGCCGCGCAGGGCCTTATGGCCGGCATCAATGCCGCCCTCAAGGTTCGGGAGCGGCCTCCGTTGATCCTCAGGCGATCTGAGGCCTATATCGGCGTCCTCGTAGACGACCTGGTCAATAAAAACACCGATGAACCATACCGGATGTTTACGTCCCGGGCGGAATACCGCCTGCTCCTCCGGCAGGATAACGCCGACCGGAGGCTGATGAAGCATGGGAGGGCGCTCGGGCTCCTGCCCGCGGCCGTGTACGACCGGCTCCTGCTAAAAGAAGAGCTCATCGAAGGGGCTCTGGCGGGGCTGAGGGAAACCCAGGCGCCCCCGGCCCGGATCAACCCGTTCCTGAAGAAGTCAGGGTCGTCGACTCTCCCACAATCGGAAAAGATGTCGCAGGTACTCCGGCGGCCTGAAATAGATACCGCAGAATTCATATCTTCAGGATTCGCGGACGGCGTCCCGGCGATCTCAAAAATCCGGGCCCTCGGCAGTGAAAAACTCAGGGACGAGATCGTTCAGCAGGTCGACATCGATTTGAAATACGAAGGGTACTTCCGCCGGCAGGAGGACGAGGTGAAGAGGTTCGAACTCTACGAGGGTATGGCGATCCCGGGCGACTTCAACTTCGCGACCATCAACTCGCTCTCAAGCGAGGGACGTGAGAAGATGAAGAAGGTGCGGCCCGCCTCGATCGGCCAGGCGTCGCGCATCAGTGGCGTAACCGCATCGGACATCTCGGTACTGATGGTGCATCTCAGGAAATGAGCGCGCGCCTGTTCCACGTGATGATGCATCGTCGTATATCAAATAATAACAGTATGTTAAGAGCCTCCTATAAATATGACGTCCGCTGAGGTACGGGACCTTTTCGAGCTGAACGGCCTCGTCCTCGACGATGAAAAAGTAAGCAAGCTCCTCGAGTACGAACGGTTGCTCCTCGCCTGGAATGAAAAAATCAATCTCGTCTCGCGGCGGGATACCTCCGACGTATTCATCAGGCAGATCGTCGGTTCCGTTTCGTTTCTCTTCAGTTATCAGTTGGCCGGCCGCTCGACGCTCCTCGACGTCGGGTGCGGCGGTGGGTTGCCGGGAATTCGGCTGGCAATCTTTTACCCGGACATCAACGTCACCATTATCGACTCTATACAAAAAAAGATGAAGGCCGTGACCGACATCGTTGCCAACCTGGCGCTTTCGAACGCCCGGGTACTCTGCGGCCGCGTCGAGGAGCTCGACCCCGCCAGGCTGGCGAAGCCCGGCAAGCCCTTCAAGTTC
>JANNFI010000062.1:0-4091 GCA_031379665.1 Ignavibacteria bacterium
GGAGTTCTTCGCGGCCGACACCAACGCCAGGTCGCTCGCCGACGCGATGCGCGGAGCTGACGTCTTCTGCGGCGTCTCATCGGCCGACATCGTCACCCGTGAGATGGTGAAGTCGATGGCGGACGACACGATTGTCTTCGCGATGGCCAACCCCGACCCGGAAATCACCTACGACGAGGCGGTCGCGGCCCGGAGCGACGTCATAATGGCCACCGGTCGCTCCGACTTCCCCAACCAGGTCAACAACGTCCTCGGCTTCCCCTACATCTTCCGCGGGGCGCTCGACGTAAGGGCTAGCGCCATCAACGACGAGATGAAGGTTGCTGCGGCGAAGGCGCTTGCGGCTCTCGCCAAGGAGCCGGTGCCGGACGCGGTGCAGAGGGCATACGGCGGCGGGAAGATAGAGTTCGGGCGCGAGTATATCATACCAAAGCCGTTCGACGTGCGTGTCCTCCTCCAGGAGGCGACGGCGGTCGCGCGCGCGGCGATGGAAACAGGGGTCGCGAAGACCCCGATCGCGGATTTCGAGGAATACCGCGACCGGCTTGAGGCGCGCCTCGGCAAGGGGCGCGAGGTGATGCGTTTCTTCGTGCACAAGGCGCAGGTCGCTCCGAAGCGGATCGTCTTTCCCGAAGGCGAGGAAGAGAAGATCCTGCAGGCGGCGCAGATCATCGTGGATGAGAAAATCGCGCAGCCGATCCTCCTCGGCAGCAGGACACTGATCCGGCAGAAAGCCAGCCACCTCGGGCTGGAACTCGAGAGCCGCGGCGTGGAAATCGTCAACCCGTCGAAGTCGGCGAAGTTCGAGAGCTACGTCGCAGCGTACTACCAGATGAGGCAACGCAAGGGCGTGACGAGGTTCGACGCCGAGCGGCACGTCAAGACGCACAACATCTTTGGGATGCTGAGCGTGGCCGCGGGCGACGCGGACGGCCTGATCTCGGGGCTGACGCAACACTACCCGGGGACGGTGAAACCCGCACTTCAGATCATCGGGAAGAAGGACGGGGTCAACAAGATCGCCGGCCTCTATATGATGGTGCTCAAGAACAAGACGGTCTTCATCGCCGATGCGACGGTCAACATCGAGCCGACGGCGGAGGACCTCTGCGAGATCGCAATGCTCGCTGCCGACCACGTCAGGAAGCTCGACATCGAGCCGCGGGTGGCGATGCTCTCGTTCAGCAACTTCGGGAGCTCCGATCACCCGCTCATACTCAAGGTCCGCAAGGCAGTAGAGCTGTTGAGGAGCAGGGCCCCCGGGCTCGCGGTGGACGGCGAGATGCAGGCCGACACGGCCGTCTCGCCGGACCTCCTCTCGGAGGTCTTCCCGTTCAGCCCGTTGAAGCAGGGGGCCAACGTCCTGATCTGCCCCGACCTGACCTCGGCGAACATCGCCTACAAACTCCTCGCGCATCTCGGGGGGATGACGGCCGTGGGGCCGATCCTCCTCGGAATCAGGAAGCCGGTCTACCTCATCACGCCGGGGAGTGACGTGAGCGACATCGTCAACATCACCGCCATGGCCGTCTACGAAGCCCAGAGCCTCGGGGGGGGAGGGCTCCCGGCGGCGCGAGCGAGGCAGGAACGCCCGGCCCTGGTGGAAACTCAATGAAAGTCAACGTATTCGGTTTACCCGGATTGAAGTCGCGACAGGCCCTGCTCAACGTGACGGCCGCGGTCACCGCGATCGATCCGTCGATCGGGGTGCACTGGATCTCTGACGCTTACGAGATGCTGGAGTACGGGATCGCGCGGACGCCGACGCTGATGGTGGACGAGCAGGTCAACTTCGAGGGCAGAATTCCGAGCATCTACGAGATCACCACCTGGATTCAGGAAGGTCGGCTGACGGAGGCGGAACCCTGAACTCACCCGGGGCGACGGGCGGTGAGGTGAAATCGAAAGGAGGTGGAGCTCTATGCGCACGAAATGGGCTATAGTCGTAACGATGGCTCTTCTGGGCCTCCTGGCCGTGGGGGCCCGGGCCCAGATGACCAAATCCACGTTCCACGGATTCAAGGGAGACACCCTGGCGTGGACCGACGAGATCATGATCGAGGAGGGTAGCTTCGACGATAACATCGAGGGGGTGGGCACTCTTCCCGACCGCGAGGCGACAACCCGTCCGGGGGTCACGACCGGTGAAATTTTCAATGAGAGCGCGAATGGGCTGCCCGCCCACCGCGTCGTGGTGAAAGGTGAGTACGTCACCATCTACGACGGCCAGGGAATGACGGGGATGGTGATGCTGGAGGGGTCGCCGCTGGTCTTTGATCCGACCATCCCATCGCACTACGGAATCCTCCTCGGTCGGTACGACGAGCGCCGCGGAGGGGCCCAAAAAATACAGGTGATCATTCCCGAGATGGGGGATTACCGCAACATCGAGATCACCCCACGCCCGGCGGTCCGGATTCAGGTTGGCCAGGCGTCGAAGGAAGCGAAGGTGTATCAGTTCAGGTTGGACGCACACCAGTACGCAATGGTATGGACGCTGGACGACGCGGTCGCGGCAGTCCATCTTCCGTCGAAGGACGAAACGATGGTGGATACGAAGTATCCGATGCTGCACCAAGAAATCAAGGCGTTCGTTAAGCGCCCGATGTAAAAACCGAGGAGAATCAATGCCAGCAGTCAGAGGGACCATCAATGTCGACATCGATACCTGCAAGGGGTGCGAACTCTGCATCGAGGCGTGTCCGCAGGAGAGCCTTCAACTCTCGGACAAGCTCAACGGCCAGGGATATCATTACGCCGTGCTCATCCGGGACAATTGCACCGGGTGCGAGAACTGCGCGCTCGTCTGCCCCGACGCCGTGATTACGGTGTACCGCACGCCGAAGAAATCGGCCGGAAATCCCGGCAGGCGGGAAGTCGTGGCCGTCGTGTCGAACGTGCGGGCGAACATCAAGATCACGGTGGACGAGATGCCGGAAGGGAAGGTGGACCTGTGAGCAGCCGGAAGGAACTACGCCTGATGAAGGGGAACGAAGCGCTGGCCGAGGCGGCGATCCGCGCCGGGTGCCAGGGATACTTCGGTTACCCCATCACTCCCCAGTCGGAAGTCCTCGAGTACCTCGCCGCCGAGGCGAGGCAGAGGGGAATGGTCGTGATGCAGGTGGAGAGCGAACTGGCCGCCATCAACATGGTCTACGGCGGAGCGGGAGCGGGTGCGCGGGTGATGACGTCGTCGTCGAGCCCGGGCATCAGCCTGATGCAGGAGGGGCTCTCGTACATCGCCTGCGCCGAGCTTCCCTGCCTGGTCGTGAACGTAAATCGCGGCGGCCCGGGCCTCGGGACCATCCAGCCGGCCCAGGGCGACTACTTCCAGGCGACCAAAGGCGGCGGCCACGGCGACTACCGGCTGATCGTGCTGGCGCCGGCGAGCGTCCAGGAAATGTCCGACCTGGTCTTCCTCGGGTTCGACCTCGCCGACAAGTACCGCAACCCGGTGATGATCCTGGCCGACGGTGCGCTCGGGCAGATGATGGAAAAAGTCGAGTTCCCCGACTACGACCCGGCGGACCATATCCCCCCGAAACCCTGGGCGACCACCGGTAAGACGAAAGACAGGGAACGGAACATCATCACCTCTCTCCACATCAAGCCGGAGCAGATGGAGGAGATCAACCGCCACCTGCAGAGGAAATACCAGACGATTACGGAGAACGAAGTCCGCTACCAGCTGGTCCATCCGGAGGACGCCGAGATCCTCGTCGTTGCCTACGGGCTCGCGGCGCGCATCTGCCACAAGGCCGTCGAGCTCGCCAGGGGGATGGGGAAGAACGTGGCCCTCCTCCGGCCGATCACACTCTGGCCGTATCCATACGGAGTGCTCGGGGAGATGCGCGATTCCCTGCGTGCGGCGCTGGTCGTCGAGATGAATTCCGGACAGATGGTCGAGGACGTCCGCCTGGGGATCGAGGGCGCGGCGCCGGTGCATTTCTATGGCAGGATGGGGGGGATGATCCCAACACCCGAGGAGGTACTGCAGGAAATCCTCCGGATATCCGAGCATCCAGGGGACGGCGTCCATGGAGCCTCGCATCGTATGTCAACCATTGAGGAATCACGCTGATGGAAAATCC
>JANNFI010000106.1:0-10315 GCA_031379665.1 Ignavibacteria bacterium
TCTCGGGGTTGGAGACGAGAAGGGACATCGGAGTGTGGCTGACCAGCCCGCCGCCGCCCCCACCCCCGCCGCCGGACACCATCCCCGCGGGCGGGTCTGCGATGGCGGTGTACGGGGAAGCAATCGCGTCGCCGTGGATCAACGGTTCGTGGAGTTCGACGAATAATTTCCAGTCAACGGAGCGGGTATACGCCGGAACCGCGGCCGTCAAGGCGGTGCAGGCCGCCTGGGGCGCCGTGAGCTTCCACAGCGGGAGTTGGGCAAGTCCCGTCCCGGTGAACGCAGCGGCCGGCGACAATCTCCGCCTCACGGTCTACCCGGAATCGCTCGTCACGCTCAGGGTCGAGCTGCAGAATGACCTGGGCGAGACCTTCGGGTTCGCGATGCTCGAGCAGGTACCCGCGGGCGTGTGGTCGACGTACGTCCTGCCGGTACAGGACCTCAATCCCGGCAACCTGGTGGTCCACCAGGTCACGGTCCAGAATTACCTCAACCGGACGGTGACCTACCATCTCGACGAGATGAAGTTCATCACCTCGAACGACACGACGGTCGTCGACACGACAGTCGTCGAGGACACCACCGTGACGCCCACGCTCAAGTACGATCGGCTGTTCGTCGATTTCGGGGACGTCGGTATCGGCGATGAAAAAACCGACTCTGTCCAGGTCATAAACGATAACGATTTCGACGTCGTCGTCACCGACTTGCGGACCACATCGGGCCGTTTCACTGCCCGATTGGATCAGACGTCGATTGCCGCAAAATCGAGTCGGAAGTTGTACCTCGGGTTCAAACCAGACCGGCGGGCCACCGAGACCGACCTGGTGATCTCCTTCGCCGGCGCCGTCACGCGGGTCGACACAGTCCGATTACGCGGCACCGGGGCCAAGCGCGGCCGGAGCCGGTACTCGCGTGGCACCATCGTTGTCCCGCCGCCGCCCGAAGACGGCATGGTTTCGGACAGCTTCTATGTGACGAATGACGGGGACCTCTCACTCAACCTTAGTTCCGTCACAACGACCCACGCCGCAATCGAGGTGTCACCGGCGACGGCTGTCATACCGGCCAACGACAGCCTCCTTTTTAGATTGAGTATTTCGCCCAAAAATGGCAAATCCGTCTCGGGTTATGTGATTCTGACACCCACGACGGGCGCTCCGGACTCGATCGGGATCGAGATGGATGCCATCGCCGGCACCACGCCCGGAGCCTATGCATTGTCGCAGAATTATCCGAACCCGTTCAACCCTGAGACCAGAATCAATTATACCCTGCCCTCACAGTCGTACGTACGGATGATCGTGTATAACGTCTTCGGGCAGGAGGTCGCCATCCTCAGGGACGGGATCGAGAACGGCGGGACCGGAGAGGTGATCTGGAACGGGAAGTCGAACGACGGCGCATCGGTACCGAGCGGCGCGTATTTCTTCAGGCTTGACGCGCGTGATATCGAAGGATCCGGAACCACGTTCACGAGCACAAGAAGCATGCTGTTGATCAAATAACCTCGGACGAAACCACGGGAGCTTCGCAGGAACGTAATGACAATTTCTGCGAAGCTCCGTGGATATGCAGTAAAATAATTTCGCGATTTACCCGATTCGGATTTTTATGGAGATAAATTATTGAAATATCATCCTCATACGGGAAATAGTTCTTGAATGTCTTGAGATAATTTGATATCGTCATTGAGTATGCAGGTGATCTGAGATGATCACCGGCTCTTCATCCATCAATATTCCTGGAGGAAACTCTATTGACGAAATATCAAATGGCAAAAGGCAACTCCCTCGCTTTCATCCTCTCCCTCACACTCCTCACATCCACACTTTCACTCTCACAGAAATCGGGTCAATCGGATAACTCAGCTTCGTCCGACCCCACGATGATTGTGGCCGCCCACGTCCCCTCCTGGGATGTTCATATGGGCTCCGGCACCGACGGCAACTACGGTGATATGCCGGTCGACAGCATCGATTTCAACACAATGACCCATTATGTCTCATTTGCGGCCGGTTTTGCCACAAATGGGAGCTCGATCATATGGAACAACCTCGTCACTTCGAGACGTAAACCCTTGAACGACATCGTCCACGCGCACGGAAAGCCTGTTTTACTTTGCATTGGCGGTTCCGGGTCCGATGGGTATTTCACCACGGGGCTCTCGGCAGCCAACCGGGCGACTGCGGTCAACACGATCCTCGCCGCCGTCCGAACCTATGGCTACGACGGCATCGACTGGGATTGGGAGCCCTTCGGCACGAGTGACACGACCATCCTCTTCCCCGTGATCCGCGCACTACACGACTCCTTCCAGACGATGCAGGCGGCGTACGATCCCTCCAGACACCCGATCCAGACCGCCGATATCAACCCCGGGGGGGGAAGCGCTCAGGCGAACCTCTGGAAGCAGGTCGCTCCATACCTGGAGTTCATCATGCTGATGTCCTACGATAAAATCGGGGACTGGACGGAAATGGTTTATTATGATTACGCGCCTTATTCGCGCATCAATAATGTGATCGTCGACCGGATGCCCGGGGGAGGACAGGAGATGGCCACCGCTCAGCGGCAGGCGCTTCAGATGACCGCTGCCGGGTTCCCGGCGGGAAAGGTCGTCGTCGGCATCGACTTCATGGCCGGGATGGCCACCGGAGGTTCCGGCACCTGGGCCGGCGGCGCCACATGGCCCCGGCAGGCGTGGAGTACGGCACCGGTGTTCGAGGTCGATTACAAGTTCGACGTATTCTACAAGGAGTACCTCGACACCGCCTCGGCCGCCATCCGGCACTGGGACGACACGGCGAAGGCGTATTTTCTGAGCATCGACAAACCCGGGAGCGCCGAAGACCGGTTCATCGGGTATGCCGGCGGACCAGGGCAGGATTCAACGTTTTACCATCACGTCAAACTAGCCCGGGACCTCGGGATCGGCGGGATCATGATCTGGGACCTGAGCGAATCGTACCTCGGGACGGGGCGCTTCCCGGTGTCAGGTTACCCCAATCTTGAACGCAACTGGCTCACGAACCAGATGAGGAAGTACCTGCTCGGGGTCGTTCCACCTCCGCCGCCACCACCTCCGCCGCCACCGCCTCCGCCGCCTCCTCCCCCGCCGCCTCCTCCCCCGCCTCCGGTCGACAGCATACCCGGAGGAGGGACCGCCACCGATTCGATCATTGTCTATGAGGACGCGGTCGCGTCGCCGTGGGTCAACGGTTCGTGGGGCTCGTCGATCACGTTCCAGTCGACCGAGCGGGTCTATGACGGCTCCAATTCCATCAAGGCCGTCCAGGGCGCGTGGGGGGCCGTGAGTCTCCATAGCGGCAGCTGGGGCAGCCCGGTTCCGCTGACGGTGGGGAACAACGACGAACTGCGATTGAGCGTGTTTCCTGAAGCCGTGGCGACGCTCAGGGTCGAACTCCAGAACGACCTCGGCGAGCAGTTCGGCTTCGCGATGCTCAACTCCGTCCCCGTGGGCAGGTGGTCGACGTACACGATCCCGGTGAGCAGTCTCAATCCCGACAATCACGTCATCCACCAGGTGACGGTCCAGAATTTTCTCAGCACCCCCGTGACATACCACCTCGACGAGTTGAAGTTCCTCCGCCTCTCGGATACCACGGGGTCGGGTGGGGGAACGGACACGACCGGCTCGGGTGGGGGAACGGACACGACCGGCTCGGCCGGCGGGACGGACACGACCGGCTCGGGCGGCGGGACGGACACGACAGGGTCCGGTATCCTGGCTATAAAATACGACCGGTTGATGGTCGATTTCGGGACGGTCGGGATCGGCGACGAAAAATCAGATTCGGTCAGCGTCACCAACGACAACGACGTTCCGATCGAGATCGCCGAAATCAGGACAACGTCGGGCCGTTTCACCGCCCGGATGGACCAAAGGACGATCGGGCCGAAATCGAGCAGGAAGATGTACGTCGTCTTCACGCCCGACAGGCGCGCCACCGAGAACGACCTGGTCATCTCGACGATCGGGACGGTCACACGCCGCGACACGATCCAGCTCCGCGGGACCGGCGCAAGGCGGCCGAAGGGGAGATTTTCCCGGGGCCGCATCGACGTCAAACCGGTGCCGCCCGAGGATGTCGCGTCGGACAGCTTCTATGTCTCGAACGACGGCGACCTCCCGCTGACGCTCAATTCCGTGACGACCACGCACGCCTCCATCGGCGTGGCCCCTTCGTCGGCGGTCATCGAATCGAACGACAGCCTCCAGTTTCGCCTGAGCATCTCGACAACGACGAAGGGCGTCTTTTCGGGATACGTGGTCATCACCCCTGCGGACGGCCCACCGGATTCACTCGCGATCGAGGTCTCCGGCAACGCTGTGCCCGGGGAGTACGCCCTCTCCCAAAACTATCCCAATCCATTCAATCCGGAGACGAAATTCAACTATTCCCTCCCCTCGGAATCGTACGTCACGATGACGGTCTATAACGTTTTCGGGCAGGTTGTGGCGCTCCTGAGGGACGGTGTTGAGGAGATGGGCTATAAAGAGGCGGTTTGGAACGGCACGAACGAAGCGGGTTCACCGCTCCCGAGCGGCGCCTACTTCCTGCGGCTCCAGGCAAGGGATCTCGAAGGGTCTGCATCATCGTTCACACAGACCATTAGTATGCTCCTTATCAAGTGAGACCCCAAAGGTGTAGCTCGAATTACTGAATATTTTTTGCGAACCTCCGTTGACCTTCCCCCCCGATTCCGGCCGAATCACCCGGAATCAATGTTACAACCGGATGGGGGGGATTTCCGGGGGCGAAGGGGAAAAAACCTCTTGAATTTGACGGGATTTTTGGATATCGTTAATGTACTTCGACTGGACAGAGCCGGTCATACACCACTCAGCTTATATTGAATCCGGAGGAAATCATTTGACTATAAATCAGGCCAATTCACCCATTGTTCACGGGTCAGCCGTCAACTATGATGCATCAACGCGGCGACAGACCAGCCGGTTCACCGCCCCCATTCTGCGGGGTATCCTTCTGGCCGCCGTACTGATCCTCACCCAGCACCATCAGGCCGCCGCGGCAGGGAAAATGGTGTTCGGTTGGGTGACTTTCGACGACACCAAATGGCCCGCCCCTTATTCCGGCGGCGACATTCCCGCGGACAGCCTCCCCTGGGACGCCCTGACTCACCTTGGCCTCTTCGCAGCCAACGGTTCCGCCCCTCCTCAATCGTATTATATCAACCAGTTCGGGGCCTTTACGAAAAGGGCGCACGAATCGGGTGTATTCGCAGGCATCACGGTCGGAGGGTCGTCCGACGGCGCCCTCGTCTCGATGGTCGGCGATCCCGCTAGCTGGGACAACTGGATCACCACTTACCTCGGGTACGTCGACGCCCACAAGATGGACTTCATCGAGTTCGACTTCGAGGGTTCGTATTCAGCGACCAACATCGGCGCCTTCTTCTCCCGGTTATACGACTCGCTCCAGACGAGGAAGTCCGGAAACGACCCGTCGAAACCCCCGTACATCGTGCTGACGGCGAGCCTCTCGCATACCATTTCCTGGAGCTCTGCCACCATCAGGAATACCGTGGAGTTCGTCAACATGATGACGTACGACTACAACAATAACGCGTGGGGCAGAGTGACGTTCGATAACTCGCCGAAGTCGTACAAATACTACAACGGCACTGGCGGCGCGACCGATTCGATCGGAAGCGGCGTCAACGCCATCGCCCCGTCGATGCAGAGGCAGGCCATCAGGGCCAATGCCGCCGGCTGGCCGATGAACAAACTCAATGTCGGCCTGGACTACAACGGCGGTGGATGGGGTAATGCATCCCAAATTCGTCAATCTACCTCTGGCACATCTGGCGGTGGTAGTAATGCTACGTTCGCCAATCAATGGTCAACGTGGGCTCAGCTTCCCCACGACAGTATCTTCTTCGACCAGATTGCGCAGGCGTACTGGGCCCGAATCGGAACAGGAATTTATACGTGGCTCTCGCTTCCCGGAAGGGATTCGGGTGTGATTGCGACCAGGAAGGTCGTCGACAGCATGGGGCTCGGCGGGGTGTGTATCTGGAACCTCGGCAATGAGGTCTGGAATACTTCTACCGCAAACATTCCGCCCGGAGGGAGGGGATGGTTCTTCTCGCAGATCCGGAAGCATTTCGACTTCGGGGACAGCCCGCCGCCGCCACCCCCTCCGCCGCCCGACGTCCCGAGGATCAAGGGAAAGGTATTTTTCGACGCCAACCAGAACCGGGTACTCGATCCGGGCGAACTACCGATCGCCGGCAGGACCGTTGCCCTCACCGGGCCTGAGTCGGCGACAGCGCTTACCGACTCCTCGGGAACTTTCAGCTTCGAACAACTCTCGTTCGGAAATTACTCCGTCAGCCTTGCGTCAAAGCCCGACTGGCTCCAGACCTTGCCGCTCTCGCCTGTCAACCACTCCGTGTCGATCGACGCCGACGACGACGACATCGAGGTGCTCTTCGGGGCCTATTCCGCAACGGCATTCCGGTTCCCCGCGGTCCGCAACTGGAACATCGTTTCGGCGCCCATCACGTCCGCCGACATGAGCACCGGGGCCCTTTTCTCCCTCGGCGTCACCCCTGCGTACAGCTTCCACGGGCAATACGTGATCGAGGACGAGATCACACCGGGCGACGGGTACTGGATCAAATTCAAGCAGGGGCACGACGTCTGGATCGCCGGATCTACCGTCCTCGCGGACACGGTGGACGTGGCCCAGGGGTGGAATTTCATCGGGTCGATCGCCGTTGCAATCCCCGTCGGGGACCTGCGCACCATACCCACCGGGATCCTCTCGCGGTATGTCTACGGCTATGAAAACGGCTCTTTCATCACCGCCCAGATCGAGCCGGGCAAGGGATACTGGGTCAACACTCTCGAAGCGGGCAGGGTCATCATCTCGAATTCCGGCCTCAATCCCGCGGCAGGGAATGCGGTTCCTCACCCGGATTCCAATCTGAACGAACTGGTTTTCGTGTCGGCATCGGGTGAGCGGCAGACGATCTACTTCTCGTTCGACGGCGCATCGACACTCTCCTTTCCGTCGCCCCCCTCACCCCCCGAGGCCGTTTTCGCGGCACGGTTCCAGACGGTCGCCGGTGGGTCGATGGTCGACATCCTGACGCCTGAGGCGTCTTCCTCCGCATTGCTGCCGATCGCCATCGACAACGCGCGATTCCCGATGGCCATCGAGTGGACGATCGCGACACGGAACTCCGGCGCCATCCTCCGGACGGCCGACGGTCGCAGCTTCCCCCTCGAAGGAAGCGGACGCATCGACGGATATACCCCCGCGGGATCGACCACCAGCGGCGCTACGACGTTTTCCCTCGGCGCGACGGGCGGTCCCGCGGCGACGATTCCGGCCGCTTACACCCTCGAGCAGAATTACCCGAACCCCTTCAACGGTTCAACGGTGATCAATTTTTCGATCCCCGAGGAGAGCCACATACGGCTCGAACTCTTCAACGTGCTTGGAGAAAGGGTCCTCACGCTCGTCGACCGGCAGTTCTCCCCCGGCCTCCACACGGCGTCATTTCACGGTGACGACCTGCCGACCGGCGTCTTCCTGTACAGGATGATTGCCGAGAATTCCTCGGGCACGCGGTTTTCCTCAGCGAAAAAGCTGGCGCACATCAAGTAGCGAGCCCCCTGCGGTCCGCGCAAGGCGCGGATCCCCCACCTCCGTTCATCTCATTGTATCCCCTTGGCGGTTTCCCGTCATGGGGATTTTTTTTGGAGGGCTGACGGCCGTCAGGGGGGTTACTTCGTAGAGAAGGTGAGCTGCTCTTGTATTGAGGGGATGGCGGGGACTGCGCCGGACGGATGGACGGCGGTCGAGAGGTCGCAGACTTCGAGCTGGACCTGCGAGCGCCGCAGGACGATGCCGAGGTCGCGGCAGATCCGGTGCAGGCGGTTGAAGACTTCCGGCTGGACGTGGTCGGAGGCGATGATGATTTCCTCGATGCCCCTGGTTTTCACCAACCGCTCGACCTTCCAGTGGCCTCCGAAGATCGGGTAACCGTCGAGGCGTTTCCCCTCGAGGCCAGGGTTGTCGTCCAGAAAACCGGCGGGACAGAACCGGAGCGCGTCGTCGTTGAGGAACCGGTGGAGGAGCAGGAGTCCATTCGCGTCCGCCCCGTAGATCAACACCCTCCGACATCCCGACTTGTTGTCCTTCCTGGAGAAATAATCCAGGATCCTGAACGATCCGCGCGCGCCGACCACAAGGGTCAACAGGATGAAGAAATCGAGCATGACGAACGTGGCGTCGACGAGCGCCTTCTGGGCGGGGACGAGGACGAGGATGAGGAACGTCATGGCGACCGTAACGGCGACGCCCTTGACGAGCTTCAACACGTCACCCAGGCCGAGTTGCCTGACCATCGACTGGTAGATGCCCGAAAAATACAATACCATCATCTGCGTCCCGGCGACGAGGCTGAGGGAAATGAAGAACAGCCGTTCCGATGCGAACGGGGATGCCCCCTTGAACGCCAGTTGGAGGGCCAGGAGGTACGATACGACGATGAACCCGAGGTCGAGAAAACTCAGGAAGAACCGGTTCTGCATGATCGGCCATTCGTACATCGGCAGGAACAAGCCGTTCCTGAGGATGGCCATTTCGCGGTACCGCAGCTGGCTGACCCCGACGAACGACGCGATCGCGATCGCGATCACAATGAGGGACGACGCGAAACTGTTCGCGAACGTCACAGCGAAAGCTCCGACTCCGAAGAGGCACGATACGGAATAGAGCACGAGGACCGCCTTCCGGTGGGAGAACCCCATCCCAACCAGCTGGTGGTGGATATGCCCCTTGTCGGGGTGGAACATCGTGCTGAACTTGCCCATCAGTGAGGAGGGCTTCTGCGTCTGCGGGAGGACCGATTTGATGAACCGCCGGATCATCGAGAGCACCGTGTCCATGATCGGGAGGCCGAGCGCCAGAACCGGGACGAGGATGGAAAAAGCCGTCGACCCCTTCGTCGAGCTCTGCATCGAGAGGATGGCGAGGGAGAACCCGATGAAGAGGCTCCCCGAGTCGCCGAGGAAGATCTTCGCCCCCTTGAAATTATACCTCAGGAAGCCGAGCAGGGACCCGGCCAGGAGGAGCGCCATCATCGCCGTCGTGGAATCCTCCTTGATCAGCGCGATCGCGAAGATCGTCACGGAGACGATGAAGGCCACGCCCGAGGCGAGGCCGTCCAGGCCGTCGATCAGGTTGAAGGCGTTGGTGATGCCGACGATCCAGAGAATCGTGAGAGGGTATGCGAACCAGTCGAGGCTCAGCAGGCTCGGTCCAAGCGGGTGCGTGATGGCCGTGATGCGGAACCCGGCGAAATAGACGATCGAGGCCGCGATGATCTGCCCGAGGAATTTCCTCCCCGGGGTGAGTGGGTGAATGTCGTCCCAGATGCCCAACAACAGCACGAGCGTCAGGGAGGCCACGAGGATGATGGCGTTCTGGTGTCCGAGCCCGTTCAGGTTGTTGATCTTCGGATCGAGGTAGATTGCGAGCGCGAACGAGACAAAGAAGCTGATGTAGATCGCCACCCCGCCAAGCCGCGGTATCGGGCCCTTATGGACCTTGCGCTCATTCGGCAGGTCAATGGCGCCGATCTGCTTCGCGTACCGGATCACGAAGGGAGTGATCGCGAGCGAGATGAGGACGGGTACGAAGAATATGAAGTAGTTGGAGATCATGCCTTTAAATGAACGATCAGGATGCGCTGGTGACTATTATCGACGACGATAGTCCGGGAGTTCAACGGCGTTCCGTCGCTGCGGATTGGGACACCCGACCGACGACGGATTCCTCGTATCTCATGTATTCCGGAAGGTCTTCCGCTTTCAGTATTCCGCCTTCCGTCCGGGCAAGCGAATGTCTCACGACGTTACGTAATTCGTATATGTTGCCCGGCCAGCTGTAATGTCGGCAGAAATCAAGGGCATCGGCAGTGATCTGTGTCACCCCAAAGACCTTATTTTCCCTGTATTCAGTCAAAAACAAGTAAATCAGGGATTCGATATCCTCCCGCCGTTCGCGGAGTGGGGGTATATTGATACTCACCGGGCCCGGGCTCGATTCCGGACGCGAGTGAATCTCACCAAAGGCAGCCGTCTGGCCCGGTATTTTTGTCATTCCGGTGATGACTCTGACGTCGAGGTTGAGGTCGTCAGAACCGCCGACTCGCCGGAAATGCCTCACTTCCATCGCCCTGAAGAGTTTCTGCTGGACGGACGCGGAGAGGTTTTCATACACCTCGAAATAGACGGTACCGCCCTCGGCGA
>JANNFI010000017.1:0-10392 GCA_031379665.1 Ignavibacteria bacterium
AAAATCGAGATCAAGGACCGCCGTACGGGCAACCGGGAGATCGTCGACATCGGCAAGGTCAGCGCGTACGTCGAAAAATACCTGGAATCGTGACCGGCTGCCGGCGACGAGCCGGCCCGCCGATCGCCGCGCGGCGCCGTGCGCCGGGAAGAGTCTGCTGAACACCCATGGCCGAGTTCATCCATCTCCATAACCATTCCCACTACAGCCTCCTCGACGGCGCCGCCACCATCGACGGCCTGATCGGCGCGGCGAAGCGCGATGGGATGCGCGCGCTCGCCCTCACCGATCACGGCGTAATGTTCGGCGCCGTGGAGTTCTCGAAGGCGGCCCGCAAGGCGGGGATCAAGCCGATTCTCGGGTGCGAAGTGTACATCGTGACCCGCGGCACCCGCTTCGACAAGGAGGTCGATGCCCAGAGTCTGCGCGAGGGGCGCGGCCGCAATGTCTACCACCACCTCGTCCTCCTCGCGAAGAACCCCGCGGGCTACGCTAACCTGAGCAGGCTCTGCACGCTCGGCCACACCGAGGGTTTTTATTACAAACCGCGCATCGACATGGAACTGCTCCGACGCCATTCGGAGGGGCTCGTCGCCCTCTCCGCGTGCCCGTCGGGGGTGGTGGCGACGCACCTGGTGGCGGGAGACTATGACGAGGCGCGGAGAATCGCCGTCACGTTCAGGGAAATCTTCGGAGAGGATTTCTATCTCGAGATCCAGAACCATGGCCTGGAGAAGGAAAAGCCGATCCTGGAGGCGATGCCGCGGCTGGCCCTGGAACTGGACATCAGGCTGATCGCCACGAACGACGTCCACTACATCGAACAGGACCACGCCGTCGCCCACAACGTGATGCTCCTGATCCCCGACGCGGGGGGGGCGGGTGGGGTCGACTACCGCCAGCTCCGCTACCAGACCGACCAGATTTACTTCAAGACCGCCGCGCAGATGTGCGAGCTCTTCCGCGATCACCCCGAGGCGATCCGCTCGACGCTCGAGGTGGCGGCGAAAATCGAGGACTTCGACATCAGGCCGAAGAGCGCCTTCATGCCGCACTTCCCGCTTCCGAAGGGCGTGCCCTCCCTCGAGCACCACCTGGAGGCGCTCACCGTCGAGGGACTCGCCAGGCGGTACGGCGACCCGAACGCGGAGGTGCGCGCGAGGGCCGACTACGAGCTCGGGGTCATCAAGAATATGGGATACGCCGGGTACTTCCTGATCACGCACGACTTCATCCGTGCCGCGCGCGAGCGCGGGATCATGGTGGGGCCGGGGAGGGGGAGCGCCGCCGGCAGCATTGTCTCATTCGCGCTCGGGATCACCAACGTCGACCCGCTCCTCCACGGACTCCTCTTCGAGCGATTCCTCAACCCCGACCGCGTCAGCATGCCCGACATCGACATCGATTTCTCCGACGCCCGTCGCGAGGAGGTGATCGGGTACGTCAAGGAGAAATACGGCGCGGACTCGGTGTCGCAGATCATCACTTTCAACACCCTTTCGGCGAGGGCGGTCCTCAAGGACGTTGGCAGGGTGCTCGGGATACCGATCCCGGTCACCGAGTCGATCACGAAGCAGATCCAGGTGTTCCAGGGGACGGTCACGCCGCTCGCCGACGCGATCGAGAAAACCCCTGACCTGAAATGGGTGAAGGAATCGAAGGACGAGAAAATTCAGGAACTGATCAGGATCTCGCTCGTCCTGGAGGGGATGAACAGGAACTCCTCGACCCACGCGGCCGGCGTCGTCATCGCCCCGGGGCCGCTCGCGGACTACGTGCCGCTCTACAAGACCCCCCAGACCCCGCTGATGACGCAGTACAACATGGTGGACCTCGAGGAGGCGGGCCTGCTCAAGATGGACTTCCTGGGGCTGAGGACCCTGACGGTCATCGAGAACGCGTTGACGCTCATCCGGGAAAACCACGGGGCCGATATCGACATCGACACCCTCCCGCTGGACGACGCTCCCACGTTCGCCCTCTTCAGCCGCGCCCACACCGTCGGCATCTTCCAGTTCGAATCGGTCGGCATGCAGGACTGGCTCAGGAAGCTGAAGCCAACGGTCTTCTCGGACCTCGTGGCGATGAACGCGCTCTACCGCCCCGGCCCGATGGAGATGATCGGAGACTTCATCCGCCGCAAACAGGGGCTCCAGAAGATCGAGTACCTGCACCGCGACCTCGAACCGATCCTCAGGGAAACGTACGGCATCATCGTCTACCAGGAACAGGTCATCAGGATCGCCAGCGAGATCGCCGGGTTCTCCCTGGCGAAGGCGGACCTGATGCGGCGCGCCATGGGCAAGAAGGACAAGGAGTTGATGGCGAAGCAGAAGATCGAGTTCATCGAAGGGGCGGTCGGGAAGGGGCACGTCCGGAAGATGGCGGGCGACATCTTCGACATGATCGAGAAATTCGCCTCCTACGGTTTCAACAAGTCACACAGCGTCGCCTACTCCGTCGTCGCGTACCAGACCGCCTACCTGAAGGCCCACTACCCGGCCGAGTATATGGCGGCGGCGATCTCGGCGGAGATCGGGGACACCGACTACGTGGTCAAGCTGATCGACGAATGCCGGAAGATGAAGCTCCGGGTGCTCCCGCCGGACGTCAACGAGAGCGCGGTGCAGTTCGTCGTCATCCCGTCGGGGCTGCGCTTCGGCCTGAGCGCCATCAAGAACGTGGGGGTGAGCGCCGTCGAGAGCATCATCGCGAGGCGGGACGAGGGGGGGCGCTTCACCAGCCTTTTCGATTTCTGCTCCAGGGTCGATCTCCGGCTCGTCAACAAGAAGACCATCGAGGCACTGATCCAGGCGGGCTCGTTCGATGGCGTCACGGCCGAGAGGTCAACCCTGTTTGAGGCGGTCGAGAAGGCGATCCATTTCGGTCAGGAAGCCAAGGCGCAGAGCGCCCACGGCCAGTCGTCGCTCTTCGAATCCTCGCGCCCAGGGGGGGAGCCGGCCCAGGCCTACCCCCAGCTGCCCAGGGCTGTGCCGTGGTCCGACCTCCAGCGGCTTTCCAACGAAAAAGCGGTGCTCGGGTTCTACATCTCGGGGCACCCGATGCGCAAGTATGAACGGGAGGTGGATTCCGTGGCGAGCGCTCGTTTCGGCGATGCGGCTGCGGTCAAACCCGGCGTCACGGTCAGAGTCTGCGGCATCATCACCGAGGTCAAGAAGAAGATCGACAAGCGGGGCAACCAGATGGCCTTCCTCTCGATGGCCGATTTCACGGGGAAGGGAGAATGCATCGTCTTCGCCGACGCTTACAAGCAGTACGGCGCCATGCTGGCGCCGGAGTCGATGGTGATGGTCTCGGGAAAGGCCGACCCGAACGGGGACCTGCTCAGGGTTGTCGCCGCGGAGATCGTCCCGGTCGACAAGCTCCGCGACACCTACGTCAGGAAAATCGTCTTCACGCTCAGGCCTGGGGAGAGTGACGAATCGACCGTCTCCGAGCTGAAGAAGATCTGTGACCGCCACCGGGGCAGGTACCCCTGTCAGTTCGACCTTCGGGAGACCGGCGCGCCCGGGTCCGTCCGCTACCGTTCCACCACCCTCGGCGTCTCGCTCTCCGACGAGTTCCTCGACGACGTCGCCGGGCTCATCGGAGCCGACTGCGTTCGGCTCTCGCAATAATAAATATTTCGTATATTCATCTCGATTATTAAATTCAACGAAGGCCTCAATGCAGACAATTCAAGTTTCAGACCAGAATTTCAAGGCGGAAGTCATCGACTCCGTCACCCCCGTCCTCGTCGATTTCTGGGCCATCTGGTGCGGTCCGTGCAAAATGATCGCTCCGATTATTGAAGAACTTGCAAAGGAATACAGCGGCAAGTTGAAGGTCGCCAAGATGGACGTCGATGCGAACCCTAAAACCGCCACCGACCTCGGCATCAGGAGCATCCCCACGCTCCTCATTTTCAAAGGCGGGACGGTGGTGGAACAGATCGTGGGCGCGGTGCCGAAACGCCACCTCGTGGACAAGCTCACGCCCCACCTGAACTAACGGAACAGTCCGATGCAGTACAAGAAACGCACCGCCACCTGCGGAGAGCTCCGTCCGGCCGACGAGGGTCGTCCCGTCACGCTCACCGGCTGGGTCGGCATCCGCCGGGACCTCGGCGGGGTGGTGTTTATCGATCTCCGTGACCGTTACGGCGTCACCCAGGTCGTCTTCAATCAGGAGTCCGGCGCAGACGTGTACCGGCTTGCCGGCGAGCTCAGGAACGAGTACGTCGTCTCCGTGACCGGGACGGTGCGCCGCCGTCCCGACGGATCGTTGAACGCCTCGATGGCGACCGGCGGCATCGACGTGTTCGCGAAGGAGCTGACGCTTCTCAACCGTGCGGACACGCCCCCCTTCGCAATCGAGGACGACGTCGACGCAAGCGAGGAACTGCGCCTGCAGTACCGTTATCTGGACCTCCGGCGGCCGGCGATGCAACGGAACCTTATCACGCGGCACTCGATGTACCAGCTCACGCGCCGGTATTTCGACGCGCTGAACTTCGTCGAGGTCGAAACCCCCGTCCTGATGAAGAGCACGCCCGAGGGCGCCCGCGACTACCTCGTGCCGAGCCGCGTGCATCCCGGCAAATTCTACGCCCTCCCGCAATCCCCCCAGACCTACAAGCAGATCCTGATGGTTGCCGGGATGGACCGCTACTTCCAGATCGTGAAATGCTTCCGCGACGAGGACCTGCGGGCCGACCGCCAGCCGGAATTCACGCAGATCGACGTCGAGATGTCGTTCGTCGATGAGCCGGACGTGATGAGCGTCGTCGAAGGGCTGATGGTTGAGTTTTTCCGTGGGATCCGGAACATTCAGGTGACGGCGCCGTTTCGGCGGATGACATACACCGAAGCGATGCAGACCTACGGATCCGACAAGCCGGACCTCCGGTTCGGTCTCGAGATCACGACCGTTACGGGCGCCGTCGCGGCGTCCGGGTTCAGGGTATTCAGCGACGCGGTGAAGGCGGGTGGCGTCGCCGCCGGCCTGGTGGTCCGCTCCGGCGGTTCGTCCACGCGGAGCCAGCTCGACGCGCTCACCGACGTCGCGAAGAAGGCGGGCGCCGCAGGCCTCGTCTGGTTGAAGGTCACTGACACCGGGATCGACGGCCCCACCGCGAAGCACATCGAGAAGGAGACCGGCGACGCGATCATCGCGGCGATGGACGCGAAACCGGGCGACCTGCTCCTCCTGGTCTGCGACGCGGCCTCGAAGGCCTATCCGGCGCTCGGCACGCTCCGGCTGGAGGTCGGGAGGAAGCTCGGACTGATCGATGAAACCGGGAACGAACTCCTCTGGGTGACCGAGTTCCCGATGTTCGAATACGACGCGGCCGAGAAGCGCTATGTCGCGATGCACCACCCTTTCACCGCACCCCACAGCGACGACGCCGCGCTGCTCGACACCGACCCCGCGAAGGCGAGGGCCAGGGCCTACGACCTCGTGCTGAACGGAAGCGAGATCGCCGGCGGGAGCATCAGGATCCACGACCGCGCCCTCCAGAGCAAGGTGTTCGGCCTCCTCGGGATCGGGGAGGACGAGGCGAAGAAGAAGTTCGGGTTCATGCTGGACGCTTTTCGGTTTGGCGCGCCTCCCCACGGGGGCATCGCGTTCGGCTTCGACCGGATCTGCGCCATCCTGACGGGGGGGAAATCGATCCGCGATGTGATCGCCTTCCCGAAGACCACGAGCGCCTCCTCGCTGATGGACGACTGCCCGTCCGACGTGTCGCCGGCCCAGCTCAAAGAACTCCACATCAGGGTCGATTAAAGGGTCGCGCGACGATGAAAGACACGATCAGGGTCGCCAGCGGTCAGGGTTTCTGGGGAGACCTCCTCACGGCGCCCGTCGACCAGGTGACGAAGGGCCCCGTCGATTACCTGATGATGGATTACCTGGCGGAAGTCACGATGTCGATCCTCCAGAAACAAAAACTGAAGGACCCCACCCTGGGCTACGCCCGGGACCTCGTACCACTGATGGAAACCATCCTGCCGGTCATTGCATCGAAGAAGATCAGGGTCGTCACCAACGGGGGAGGCGTGAACCCCACGGGGTGCGCCGAGGCCATCATTCGGATTGCGAAGAAACTCGGGATCCGGGGCTTAAGGGTCGGCGTCGTCCACGGGGACGACATCCTGACGGGCCTCGACGGACTCCTCGCAAGGGGGGCCGGACTGAAGAACATGGAATCTGGGGCGTCGCTCGACTCCATCAGGGAGCGGATCGTCAGCGCGAACATCTACTTCGGCGCTCGTCCGATCGTCGAGGCCCTCGAACAGGGAGCTGACATCGTGATCACGGGACGGACCACAGACACAGCCCTTACCTACGCGCCGATGATCCACGAGTTCGGCTGGTCGTGGTCCGACTGGGACCGCCTCGCCCTCGGAGTGGTCGCGGGGCACATCCTCGAGTGCGGCGGCCAGGCGTCGGGCGGAAATTTTTCCGCCGACTGGCGCTCGGTCCCCGATCTGGCGCACATCGGGTTCCCGATCGCCGAGGCATCGCGCGACGGCGGAATGGTCATCACCAAACACGATGGTACCGGCGGGCTGGTTTCCGTCCAGACGGTCACCGAACAACTCCTCTATGAAATCGGCGACCCGGCGGAGTACATCACCCCCGAGTGCGTCGCCGACTTCACCAGCATCCGGCTCTCACCGGAAGGGAAGGACCGCGTCAGGATCTCCGGCGTGAAGGGCCGGCCCAACACCGATTTTTACAAGGTTTCGATGGCGTACGCCGACGGCTTTACGGCGATCGGCTCGCTTACGTATTCCTGGCCCGATGCCCGCGAGAAGGCGATGAAGGCCGACGAAATCCTCCGCACCCGGCTCGCCGACCTTGGACTCTCGTTCGACGAGATCAGGACGGAATTCGTCGGGCTCAATTCGTGCCACGGCCCGCTCGCGGCAGTCCCCGCCGACATCAACGACGTGAACGAAGTGGTGCTCCGGATCGGGGTCCGCGGACGTGATGTGAAGCAGGTCCAGCGTTTCGGGATGGAAATCGCGCCGCTCATCCTCACCGGTCCCCCGGCCGTCACGGGGTTCGCGGGGGGCCGGCCCAGGCCGAGCGAGGTGATCGCCTACTGGCCGGCGCTGATCCCGAAGGACCTGGTCTCCCCGGTCGTCAGCGTCACGGAGGTCTCGTGAAGGTGCGGCTCGTCGACATCTGCCACGCCCGGTCCGGCGACAAGGGGGACACCGGCAACGTCGGTCTCATCGCGCGGAAGCCCGAATACTATCCGGTCATCCTGAAGTATGTCACGCCGGAAGCGGTGAAGAAACATTTCGAAGGCATTTGTTTCGGCCCCGTGAAGAGGTACGAACTGCCCAACCTGATGGCGCTCAACTTCCTACTCCACAAGACCCTCGGTGGCGGGGGGACGGTCTCGCTCAAGAACGATGCTCAGGGGAAAACGCTCTCGAGCGCGATGCTCCGGATGACCATCGACATCGCAGAAACGATCACGATCTGAACCCATGTTCGACGACAGCCGGCAAAAACTGAAGGAATACGAGGAGAAAGTGTCGACCCTCCGGAGGTATCTTTGACCTCGATGCCAAGGAAAGGGAAATTGCAGAACTGGAGACCCGCGCCCACGCTCCCGGATTCTGGAACGACAACACGTCGGCCCAGAAGATCATGCAACAACTCGATGAGCGAAAGTCGTGGACCGAGGCCTGGGCAAAGGTCAGGAGGCGGATCGACGACGTCGCCGTCCTGATCGACCTCGGCGAGGAGGCGGGCGACCCCTCCGTTGACGTCGAGATCACGAAGGAATTCACCGCCGTTGCGAAGGAAATCGGCGAGCTCGAATTCCGCAACATGCTCAGCGGCGAGGACGATCCCAAGAACTGCATCCTCACCATCCACGCCGGCGCCGGGGGCACCGAAGCCCAGGACTGGGCCGAAATGCTCCTGCGGATGTACCTGCGATGGTGTGAACGTCGCGGGTATAAGACCTTCCTCCTTGACGAGCAGGCGGGGGAGGGCGCGGGGCTCAAGAGCGTTGACATCGAGGTGCAGGGCTCGTTTGCCTACGGATACCTGAAGGCGGAGAACGGGGTCCACCGGATCGTGCGCATCTCACCCTTCGACTCCAACGCCAGGCGCCACACTTCGTTCGCCTCCGTGTTCGTCTACCCCGAAATCGAGGAGGACGTCGACATCGAGATCAACGCCGTCGACCTCAGGATCGACACATTCCGGTCCGGCGGCAAGGGAGGGCAGAACGTCAACAAGGTCGAGACGGCCGTTCGGATCACGCACATGCCGAGTGGCATTGTGGTCGCCTGCCAGCAGGAACGGTCGCAGTTCCAGAACAAGGAGCGCGCGTTGAAGATGCTGAAATCCCGGCTCTACCAGCAGCGGAAGGAAGCGGAGGAGGCGCGGCTCTCCGCCATCGAGAGCACCAAGAAGAAGATCGAGTGGGGGAGCCAGATCCGGTCGTACGTCTTCCATCCCTATAACCTCGTCAAGGACCACCGCACCGATGTCGAGACGAGCGCAGTCCACGACGTGATGGACGGCGCCCTGGACGACTTCATGCGCGCCTACCTCCTCGAATTCGGTCGGCGCTGAACCGTGGACGAGGAGGGAACGATATGACCCCCGCAGGAGTCTCCTGGTTCATCGCCCGCAGGTTTTTCATGACAGTCCGGAGGTCTCCGCTCCTATCGTTCATCTCGACGATCGCCATCGCGGGCGTCTGCCTCGGGACGGCGGCGCTCATCATCGCCCTCTCGATCCTCGACGGCTTCGAGCGGGAGATCAAGGAGAAGGTCATCAGTTTCACATCCCACATCCACGTAACCGGCTACGGCAACAAACCGCTCGACGACCCCGATCGCTCGGTCAGGATCCTCCGCGAGGGTGTTCCGGGGATACGCTCGATCATGCCCTATGCCGCCCGGGAGGGGATGATCCGTTCGCGCGAAGGAGTCGAGGGAGTCTACCTCAAGGGGATCGACACGTCGCGCGACGATGGCAGGCTCAGGGCGCAGATCACCGGGGGCGCCTATTTTTCGGGGGCCCCGGGCGCGCTGGCGCCGATCGTGATGGGGAAGAGCCTGGCGTGGAGATTGAGCGTCTCACCGGGTGACACCGTGTTCGTCTTCGCCCTCGCCGGCGGGGGCGCCGCGGACCTCTCGCCGCGGGGAAAGAAATTCGTCCTCACGGGGACGTTCGAATCGGGGATGACCGAATACGACGAGGTCTTCGCAGCGACGACCCTCGATGCGGCCGGCGACCTCTTCCGGCTCCCGGGCAGGGTCACCGGGTACGACGTGATGGTCCACGACGTGACGAAGATAGACACGATTGCCTCGTCGATCGAGTCGGCGCTCGGCTATCCCCACGCCGCCCGATCCGTTTATTCCGTCTACCGCAACCTCTTCTCCTGGGCGGAGCTCCAGAAAAAACTCTCCCCGATCCTCCTGAGCCTCATTGTGATCGTCGCGACGGTGAACATCATCGGCACCGTCTTGATGTTCGTGCTCGATAAATCGCGGGAGATCGGCGTCCTCAAATCGCTCGGCGCGGGCGTCGCCCTCATCAGGAGGATCTTCCTCATCCAGGGATTGCTGATCGGCGCCGCCGGAGTCCTCCTCGGGGACCTCCTCGCGCTCGTCCTCCTCTGGATCCAGTCCGAGTACGCCCCGCTCTCTCTCCCGGCGGACATCTACTACATGAACAGGGTCCCGGTCCACCTCGACCCGTGGAACTTCGCCGTCGTGAGCGCCGTGGCGCTGGCGCTCTCCTACGTCACCACGATCATCCCCGCCCACGCGGCGGGCAGGACCGACCCCGTCAAGATTTTCCGGTTCGGGTAGGGCCGCCTTTATGAACGCCACGGAACGATTCATCGGCTGGCGCTACCTCGTCTCCCGGAGGAGCATGCGGTTCATCAACGTGATCGGCATCGTGTCGGTCGCGGGGATCACCGTTGGAGTCGCCGCCCTGCTCGTGGCGCTCTCGGTCTTCAACGGATTCAACAGCGTCGTCACATCGGTGCTCGTCACCTTCGATCCCCACGTCAGGATTGAGAAACGGGGGTTCATGGACAGCGCGGAGTACGCGCGCACCGCCGCCGTCGTCCGTTCCGAACCACGTGTCGCCGCGTCCTCCCCGTTCGTTTCGGGAAAGGCGATGCTCAGCGCGGGGTACCACCAGCGCGTCGTCTCCGTGCGAGGCATCGACGAGCGGGAGATCGACGCCGTGACCGGTATCGGAGCCAAAATGGTACTGGGGGGGACATCGCTCGGGGCGTCGGACGGCCTCCCCGGGATCATCGTCGGCATCACGCTCGCAGACCGCCTCAGTTCGGTTGTCGGCCACGAGGTCACGGTGGTCAGCCCCGCCGGCCTC
>JANNFI010000028.1:0-13667 GCA_031379665.1 Ignavibacteria bacterium
GTGGTTCGCCGTGACGTTATTGAAGTCGTGGCTCGCGACCACGCCAAGGTTCACACCATCGACCACCACGCTGTCAGTATGGTAGCCGGTGTTTGGTGTGACCGAGAACGACTGGTTCGCGCCATAGTTCACGCTGACCGCACCGGAAGGCGATATCGATCCACCCGCCGATGCCGAGGCCGTCACCGTAAAGACGTCGATCGAGAAGTAGGTCGCGATCGTGTGGTTGGCTGTCACGTTGTTGAAGTCGTGGCTCGCGACCACACCAAGGTTCACACCGTCCACCACCACGCTGTCGGTGTGGTACCCGGTGTTCGGCGATACCGAGAACGACTGGTTCGCGCCATAGTTGACGTTCACCGCGCCGGACGGCGAAATGGACCCGCCGGCAGACGCCGAGGCCGTCACCGTAAACACGTCGATCGAGAAGTAGGTGGCGATCGTGTGGTTTGCCGTGACGTTATTGAAGTCGTGGCTCGCGACCACACCAAGGTTCGCACCGTCCACCACCACGCTGTCGGTGTGGTAGCCGGTGTTCGGTGTGACCGAGAACGACTGGTTCGCGCCGTAGTTAACGTTGACCGCACCGGAAGGCGAGATTGAACCGCCGGCGGATGCCGAAGTGGTCACGGTGAACGCCACCGTGGTGTTACCGACGGCGAAGTCGCCAAACGCCGTCAGGCCGGTCGCCTGCATGCTCGTCGCTGTCCTCGTGCCGGCCGTCGTGGGGTTCCAGCTCCCCGCGGCGCGCCGCTCGACGATGAAGGTCCCCGTGTTGACCGAGGGATCGAGGTCACCCGCCGTGAACGTGAACGTGCCAGCATAATTGTTGAATACCACCCCAGCGTTCGTCAGGGTCCAATACCGATTAACGCCGAGCGCGGGATGGATGTTGGACGAAAGGATGTTCGGGTGGTCGCCGTCGGTCGAACTCACGGTGAGATTGCCCGCTGTGGTCACGTTGCCGAACGCCAGACTCACCGGTGCGTACACTGATGCGCCGCCGACCTGGTATGTGATGGCCGTGGCGCCGGTGGCGACGTTTTTCCGGAAGCTACCCAGAACGTGGCCGGACGTCCTCGAGACGGTCCCCGTGGAGGCGACGATGAGCGCGTTAGCGCCGGTCTGCACGATGCCGGAGGTAAACGTGAGCGCTGCATTCACCGTGGCATCGGCCGAGAGCGTGAACCCGGCGGCGTTGTTCAGTGTTAGGTTATAGAACGCGGCGTTCGAATTGATCGCCTGTGAGGCGGCGCCGTTCAGGACCACCGTTCCCGTACCCGGGGTGAATGTCCCCCCTGTGACGCTGAAAGTCCCGGCCACGCTGACCGTGTTACTTGCGTCAGGATTGAACGTGCCGTTGGTGAGGGAAAATCCCCCGGTCCCCACCGTCAGGGACGAAGCCGAACGAAAATCGGTGAGATGACCGGCGTCCGACTGGGTAAACGAAACGCAGACCGCATTCACATTAATCTCCGTACGGCCTCCGCCATCGATGAATACGTCATCAGAAGCGGTGGGTACCCCGGCGCCGCCCGCACCGCCCTGGGTTGTGCTCCAATTTCCGGTTCGGTCCCAGAATCGGCCCTGGCCGCTCCCACTCCCTACCCAGTGTCTCTGCGCCGCAATCGAAAGCACAACCGTCGCCATCAATAAGATGGAAACGGATAAAACGCGTATCATCGTTCGCATGTGTCCCCTCATTTTTATCGCTGCGTAAACAAGTAGTAAATGTTATTTTCTAACAGTTTAATAGCTTTATTTAAGGCCTGATATTACGTAATTCCTATAACTTTACCAAAAATAACCAAGGGAAATGGCTCTTCCCATCTGTAAAATGTCTTTAGATATATGAAAATATTCACGACTTCGCCAAGGCACTGTGTCGCAAATCATATTAAAACCAGCCCCAATTTGCTGATTTTGTATAATATTGACCGATCAGGCGGGGGATGTGACCCAGGACAGGGCTCCCCAAAAAAGATTCCTGCAGAATGTCGATAGGCAGCGAAAATGAGTCGATAACGGGGGATTGGATCCCGGAAGGCCTTCGGCTTTTCCGGCCTGCCATAATTCCTTATAATGGAGGCATCATATCAGGGCTTCAATGGACGATAAACGGAATCACGACTATTGGATGAATCAGGCCTTGCGTGAAGCGCAATCGGCTTATGACCGGGGAGAGGTGCCCGTCGGGGCGATCGTTGTCAGGAACGGGATTATCATCGGGAAGGGGTCGAACCAGACCGAGATGCTCCAGGACCCCACCGCGCACGCCGAGATGATCGCCATTACCGCAGCCGCCACGCACATCGGACAACGCTGGCTTGAGGGGTGTACGATGTACGTGACTCTCGAACCCTGTCCGATGTGTGCCGGGGCGATCGTCCTGGCCCGGCTCCCGTTCCTGATATTCGGATCATACGACCCGAAGGCGGGCGCCTGTTCGACCCTCTACACGATCACCAACGATACCAGGCTCAACCACCGCGTGCATACCGTCGGAGGGGTGAAACAGGACGAGTGTGGAGCATTGCTTCGAAGCTTTTTCCTGGGGAAGCGGAAGGGGTGAGGTCAGGGCGGCGGCCGTGTACCGGCCGCGGCGGTTACCCGGGGAGGGAAAATTACCCGGCCGACTGGAGCTTTTCAGTCCGGTCCGCGAGAACCAGTCGCCCGATGAGTTCCCCGAGCTTTCCGTCGATGATGTCGGAGAGGTTGTAGAGCGTTACCCCGATGCGGTGGTCGGTGACCCTGTTCTGCGGAAAGTTGTACGTGCGGATCTTATCGCTGCGGTCGCCGCTCTTGACCATTGAGCGGCGCTGTTCCGATATCTGTGCGTTCTGTTCGGTCACCGCCTGGTCGTACAATTTCGCGCGCAGCATCTTCATCGCGCGTTCCCGATTCTGGAATTGGGAGCGCTCTTGCTGGCAGGTGACCACGATGCCGCTCGGCCTGTGGGTGATCCTGACCGCCGTCTCCACCTTGTTGACGTTCTGCCCGCCCTTCCCACCCGAGCGGAAGGTGGCGAAATCGATGTCCGCCGGGTTGATGACGATATCGGAATCAACCTCGTCGACCTCCGGGAGCACCGCGACCGTCGCCGCGGACGTATGCACTCTGCCCTGAGCCTCGGTCTCGGGGACACGCTGGACCCGGTGCACGCCGCATTCGAACTTGAGCTTCCCGAAGGCCCCGTCGCCCCGAAGGGAGAAGATGACCTCCTTGTAGCCGCCCTTCCCGGTTTCATTCCAGTCGATCAACTCGGTCTTCCACCGTTCCCCCTCCGCGTAGCGGGTGTACATCCTGAGGAGGTCGGCCGCGAACAACGCCGCTTCTTCGCCGCCGGTCCCGGCGCGGATCTCGACGATGCAATCCTTCGTGTCGTTGGGGTCTTTCGGAATGAGGAGGGACTTGAGATCCTCGGTGAGCTCCGCGAGTTTTGATTCCGCGATGGGGAGCTCCGCTTCGGCCAGCTGCCGGAGTTCGGGGTCGCCGGAACCCCTGGCCATCTGTTTGAGGTTTTCGGCGTCGTCCCGGAGCGTCCGGAACCGCGTGTACGCCTCGACGATCGCGGTCAGGTCCCGCTGTTCCTTGCTGAGGGCCCGGTACTTGAGTTGATCGCTGATGACCGCCGGATCGGAGAGGAGGCGGACAAGTTCTTCGTACCGGGTGAGTGTTTTTTCGAGTCGGTCAAACATGCTCTGGTGAGAGGACGTGGGCCAGGTCGGAGGCGTGTTCGATCACGCGGACGCGCTCCGGCGGGGCCGCCCCGAGGGCGCACTTGAGCGCCACCACGGCGACCTCGAGCATACCGGCGTCGGGTTCCTTCGTGGTGATCCGCTGCAGCCAGAGCCCTGGCGCGACGAGGGCCTTCCCGAGCGGTGTCGTGCTCCGCTTCGCGGACCAACGGATGAATTCGTACGCGACGCCACCCACCAGCGGCATAAACGGAATGTGCGTCATTATCCGTACCGGGAGCGTCAGCGCCCCGAGGAGGCCGATGAGCGCCGTGTCCAGGACCGCGAAGAGCAGGACCGCCGTCACCATCACGATCAGGATGAAGCTCGTCCCGCACCGGGGATGGAACCGGGTATACCCCGCGGCGGAATCCGGCGTAAGATCGGCCCCCGATTCAAACGTGAACACTGCCTTGTGCTCGGCGCCGTGGTACCGGAAGAGGCGCTTGACGTCCTTCATCATTGAGATCGCCCCGAGGTACGCCAGCAGCAGTGAGATCCGGATCAGCCCCGCCACGACGTTGAACAGGAACGCGTCCTGGTCGACGGAAAAAAACTGCGTAGCCACCACCAGGGGCGTCAGGAAGAAAATCGCGATGCCCACCGTTAGGGAAAAGACCACGGTCAGGGCGATCTTCCAGTTCGA
Source organism: Ignavibacteria bacterium (assembly GCA_031379665.1). Taxonomy (GTDB): domain Bacteria; phylum Bacteroidota; class Ignavibacteria; order UBA10030; family SZUA-254; genus SZUA-254. The sequence continues at coordinate 4,384 of JANNFI010000028.1, forward strand.
TGTTTTTCCTTGCGCGGCGGGTTTCTGGCCGTTGCCCGCAGGCTTTTCCTTCTCCACGATGTCGTGCATCGCGACCTCGGCGGAAAAATTGAGCGTTTCGATCCCCAGGAACATCATCTCCACGAGGCCGACCGCTCCTCGGATGATCGGGAGCTTGAAGATCCTGTATTTTTCGGCGAGGGAAGTGTAGTTTTTCGTCTTCACGACGATTTCACCACCCGACCGTCGGACGGCGGTCGCGATCCGTCCCGGCGCGCGCATCATCACTCCCTCGATCACCGCCTGCCCCCCAACCTGGAGGGGTTTATTCGGGTCAAATCTGGTGTATTGTTCGGTTTTATCCACGTATTCTCCGCAAGGTCCAATAATTTCCCAATAATCAACTAATAATCAACACATAATCTACGAAATCCCGGGCAGAGAGTCTATGGTATCTTGACCACGGTCAAGGCCGCGCGTGCGGCTGGCCGATGCCGAACAGGCGCTTTGCGGCCGAAAGTTCGTCGGGATGGAAGACGCCCAACAGGTGGAGGACCACGGGGAAGGCGAGGAGCAAGAAGCCCTTGAGGACGAGAGGGAGGAACGAGGATTCCTGAGGAACGAAGTAATGGATTACAAGGAGGGTTACGGCGACCGCCGATATCCTTGCGATGCGGCCCCACTCGTAGGCGACCGGATAAACGCGTCGGGCGACGACGTACATCAACCCCGCCATCGCGAAATAGGCCAGGAACGTTGCCCAGGCAGCGCCAGCGATCCCGAATCGCGGGATCATCGCGTAGTTTAAACCGACATTGAACACGGCACCGGCGATGTTGACGGCCGGCAGGTATTTGGTCTTCTTCTCGATGTAGAGCCCGGCCGAGAGATTCGTGGAGATGCCGAGGAAGAAATATCCTGCCATGATCACGGGCACGATCCCCAGGCCCTCCCAGTAGCGCGGGTGAATGAAATGGTGTCCGGCCAGCTCAAAACGCGCAACGTCCGGGACGAAGAAGACGAAGGCCAGGAAAAGGGCCGAGAGGCCGAGCACGAGATACGTCATCACCCTGGAAAAGATCTGCTTCGCGTCTGGGTCGGAGGCGCGGGAGAAGAAGAACGGTCTCCAGGCGTATTCGTAGATCGAGACGGCGATCATCATAAAGATCCCGAGCCGGTAGTTCGCCTGGTAAACCCCGACCGTGGCGTCGTCGGTGAGCGCCTTCAGGATCGGACGGTCGATGACCTGGAGCGCCATCAGGGCGAGCCCGGCGGGGACGGTCGGGAGGCTGAAGCGGAGCATCGATCCCAACAGCCGTGAATCGAACCCCGGCCGGAATTCTCCAATGATGAGCGGGGCCAGCATCAGGACCGTGAGCCCGGAAGCGACGAGCCCGCTGAGGAATATCCCCTCAACACCCATATCGTACTTCAACAGGAGGACGACGTTCAACAGGACGTTGGTCAGCACGTTCAGGAACTTGATCCACGCGAACATCCTCGCCATATGGGCCAGCCGCATGAATGCGAACGGCACGACGGCCACCGCGTCGAGGAAGAGGATCCCTGCGGCGTAGGCGACGAGCGCGTCGTGTCCCGGCGAGACCCCGATCAACGGAGCCACGCTCCCCCTGGCGATGAAAAGCGCGCCTGAGAAAACGAGGGACGTGCCGACCATGGCAATCAACGGCGTGCTGAACGTCCGGGCCACCCCCTCCTTCTCCCCCGACGTCGCGAACTTGAAATACGCCGCTTCCATCCCGTACCAGTAGAGGACGTTGGCGAAGGCGATCAGGGAATAGAGGTAGGCCACCACGCCGTACTCGGCCGGAAGGAGGACGTTGGTGTAGAACGGGACGAGGAGAAAGTTCAGGAACCTGCCGGAGACCGTACCGATCCCGTAGATCGCGGTCTCCGCGCCGAGCCGTTTGATGTGGTGGAGCATCAGGCCCAGGGTCGGGGTGGTCCGGGGCGGTACGCGAGCGAGAGGTCGAGCGCGGGCGCGGAATGGGTGAGCGCGCCGACGGATATGAAGTCGACCCCCGTTCCGGCGATGGCGCGGACGTTCGAGAGGGACACGTTGCCCGACGCCTCAACCTCGAGACGGCCGCCGATCAATCGGACCGCCTCGCGGATCGCGTCGATTGTGAAGTTGTCGAGCATGATCCGCGTAACTCCGGTACACCGGAGGACCTCCGCCACCTCGGCGAGGGTCTTCGTTTCAACCTCGATGGCCTCACCCGGCCGGCCTGCGGCCTTCGAAACGGCCGCCGCGATGCCGCCTGCGGCCGCGATGTGGTTGTCCTTGATCAGGACCATGTCGTAGAGGCCGAACCGGTGGTTCACTCCGCCGCCTGCGCGCACGGCCATCTTGTCGGTCAGGCGCAACCCGGGGGCCGTCTTCCTGGTGTCGGTGATCTTCGCCCGCGTACCCTCGACCGATCGGACAAACGCGGCGGTCAGCGTGGCGATCCCGCTCATCCGTTGCAGGAAATTCAGTGCCGTCCGTTCGGCCTTGAGGATCGACGATCCCCTGCCGGTCACGCGCATCGCCGCATCGCCCGGGGCGACTTTCGCGCCGTCACCGATCACGACGACGACGGCCAGGGACGGATCGACTGTTGCGAAAACCAGGGATGCGACGCCCGTGCCCGCCAGGACGCCGGCCTCTTTGCACGTGATGAGCGCGGAGCCGGGCGCATCGGGCTCGGTGGTGAGTTCACTGGTGATGTCCCCGCGGCCGATGTCCTCGGCGAGAGCCGCGGCGACGATCGGGGCCAGGCGTTCGTCCGTCACTGGAGAGTCCTGTCCGTCAGGACGGACCTGGCTCATCGTCGGGGAGCATGATGGGGATGTCATCCACCACCTTGTAGACCTTCGAACACTTCCTGCACGTCAGTGTGTTCTGAACATGATCGTGGAGAAGGTCGCCGTGACACTTCGGACAACAGAGGATTTCGAGAAGTTCCTTGGAAAGCATTGGTCGCTCAGTGGGTTTGATGGAATTTCCGTTCGACCGCCCCGGTGAAGAACTCCGGCGCGCGGGAGACCTTTCCCGTCTTCGCGTCGATGAAACTGTGGCAGGTGTGTCCGGTGGCGTGGATCTCCCCTTCGCCAGCCGGACGGATCTCGTACTCGATCCGTATCCTCGCCTGCGGGACCTCCTTCAGCATCGTGTTGATGACGAGCAGGTCGTCGTACCGCGCGGGTTTCAGGTACTTCGCATACGCCTCGGCCACCGGCAGGTAAAACCCCATCGACTCGATGCGCGAGTAGGGTAACCCGATGTCCCGGAGGAGGTCGGACCTCCCCTGTTCGAAGTATTCGAAGAACTTCGCGTGGTAGACCATATGCATCTGGTCGGTGTCGGCGTAGCGCACGCGGATCTCGGTCCTGGCGAGAATCACCCGGGCTACTTCTCCCACTCGCCCATTTTGCTGAACTTCTCCACCCGCATCTGGATGAGTTTCTGTGGCTTGATCTTGAGGAGTTTCTTCAATTCCGCGAGGAGAACGTCCTTGACGATATCGGCGGCCTGCGGGGGATTGCGGTGCGCGCCGCCGAGCGGTTCCGGCACGATGCGGTCGATGATCCCCTGGTGGAGGAGGTCCGGTGCAGTCAGCTTCAGGGCTTCGGCCGCCTGTTCCTTGAACTCCCAGCTCCGCCAGAGGATGCTCGAGCACGATTCAGGCGAGATCACGCTGTACCAGGTGTTCTCCAGCATCAGGATCCTGTCACCGATGCCCAGGCCCAGAGCGCCGCCCGATGCCCCCTCGCCGATGATGATGACGATGATCGGGACGGGGAGGCGCGACATCTCGAAGAGGTTTTGGGCGATCGCCTGCGCCTGACCGCGTTCCTCGGCCTCGAGGCCCGGGAAGGCGCCGGGGGTGTCGAGCATCGTGATCACGGGCCGCCCGAATTTCGCAGCCAGCTTCATCAGCCGGAGCGCCTTGCGGTACCCCTCGGGGTTCGGCATCCCGAAGTTTCGGTACACGTTCGATTTCGTGTCCCTCCCCTTCTGGTGCCCGATGATCATCACGGGGTGGTCCCCGATGTGGGCGAAACCGCCAACGATCGCCTTGTCGTCGCTGAAGGCTCTGTCGCCGTGCAGCTCGACGAAGTCGGTGGTCATCAACGCGATGTAATCGAGCGTGTAGGGGCGATCGGGGTGCCGGGCAAGCTGGACCTTCTGCCACCGGGTGAGGCTGCTGAAGACGCTTTTTCGGAGGGTCTGGATCTTCTCCTCCATCGTGCGAATCTCGTCGGCGATGTCGAGGGAGTCCGCGTACCGGCGCATCTCCTCGACCTTCTGCTCGAGTTCGATGATCGGTTTTTCGAATTCCAGTACGGTTTTGGCCATCGCCTGCTATGATTTCCCGGGGCGGAATGACTTCGCGAGGATCTCGAGGTCGAGCAGCACCGACTGGTTCTTTGCGTAGTAGACGTCGTAGCGCTCGCGATCGTCGGCGCCAATGTCGATCTTCCCGTTCAGGTCGGCCAGGCTTGTGAGCCCCGGTTTCCCGAGGTAGGCGGGCTTTCCGCCGGCGTCAGGGTGGGCGTCGCCAGGACCCCCGGTCGGCCCTACCAGGCTCATCTCGCCGGAGAGGACCCGCGGCAAGCGGTCGAGCCGCCGGGCGAGGATCGTCTTCGGGTGAACGTTTTCGGTCCGGTAGAAAGGATAGACCGTGGCATACAGCAGCGACCCCGCGACGAGATCGATGAGCCGCTTGAAGAACCTGCTGGAGAGCTGGTGAAGCCGGTATTCGATCTGGACGAACGGCAGGTCGTTCAGGCGGTCGATGTGGGTCTTCCCGATGATGACTTCAAGGCTCGTCGGCACCAGTCGGAAGTTTACCGAACGGCTTCCCGTCCTCGCGATGACGGACAGAATATCCTTGTACGACAGCGCGTCCGTCGAAAATATCACTTCTGAGACCTTTTCCTGCTGGATGATTTTTCCAATATTGTCAATACTTCCGAGAATTTCAACCCCGTCCACCTTCTCACCGATACGCCGGCTCGTGGCGTCGATGAAACCGACGACGTCGTAACCACCCTGCGGGTTGGCGCGGAGTTTCCTGGCCACCGCTCTCCCGGCGTCGTCCGGCCCGACGACGAGCGAGAGCCGACCGAAAGGGCTCCCCTTCCGGAAGGACGCTGACCGGAAGAGCGTATACGCTGCCATCCTCCAACCGGTCAGGAGGAAAACGTTCAGCGCGCCCGAGATCAGGACCACCATCCTGCTGAAGGCGTAATCCCTGAAGAAAAACGTAATCGCGGAGAGGAGGACGTACCCCGTGATTACCGCGCCAGCGATGACCGGGAGCGAATATTTCCTCTTCCCGTACGCGCCCATCGAGTGCATCACGGCCGCGACCACCATCCACGGCACCAGGAGCGTGATCGGGTACGCGTAAGCGGGAAACCTGAAGACTTCACCGAACCAGAGGTACTCCGCCGCGAGCCATGCCGCGGCCATCATCGCGAGGTCGACCACCGTCGCGCGCAACGGGCGTGCGACCTTCACCAGGAACGCGATCCATTGCCGCACGTTGATGCCGGCCCGGAGGATCAGCCCGTTCAAGGCGCTGCGGCCGTGGTGCTTGTCGACGAAGATGCGCATCGCGCGGTAGAACGTGCGGACTTCGTCAATGTCGCTCCGGCGGACGCTCTCCCCCTTGTAATGGATGATGCGGGTCTCACTGACGTAGTACACCTTCCACCCCGCCTGCTTGATCTTGAAGCACCAATCGAGGTCCTCCCCGTACATGAAATACTCCTCGTCGAGGCCGCCAACCTGTTCGTAGACCTCGCGCCGCAGCGCCATAAACGAACCGCTGATGGCGTCCACCTCGTAGGTGGCGCCGGGGTCGAGGTACCCGAGGTTGTAGCGCCCGAAGATTCTCGAGCGTGGATACAGCGAGCTCAGGCCGGAGATCTTCGTGAAGGCGACCCAGGGTGTCGGGAAACTCCTCCGGCAGGCCGGCTGGAGCGTCCCGTCGGGGTTCAGGATGGTGCATCCCGCGAGCCCCGCGTCGGGGTGGGCGTCGAGGAAACGGACGATGACCTGGAATGTGTCCTCCTGGACGACGGTGTCGGGGTTGAGTAGGATGAAGTGGCGGCCCTTCGCGCGTCGCAGGGCGATGTTGTTGGCCGCCGCGAAACCGACGTTCCGTTCGCCGGCGATCACTTCGACGGCGGGAAATTTCTTCCGGACCATCTCGACGCTCCCGTCGTCGGAGGCGTTGTCCACGACGATCACCTCGCCCCGCAATCCTGCCGGGCCCCGGAGCGCCTGCTGGACGGAGGTGAGCGCGTTCTCCAGGAAATCGCGGACGTTGTAATTGACGATGATGACCGTGAGGTCCATTGACAGACGCCTCAGAGGATCCCGAAGATCTTCCGGAATTTCAGTTTCCAGACCATGAAGACCGCCTCGTAGACGATTTTCCTGGACATTTTGGACAGGCCGGAGGCGCGGTCGACGAAGATGATCGGGTGTTCGGTCAACCTGAAGCCCTTGGAATACGCCTTGAAGTTCATCTCGATCTGGAACGCGTATCCGTTCGAGTGGACCCGGTCGAGGTCGATCGATTCGAGCACCCTTCGCCGGAAGCACTTGAAGCCGCCGGTGGCGTCTTTGATCGGCATCCCCGTGATCACCCGCGTGTAGACGTTCGCCGCGTAGCTCAGCAGGAGACGCCGGATCGGCCAGTTCACGACCCGTACGCCGTTGGTGTAGCGCGAGCCGATCACGAGGTCGAACTCCTTCGCCTTTTCGAGGAACCTCGGGACCTCCTCGGGGTTGTGCGAAAAATCGGCGTCCATCTCGAAGATGAAATCGTATCCCTCCTTGATGGCGTAGCGGAAGCCGTCGACGTAGGCGGTGCCGAGCCCCATCTTGCCGGGCCGTTTCAGGATGTGAATGCGTTTCTCACGCTCCATCATCCGCTCGACGATCGCGGCCGTGCCGTCGGGGGAGCTGTCGTCCACGATCAGCATCTCAATCGACGGGCCCTGGGCCAGGACCTGGCCGATGAATTTTTCGATGTTGTCCGCCTCGTTGTAGGTCGGCGTCACGACAAGCGTCTTTTCCATTGGGTCAGTCGTTTGGTTTCAAAATTCCAGCATCGCCCGCAGGCCGAAGAAATGGTCGACCGCGGTGCCGCCGGGCGATGACTGCCAGCGGTATTCGTAGGCGCCCGAGAACACGAGTTCGTTGACCGGCTCGTACCAGGCGCGCAGTTCAATGTACTTCGTTTCGATCAGGTCGCCCGCGAGGAAATCGGCCGTGTCCCCGTCGCCGTCCCGGTGGCCGACGAGTCTATCGCCCCCCGCGTTGAAGACGACCGCGCCGTCCTCGACGACGTTTGCGCCGTGCCGGTTCGACCTGACGCCGATCGATCCCCTGAACGACGCCCACGGCCTCGCCACGATCCGCGCGAGCCATTCGTCGGAGTTCGGCTGGAGGTTGTGCCCCAGCCCGAACTCGCCGCTGGTGAAGGCGTTCCCCGTGATGCGGTGGGAGTAGACGTACGGTTCGATTCGGGCGTATTCAGCGTGGAGGTCGATGTCGTCGATGCCGGCGACATTCGAGAGGTACCCACCCCCTTGCCACGCAAACTGGTTTCCCCACCATCCGGTGCCCATCTTCGAAAAATCGACGTCGTCGACGAGCAACCCGCCGAAGAGTTTATAGCCGGCGAACGGAAAGAGTTCGAGGTCGAAGCCCAGCATCGTGTTATCGCGGTCACCGAGGGAATGCTCCGCGGATTTAAGAAAGATCAGCGGGTTGAGGTACGCGAGCTCCGGCGAGGTCCGGTCGTAGACCACCGCCTCGAAGAATGCGACGTTCAGCAGCCCGAACAACGCGAGGTCCAGCCGGTGGATTGCGACGTATTTGTTGACCTGCCACGATGGGTCGTCTGGGGCGAGGCCCTCGTACCAGGCCGGCTCCATTATAAGCGACCCGTGAATGAACGCGTAGCGGACGCAGCCGTAGCTCGCATCGAGCTTCACCAGATCCATCGCCGGGGCGTTGTCGCTGAGAAAGAGACGGTCGGAGTACCCGGTCCCGAGCTTCAGGAACTCCCGGCCCAGCTCGAGGTTGAACCAGGAGAGGTCGGCCCGGAGATACGCCTCCGCGAAATCGAAGTAGGGGGAGTTCAACTCGTTGAACTTGACGCTGGTGCGCAGGCGAGGGTCGGACAACGCGAACTCCCGGTCGCCGTAAAGCGTGCCGTTGGTGACCTGCGCAAAATACCCGAGCCGTCCCTTGATCGTGCCCCGGGCGCGGAATCCGTGGGTCTCGAAATACGACCCGGCCGCGTCCCAGGAATCGCCATCGCCCATCCTCGCCTCGAGCGATCCGAGGAATTCGAGGTAGAGCGTCGCGGATGAATCGCTGTAATGGTAGAGGTACTTTTCGCGTTCGGAGAAAAAATCTCCGACTGGTTCGCCGTCGAAAATGCCGAGCGCCTTCTCCCCGGCCGCATCGAGCTCGCGAGCGAACTCGATGTTGAACTTGTCGAGGTAGCCGGCCTCGGCTCCGGAGAGTTCCGCGCGTTTCTCTTCCGCCTTGCGAAGCAGTTCGGCGACGGAGCCGCGCGACATCGGTATCACCGTGAGGTTCGCGAGCGGCAGGATGCCTCGCACGCCGAGGCGGTCGATGAACTCGTAGACCTGATTCGAGACCGGCACGTTCTCGACCTGCGCGGTGGATGATGCGGTTGCGAAAAGGATCGCGGCGACCACGAGGCGACGTGTCATCAGTGCCCCTTTCCCATCAGGACGACGGCGATCGTATTCAAAAATATCTTGAAATCCATCCTCAGTGACATGTTCTCTATATAATAGAGGTCGTATTCGACTTTTTTGCGGACGTCGTCGACGCTTTCGTCATACTTGTGTTTGACCTGAGCCCAGCCGGTGATGCCGGGCCGCACCTTGAGCCTCCTCTTATAGAGCGGTATCTCCTTCGAGAGCTGTTCTACGAAGAACGGGCGTTCGGGCCGCGGTCCGATGAGGCTCATATCGCCGTCGAGGACGTTGATGAACTGGGGAACCTCGTCGATCCTCGCCCGGCGCAGAAGCTTGCCGACGCGTGTGGCGCGGGGGTCCGCCTTGTTGGCCCAGACAGGCCCTGAGGATTTTTCAGCCTCCACGTCCATCGATCGGTACTTGATGACCTTGAAAAGCTTCTCGTCCTTCCCCACCCGGTCCTGCGTGTAGAAGACCGGTCCCTTCGAATCGAGCTTGATGGCGATCGCGACCGCGAGCCAGACCGGCGACCCGACCGAGAG
>JANNFI010000047.1:0-1827 GCA_031379665.1 Ignavibacteria bacterium
GCCCCGAGACCGGCCACACCGTTTTCGACGAGCCGATCGTTGATCCCATCGGGCTCCTTTGTGTGCGGGCGCACGTTCATTGACCGGAAAGTACCCCCCAGACCCTCTTTTCCACAATTCCATGCCTTCAGCTCATTCAGCTCATTCAGCTCATTTCCCCTATTTAACCTCTTCTCTACCTTCCTCTCTCTTCTCTCTATTTTCTAAACTCTCAAGACTTATCTGGGAAAAAAAGGCTGAATGGACTGAATGGACTGAAGCGGAGCCATGTCTTGGGGATCACACAGTCCCGCTCTGTCAGTGGGTGAAAGACGAGGACACCATCCCGGAGGTCTTCCATGACCGTCGCGCTCAGCATCCCAAACAGGGGCGAATCCCACGTGACGATCTGGCCGGTACGGTCTCCGCCTGGCCTGAGAGCCAGCTGCACCACCCGAACCCGACCAGGTGCCTTGTCGAGGAGACGCACGGCTCGACCATCAGGCAGCTCGACGGGATGCCCAGGGATGAGGCGGACCTCTCCGGTCGGCCATCGATACGTGAACGGAGCGCCGATACACTCAATGGTCATCGGTGACGACCTCCTCGGCAAACAATGCGTCTGTGGGTGTGGATGGTGTCCCAGGCGCGCGCAGGCCCAGCCCGAGGAACACGTCTTTCACGCCCCCGTGAAGGGTCCGTTGGGCATCTTTCACGGTCGGGCGGAGCCGTCGGACGGCGGCACAAAACGCCTTCGAGGTCATCAACGGACGGCCTGCCGCGTCAGCCGCGGCGTTGTACATGATCGCTAAGTCTTTCCGCGAGACCAACTCATCCGGGAGCGAGACTGTGAACCGGTCCAGCCAGGCTGCGAGTGGGTCCGTCATTTCCCGGAACTCCATCAACGACGCTTGGGTACTTTCGCTCTGGGTAAACCCGCCGCGTTGGGCCATCCCTGGCAGTGCCGCGAGTGCCCGATTCAGGACGCCGGATAATTCGCCAGGGCTCGACAGCTGCGCCGCGAAGTTTGGGATTTTTTCGCGTGGGTCCAACACGGCATCGAAGGGAATCACGAGCCATCGACGGAAAAATGCATGGCTCGCGTCCTTACTGGTCGGATAGTGATTCGTCGAAAAGATCAGCCGGGCGAACGGACGAAACTCAAAACTCCCTTGGAATTTGCGCTCTGCGGTCATCCGGTCGCCGCCGGTCAGGGCCTTAAATGTGGAAGTCCCCGCCAGGGCTTCGCTCGGCAGATCCGCGCAGACGTTCGCGAGCTTGTCCAGCAATCGCACCACGGCAAACTTGTCCGCTTCGATCCGTTGCAAGGCGAGGGTGGAGACATTGTCGCGGCCCAGAAACGAGATGATGCCTTCCAGGCATGTGGACTTTCCGTTGTCGCCAGGCCCCACAGCCAACGCCGCCTGTTGATCAGACACGTCACCGCGCATCGCACTGGCGATAATTTCAAACGGCAGAGCGTGACAATCAGCCGGGAGGACACGCGCCGTAAACGACTCCCAGAGCGGACAGGTGGCTGCGGGATCGAACGCGACGGGTAGTTGCACCGGCGACATATGGCCGGGCGAGTGAGGGGACAGCGAGCCGGTCGTCACGTCAAGTAAGCCGTTCGTCAAATTCATCACAGTTGATAGCGGGCGTTCCCAGAGCCGAGGCGCATCGACGCGGATAAATTCCACCACCTCACGAGCTCGGTGACTACTCCATCGTTTGCTGTGAGGTGGTGGAATTTATCCGCGTCGATGCGCCTCGGCTCTGGGAACGCCCGCTATCAACTGTGATGAATTTGACGAACGGCTTACTTGACGTGACGACCGGCTCGCTGTC
>JANNFI010000059.1:0-11630 GCA_031379665.1 Ignavibacteria bacterium
GTCTTCCCGAGGTCGAGGTTTGTAATTGTCCTGCCGCCGGGGGGGACGGTGAAGGGGTCGGTCTTCATTACGGTCGCCTGGAAGAAATTCTCGCCCGTCGCCAGGATGATGTTCAGAACGATGTCCATTTGGACGTCCTGGGCGAGGGTCTCGGGGTTCGCGATGTTGACGGTAAACAGGAGTCCGCGGGACTCGAAATTATCGATGTCGAAATCAGCGATGGTGAGCTGTTCGACGCGGACCTGCGTGACGGTCAGAGTGAGCGGGCAGGAGCCCTGCGCCGCGGCAGGTGTCGTGCCTGCAAGCATCCACACCGTCGCCGCGACGGCGAGGAGCGCCCGAAGATTCAGCCGTATGTGAGGAGTTGCCATACCCGCCTCGAATGAAAAATTCGAAAAAGTATACTTAAAATCCCGCGCGAACGCAAGATTCCTGCAGCTCCATCAATATAATAGAAGGGATCGGATAAATCGCGTGAGGCGAATCACGCGGTGTGATCAGAAACGTCAGAAACGGGAGATGTCATTATAGATGACAAACGCCATAAACGCCAGGAGGAGGATGAAACCGACCTGCTGGACGGCGATTTTGACCCTGTGGGGGATCTCGCGGCGGATGACTTTTTCGATGACGAGCATAACGAGGTGACCGCCGTCAAGGGCGGGGATGGGCAAAATATTCAGAATGGCCAGACTCATGCTCAATTGGGCCATGAACCAGAGGAACGCCAGCAGGCCGTATTCAGCGCTCTGGGTCGCAAGCTGCGCGATGGCGATCGGGCCGCCGAACGACTGCTTGACGGAGGCCTCGCCGACCACGATTTTCTCCATCGTGAGCACGAAGAGGCGGACCGTTTCGCCGGCCTCACGAACGCCCTCCCCGACCGCTTCGACGGGCCCGAAATCGATGTGGCGCACCGGGCCACGGTAGATGCCCGTCAGGCCGACGCCGATCTTTCCGCTGTCGTTGACCACCACGGTACCGCTCATCACCCGGTCGTTGCGCTTCCACCGGAGTTCGAGCGGTTTCCCCGGGTTCGCCCGGAACATATCGAAAATCTGCTGGCGGCTTTCGATCGGCACCGAGGCTATCGCCAGGAGCGTGTCGCCGCTCTTCAGTCCGAGCGATTTGGCCGGCATCCCTGTCTGCACAGTCTGGATGATCGAGACCGAATGTCCGATGTAAAATCCGAGGCTCTCCATCGAGAATTCCGTCGACTCCGGGCGCTTCACGTTGAAGGTCGCCTGAAGAGCGCCCTTCCGGTCGACGACGAGCGAAAGGTCCCGGCCCATGTTCTCGATATAGATCTGCTGCTGGACCTCTTCCCAGGTCGAAACGGGCGCGCCGTTGACGCTGACGAACCGGTCGCCGTTACGCAGTCCGGCATCCCAGGCCGGGCTCCCTTCGTGCACGTACCCGATCTCGGTCGTTTCCATCGAGTCCTTCCCCCGAATCGCGTGGATTGTCGAGAAGATGGTCACGGCCAGGAGGACGTTCATGATCACCCCCGCGCATATCACCAGAATGCGGGCCCACATCGGCCTCGCGCGGAACTCCCACGGCTGCGGTGGAGTGTTGGCGAAGTCGGTGTCCATGCTCTCGTCCACCATTCCGGCGATCTTGACGTAGCCGCCCAGCGGGACCCACGAGATGCAGTAATCGGTGTCGCCGACTTTCTTGCCGAACGCCCTTGGGGGGAACCCGATCGAGAACCGGTCGACGCGCATCCCGGTGAATTTCGCGGCAAGGAAATGGCCGAGCTCGTGCACGAAGATTAAAATGCCGAGGGTGATGGCGGTGTAGAAAATCATGTTGAGGGCGCCCATGCGCGTAGTTTCCTTAGTTGTATTTTGTGAGATACGTTCTCGTGGCGGCGTCGGTTTCAAAAATGTCGCCGAGGGACGGCACCGGTCTTGCCGGGAACCGGTCGAGCGCTTCTTCGATGAGCGTGGGAATCCTGTCGAATGTGAGCCGGCCGCGCAGGAAGAGGTCGACGCCGACCTCGTTCGCGGCGTTCAGGACCACGGGCGCGCTGCCGCCCGCGCGGAGCGCTCTATAGGCCAGGTCGAGGCATTTGAACTTTTTCGTGTCCGGCTTGCGGAAGGTCATATCGGCGAGGTTCGAAAAATCGAGCCGCTTCCAGCTGGCGGTGGTCCGCTCGGGGTGCGTGAGGGCGTACTGGATCGGCAGTTTCATATCCGGGACCCCCAACTGCGCCTTCACCGAACCGTCGATGAATTCCACCATCGAGTGGATCACCGACTGCGGATGGATCAGCACCTCGATCCTGTCGGCGTCCAGGCCGAACAGCCAGCGGGCCTCGATCACCTCGAGCCCCTTGTTCATCAGGGTGGCCGAGTCGATGGTGATCTTTCTTCCCATCTTCCAGGTAGGGTGGCGCAACGCCGCGTCAACGGTGACCTGCGAAAATTCAGCCGCGTCGAGGTCCAGGAACGGCCCGCCGGATGCGGTGAGGATCAGCTTCCGAACCGACGCCGGATCCTCTCCGGCGAGGCACTGGAGGATCGCGCTGTGTTCGCTGTCGATCGGCACGAGTTTCGCGCCGTGTTTCCGGGCGAGTTCCGTCATCAACTCTCCTGCCACGACGAGCGTCTCCTTGTTCGCGAGGGCCACGGTCTTGCCGAGCCGGAGTGCCTCGATCGTCGGCGCGAGCCCCGCGAAACCGACCATCGAGCCGATGACGATGTCGACGTCGGGACGGCGCACCAGCTCGAGCAGGCCGTCGGCGCCGTGGTAGACCTTTACGGCACCGTTCATCCTGGATTGGAAGAGCGCGGCGGCGGCAGGGTCGAGGATCGCGACGGCCGCCGGTTTGTGCTTGCGCACCTGATCGCAGAGGACGTCGACGTTGCTGTTGGCGGTGAGGCAGACCGGCTTGAAACGGTCGGGGAAGCCCTCGATGACCTCGAGGCTGCTGACCCCGATGGAGCCGGTCGAACCGAGTATGCAGATGTTCTTCATTGGGCCTTAAAACGAGTATGCCCCTGATTCATGGGGCATGTTCGTGGTCAAATTTACCGAATTCGTCCATCGGATACAAGCGTGGTGCGGGCGGAAACCGGGCCGGCGGGCGTCAGAACGGCATGTCCTCCCCGACGTTTACGGGAGGGGGAAGCATCGTTTCCATGCTCGATGAGGCGAGCCGCTCGAATCCGGCGTATTCCTTCCGGAACATGAGGCGCACGGTATCGATGGGGCCATTTCTCTGCTTGCCGATGATGATTTCGGCGACGCCCTCCGACGAGATGGAGCCGAGCTCGTCGTCCTTGATCTCGGGGATGCCGTACGACTCCGGCCGGTGCACGAACATCACGACGTCTGCGTCCTGCTCGAGGCTACCAGATTCGCGCAGGTCGGAGAGCACCGGGCGCCGGTCGATGCGCGCCTCGACGGCTCGGTTGAGCTGCGAGAGGGCGATCACAGGGATGTTCAATTCCTTGGCGAGGGCCTTCAGCGACCGGGAGATCATCGAGATTTCGCGCTCGCGCGACTCGGCGTTCTTCGGCCCCTGGATCAATTGTAAATAATCGGCGATCACGAGCCCGATGCCGTGTTCAGCCTTGAGGCGGCGCGTCTTGGCGCGCAGTTCCAGGATGCTCAGGGCCGGGGTGTCGTCGATGAAGATCTTGGCCTCGGCGAGCCGCCCTACGTTGCGGCTGAGGTTCTTCCACTTGTCCTCGTGCAGCCGGCCGGTCCGCAGTTCGTGGGCGTTCACTTTCGCTTCGGCGGCGAGCAAACGGATGATCAGCTGCTGTTCGGCCATCTCGAGGCTGAAGATCGCGACGGCCGTCTTCTTGTCCTTGTGCAGCGCGGCGTTCCGGGCGAGCGACAGCGCGAACGCCGTCTTCCCCTGGCTGGGCCGGCCGGCAATGATGATCAGGTCGGACTTCTGCCAGCCGCCAGTCTTCTCGTCGAGGCTGGGAAACCCGCTTGGCACCCCGGTGATTCCGCCATGCTTGCCGTGGAGCGATTGGAGTATCTCCATCGTCTCGGCGAGCGCGGCATTCAGGGGGGTGAACGACTTCTTGAGGCGCTGTTCCGAAATCGAAAAGATCTTCGCCTCGGCCTCGTCGAGGAGGTCGAGGGCGTCCTCGGTCTCGTTGTAGGCGCGCGAGGCCACCTCGGTCGCGGATGCGATGAGGTTTCGCATCAGCGATTTCTCGAGGATGATCCTCGCGTGGTACTCCACGTTCGCCGCGGTCGAGACGTTCATCGTCAGTTCGGTGAGGTAGACCGGGTCGTTCGTGGTGTCGAGGCTGCCCATCTTGCGCATCTCCTCGGTCACGGTGACGGCGTCCACGGGCTCAGACCGCTCGAACAGTCCGTTCATCGCCCGGAAGATCTTCCGGTGCATCGGGCTGTAGAACGAATCGTCGTTGAGCACCTCGAGAGCCTTCGGCACCGCCTCGCGGTCGATCAGCATCGCGCCAAGGACGGCCTTTTCCACGTCCACGGCTTGGGGCGGAATGCGCCCCTCGGACGATTGGATCATCGCCGACGCCGGCTGTTCCGGCCCGCGTTTCCTATAGGCCACGGGTCGCCTCGTATGCGGTCATGAACATCTTCATATCCTCCCACGTTGGTTTTTTCCACTCGGGGTTCCTGAGGAGAGCCGCCGGGTGGTAGGTGACGATCAGTTTCGCCCCTTGAAAATCGTGCATCTTTCCCCTCATCGCCGAGAGTCCGTCGGTGGTCTGCAGTATCCACTGGGCCGCGGTCCGGCCCAGGCAGATGATGAACTTCGGCTTCACCAATTCGATTTGCTTCATCAGATAGGGCGTGCACTCTGCCTCTTCGGCCGGGAGCGGAGGCCTGTTGTTGGGCGGCCGGCACTTCACGATGTTGCAGATGTAGACCTGCTCCCGCTTCATCCCCATCGCCTCGATGATCTTGTTCAGCAATTGCCCTGCGCGTCCTACGAACGGCTCGCCCTGCGCGTCCTCGTCGGCGCCCGGCCCCTCGCCGATGAACATCACGTCGGCGTTCGGATCGCCGACGCCGAAGACGAACTTCGTCCTCGTCGACCCGAGCGCACACTTGAGGCAGTCACAGATCGCCGCGTTGAGCTCGGGGATGCTGGACGTCTTCACCCACGGTTCGTCGGGGTAGGCGAATGGGGATGGGGTCGCGATCTGCGGGGTTGCCGCGTCACCCCGGTTCACGGGGTCAGGCGGTTTCGCAACGGCTCGTGGTTGCGCAGTGTCCGGCGCTTTGGCAAGCACGGGAGCGGCCGATTTTTGTGCTACGTCTTTTTTCATTGGGATGGTTCCACCGGTCGTCCCGACGTCGCCGTAGAGATCCTGCTGCCGCGCCAGGAATCGCCGCGATCCGTCGAGAAGATCGAGAAGTTCTTTGTTATCCGGGGTGGACACGGGGCGTAGGGGATAATAAGAAATATTTCAATAGACCGCGAGCCGCGGGGATCGATTCAAGCTCGCCGGGGGGCCTTGCTGACCTCGCGGTCCTTGGAGACCTTGCGGGCCTTCGGGCCGCGGCCCTTCCCCAGGAGCGTGTGGAGCCGGTCGAGCAATTCGTTGGCGACCCCGAATTTAGGGAGCCTGCGGAGTTTTTCCGTCCTGCCGCCCTTCCATATGAAGGTGACGACGTTCGTGTCGCCGCCGAAAGCGGAGCCCTCCTTCGTCGGGTTGTTCAGGACAATGAGGTCGAGTTTCTTCTCCTTCAGCTTCACGCGGGCGTTTTTCGTCTCGTCGTGGGTTTCGAGCGCGAACCCCACGACCACCCGTTTCCGTTTGCCTCCGTCGGCGAGCGCGAGCAGGATGTCCTTCGTCGGTTTCAGTTCGAGGCGCAGCAGGCCGTCCTTGCCGAGCGCCGATTTCTTGATTTTCTTCGGCGACACCGACGCCGGCGTAAAGTCGGCGACCGCGGCCGCCATCACGATCGCGTCAGTGCCGTTCCCGAGGCGCACCACCGCACGGAGCATTTCGGAGGCGCTCTCCACCTCCACGCGCTTCACGCCGCGCGGCGTGGCGAGCCGCACCGGGCCGGAGACGAGCGTCACGACGGCGCCCCGCTTCGACGCGGCGGACGCGATGGCGAAACCCATCTTCCCCGAGGACCTGTTCCCGATGTAGCGGACAGGGTCGATCGGCTCCAGCGTTGGCCCCGCGGTGACGACGATCGTCGTGCCCGCGAGGTCGCGCCGCGATCCGGTGGCGATGGCCTCGGTCACGTCGGCGATCCGTTCGATTTCCGGGAGCCGTCCGGGGCCGGAGAGGCCGCTCGCGAGTTCGCCCTCGTCGGGGTCGAGTACGTCGTATCCCATCTCGCGGAGCGCGGCGACGTTCTGCCGCGTCGCGCGGTGCTCCCACATGTCAAAGTCCATCGCGGGACAGACGAGGATGTCTTTCCTGAAGGCGAGCGCAAGGGTGGTGACAGCGTCGTCGGCGATGCCGTGGGAGAGTTTCGCGAGCACGTTCGCGGTCGCCGGGGCAATCACCAGAATGTCGCCACTGCGGGCGAGGTCGATGTGCCAGGTCTTGCCGGTGTGACCGGAGTCCGGGGAGGGAAAGGTGCCAACGATGGCGTCGGACCCGCTGAGCGTCGAGAGCGTCAGTGGCGTCACGAACTGCGCGGCGGACTCACTCATCAGGACCTTCACCGACGCGCCGCGCTTCACGAACTCGCGTACGAGGTGCGGGATCTTGTATGCGGCGATGCCGCCCGTGACCCCGAGGACGATCTGTCTCCCCTTCAGCATGTGGAGCGCGCGGTCAGCAGGTTACGCGGCGGGGGGGAGGACTTCCTCTTCCTTGTACCGGTAGCCGATCTTCTTCTCGGTGAGTTCGCGGATGGCGATCTCGGTCGGCTTCGGGCGCTGCTCGAACTCCTTGGCCACGAGGATCTGGTCGGGGTTGGTCTGGGGCTGCTCGGTTTCGTCCTCGGGTTCGAAGACCCGCGACTGCAGCATCTCGATCCGCTGGTTGAACTCGATCTTCAGTTCTTCGTTGATCTGCCGCGCGCGTTTGAGGAGCACGACGATCGCCTCGTAGATATTGTCGGCGGTCTTCGTGAGTTTTTCGACGTCGAGTGGTTTAATGGGCATTCGTTGTTCCTTTTAGTTGATCGTTTTCGTTTCCATTCTTCAGGGCGGCGCGGACGATGGCGTCCACGCGCTCCACGGCATCTTCGAGCTTGTCGTTCACGACCTGGAAGTCGAACCGGTCCGCTTCCGCCATCTCGAGCGGGACCCGATCGAGCCGGCGCTTGAGCGCCTCCGGGTCCTCGGTGTTCCTGTTCTGCAGCCGCGTGAGCAGGCTCTGCAGGTCGGGAGGCTTCACGAAGATGAGGACGGCGGTGCCGCCGTACAATTTCTTGATGGAGAGGGCGCCCTTGACGTCCACGTCGAAGAGCATTGACTTTCCCCCGTTCAGACCCGCGTCCACTTCCCTCCGGAGCGTGCCGTACATCTGCCCGAAGAGCTCCTCGTGCTCAACGAACTGTTTCCCGCTGACGAGCTGGTTGAACTCCTCGTGCGCCAAGAAGTGGTAGTCCACTCCGTCCACCTCGTATTCGCGCTTCGGCCGTGTCGTTGCCGAGACGGAGAAGACCAGCGAAGGGTGGCGCCGGAGGATTTCGCCGGCGATGGTCGTCTTTCCACCGCCGCTCGGCGCGGAAATCACGATCAATCGTGCCGTGGGCATCGCAGGCGCGTTACTCGATGTTCTGAAGCTGTTCCCTGATCTTCTCGAGTTCTTCCTTGACCACGACGACGCTCTGCGCGATCGTCGCGTCGTTGGCCTTCGAGCCCATCGTGTTGACCTCCCGGTTCATCTCCTGCACGAGGAAATTGAGTTTCCGCCCCGGGGACTCCTCCTCTTCCATCGTCTTCCGGAAAAAAGTCATGTGGCTCCCGAAACGGACGCATTCTTCCGTCATGTCCAGCTTGTCGGCGTAGATCGCGAGCTCGATCTCGAGCCGCTTCTCGTCGAGCGATGACATGTCGTCGAGGAGCTCGGCGAGCCGTTTCCGCATCCGGTCCTTTTCGTTGGGGACGCGGGCTGAGCCCTGCTTTTCAATCCCGGCGACACTCTTCTCGATGAACTTCAGCCTGGCGACGAGGTCCTTCCTCAGCTCCATCCCCTCTTTCGAGCGCATCTTCGCGGTGTTGTCGAGGGCCTTTGCGAGCGCCTGCGCCGTGAGCGCCCACTCCGCGTCGTCCAGGTCGCCGAGCCCGTCGGTTTCGAGCACCTCGGGGAATTTCAGAAGCTGGTCGAGAGTGATCTCTTCCCTGAGCTTGAGCGACTTCCGCAGCGAGGTCAGGAGCTTGTAGTACGCCTTCGCGGCGGGCTCATTGATCCTGAGCTGCAGCTCGGAGTCGGTGCCCCGGTTGAGCGTCACGGTGATGTTGATCTTTCCCCGGGAGAGGCTTTTCCTGACGATTTCCTTGATGTCGTTCTCGTGCACGGAGAGGGAGCCGGGTATCCGCAGGCTCACTTCAAGGTACCGGCTGTTCACGGTGCGTATTTCCACTGCGACGGACGTGCGGTTTTTGGATACCTCACCGCGTCCGTAGCCTGTCATGCTCGAAATCATCGGAAAAAGCCGCTTTTTAGGGGGATGAAGTGCTTCAAAGTACGAAATAATCGCGCGATCGTCAAGGAGGGGTCGGACCGATTTCGTTGGGATTCTCATCCGCGAAATCCTATATTCACGCACCGTATTTCCCCATTCCCGCCGATGATCGCACATTACTTCACGCTGGAGGCCCTCGCGCACGGATTCCGGAAGGATATCACCGGCGCGATAGTGATCGAGTCGTTCACCCAGTCGAAAAACGAACTGATCCTGGCCCTCGGAGCGCCCGGCCGGGACGACCGTTCCCTCCTGATCGGCGTCGCCCCCGGGATGAATGCGGTCTTCTACCGCGATGGAAAGATGCGGGCAAAGAAAAATTCGACCGACATCTTCCCCGGCATATTCGGTTCCTCCGTCACCGACTTCCGGATCGATCCTTTCAGCCGGGTGCTTACCATCGGCCTGGGCGCGTTGATCCTGAAGGCGCACCTCTTCAACAATTCCTCCGCCAACATCTTCCTCATCGGCGCCGACGGCGTGATGCTCTCGGCCTTCAGCGGTGGGATGGAATTCGCCGGCCGGCCCTACGAAGTGTCGTCGAACAGGGGGGAATTTGCGGACCCCCTCGACGCTGGACGTCTCGGTGAACTGTTCGCCGGGCGGGAGGAGACCCTCGAACAGGCGGTGAAAAAACTGTTCCCGTGGCTTGGTCCGCTCTATCAACGCGAGGCACTCTTCCGCGCCGGGCTTGACGGGACGACCCCGGCCCGCGATGAAGCGGAGGGATCCGCGCGCGCCATCGTCGCGGTCGTCGTGGAGATGCTCGGTGAAACCCGCGTACCAGGAGGGTGGCTCTACGCCGCGCCCGACTTAGACCGGGATATCCTGAGCGCGATCGAGCTGCGTCACCTCGCCGGGAAGGCGAGGCGAGCCATCGGGTCGGTGAACGACGCGGTCCGCGAAATATTTTCCTCGCAAAGGAGGGAGGCGGGTATCGACGATGAAAAATCCGAACTGCTCGACGCGACTGAACGGGAACGTCGCAAGGTCGAACGGTCGCTGAAGGAGGCGAAATCAAGGGCAGATGACGCCTCAGCGGCGGAACGCCACCGGGAATTCGGAACCCTCATCCTGACGCATCTGAACGACCTCCGGAAAGGGCTCACCGAGGCGCGGCTCGCCGACAGTACCGGCGCTGAGATCCTCGTCCGTTTGGACCGCGCGCTGACCCCCGCCGGGAACGCGAACGCCTACTTCGACAAGGCGCGCAAGGCGGACACCGCCCGCGAAGAGAACCAGGTGCGCATCGGTGTCCTGACTGCCAAGCTCGCGGCGATCGCGGAGCTGCTGGAGGAGGTCGAGGCGTGTGACGACGTGCGGAAGATCAAGGAGATCAAGAAACGGCTCCGTTCGGGAAGGGGTGGCCCGGTCGAAATGCAGGGGGGCGAGCGGCTGCCGTACAGGATCTTCCCGATCGGCGATCAGTACGAGGCGTGGGTGGGTAAGAGCAGTTCGGACAACGATACTCTCACGTTCAAACACGCCGGCCAGCACGATTACTGGATGCACGTCCGGGGGTCTTCGGGATCGCACGTGGTCCTGCGCTCGCGCTCCGGCGGGAGGTTCGATCCGCCGAAGGAGGTCATCCGCACGGCGGCCCGGCTCGCGGCCTATTACAGCAAGATGAAGAAGGCGGGTATGGTGCCGGTTGCGTATTGTGAGAGGAAGTATGTGAAAAAACCGAAAAACGCTCCACCGGGGACGGTGACACTGCAGCGCGAAGAGGTCATCTTCGTCGAGCCGGCCTTACCTTGACAAATCCGACCGTTGTGCGTATATTCTCACTCTCGTGATCTAATCCGCCGACACTGACAAAGGCCTTCGTCACGGGGAGCAGGCGGGGGTCGCATCTTGCGCAATATCCAGAGGAGAAAGTATGAAGTCCCTGTTGTTGATTTTTATGTCCTGCCTGCTGATCCCTTCGGCCCTTGTTGCCCAGGCCGATACGGCCGTCGCCGTCCCGCCCCCCATCGAAGATTTGTCCGTCCCGGGCACCTGGGAAGTCGTCGCCGCCGGCGGTTACACCATTCCGTTCGACCCCTCGGAGTTCAAGGACCAGTTCGACCCGAGCTACAATTTCGGCGGGGGAATCGCCTACTCGCTCGCTCCGGGCGAGGTCGGCTACGGTGAAGTCTCGTTCCTCGTCCATTACTATAACGTCCTCTTCTCCGAAAGCTCGTTCATCGAGGCGAACAACCTCCCCGCGAACGCCGTCGTCTACGGCTACCCGGGCGACGTCGTCACGGGGATGGTCCAGTTCCGTGGAGTCTTCGCGCCGACCAAGGACAAAATCGCGCCATACTTCACCACCGGGATCGGGTACTACTATATGGCCCTCCCCGCCCTCGGCGTCGAGGGCAGCGCTCCCATCGTCGAAGAGTTGAAGACCTCCGCCTTCGGATGGTCGGCTGGGCTCGGCGTGGATGTGCCGGTGATGGACAAGCTCACCTTCTTCGTCGACGGGAAGTTTGTCCTTGGGGTGACTGGAGACAACGGGCACAAGCTCATCACGGCGGGCGGGGGAGTCAGGATCAGGATCTAAGGGGGGACGCAATCGACGCGGTCCCCGCGGCGGCACACATTCACAATTCGCAGTGCCCCGGCACCCCCCCGCTTACGGCCTCAGCACCTTGAACGCGTGCATCCAGTCGTTCCGGAGGAACCCCGGGATGCACCAGAGCATCGCCAGCGGCTCGATCGCCCGCGCCGACTCGGCCTTTCCCAGGTCTTCGGTTTCCCAGCCGAACTTCTCGAGGATCTCCTTCACCTCCGTCTTGGCGCCTTCATCGTTGCCGCAGATGAACATCGACGGTCGCGTACCGCCGAAATCGGGGTCGACCATATACTTGTGACCGGCGCAGCTGAACGCCTTCACGAAGCGGGCCCCGGGGACTTTCTTCTGCAACCGCTCCATCAGCGATTCTTCGAGAGTCGTGAAATACCGCAGCACCCCGTTGACCGGCGGGGCGTCGGCGATCGGGTTGCTCGTATCGATCACCGTCTTGCCCGTGAGG
>JANNFI010000088.1:0-1895 GCA_031379665.1 Ignavibacteria bacterium
GCGGAGGAATGCTTACGCCGAACTATAAATAATATTCGTCTGAATGTCAACTACGGCAGCGGAAGCAGGGAATTTCCCTTAATTTCTTCCTCTACCGTCGATCGGCGGTAATTCGACGGGGCTCCCTCGCCGGGCCGGGCGACCCGGGGTCGTCAAATCCGGGGATCATGCGGAGCTGAGTAATTCAATCAATCAGCTGCATCGATCCTCGAGCTCATGATCACCCCGAGGGCGATCGAAAGCAGTTTTGCGTCGCTCTTGTCGGACCGCGACGGGATCAGCACAGGCACCCTCCCCCCCACAATCACGTGCGCGAGCCTTAAGCCCGCGAAGTAGGTCGTGCTCTTGGCCAGGCTGTTAGCCGATTCGATGTTCGCCGCCACGAGGATTTCGGCCCGGCCCGCGACGGGCGATTTAATTCCCTTCTCTTCGGCCGCCTCGACAGAAATGGCGTTGTCGAGCGCGAACGGCCCGTCAACAGTGCACCCCTTGATCTGCCCCCGGTCGTTGATTTTAGAGAGTGCCGCGGCGTCGAGGGTCGACTGGAGCGAAGGCACGATGAACTCGGTCGCCGAGAGTACCGCCACCCGGGGGTTCTCGTTCCCGAGAGCGTGAGCCACCTCCACCGCATTCCTGATCAAGTCCACCTTGTTCTTCAGGTCGGGGGACATCGTCATCCCCCCGTCGGTGATCATGATGAACTTGTTGTCGGGCCGCTCGGGGAATTCCAGCAGGAAAATATCGGACAGGAGACGGCCCGTCCTGATCCCCGACCCCGCTTTCAACACCGCCTTCATCATCGACGACGTGTCGATTCCGCCTTTCATTAAAATGTCGGCCTTCCCGCCAGCGACGAGTCCGATCGCCGTACCGAGCGCGGCGACGGGGTCCGCCGCATCGTGGATTTCGCATCTGCCGAGGACGTCGGCGTCGAGCGCCTGTTCCATCAACGGTTTTGAGCCGACCAGGATGAACCTGGCGAGGCCGTGGTGGATGGCGTCGCGGATGGCCCCGAAGGTCTCATCGTTGTTCGGGTAGACCACCAGGACGCTTTTCCCCTCGATCTCTTTGGCGGCCGCAAGCAGGGCTTCGAAATTCGTGATCATCGTTCAGTACTCCTTTTCGGTTTCCTCGCCGCAGAGCACGCGCAACGCGGCCTCCGCCAGGGCTTCCATTTCCATTTCGCCCGGGTAGATGACAATCTTCCCGATGAAACCCACCCGGTCGGCGATCCACGACGTCAGCATCGTGGATGCGGACAGTCCACCGGTGAGGACAACGGCGTCGGTGTATCCTTTCAGAACAGTCGCTGCGGCGCCGATCTCCTTCGCGACCTGGTATCCCATCGCACCGTAGACTTCCGCCGCCGTGACGTCCCCCTCCCTGATCCTCCGCTCGACCTCGTTGGCGTCCGTGGTGCCGAGGTAGGCCACGAGCCCGCCAGCGCCCATCACCATCGCGCGGAGTTCCTTCTCGCTGTACCGTCCCGAGAGGCACAGACCGATGAACGGCTGGAGCGGGAGCCCGCCAGAGCGTTCCGGCGAGAACGGCCCGTCGCTCGCGGCATCGTTGACATCGACGATCCTCCCACCCCGGACCGGCGCCACCGATATCCCCCCGCCGAGGTGGGCGACCACGAACGACGACCTCCGGAACGGGACGCCGAGCTCTCCGGCGGCCCTCCGGGCGGCGGCGTGGATGTTCAGGGCGTGGGAGAGGCTGCTGCGCTCGAACAGCGGATGGCCGGAATACCGCGCCACCGGCTCGAACTCGTCGACGGACACCGGGTCCACCACGTACGCGGGACACCGGTAGTCGCGCCCGAGCGCGTCGGCTATGAGACATCCCAAATTCGATGCGTGCGACCCTCTCGCGGCCGCCTTCGCGTCGGCCAG
>JANNFI010000089.1:0-85789 GCA_031379665.1 Ignavibacteria bacterium
CCCGATGGGCGACGATTCGAACATGTCGAGGGCCTTCCCCTGGGGGAGACCATCGACGATGTCGATTAACACGACTTCATTGGCGAGTTCCTTGTCGACGATCCGCTGTGCCGCGGTGGCGCCGACGTTGCCTGCTCCAACGACTGTGATTTTCATGACAGAATCCTTTACGAGGTTTCGTGTACGACGTGGAATGGGATTGAGGACTGAGAACAACGCCCGGTTTCCGGGCCGTGGTATCGGCCTGATGGCCGCTGATGACGTTCCGGACCGGGAGCGAAACCGTCCCCGTCCGGAACGGTTGCCTTACGAGGGAATGATGCTGACGACGTTCCTGGACTTTCCGAAATTCTTAAAGTTCACGACACCATCCTTCAGGGCGAACAGTGTGTCGTCGCTGCCGAGCCCGACGTTTGTGCCGGGTGCGAAACTGGTCCCGCGCTGGCGAACGATGATGCTGCCGGCGGTGACTTTCTCTCCCCCGAAGCGCTTGACGCCGAGGCGCTGCGCGTTGCTTTCGCGGCCGTTGCGTGTACTGCCGCCTCCTTTTTTATGTGCCATGCTATTTTCTCCTCAATGTTAACTGGCAATATTGGTGATCTCGACCTGCGTGTATTGCTGCCGGTGGCCGCGTCGCAGGCGGTATCCCTTGCGTCTCTTTTTCTTGAAGACGATCACTGTTTCGTCCTTCACGTGGCCGAGAATTTTCACCGTCACCGACGCGTTCTTCACGTAGGGGGCGCCGATGGACACCTTCTTGTCGTCCGACAGGAGGAGAACACGGTCGAACTTCACCGTGTCGCCGACACCCTGGGTGAGTCTGGGGACGTATAACTGCTCGGCCGGACTCACTTTGAGCTGCTGCCCGGCGACTTCAACTACCGCAAACATGATGATTTAACCCCGATTTGATGAGATATGGGAATAGAGCGGAAATAAGGTACGAATAATCAGGATGAATGTCAAAGGCCCCGGGGAGCCGCGAATTGCACGTGCCTCCCCGCCCCTGTTTCGGGCATTTCCGGGGGGTGAATGTTTGACTTTTTCGACAAATCTCTCTATGTTTAGTGAGCATTTCCTGAAAATTCTCAAATCACCCGCGTAATTCTTTGAAGAAAAAAACCGTACTCATTGTTGAGGATAGCCCCGGTTTTTCCGAATTGATGAAATTCGTAGTGGAAGACGAGGGTTTCAACGGGGTTCTCTTCCCGCTTGAGGAGAATTTTATGCAGTGGGTGGAAAAGGAAAAGCCCGCCGCCATCATCATGGATCTGGCCCTGAACCGCTTGAGCGGTTTTGACCTGATCAGGGAGCTGAAAGCCAACCAAAAACACAAGATTATTCCGGTTGTCGTCATCACCGGTCGCGACCTCGACGTCAAGGACATCACCGAACTGAAGATGCACGACATCGCGTACCTCCGGAAAGGCCGCGTGGATATGCACGAAATCCACCAGGCGATCAGAAACGTGGTCGCAAAATCAGAGGCGAAGTAGGCCAACGACTTCTCCACTGGCGGCGCCGCTTCGTTTTACGCACTTATCCCTCCCGATTCCCCGCTCCAAACGCTCAAATTTCCCGTTTCTGGCCGCTCCCTCTTGCGTTTCATCATTGACAAGGGTATATTTTTTACAGAGGGTGTTACTGGTCAGGCCTGTGGGCCGGCTTCACGGAAGGGTCAACGGAAAGGGCATATTATGATCGTCATCACATACGGGGAGAAAGTATCCAACGGGTTCTGGTGGGTGGTCACCTCCACGATCACGCTCTACCTCTTCTACGGGGTGTATAACACGATCTCCGTCGTCGCGCGGTAATTCTCCCCCACCCCGAAGTCCAGCGCGTCGCCCCCGACCCGCCGGATGCCGGGATCGTTACCATTCCGGCGCATGCCCTGCGGTTATTTCGGCTCAGTCGCCCGCTTCACTTCCCTGCGAAGTTCCTCCACACCCTGCTCCCCCAGCGCAAGCGTAAGCTCCTCCGTGCAGATGTCGAACACCGTCAGCGGACCTTCGTCCTTGTACGAGCAGCACGACGGGCGTTCCGCATACTCCGGGTCGTGGATCGTCAGCTCGCCCCCGTCGACCGTGACTGGATAGAGCCAGCAGTAGAACGGCTTGAGCGCGTAACGATCCATCCCGGCCGCCGCCGCGGTCTTCTGCAGTACGCACATCCCCTTCGAATTCAGGAACACGCAGTGGTCGTTGTACACCTCGGTGCCGATGGCCCGGCCCGACGGGTAGTCTGCGTCCGGGATCGATTCCTTTTCGAACCAGAGGGCGGTATCGTGTTCCTGGTCCGGGTCCATCTGCGCGCGGATGAGGTCCACATGCCGCAGGATTTCGTCACGTTCCGCGAGGTCGGCATACACCCCGCCGCTGCAGCAGTCAGCGTTGCAGTTCGTCATCGAACAACCGGCGACGAACCGCTGCTCAATAATTTCACTGCCGAGGCGCAGCTCAGGGATGTGCGTCATCTTGTGGTTCCGGAGGACCACCGCCGGCACTTCCTTCCCGTCAGCGCCGGTCATTCGATTCCCGCCCTGCGATATTTCTCGCGGTACTTGTCGTTCAGGTGCGTCTGCCTATTGGTCAGACTGATCGATTTACCCCGGATGAATTCCAACTCGACGCTGCTCGTGATCTCGAGGGGGTTGCCCGTGGTGACGATGAGGGTCGCGTCCTTGCCATTCTCGAGCGACCCTATCCTGTCTGCAATCCCGAGGATCTGCGCGGGGTAGAGGGTGATCGCCTTGAGCGCCTCGTCGGCCGGCAGCCCATAACTCGCCGCTGCGGCCGCCTGGTAGGGAAGGTTCCTCTCGTTCTCGTACCCGCCGCCGCCGCTGATGCAGAACTTCACCCCGGCATCGAAGAGCTTTTTCGGGAGCGTCGCCGGCTCGTCGTACGGCTCCCACCGGCGCGATGGGGTCGCGTGGATCGGCTCGGCGATCACCGCCACGCCGTGGGCCTTCAGGAGGTCTGCCGCGCGCCACGCGTCGTATCCCCCGACGATGACGAGCCTGACCTTCTCCTGGTCGGCCCAGGCGACTGCCGCCTCGATCTGCGTGAGGTCCGAGGCGCTCAGGAGGACGGGAACCTTCCCCTCGAGCACCGGGATCATCGCTTCCCACCGGAGGTCGGTGTCGTGGTGCGCGCCCTTTCCCCCCGAGCCTTCCGCCTTTTTCGCCACCATATATGAGCGAGCGTCCCGGAACGCATTCCGCAATTCGTCGAGTGCCTTCTCCCGTTCCTTCATCTGCTCCTCCTCGGTCCGACGCTCCCACCAGGCGCGGTTGATCGTCATGCTGGGCCAGTTGACGATCATCCCGACCGGGGCCCTGAGCGTCATCTCCTCCCAGGTCCAGCCGTCGAGCTCGAGGGCGGCCGCAGTGCCGCTGATGACCCCGCCGCCCGGCATCGTCACCGCTACGGTGATGCCGTTGGCCCGGGTCACGGGGATGATGTCGCTCTCCGGGTTGACCCCGACCTCAGCCCGAATGTTGGGGTTGATGCTGCCCGTTTCGACGGCGTCCCTCGTCGCGCGCACAGAGCCGATCTCGTTCAGGCCGGTGGTGGACGTCGCGAGGACGAGCCCCGGGTAGACGTGCTTCCCGGTGACGTCGATCCTCTCGGTACCGGCGGGTAGGGTGAGGTCCCTTCCGATCGCCACGATCTTTCCCTTGTCGAAGAGGATCATCCCGCCTTCGATCGCCGGCCCGGACACCGGATGGATGGTGCCGCCAGTCAGAACGATCGGGTGGTCCTGCGGCTTCGCGGGAATTTCGGTGCCGCCCGCAACAGCGCGGCCGGTTCCCGGGAGCACGAGCAGCAGGGCGAGCGCCGCCGCAGTGATGAGCATCCTGTCGATGTTCATTTTGATGCTCATTTTGATACTCTTTTTGATGTTCGTTTTGATGTTCGTTTTGATAATCATCTCAGCGCCCCTCCCCGCCACGAACTTCCTCGTGGCACGAATAGTGATCGGAATCGTCTTCGTAGCTCTCGTATCCCCGGCCCTTTCCGCCCTTCTTCTCGTCGGACGAACCCTTGGGCGCTTCGAGCGCCTTTTGAATGAGCGCCGAGCGTTCACGCGAGACCTCGTCGTTCATCGCCCTGTCTTCGGCGCGGTCGAAATACCGGCGGCCGTCGATCCAGGTCTGCTCGCAGATGCTCATCGTGGAGAGCGGACTCCCGCTCCACACGACGAAGTCGGCGTCCTTCCCCGCTTCGAGCGAGCCCACCCGCTTGTCGATCCGGAGTTGTTTCGCCGGGTTGATGGTGACGAATTTGAGCGCCTCGTCCGGCGGCGTCCCGCCATACTTCACGGCCTTTGCGGCTTCAAGGTTCATCCTCCGCGCGAGCTCGTCGCTGTCGGAATTGAAGGAAACGACAACGCCCGCCTTGTGCATGATCGACCCGTTGTACGGAATGGCGTCGATGACCTCCATCTTGTAGGCCCACCAGTCGCTGAAGCTCGAACCGCCCACGCCGTGCTTCGCCATCACGTCCGCCACCTTGTATCCCTCGAGGATGTGCTGGAATGTGGCGATCCGGAAGCCGTAATCTTCGGCGACGCGCATCAGCGCGAGGATCTCGTCCTGTCGGTAGGAATGCGAGTGGACCAGCCGTTTCCCTTCGAGGATCTCGAGCAGGGTCTCCGCCTGGAGGTCGCGCCTCGGGGGGATGCGCGTTTTCAGGCCGCGGTAGTCCGCCCACTGCTGACGGTAATCCTTCGCCGCAGTGAACTCGTCGCGGATGATCTGTTCGACCCCGGAACGGGTCTGCGGATACCGCGTGGTGTTCTCATTCCCCCAGTTGCTCTGTTTCGGGTTTTCGCCGAGCGCAAACTTGATCCCCGGCATCGCCCCTTCGAACTTCATCTGTTCGGCGAGCGCGCCCCACCGCAGTTTGATGACCTGGTTCTGGCCGCCGATGGCGTTGGCCGACCCGTGCAGGATGTTTGCCGACGTCAGCCCGCCGGCGAGTTCACGATAAATTCCGATGTCGTCGGGGTCGATGACGTCCGCGATGCGCACCTCCGCGGTGATCGCCTGCCCCGTCTCGTTCACGCTGCCGGCCGCGGCGGAGTGCGAGTGGGCATCGATCAACCCGGCCGTGACGTGCTTCCCGGTGCCGTCGATGAGTGTCGCTCCGGAGGGCGTTGGGAGCGATTTCCCGACTTTTACGATCCTGCCCTTCTCCACGAGCATATCGCCGTTCTCAATCGTTCCGGCTGGCCCTGATGTCCAGATCGTGGCGCCCTTGATGAAGAGTCGCTCCGCCTGGAGCGGGAGCGCGGGCCGTCCGAATTCTCCCGGGGGATAGACGGGCGGGAACGATGCCACCACCGGGGGCTTCGGTTTCGCCGTGTCCTTCTCCGGCGCGAAGGGCTCGGTTCGGATGGCGTTCCACCGGAATGTGCGTCCGTCTGAGAGCTCGCCGGTGCCGGCGAACTTCCCGCCCGCGTAGGTGCCGCTCATCCGCGTGACACCGGTGAATAAAATGGAGTCGCCCGAGAAGGAGGCCTGAAGCAGGAGGCTGGAGAACGACACCGATGAGGTCTTCGCCTCCTTCCCCTTCACCGTGACCGTGATCTTCGGACTCTCGGCGTCGCCCTTGAGGGTCATCGTGAGGGAGTCGGCGGGAGCGCCTGAGAGCGCGGCCGCCCACGTCCCGCGCGGGTCGACCTCAGGAGCCGGCTTCACGGCGTACCGCTTCCCGGAGACCCAGGTCTCGCGGAGGACACCCTTCTCGGAGAAGAGGTCCCCCTCCAGGACGATGAAGTTGGCCCTTTTTCCCCTCTGGAGGCTTCCGATTTCACCCTCGACACCGAGGAGTTTAGCCGGCGTGGTGGTGAGCGCGGCAAGCGCCGCGTCAGCGGACAGTCCCCGCGCGACCGCCTTTCTCACGTTCGGGAGGAATTTTGCCTGGTCCTTGAGGAGGGACGCCGATAGGGTGAATTCCACTCCTGCCTCGGCCAGCCGTTTCGGGTTCTCCGGGGCCTCGTCCCAGTAGCGCAGTTCCGAGAGGCCCACGTTCAGCGCCTCTTCCGGCGAACCGACCGACGGCGTCTCGGGGAAATTCACAGGAAGGATCACCGGCACGCGAGCGGCCTTCACCGCGGCGAGCCTCTGGTATTCGCGACCGCTGCCGCGGATCCAGAGTTTCAGGGAGAATTCTTTCGCGATGGCCGCGCTCCTGAGCAGGTCGTGCTCGTCGGTGGCTTCCATCAGGAGCGGCTGGGTCCCGTCGATGACACCCTCGAGGTCCGCGAGTTCGGAAACGTACTCCGGCTTCGGTTCCGAAGGGTGTTGCTTCGACGCCTTCTGGGCGGCCGTGTGCCATTGCGCGTCGAGCAACACCTGCCTGATCAGCGCGATCGAACCCATCAGCGAATTCGGATACGGTTCCTCGGAACTGCGCGGCGGCTGGAGCGTGCCCGCCTGCGCGACGTCGGTCCGCAGGACGAGGTCGCCCGGGTTTCCGTCACCGAGCATCACCACGGCCGTTACGCCCTTCAGTACTCCTTCGGAAGGGACGATCTGGGCGGCGGTGAATCCCAGCGCCCTCAGTTTTTCGTTTTCCTTCGGGTCGGGAAGGAACGCGTCCATCGCCCGGTCAGAGGTATGGATGTTCTTGTTCCAGTATCTCGGGCCCCTGCTCGCGGGCGGCGTGTCGCGCCGTGCCTGGCCGCCCTGGCCCGCCACGCGCTCCGGCGCCTGTTTGGGCAGGCCGGCGTCGGAATAGGATTCGATCAGGCCGGGGTAGAGCGTCATCCCGGTGAGGTCCCACACCCTGGCGTCGTTGGGCACGCCCACCGACGCGCCGACGGCGTCAATCATCCCGTCGCGGACAACCAGCGTCCCCTTTGCGATCACGTTTCCCGGGGAGACGACGATTCTGGCGTTGGTGAACGCGTGGACCTCCGGCGTGTTCTGCCGGATCCCAACGGCCGGTGCGACCTGCGCCCAAACGGGGATCGCGGCCACGAGCGTCAGCACCGCGATTGCGCACAGCATTCCCCTCACGGCGAACGACGATGATGGAATGAACATGGTTACTTCTCCTGGATTGGTGGTGTAGTCAATATTTAAACTCTCCTGATTCAATTTCATCATTTATTCCTGTTCAACCACCCCGTTATTGTTAAATATTTGATACACGTTATATTTGTCTTTTTAATAAGGCTAAAAAGCCCATTCATATTAACCTGGCCTTGATTTTTGATGGTGGGAGATTCACTTTATAAACAACATTTTCCGAACCTGATTAATATTTCCCGCCCGGATCTGATAAAAATATACTCCTGCGGGAAGATCCTTCGCATCAAACAATACAGATCTATCCCCCGCACCTTCAAAACCATCGACTAAGGTTTGAACGAGCTCACCGAGAGGTGTGTATATTTTCAAGACCACATATGAATCTTCTGGGAGGGTGTATGAGATCGTGGTTGCCGGGTTGAAGGGGTTTGGATAATTTTCAGATAGGAAATATTGACCCTGAGATGCCTCCTCTCCGGGCACAATACCGACGTGAGCCCTTTCCTCCTCCTCCGTTTCCATGTAAAATGATTTTTTATTTGATTTAGGGGAAGTACCCGCGCTATTTGTCCCCGTTACGTAGTACCAATACGCAGCATTATCTGTTTTTTGCCCGACGATCGCATAGTTATCAACCCAGGACAAATTTGGACCTGAATATTTAACGGTGCCGGTCAGGTTGCAATCACTCAATCCTTGGCAGGTGTACCTGTACACTTTGTAAGTGATACCCGAACCGACACTCAACCAACTCAGACTTGGATGTCCCTGGGATGTAGTTCCGCTAAGTGTGGTGGCAGGAGGTGAATTAGCATTTACCGTCGATAGATGGAAGTCGGTTGACCACTCACCATCACCATTGACATTCGTACCAGCGACTCTCCAGTAATATGTCGCCGTATTTGCTAGCCCGACAACGGACTTTGATGTGGTTGTTATAAATGGATGTTCTTGAAATATCGAAGCGAAGTTG
The DNA here is from genome assembly GCA_031379665.1 of Ignavibacteria bacterium. Classification (GTDB taxonomy): domain Bacteria; phylum Bacteroidota; class Ignavibacteria; order UBA10030; family SZUA-254; genus SZUA-254. The sequence continues at coordinate 8,016 of JANNFI010000089.1, forward strand.
GAACTCGTCGATATTTGAAGATGGTAACTGGATGCTCCCACGGAAGGTGTCCATACCAAGGTAGGGTTAGTCGGTTGAAGAGTTGCGCCATTCTCCGGCAACAACAAAATCGGAGCATCGGGAGGAGTAAATACAGGGGGGTCTGGAGGTAATTCTGGCGAAGAACTGGGTGGATAGTTCGCAGTGGAGGTAGGATCAAGCGTTAAAACACCCGCGACATCTGATTTCACCCAATAGGCTTTTCCGGGTGTAAGCACAGTGGCAGCCTGATATGCACCATTATCCATCGTCCAGAATTTCGAAAGGACCATGGTGGGTGGAGTCCTACCGATTTGGGATATTGCAAGTGATTGGGAGATCGACCCGATAAGATTCCATCCGGAGATTACCGATATATCCAGAGAGATAATTCTTGTTCCGACATAGTGGTGAATTGTTGGATCCGAGAATTTGCCCCAATAGCCAACACCAATCATTGGATTGACCTCCGCGAATAAGGCGCTCCCGTTCCAACCATACGGTTCATTCGAAAGAGGGAGCTCTGGCCAGACATAGGTATAGTCCGGTGGATTCCCGCCCACGACTAGGGGAATGCTTATCAAGTTCCACCCAGATGTCGGATTATACGTTATCTCGCTGGGAAGAACCAGTGCGCCATAAATATCAGAATTACCATTTCGAAAATCCGACCAGATTGCGACATCATACTCTGCGTGTGACGAGAAGCCCTGATAGTCACCCCTAGATCCATTTTGCGAGGCATCGCTACTTACTCCGCTAATTTTGATCGGATCCGTAAATGTTAATCCCTGATCGTAGGATTTAATCACATAGTAGTCCGCATCATCGCCATTTGATACGTGGTAGAAGGAGATAGATACAACATCATCATCATTTACTGTTATCGTTGGTTGAAAGGTGTACCCACCCGTAAAGTTGCCGACCGGTAAACTATAACCATCCCACGTGATACCGTTATTTGTCGATCTCTTATAGTAAACAATCCAATCACCAGAATTGAAATCGGCGTACGTCAGATGGATGTAATTACCATTGTCAATCACCATCATTGGGTATGTCGCCGCGATCATACCTCCCACGGTCGAAAGACATCCAAGTGTGATTGGTATCGGCGTACCAAGCTCGAATTGATATGCACCACTCACGAGCGTCCCCACCGTGATGGCAATCGCACCATCTATATTATCATTATATGCGACCGCGATCATCCCATTCTTCCCGGCTGCCGGAATGCTCACTGAGGACAAACAAGCTTGAGTCTCAGGAGGCTGTGAAGCAGGAGAGTTACTTCTAGTCCAGATTTCATTGCTAAAGGATGACCCGCCGTTGGTAGCATATTTCAATCCGTATTTTTGGCCTGGGCCCGTTGACTGGTAGTACGATACATAGACTCTTCCCAATGTATTCGATCCGGGATGAATGTCCACACTCATCTGAGGTCGATCATACCCGGTATTGCCAGTCACCATAGTGATACCTGCATCTGAATTCGTAAAATTTCTTTTAATCACACCGATGCCCCATGCTGATGACGGGATTTGAGCATTCGCCATTATGGAGCAGGTCAGAATATTCCCACTCCGGTCCACATAGACAGAAGGATCGGCCATGAATGTTTTGGTTTGATCTGCAGTTGGGAGAAAGGAATGATTATTCCACGTGAGTCCACGATCCGTAGAAATAGAGACCGCCCCGGATTCATTTGCCGGGTGTGCTGTATCAAGCCCTTTGTCGTGCCATACGGCAACTATATTTTTCGGATTCGCCGGGTCAATGCTACACCAGGGCTCACTCTGGTTATACCCTGCGGATATTCGTATAGGGATATTCGGGATAGAAGGAGGTTGTGATGACGCGACGGATAGAAATATTAATGATACTATACCCAGGCGATAGATCGGTAGGTGATTCATAATGCCTCCACAGTTGGATGTGTTGCTTGGTGAGGAATCATCGCCAGCGGGGATGCGACGATATTCTACTTCACCAGCATCATCTTTTTTTGAAACCGCCTATCATTTGATCGCAGTTCGTAAATATAGGGCCCACTTGCGAGTCGACTTGTATCCATTGAAATAGTCTTGTCGCCGGGTGATTGTGGCTCATCTACAACAACCAAAACAACACGACCAACGATATCATAAATTCTGAGTATCACGTGCCCGGATTGATTAAGTTGATAGGAGATTGATGTTGATGAATTAAAGGGATTAGGATAATTCTGATCTAATCGAAACTCACTTGGAACGTCTTCCACGCCCGGTACATCGGTGACATAATCGATCCGATAGAATGAAACACCATTACCTCCATTCGATAAATAGAGATTGTTTGAGTCGCCACAAATATCAACAACAAAGTCGTCACGAACCATATCTCCTAACTCACTGGGCATTGATCCATTTGTGATATCGAATGTACGCAAACCATAAGGTGTAACAACGAAAAGGAATTCACCAATAACTGCCAAAGCACCTCCTCCTGAGCCTCCCAGATCGAGCTCTTGGATGACGATCGGTGAATCCGGAGTTGTAATCGAGAGTATATTTATTCCAGTGCTATTTTCGGCAAATAGGATGGAATCCTTCACATTAAAGTTTCTCGCCGATATTTGTAGTGTTCGAACGTAGACTGGATACATTTTATCAGAGACGTCAATAATCACGCACGGGGATGAAAAGGTATATCCTAAATACGCGATATTCTGATGGACGAATATATCTGAAAGTCGATAATTGAGTTTCAGGGATCCGAGCTTAACGATCGATGAAATATCACTCACATCATAGATCACCAGGGTGGAATCTACCTGCAAGATATATCCAAAAGTAGAATCAATAAAAAATGATCCCCCAAGTTGTAGATCATCTGGACCCTCGAATGGAATGAATCCAACCCAGGCAGGATACGATGGATCATTCACATCAGCTATTTCAATACCGTACGTCCTGACATCGTAAATAAATCGACCTTGTCTGATTATCTCCTTCGATTCCCGAACTTTACCCAGCGGATAACGTCGGGGTAGTTCAAGACTGGATAAGATCACTGGGCTGGAAGGGGATCGGACATCGATGAGACAAATACCCGCCCGGGACTGACTCATAATGAGAGTAGAATCCATAAGTTGGGAGGCCCGAGTAAATTCTCCCGTATAAAAGAAGTCGGTCGTTGCCAATAATTCCGGGTTCGAACAATCTACATACCACACGCCGGTTCCAGTCGTTACCGCCAAAATATTATTTGCGTTCATAAAAAGATCGGTTTCGATTGGTACGTCGTAAGTTTCTGATCGCCACACTCGTCCGACAATGGTGGGTGATGATATATCGTGCACTAAAACGGAAAAGATACCGGAATCCCGGGTCACGATGTAGAGTATACTATCCTTAATTGTAACTCCAGATGGAAAGATGCCATAGGATTCAACCTCGGTCGCCAATGTATCGCTATGTAATTCCGAGATGGAATATGGATCCGAGATATCATATGATGTCAGGCGAAGTTTGTACATCCCTCCACCCTCGGCAGGGGCAAACAGGATCGAGTCCTTTATTGCCAATCCAGGAATAAATCCCTGGTTTATCCCGAATGCGATATACGAGGGTTGAGAGACGTCGGTGGCATCGATGACATCGAAGCCCGTTCTAAAGCCGGCATAACACAAATACAAATATCCATCATGCACGATAAAATTCTGGACATCCTCCCACGCAGCGGTTCCACCTAGATAGATAGGCTGTGAGGGGTTCTGGATATCGAGAATAATGATCGAACCCCAGGTCAGCACTAATAGGTTCGGATACTCCAGATGGATTGATTTATTGATTGACGCAGATAGCAGGTTGCGGGATAGCTCCACCATCGTACCGGGGTTGGATACATCTAATACGAGAAGTGTATAATCGTAGGTCGCAAAGAGAATTGAATCCCGGAGTGCCAGACTAGTTATGGGTCCTGGAGTTTCAAACTCGGCGATAATGGTAATGGAATCAGGATCTGAAATATTCAAAGCCTGAATTATCCTCCCATTTCCGATAAATGCTCGCGAATCGTTTAGAACCACGGCTTGACAAAACCCCCACCCCCAAGATCCAATTTTAACCAGACCGCTATCGATAGATGTCGATTGAATTGAGGGTTTTGGATGTTTAACGCTTGCTTGCTCGGTGTAGGACCGAGGGGGTTGTCCGGGAGGGCGCGTTGGAAATTCAGAGGGGGCCAAATAGATTTGACTGAGCAATCCGCTCGAAATGGTCATCAGGGCAACAATGATCGCAAATAATCGACCCACGCAATTTATTATCATCCCTCTTCCATCAACTCAGAATCCTGATGACAGGAAAATCCTTTTGGCTCGGCCACCAGTATACAAAATGATTGTGCGGTTGGAGTATGAGAGGTTTTCCCGCTCACTGCTTGGAATATAGCATTCACTCTTGCAATGTCAAGCAGCTTCACGCGCAAGACGAAAGCCTTTACTTACGTTTCCAAAGGTATTTAGTACCGGACCTCATCACGGCTTAACCTAAGCAACCCATACCCTTTTATTCGTGGGCGTATTCAAGAATATTCCCTCATGCTTAATTGATCGTGTGGTTATTTTAACTGTTTGGGTAGGGAAAAGCAAGGATTCAGAGCAGGGCCCAACGTTTCCTCAGGAACCACTCACAGGCCAGGAGCAGGACCAGGACGGCCCCGAGCCAGCCGAAATTCCACATCTCGATCTCACGGCGCGTAATCTCCTCCCTCGGGGTCAGTTTTACCCGTTCCGCGACGTCCTTCCAGAGCGACGCGCCGTCGGCGAGAGGATAAAATCCGCCGCCCGATTGCCCGGCGAGCTGCTCGAGGAGCTGACGGTTCATCGTCGTGGCCAGGAACTCCACGTTCACCGGACCAACGGAAAATTTTCCCGCGTCGGCGCCGAGGCTGCGGTCGCCGCTTTTCGCCGTCGCCCGGTAGGCGTAGTCACCCGCGGGCGCCGCGCCGTCGGAACCCTCATACCGGCCGTTCCCTATCGGCCCGAGCGCGATGCTGCGGGATTCGGCTCCGGCGGAGTATTGCACGCTCACTTCCGCGTTGTCCACCGGCCTGAGCTGGTCGTCGTACACCTCGGCCCTGAATGCGATGCCCTCGGTGGTGGTGAAAATGTCCTTAACGGGATTGACCCGTACGGGCTTCTCGTTTTCGCGCGTCGTCAGCCAGCGCACCGCGTTCGAGACTAGGCCCGCGAAGAACTTCTCGGTCGCGGGGGAGCCCTGCGACATCAGCCGCCAGCGGTAGATCGCGTGTCCGGTGATCGCGAACGATTTGATCCCCCGAAGGCTGCGCGTCACGACGAGCGGCTCGGACAACGTGACGTTGTTGATCCTCGCAAATGCGATCACGTCCGACCCGGGGCGCGCCTGGAACACCGTGCGCATCTTATAGATCGGCGGGAGCCGCTCCCACGATTCGGGCGTGACGTTTGTGCCCTCCCCCGAGACAAGGGGGTGCGTCTTCATCCGCTCCGGCACCGAAGGGAAGACGAGGTCCTCCGCCGGGACCTGGGGCGAGATCGTGAACGGGAGGAATTCGTCGAAGGCCCTCAGTTTCGAGTGGTCGATCGCTTTCCCGTGGACGTAGAACAGCGGCTTTTTCGACCGCCGCATCGCGGCCAGGAGTTGCGCGATCGTCGCGTCGGAGGTCAACGGCGACGGGAACGCCGCGAAGATGAGGCAGTCGGCGCTATCGATCACGGCCTGCGACGGCCCGTCGCTGACGAACGCGCCCGGAGACTTCTGGACGAAGGTCCTGACTTCCATCTGGGGGTCTTCCGCGACGGCGAGCCGGAGCGCAGAAACGTCGGGGAACGGGGCCCCCGCGAACAGCACGACCCGGATCTTGCTCTTGAGTACGCGCAGGAAGAACGTCTGCGAGTTGTTTTCCCGCGTGAGTTCGCCGCTCAGGCTACCGACCGAGACGACGTACTTGTGGACCCCCTCTTCCCCAGCGGGGATCGAGAAGCGGACCGGGTACTCAGTCTTCTCCGCGTCCAGGACGACAGCCACCCTCCCGACCGTCTCCTTCCCTTCGCGGATCGAGACCTCCACCTTCTGGTTGCTGTACCCGAAACTCCGGACGTACGCCTCCACCGGCACGGTCGATCCGGCGTACGCGATGGCGTTGGTGAAGACCCGATCGACGAGGAGGTCCTTCTGCCTGACGGTATCGCCCGCGCCTGCCGCGAACACGGGGAGGGAGAGATTTTCCAGCTCGTTGAGGGGATTTCGGCCTTCATTGTAATTGCCGTCGGTGACGAGGACGACGGCCTGGATGTTCTCCTCGCGCGAGCGCTTCCGGATTTCGTCGAGCGCCGCGGAGAGGTTCGTGGACTGACCGGAGAATTGCAGGCTTTCGGGAGGGGAATCGAACGCCGCCGTCACCGAACCCGAGAACGGGAAATACCGCACCCTCGCTCCGGGGGGAGCCGAACCTGCGGAGGTCGCGAGGAACGCCGCGAGCTCGCCCGGGGTGTCCTTCCCGGAGACCGGGATGCTCTGTGTGTCGTCGAGGAGGACGGCGACGACAGGCGCGTCGGTGCGGGAGTCCACGAACCGGACCACCGGTTCGGCCAGCAGGAGCGCGAGAACGACCATCGTCACGGCGCGGAGCGTCGTCAGGAAGACCCTCCGACCGCGTGGAAGCGGGGGGATCGTGTTGCGGTAGCTCAGCCACGCGGCGGCGAGGGCGGCCAGCGCGAAGAGAACGGCGGCGACGATCCCGCCGAGCAGGGAGAACTGTATTTCGGCGACGATCATACGGCGTCCTACCTCACCAGCATCATTTTGTTCATTGCGACGCCCGACGGCGTCGAGAGCCGGCAGAGATACACCCCGGCCGGAAGCGACCAGGCGCGGAAGAGCACGGGGGCCCTCGAGCCGTAGTCGCCCGCGGTGGCGATCCCCTCGAACGGCGTCGCCACGAGCTGACCCAGCACGTTGAAGACGCTCACACGGACGAAACCGTCGGCTGGAAGGTCGTAGACGATGCCGGTTTCACCGCTGAAGGGGTTCGGATAATTTTGAAGAAGGCGCACGCCGGCGGGGATCGTGACCGGCTCAGCGATGGTCCCCGAGCCGTATGTATAGATCCAGCGGTCGTGGAAGAGGGGCGCGGGGCTCACGCCTGCGCTGCCCCCGCTGTCGACAGCGGAGATGACGAGGGCGACCGGAGTCCCCGGGGGGTGCGGCGGAATCATCGCGGCGTAGCGGCCCGAGCCAGGAAACAGGAACGAAGAATCGAGATTCATCGCGACCGTCACCGCGGCGCCCGCCGGCTCGTCGTCGTTCCAATACCGGAGCAGGACGCTGTCCGGTTTGACACCGGCTCCCGACAGCACGCCCACCGAGATGAGCGCCCCGTCCGTCTCCTCGGCGACGGAGGGGACATTGGAAAGGACGGGCCCGACCAGGGCGAGTGCCGCGAGGGCGTCGAGGTAACCCCACCCCGTAAAGTTATTCGGGAAGGAGGTGAAATTCTGCACGCGAGCGGTGTCCGCCGACGCGCGGAGGACGTCCCGCACGCGGGTCGGCGTCAGTTCCGGCCTGGCCGACAACAGGAGCGCCGCAACCCCCGCCGCGATCGGGGCCGCGACCGAAGTCCCGCTCTGGTATGAATAGGAGTCGAACCCTCCGGTTGACGCCGTGTAGACGCCGACCCCCGGCGCGATAACGTCCGGTTTGACGCGGCCGTCGCTCGTCGGGCCTGTCGAGCTGGACGTCGAGAGGAATCCGCCGACTGTGGCGGCGCCCACCGAGATCGCAGTGTCGACGTCCGCCGGCGTGAGCATCGTGCCGGTGACTCCGTCGCCGTTCCCCTCGTTCCCCATCGAAACGCAGAGCACCACGCCGAGGCGCGCGGCCCGTTGGGCCGCCTTCGCGACGATCGAGGTTTGCCCGTCGAAGTCTCCGTTACCCCAGCTGTAGCCCGAACCGTTGTCCCATGTGTCGTACCCGACCGAGGAATTGATGACATCGGCGCCGTTCGCCTCGAGCCATTCGATGCCGGCCGCCCAGTAATCCTCCTCGACCTGCGTTTCCGTGGAAACGTCCTCCGTCTTCGCGAGGAGGAATTCCGCGCCGAAGGCGGGGCCGATCAATTTTCCCTGGGCGTAACCGCCCAGGACCGAAAGGACCAGCGTCCCGTGGGAATCTCCGCCTGCCGGGTCGCCGGGGCCGTCTGCCGTGTCGTCGTCACCGGAGATGAAATCGTACTCCGCGAGGACGCGCATCGACGCGAGGGAGCGATGAGCGCGCCACCGGAATCCGCTGTCGAGCAGGCCGACAATGACGTTGCGTCCGGTGATCCCGAGTCCGTGCGTGTCAGGGACACGGACGGCATCGGCCTGGGCGAACGACGGTCCGTAGTCCAGCGCCGCGATATCCCGGGGCGTTCGAGGGCCGGTCGCGGAAAGAGCATTTGCGCCGTCCCCGGCCGATGCCGGCAACCCGGCGCCCGGCAACGTCCGCCGGGGGGCCTTCCGCACCGGCGAAACGCTCGCGACGAACGGCAGCGCTTCGACCGCGGTGAAAGCATCGTGCGGAATGATGGCTGAGACGGCGTTCAGCCACCGCGAGGACGCCACCATCGACACGCGCAGTCCGCGGAGAATCCGGAGGTATGGTTCGTGGAGCGGAAAATCCTCGGGTTGGATGAGGGAGTCGGAGGAGAACATCTTCGACCTGCGGCTGAGCGCACGTACCCCCACGTCCGGCGCTGACGGGTTCGTGGGGTGGACGGCGGAGACTCCGGGAATCAATCCCCCCGATGCCGTCCCCCCCTTGTCCCGGAAGAAGATCCAGTACTTTTCCTGGCCGGCGTGCGCCGGATTGTAATGGAACAAGAGCGTCGCGATCCAGACCGGCAGGAGTTTCATCGTCAACGCTCCGGCGGGTTCAGTCCGCCTGGAGTAATTTTTCGACGATCTGGATCGGGCTGACGCCGTCGGCTTCCGCGTTGAAGTTGGGCACGATGCGGTGCCGTAGAACGGGGCCGACGACTTTCTTGACGTCTTCGATGTCCGGGGTGAACCGGCCGTCGAGGATGGCCCTCGTCTTCGCCCCGAGGATGAGATATTGCGATGCCCGCGGACCCGCGCCCCAACTGAGCCAGTTCCTGATGAATTCCGGCGCCATCGGATGCTTCGGACGGGTCTTCATCACGACGCTGACCGCGTACGCGATGACGTTATCGGCGACCGGGACGCGCCTGACCAGTTCCTGGAAAGCGAGGATTTCCTTCCTCCCGAGGATGTGTCCCAACTTCGGCGCGTACATGCTCGTGGTGGACTTCACGATCGAGACCTCCTCGGCCTGCGACGGGTAGTCGAGCCAGAGGTTGAACATGAACCTGTCGAGCTGAGCCTCCGGCAGCGGGTAGGTCCCTTCCTGTTCGATGGGGTTCTGCGTAGCGAGCACGAAGAACGGCGCTTCCAGGATGTACTTCTGGCCGGCGGCCGTCACGTGGTGCTCCTGCATCGCCTCCAGCAGCGCCGCCTGGGTCTTCGGCGGGGTGCGGTTGATCTCGTCGGCGAGGAGAATGTTCGCGAAGATCGGGCCCTTCACAAATTTGAAGGATTTACTCCCCGTGGCCCGGTCGTCCTCGATAATCTCGGTGCCGGTGATGTCGCTCGGCATCAGGTCGGGTGTGAACTGGATGCGGCTGTACTTGAGGTCCAGCACGTCGGCGAGCGTCTTGATCAGCAGCGTCTTCGCGAGCCCGGGCACGCCCACCAGCAGGCAGTGCCCGCGGGCGAGCATCCCGATGAGGAGGTGTTCGACCACCTCCTCCTGGCCGACGATGACCTTGGCGACCTCTTTCCTGATCCTGTCGAAACTGTTCTTGAGGTCCGCGACGGCTTCGGTGTCGCCCGGACCCGCCGGTTGAATATTTTCAGTCACTTCGGTCACCGTAGGTTAAAGTCTGACTTCCCAGTAGAGTTGGTCGCGGAGTTCGAGAAGCCATTTCTGGTATTCCACGTTCCGCTTGTTGCCCAGCGACATGTCCTCGAGCCGCTTCCAGTCCTGGGCGGGGTTCATCGGGTGTTTCGCTATGCGTTCTTTCAGGTATACGATGTGATACCCCCTGACGTTGCCCGATGTAAGCTCGACCGGGTCGCTGATTTCCCCCGTTTTGATGGAATCCGCCACTTTCACCAGCTCGGCGTCGAACTGGTCCGCGGTCAGGCGGCCGACCAGCCCCCCGAGCGCCCCCGACTCCTTGTCGTCGGAATGCCTCCTCGCGAGGTCGGTGAATGGGACGCCCGACTTCACGCTGTCCTTCAGCGAGAGGAGGAGGGTGATCGCCTCCGCGGTTGAGGTCGAATCGACCTCCGCGCGGAAGAGGATGTGCCGGGCGTTGACCTTGTCGCCGCGACGCTCGACCACCTGGATGATGTGGAACCCCCGGGACGTCTCGACGATTCCCGAGAGCTGACCCTCCTTGAGGGAGAAGACGATCTCCTCGAAATCGGGAACGAATTCGCCGCGCTTCCAGAAGCCGAGGTCGCCCCCGGACGATGCCGTTGCCTTGTCCTCCGAATACAGTTTGGCGAGCGCCCCGAAGTCGGCGCCGAGGATGATCGAGTCGCGCACCATCGTGGCCTTCTTCACGATCGCCTCGCGCATCGCCACACTCACCCGGGGGAAACGAAAGATGTGGTAAATTTCCAGCTCCTCGGGGACCTCAGGCAGACTGTCCTTGTACGTGGCGAAGAATTCTTCCACCTCCCGGCGCGACACCTTCACGCCGTCGAAGCGGACCTGCTGGAGCTGCTGCGCGAGGATCTGCTTCCGCATCTCGTCGCGGAACTCCCGCTTCATCCGGCTGACCGGCATGCCATAGAGCTCCTCGAGTTTCAGCTGCGTGCCGACCTGCGGGTGTGCGATCCGCTGGGCGATCAGCTCGTCGAGGCGGGTCGAGATCTGGTCTTCGGTGACCTTGAGCGCGGTATCGCGCAACGCCTGGGCCAGCAGCAGCTTCTCGTTAATCATCGCATCGAGGACCTGCTCCTTCAACCCCGGGGTCTCCGGGTTGATGCGATTCGAGAGGGCGTAGAAATCGGTTTGGGCCTTCAGGTCGGAGAGGAAGATCGCCTCCTTCCCGACGACTGCGATGATCCTGTCGAGGTATTCGTCTTGTCCCGTGGCCTGCGCCGGGGCCGGAGCCGGGGAAAGGAGCGTCATCGCCGCTGCGACGGCGAGGATTGCGGTGGCGGGCCCCCTGGAACTGTCACTCCTGGTCATTGGTATCGGTGGATCCTTTCCGACGCCTGGCGTCATTCATGTTCAATTCAACACCGTATCTCTCACGGAGAGTTCCGAGCAGGGCTTCGAGCCGTGAGCGGCGGTTCTCGATCAACACCCGGTGGAGCACTTCGTCGCGCACGAGGTCGAATTCGTTTGTTTTCCCGGCGGGGGCCAGCGCGAGATACTGGAGTACGGTGTAACCGCCGACCGTCTTCACGGGAAAGGACACTTCACCGGGGCCGAGCGGTCCGGCCACTTTCCAGAGTTCCGGGGGATAGAGGGTGGATCGGGTGTACCACCCATCCGGGACCAATGAAATGAGCTCCTGCGACATTTTCGGGTCTTTCCTGACCGTATCGAGGACCGTCGTCCAGCCTCTGGCCGGCGTCACCGACACGGAAAACCTCCTGGCAAAATCCCTCCCGCGGAAGGTGACGAGCCGGAGTTTCAGGTGGTTCTCGGCGATCGTGAATTCGTCCGGGTGGGCGGTGAAATATGACCGGAGGGTGTCTTCGCCGAACGACGCCGTGTCGCCGTAGATCAGCCGGTCGAGGAGCTCCTGGTTGGCGAGCTGGCGTTGCACCACGTTCAGCCGGGCGCTGAAGCCGGGGTCGTCCTCGATCCCGAGCCGGAGCGCCTCCTGGTGCAGGAGTTCCGAGGTCACCCACGACGAGGCGTACCGCGTGACCCGCTCGTCCAGATCCGCGGCCGTTGTGTCGAGGTCGGCCCTGGCCGCTTCGAGCGTGAGCATTGCGTCGCCCACCCGCGCGATCACCGTAACCTCCGGCTCGGTGGTACAGCCGCCGGCGAGCAGGGCGATCACGATGATCAGGTAGGAGACCGGGACGATGTTCATTTCATCGGCGGAAACGCGTGCTTGAGGAGTTCCCGGTGCTGGACCACCGGATGCTTCAGCTTGACCCTCTCGATCCAGAGGCCTTCGAGCCTCTTCGACTCGGCATCCTGGAAGGCGTTGGAGAGTTCGGCGCCCGCCTGTTCAAAGGTCTTCTGCTTCGGGGGATCCTTCGCTATCAATTTCACGATCATCGTGATCCCGTCCCCCACCGACAGCGGCTCGGAGACATCGCCGACGTTCATCCCCGCGAGCATTTCCGTGACCTCGTCCTGGTTCGCCGGCTGCGGTGCGCTGAGGCCCCCGTTCGCCCTGATCGAATCGTCGAAGTTGTGCACACGGGCGAGCGTCGTAAAGTCCGCCCCGCGCGTGAGTGAATCGAGGATGATCAGCGCGAGTGTGTCGCTCTCGAAATTCATCTCGGCGTAGGTCACCTTCGCCGGGATATTGAAATCCGACATATGCGAGTACCAGTAGAGCTGGAGGGCCGAATCGGAGACGCTGACGTTATTCCACACCTCGAGCTGTTCCGCCCTGTAGAGCACGATGCCGTCGCGGTAATCGCGCATCAGCGCGCCAAACTCCGGCGAGCGCTCCTCGAGCCCCCTCGACTGCGCGTCGAGGAGGATCGTTTCGGAGATTTTCCTGAACTGCTTCTCGAGATCGCCCCTGCGCAGGAGCGTGTTCTGGAGCTCGGGTCGGTTCAGGAGCATCGAGAGCGACGTGTCGACGCTGTACATCATGCTGTCCACCGTGAACAGGGGAGCGCTCCGGATCGACGCGGTCAGCTTGGCGTCCCAGCCGCTGTCCTGCGTGGTCGTGTTCGAATCGAGGACGTTGAGCAGCGATGAAAACGTCCCTTCCTGGAAGGCGTAATTGAATTTTTTCATCAACCCGGCGATGTAGGAGTTGAAATCGTCGGTGAACCTGATCTGCTGGTACTGTTTCTTGAGGGGATCCCCCTGCTGCGAACGCATCTCGGCGTACGAAGGCAACGGCTTCGCGCTGTCGCACTTGATCAGGTGATACCCGTAGGGGGTCTTAACCAACGGTGAAACCTCACCCGGCTTCAGAAGGAACGACGCCTCGTCGAACGGCTGGACGTAGCGTTTCCGTTCGAACCATCCGAGGTCCCCGCCACGCGACGCGCTGCCCTGGTCCTCGGACGCGGCCGTCGCGAGCTGAGCGAAGTCGACTCCCTTCGCGAGGCTGTCCTGCCAGGCGCTGATCTTCGCGAGCGCCGAGGCCGTGTCGCCGGTGTCGGTCGGAGAGGTCTTCACGAGGGCCATGATGTGGCGCACCTTAATCGACCCGCGGACGGGCTGCCGGGCCGTGATCTTCAGAACGTGGTAACCGAACGAGGTGCGCATAGGGACGGTCGAGATCTCATTCAATTTCATCGCGTATGCCCCGTTCTCGAACGGTATCACCATCTGTCCCCCGGTGAAGAAATAGAGGTCGCCACGGTTCGACTTCGCCGTCGGGTCTTCCGATTCCGCCATCACGAGCGAATCGAAATCCGCGCCGGCCTTCAGCTTCGCGATCAGGTCCATCGCCTTGGCGTACGCCTTGAGGGTGTCGGCCGGCGAGGCCTCGGGCTTCACGGCGACGAGGATGTGTTTCCCGCGGATCTCTTCGGTCTTCCGGTCGTAGAGCAGTTTGATCCCCGGTTCCGTGATTTCCTTCTCGATGATGTACGTGGCGGCGAGGCTCGCTCGATAGTCGCGTAGTTCGACCTCGACCTCGGGATCGGCGGCGATATCCCTGTCGGCCGCGTCCTGAAGTTTCAATCTGTACCGGGTCAGCAGGTCGAGGAAACGTTCGCGTTCCGCCATCGGGGTATTGGAGAGAGTATCCGCCGTGCTGCTGTTCCTGGCGAAGAAATTCTCATACTCGTTGAGCGTGATCTTCGAGGACCCGACCTCGAGGAGGACCGATTCGCCGACCTTGGGGGAACAGGCGCCGAGCAGGAACGCAGCCAGAACCGCCGCGATGGATGCGGATTTAACGACCATTGGTGAAATTCCTTTCGTTGTGCGGATTAGGGGTGAAATGCCCTGAAATAGATATAAATAATAGCAAAATATAGGAAAAAATACAAGGTTTTGGGAGTCTGATCGTTGGATGGTGCGGCAGGATGTGGCAAAATCAACTGACTGAGGCGGAGCCAGTCCGACGGTCGTAAAAATAAAAAAGGCGGCCGCACCCAAAAAGGCGACCGCCCGATATCAGGGGGAAGGACGTATCAGTTGCAGAGCGCTCCGGACCAGGTCCCGCCCGGGTCCCCGAAATACTGGCCGCTCACGGTGTGGGCGGTCGGATTCAACACCCCCGTCGCTACGACGATGGCCGTGTTCTCGGGATTGTAGATCGAGATGACGTTCTCGGCGTTGATTGACCCGGTCGTGGCGAAGGCCGAGCCGCCGCCGTCGTCCGGATATACAAGCACGTAAATCGCAGTCCCGTTGACCGTCATGTTGAAATATCCGGTCTCGGTCCCCGGGGTATTGTCCTGGTACCGTCCGCAATACGACTGGGTGTTTGCCGAAGTTCCCTCTTCGCAATTGAAGATGCCGCCGCCGCCGGCGTAGGTGAAGGTGCCGGTGATCCCGTCAGCGGTGACAATGCCGTCGAAGGTGTACCCGCCGCCGGTGAGATGGATCGCGCCCGTGGCGACGATGTAGTGACCGGTGAGGGGGATGGTGGCCCCGCCGTTGATTTTCAACGTTGCGGTGACTTCGACCGTGTCGCCGGGCTCGGCAGATGGTGTGAAGACGCGCTTCGCGGTCGGTATGACGATGCTGAGCGTACCGGAGACTCCGGTACCTGCCATCACGCCGACGTAACTCGTGGATGTTGGACCAGCCGGACCGGCCGGATTCTCCTCATCCTTGCATCCGCCGAGGATCAGCGCGAATATCGCAAGGAGGAGGAACAGGGATCGTAGCTTCATGTTGAAATTTCCTTATAGTGATGGTTGATGTGATAATGACAACTCGCTGAATTTACAATTACCCCCGAATAATGTCAATATCTTCCGGCGGTGGGCGAAAAAAAATCGTCCGCCGCATCCTTCGCGATTCCTTGATTGACTCTCCCCTTTTGGGTATATTTTTCAATTGTCATCTGGAAATCAGCCCCCATTGAAGAAATTCGTCAATTTCGTCAAGATCGAGCATACGCTGTTCACCTTGCCGTTGATCTATTCCGGCGTCATCCTCGGCCTGGACGGGTCGCCCCGGTTTTCCCTCCTTCTCCTGGTCCTTCTCGCGGCGGTCGGCGCGCGCACCGCCGCGTTCGCCCTCAACCGGATCATCGACAGGAAGATCGACGCACAGAACCCCCGCACCGCCGGCCGCGAACTGCCGAGCGGCAGGATGTCCGTCCGGGAGGGGTACCTGGTACTCGCTCTCGGCTGCGCCGCCTACTTCGTTTCCGCCGCGGCGATCTCGACGTTCTGCCTCGCCCTTTCACCGATCCCGCTTGCGGTGTTCACTGTCTACCCCTACATGAAACGTTTCACCATCCTCGCGCATTTCGGCGTCGGGCTCGGAATGTCGATGGCGCCGCTGGGCGGCTACTTCGCCGCCGCGCAGTCGTTCAATAATATCATGCCGGCACTCTGGCTCTGCCTCTTCACGGTCTTCTGGGGCGCCGGGTTCGACATCATTTATGCCACGCTCGACGAGGAATTCGACAGGCGCTTGAACCTTCGGTCGTTCGTCTCGCGCTTCGGCCGCGAGAAGGCGCTCCGCTGGTCGGCCGGCTTCCACCTCGCCGCGTTCGCGTTCCTCGCGATGCTCTTCGCCACCACGATCCGGTCGTGGTACGCCTCGCCGTTTCTCCTGCTCACCGGCGCGCTCCTCTGGGTCGAGCAGCGCCGCGCCGCAGACGTCGACCTGGCGTTCTTCAGGATCAACGCCTGGCTTGGCTTCGTCGTCTTCGGGATGATCATCGCCGGCACGGTGATCCATTGAGGATCGTCGTCGGCATCACCGGATCGTCGGGCGCGGTCTACGCGCAGGACTTCCTGAAGCGCTGTCCGGGAGACAAGTTTTTAATTGTAAGCAAGTGGGGAAAAGCCTTGTTGAAAGACGAGCTGAAGATCAGCGAGAAGGACCTTCAGCCGTACGTGAAAAAGCAGTTCGCGGACGACGACCTCACCGCGCCGCTCGCCTCGGGCACGAACAGATTCGACGCGTATGTCATCCTCCCCTGTTCAACCTCAACGCTGGGAAAGATCGCCTCCGGCATCGGAGACTCACTCATCACCAGGACCGCAGCCGTCGCCCTCAAGGAACGGTACAAACTCGTCCTCTGCATCCGCGAAACGCCCCTCTCGACCATCTCGCTCGAGCAGTGCGCGGCGCTTTCCCGGTCCGGCGTCGTCATCATGCCGGTTTCACCGCCCCTCTATTATAAGCCGGACACGGTACAGGAATACGTCGCCGGGTTCGTGGACAGGGTCCTGCACGTCATCGGCGCCGGCAGCGGCAGGGGCTGGCGTTCCGAAGAGTTGGAGTAACCCCGATGGCGCTCAGGGAATACCTGCGGCTCCTCGAGTCGAAGGGGCAGCTCCACCGCACTTCCGTCGAAATCGATCCGGTCCTTGAACTCACTGAAATCTCCACCCGCGCGCTGAAGGAGGGGAAACCAGCCCTTCTGGTCGAACGACCGCGCGGGGCAGCGTTCCCTTTGGTCGTCAACCATTTTTCGAACGACGAGCGGATCCGGCTCGCCCTCGGCGAAGACCCGGACCCCCTCGGGGAGGCGCTCGTCCGGTTCGCCGAACGAATCTTTCCCCCCTCATTGAAAATCGTCCGCAGCGAGTGGTCGATGGTCCGCCGGGCGTTGAACGCCAGACCGAAGGATTCATCGGGCCCCGCGCTCAGCCAGCAGAACGTCGTCTCCCCCGACCTCGGCCGGCTTCCGATACAACAATGCTGGCCCGGCGACGGCGGGAAATTCATCACCTACGGCCAGGTACACACCGCCGACCCGGAAAACGGAAAGAGAAACATCGGGATCTACCGGATGCACGTCTTCGATGCTCGCACCACCGGGATGCACTGGCAGATCCAGAAAGGCGGCGGTTTCCACTATTATAAATCCGAAAAGGCGGGGCGCGGCCTCGAGGTCGCTGTCGCACTCGGCACCGATCCGGCGCTCCTGTTCGCGACGATCGCCGCCCTTCCCGAGGGGATCGACGAGGCGATGTTCGCCGGCTTTTTAATGAACAAAAGGATTGAGTTTGCGCGGGGAAAGACCATCAACCTCCCGGTGCCGGCGTCTGCGGAGTTCATCCTGGAGGGGGTAGTCCCCACGGGCGAACGCCGGATGGAAGGACCGTTCGGCGACCACTTCGGGCATTATTCGGCCGCGTCCGAATTCCCGGTGTTCCATATCCGTACCATCACGCACCGCAACGACCCCGTGTATCCGGCGATCGTCGTTGGGAAGCCGCCGATGGAGGACAAATTCCTCGGCGACGCGACGCAGAAAATCCTCGGGCCGCTGATAAAGCTCATCCATAAGGAGGTCACGGGACTCTGGGCATACTACGAGGCGGGCTTTCACAATTTACTCGTCGTCTCGATCGAACAGCGCTATCAAAAAGAGGCGCTCAAAGCCGCGCTCGGCATCATGGGCACCGACCAGCTCTCCCTCACGAAGTGCATCGTCACGGTGTCGGCCGGCGTCGACCCGCGCGACTGGGATGGTGTGCTCCGTGAACTCCGCGAGCATTTCGATCCGCATCACGACTTCGTGATGATCCCGAAGGTCCCGCTCGACACGCTCGACTTCACGAGTTTCACGATGAACCTCGGGAGTAAAATGATCATCGACGCGACCCGCAAGCCGGGTCGGACTGCGGCGGACAGGAGCGTGCCAGGCGGCGGTACCAGCGGGGAAGACCGTACGGGGGATCGCGGTGACGCTTCAAACCGGGGACACGGATCGGCATTTTCCGAAGCGATCGTTCGCGACGCCCGGTCGTTCGACTCCCGCATCGTCGACGCCGCGTTCCCCCAGTCGACCATTCTGCTCGTCAAGGTCTCCTCGGGTGGCAGGGAGATCGTCGAAAAGCTGGTTCGCGACCCGCGCTTCGCGATGATCCCGGTCATCGCCGCGGTGAGCGACGACGTGGACATTCACGACCGGGAGAGTTATATTTGGGGAGTTTTCACACGGTTCGACTGCGAAAGGGACGTCATTTTCACCGAAAGCCGGCTGATCGGCATTTCGCCGGTCTATAAAGGGGCGATGGGGATCGACGCGACGTGGAAGCCGGGCTATCCCAAACCCCTCGTGATGGACGACGACATCGTCCGCCGCGTGGACGAAATGTGGGGCAAGCTCTGGAAATGATCTGGAAGTAACCGCGGCCCCACCGGCCTCGAGTCTCGACAGTATTTCGAAAGAAGAAACAGACGCACAGATGACATTCAATTTCCGCGACACCGCGCTCATCCCGATCTGGGAGAAGGTCCGAAGTGGCGAACGCCTCTCGATGGCCGACGGCCTGGCCCTCTACGCGACGCCGGACCTCATCTCGCTCGGAAAGATGGCGCATTTCGCCAAGCAGCAGAAGAGCGGCGACGCCGTCTATTTCGTCCTCAATCAAAAAATCGAGCACACCAACATCTGTGTCCTGTCGTGCAAGTTCTGCGACTTCGCCGTGAAGAAGGGGGACGCCGACGCCTACGAGATGACGACCGAAGAGATCGTCTCGAAGCTCACCCCCGAGATCGCGGAGGTGCACATCACCGGCGGCATGCCCGCCGACTGGCCCTGGGACCGGTATCTCGACATTGTCCGTACAATCTGTAAAAGATTCCCGAACACCGACGTCAAGGCGTTCACCGCGGTCGAGATCGACTTCTTCCACAAGAAGTTCAAAATGCCGATCGAGGAGGTCCTCCGGCAGTTGAAAGAGGCGGGACTCAAGACGATGCCGGGCGGTGGCGCGGAAGTATTCTCCGAGCGGGTGCGGAAACTCCTCTTCAACCAGAAGATCGGTGCGAAGGGATGGTTCGGCGTGCACAAGGCGGCGCACCGCCTCGGCATCCCGACCAACAGCACACTCCTCTACGGCCACATCGAGACGCTCGAAGAGCGGCTCGACCACATGATTCAGCTGCGCGAGGCGCAGGATGAGACGGGCGGATTCCTGACGTTCATCCCCCTCGCCTTCCAGCCGGGCGACACCGGCATCAAGCCGCGCGAACGGTTCACATCGGCCATCGACGACTTGAAGACCATCGCGATTTCCCGGTTGATGCTCGACAACTTCCCTCACATCAAAGCCTACTGGGTGATGCTCACCGAGGAGGTGGCCTCGGTCGCGCTCAACTTCGGCGCCGACGACATGGACGGCACGGTGGGCCAGGAACGCATCGCGCACGACGCCGGCGCCACGAGCCCGATGATGCTCGCGAAGGACCAGATCATTCGCATCATCAGGGATGCCGGCAAGATACCGGTCGAGAGGGACGTCTATTATAACCCCCTCAGGGTACACGCCGACAACGTCATCGGTAAAATCCCGTACCTCAACTCACTCCCGTTTTACAGCGGTTTCGAGAAGGGGCCGTTTAAGATCCTCCCGATCGTCCCGCGGAGGATGGGGATGCTCGCGGCGGACGGACAGTTGGTGGCGGGTTTGTTTTCACTGATGGATTACTACCGGAATGAGTCGACGCTCGAGCCGCTCGACTGGGGCATCGCCACGCGCGACCAGGTGAAGAGCGTGATGCTCTTCTCGAACCACGGCTGGGCCGGCCTCGACGGGAAGCGGATCGGCGTCACCGACGAGACCGCCACGTCCATCCAGCTTCTGCGACTCCTGCTCGGGAAGAAGTACAACGTGAATGCCGAATTCGTCCGCCTCCACGCCGGCGTGAACAGTTATGCCGACTTCGACGCGGTGCTCCTGATCGGCGACCAGGCGCTCTACCATAACAGGCGCGGCCTCGAGGGATTCGAACTCGTCTACGACCTCGCGGCCGAGTGGTACGACTGGAAGAAGATGCCGTTCGTCTTCGCGGTGTGGGCGGTGAAGAAGGACCTCCCGGCCGCGACGAAGGCCGCCCTCTCGGCCACAATCGCGGAATCACTCCGCAGGACAGAGGGCCGCTACCGGGCGATCGGTGAACTCCACGGCAGGGTCCTGGGCCTTGACCCGTCCTACGTCGAGGAATACCTCGAGGGGTTCAATTACACTCTCGGCGACAGGGAAAAA
This sequence comes from Ignavibacteria bacterium, assembly GCA_031379665.1. Taxonomy (GTDB): domain Bacteria; phylum Bacteroidota; class Ignavibacteria; order UBA10030; family SZUA-254; genus SZUA-254. Next base: position 28,420 of record JANNFI010000089.1, read on the forward strand.
GAATCAATGCGGGAATTCAGGAAACTCACCGCCGCAGTGAACCCGGGGGTGATGATATGATCCAGCTCTCTTCGGTCTACGAAAAAGTGCGGGCCGGCGGGCGCCTGACGCCTGATGAGGCGGTCGTCCTCCTGAAGCACGGCGAACTTCTCGAGCTCGGCGACCTCGCAAACGGCGTCCGCGCCGAGAAGAACCCCGTGCCGAGGGTGACATTCGTGGTCGACACCAACCCGAACTACACCAACGTTTGCAACATCGATTGCATCTTCTGCGCCTTCTACCGGCACCCGGGGGACGAAGGCGAATACACCTACAGTGTCGATCATATGATCGGCGAGTTCAAGCGGTCGGCCGCCAGCGGGGTCACCACCATCCTCCTGCAGGGGGGCGTGAACCCGGCCCTGCCGTTTTCGTACTACCTCGAAATGGTGCGCCGCACGGTGGTGGAAGTTCCCGAAGTCCATCCGCACTTCTTCTCCACATCGGAGATCATCGGGATGGCGAACGTTTCGGGGCTGAGCGTGCCGGAAGTGCTGAAACAGTTGTGGGAGGCTGGGTTGCGGACCATTCCCGGCGGCGGCGCCGAGATCCTCAACGACCGGGTCAAGAAGAAAATCAGCCACCTGAAGGGGAGCTCCGACGACTGGCTGATGGTGATGCGCGAGGCGCACAGGCTGGGTTATCGCTCGACCGCGACGATGATGTACGGCCACCTCGAAACCGACGAGGAGCTCGTAGAGCACCTCGACCGGATCCGTCGGTTACAGGACGAGACGGGCGGGTTCACGGCGTTCGTCCCGTGGAGCTTCAAGCCGGGGAACACGCCGCTCGAGAAGATCATCCCACACTACGCCACGCCGGTGCGCTACCTCCAGGTGCTGGCGATATCAAGAATGTATCTCGACAACTTCGACCATATCCAGGCGTCGTGGTTCTCGGAAGGAAAGAAGACGGGACAGATCGCGCTCCACTTCGGCGCCGACGATTTCGGGGGGACGCTCTTCGAGGAAAACGTACACGCGGCGGCCAACTTCGTCAATAAGAGCAACACCGAAGAGGTCGTGAACCTCATCCGCGAGTCGGGGTTCATTCCCGCGCAGCGGGACACGCTCTATAACATTCTGAGAGTCTTCGACCCCGCGGCGGCGGCGTAGCCGCTCAGGGTGCGATCCGCTTGTATTCACCCGCCAGATCGCGGTCGAGCGCTTTCCCCAACGACCGCAGCCATTTCTCCAGGTAGGCGTCATCCATTTTCGGCGACCGGGCGAGGATGCCGCGGATGTCTTCCAGGTCGCGCGGACGCCCCGCGACGATTTTATGGATGATCAGGTCTTCAACCGCAATGAATCGCACTTCTCCGGATCCAAGAGGAACTGACACAACCCGCTGCAGGGCCGATCGCTCGTATTCGCTGAATGAAAATATCAAGTCAACCCTGATGCCGGTGGCCGTTTCGATCAGGGGGAGAACGTGCGTTTCGGAAACAAACCGCCCGACGTCCTTCGTCGCAACGTCCAGCCCTGAGCCCTCAATCGGCCGAAGGACGGATTGCAACTTGTCGATGTCGACGCCCAGGGTGATGTCAATATCGCGCGTCAGCCTTGGTTCCCCGTAATAGAGCACGGCCTGGCCGCTGATCACCATATAGGGCATCGAGGCCGCTGTCGAGCAGGGAGGCGAGCAGGGAGGCGAGCTTAACGAGGAGGGCTTGAAACATCGATGTTCAACATCGCGGCCAGCCGGATGACATCGTCGATACCCTCCAGGGGATCGTCGGATTTGAAGTGGCCGAAATGGCGCGCCTCCGCATAGAGTCCATCCAGGATCCGCAACTTCATTTCCAGAGTGAGATGATCCGCGGCCCTGGAACGTCGATCGAAGTCCGCATATTTATCGGGGTTCGTGATCATCTGTAAATATACGCATCTCACCAACGACAATCTATCGTTGCAGGTGGTGCGCGGGTCCCGACCCCCCCCCTGCGGTTTACACCAGCCGGAATTCCTTCACCGCGGGCAGTCCGACCTTCTCGCTCGCCCTCCGGTAGAGCTCCTTCAGTCCCGCCTCTCCCCTTTCTCCCATGTCGATCGTCAACTCGTTGACATACATTTTCACGAACGTTTCGCCCTTTTGGGCGTCGATCCCGCGGCCCCACTCGAGCGCGTAAGGGATCGAGTCCTCCTGGTGCTTGTATCCGAAATCGATGCTGTCCCGGAGGCCGACAGACAGATCGTGCCCCATCTTTTCCCCGAGGTCCTTCCGGACCACATCGAGTCCGAGGGGAAGGGGAAGCCCGTTCGTCTCGTCGCGCCAGAGCTCGCCGAAGTCGAGGATTTTATGGTAGCCCTGTTCCTGGTAGGTAATTTGTCCTTCGTGGATCACGACGCCTGCGTCGATCCTCCCCTCGTCGATCATCGGCATCAACTGGTCGAATGGCCGGTCGACGTGCTCTATCCCTTCGGTGAACATCCTGAAGAGGAGGGTCGCGGTCGTCAGGGGTCCGGGCGTGCCGACGGTTTTTCCCTTCAGTTCGGCGAGGGTTGTGTATTTTTTCGAGATGAGGACCGGGCCGTACCCGTCTCCCATGCTTGCGCCGGTGCGCATGATCCAGTATTTGTCCTGGACGTAGGGAAAAGCGTGCGCCGAGATCGCCGTGACTTCCAGCTCCCCCTTCATCGCGCGGACGTTCAGCGATTGGATGTCCTCGAGCATATGCTCGATCCTGATCCCCTCGAGCTTGACCCTGCCGCTGGCGAGGCCGTAGAACATGAACGCGTCGTCGGGGTCCGGGCTGTGCCCCACGCGGATGATTTTTTCCATCGGGATTCGATTGAGGTGGTGAACGAGCCACCAATATAAATAATCAGCGGGTGATTTCCACGCCTCCGGACGCGCGGTTCAGGCCTCTTCGGCCTGCTTCTTCTCGATCCGCTTGATGGTGAGGTAGAGTGCGATCGCCACGATCGTGATGATCAGCGTGGCCACTCCCAGCCCATACCGGCGGAAGTAGAACTCGTCGATGCTCTCCTGCCCCTGCACCGCCACCACGCCGGCCACGGCGATCCCCTGGTTCACCACTTCGGCAAATTTCGGCTCGTTGAAGGCGTGCACCGCTGTGCGCGACAACAGGCGCGATTGCCGGATTTCGCGGAGTCGGAACTTCGCCTCCGAGATTTCCATCCCCTTCTGCTCGGCGTTCGTCACGAGCGAATCGGCCCGCCGTTCAGAGCGCTCGAGCGAGTCGATCATCGTCCGCATCAGCGCGGCCGCCTGGTAGCCTTTCGGGTTGTCGGCCGGCGAGTGGCAGCGGGAGCAGACCGCCTCGTCGGAAGTCCCGAGGAGGGCGTCGGTGGCGTTGATGATCGCGTGGTTGCCATGGCACGTCTCACACTCCGGCAGCCCGAGTTCGTCGTACGCCTTCTTGTGGGGGCTCTCGGCGAACAGCGATGCGTTCATCGCGTGGCAGGTCCCGCACACTTTCGAGATGGAGGCCACTTCCGGCGGCGCCGCGCCGTGGTTGCCGTGACAGTCGTTGCACGAGGGGGCTCCGAGGTCGTGTTTTTCCAGAAGAGCTTTGCCGTGGACGCTGGTGCGGAACTCGGCGAGCTGGTCGGTCCCGATGGAATACTCCTTCATATACTCGGCGTTCGCGTGGCAGGTGCCGCAGGTGTTGGGCAGGTTGATCGCGTTGACGCTCGATTTCGCGTCGACGGCCCTGAGGATGTCGTGGCTGCCGTGGCAACTGGAGCAGACGGCCACATTTGAGTCTCCCTTCGCGAGCCTCATCCCGTGGACGCTCGTTTTGTATTTCTCCTCCTGGTCGATCGGCAGGGCCTGGTTGTACGACCGCATGAAGACAGCGCTGGAGTGACAGGTCGCGCAGGTCTTGTTGACGTTCAGGTGATTGACGGGGGACCGGGGATCCTTGACGCTTTTGATGTCGTGGACGCCGTGGCAGGTGACGCACTGGACCATTTTCTCCACCCCCGAGACGGCCATTTTCCCGTGGACGCTGGCCGCGAGGTTTTCCATCTGGTTCAGACTGAGCGACGACTTGAAGTTCGTCTTCATCACTTGCGCGTCGGAGTGGCACCGCTGGCAACTCTTCGAGATGTCGTCGCCCTTCGGGACGCCGATGAATCCGTGGTCGGCCGACATCGACTTTTCCTGGTCGTCGGAAGATGGATCACCGCCGTGGCACCCCGCGCACGATATCCCTTTCTGATAATGTATGTCGGCCGCGTATTTCATCCCTACCGCTTCTCCAAGGGCCTTGTGGCAGGTGAGGCAATTGTCCGGCTTCGCGGTCGCGGTCCTGAACAGGGCGTCGGCGGATTGCGCGTGGAGCGCGCCGGCGAGGATGAGCTGGATAGCGGCGATGACGATCGGTAGCGACGGCGCGATGCGGATGACCGTTCGTGTTTTCATGAGAGCCATCCGATGATGGTCATGACGATGATGAACATGACGGCGATGAGGCCGCCGTAGGTGACGAGCCGGCTCTTCTTCCCCCTCGCGCTGCTCCTGTCCCAGAACGGCACCAGCGTCCAGAGCAGCCCGGCGAGGCCGAAGAACATGATGCCGAGCACCTCCCCTTCGAAGACGAGGATGTTCGCCGGAAGGTACTTGAGCGTCTGGAACATGAACATGAAGTACCACTCCGGTTTGATCCCCGCCGGGGCCGACGCGAAGGGGTCGGCCTTCACGCCGAGCTCCCACGGGAAGAGCACCGCGAGCACGGCCAGAAGGTTCAGGACGATGAGCCAGAGCAGGAGGTCCCGGTAGAGGAAGTTCGGGAAGAAGGGCATCTTCTTCATTGGGATGGGCGGCGCCGCGCCCGGGGCCGCGACATCGGAGCCCAATGGCTCGCTCATCCCCTGCCGCTGGACCAGAACGAGGTGGATCCCGAGGAGGACGGTGAAGAGGCCGGGAAAGACCGCCACGTGGAACCCGAAGAACCTCGAGAGGGTCGCGCCGGTGACGTCGGGGCCGCTCCGGAGGAATTCCAGGATCGGCTCGCCGATGAACGGCACCACGCCGGCGATGTCGGTGCCCACCTTGGTGGCGAAGAACGCCAGCTCGTTCCAGGGAAGCAGGTATCCGCTGAACCCGAAGCCCATCCCGAGGAAGAGCATCAGCATCCCGGTGAGCCAGGTGATCTCGCGCGGTTTGCGGTAAGTCCGTTCGAAGAAGACGCTGAACATGTGGATCATCGCCGACAGGATGAAGAGGTTCGCCGCCCAGCTGTGGATCGACCGGATCAGCCAGCCGAACTCCACCTTCGACATGATATATTGAATGCTCTCGTACGCCAGGTCCTCGCTGCCTTTATAGTAGAGGAGCAGCATGATCCCGGTGACGACCTGGATGATGAAGAGGAAGAGCGTCACACCGCCGAAGTAGTACCAGATGGAGTGGCGGTGCACGGGCACGTACTTCTTCCCCATGAAGTTCACCAGGTCCTCGAGGTGGACCCGCTCGTTGACCCAGCCGTAGGCCTTTTCGAGGGCCTTCTTCATACAATTTTCGCGATCACGATTTCGTCCCCCTGGACGACGACCTTGTACGGTTCGAGCGGTCTTGGCGGCGGTCCCGCGACGTTCCGGCCGGTCAGGTCGTACTTGCCGTTGTGGCAGGCGCACCAGATCATCCCGATCTCCTTGTTGAACTGAACGGTGCAGTCGAGGTGCGTGCAGGTGGCGTCGAACGCCTTGAGCTCGTCGTCGGCCGTGCGCACGAGGATCACCGGCTTGTTGCCGAACTTGATGATCTTTCCTGAATCGCGCGCAAGGTCGTCCTTCTTCCCCGCGTTCACCGACTTCACCTCCACCTCCGCCTGCACCGGCGGCTTCAGGTACGCGAGGATGGGGTAGAAGATCGAGGCGAAGAAGGCGAGAAGGCCGCCCGAGAGGACGTACCGTAAAAAGTTTCGTTTTCCCTCATCGGGCGCCGGCCGGGAGCTGGTTGCGTTCATCATTCCATGTGCTCAGTCGTTACGGGGTCGTCCGGGCTATTGCGCGCCCGGCGCGTGACACTCGCTGCAGTTCATTTCCATCCAGGCGTCGCCGATGTCGACCGGGTGTTTGTAATCGATCCCCCCGAGCGAAATTCTCAGTGTGTCCTCCTCGAATTTCTGCGCGAGGATCGTATGGCAGGTGTTGCAGTCCTTCGAGAGAACCTTCCCCTGCTCGTTGACGTGCTTGCCGTCGTGGCAGCGGAAACAGCCGTTATAATAGAGGTGCCCCAGGTTGTCGGGAAACTTCCTCCAGTCGGTCTTCATCTCGGGGAAGTAATTCCGGTTGTAAATCTTCTGGACCTCCGCGATGGCGCTGTCGAGCGTCGGCTTCCCCGACGCGAAAACCTCCGGGTGGTTGTCCCGGTAATAGCCTTCCATCGTGAGCCGGATGGTGTCGAGCGCGCCCTCCCTGGTGGAGTAGTCTGCCTCGAGCGCCTCGACGCTCACCGACTTCACCGACGGCAGCGACGGGCTGATCCAGCCGAGCGACATCACGTGGTTCACCGAGCGGGCTGGTGGATGGTAGATGTGCGACGGGCGGTTGTGGCAATCGATGCAGTCCATCCGGCGCGTGAAGGCGGTCTCGAGCGAATCCTCCGTGACCTCGACCTCGGTGCTCCGGTAGATCGTCTCCGCGCCGTCCGGTGTCCTCGACCTGACCCACGGGATCACCTGGCGCCCGCGGTCGAGCGCCTTGTAGGTTACCTCGTGCGCGATGTTCATGTGCCAGTGGATGCCGGAGGTGGGCCCCGCCTCTGCGTTTCCTCCCCCGATTTTCATCAGCAAATTAATGTCCCACCGGGTGTTTTTGTCGTCGGCGAGGTAGTAGGTGTTCGTCCGCTGTTTCTCACTGAAGAAGTGCTTCGGCCAGTGACACTGTTCGCACGTCCCCTGCGCCGGACGGAGGTTTTCGATCGGGGTGGGGATCGGCTTCGGGTATTTGTCGAAGGCGACTGCGTAAAGCTGGTAACTACCGGAGATCTTCGCCTTCACGAACCAGTCCGCCCCCGACCCGATGTGGCACTGCACGCAGCCCACCCTCGCGTGGGGGGAGAACTGGTAGGCGGTGTACTCGGGCTCCATCACCGTATGGCACGTTTCCCCGCAGAACTCGTCGGACTCCGTGTACTCGTACGCCTTGAAGCTGCCGAACGCCGAGAAGAGAAGGAGCGCGAGGCCGCCGGCCGAAATGCTCACGAACGCGGTCCGGTGCCTCGGGTTGTTCAGGTCGATCTGCGGGAGGTGCAGACCGTGGGGCTTGCCGAGCCGCTCGCGGCGATTTTCGCGCATCACGCCGTAGGTCATCAGCGCGATCCCCAGGAGGAGGAACACCGGCATGATCACGAACGTGATGATGCCGACGTAGGGATTCTCGACGGCGGCCATCAACTCGAGGATCGTCAGGAACAGGATCAGGCCGAAACTGATGCCTGCGATGGCCGCCCCGATGAGCGTGACAAGGTTGTAGAACGATTGGGGGAAGATGCGTTTCATTCTGGCGTCGTTGGCTGGAAACAGCTGGCAATGTAATGATTCCAGCGGTGAATGCAAATCTCAGCGGCGTTCGCGGCGGGGCTGGAGGCCCCCGTGAGCACACGATTCGTCCGGTTCATCGACCGTCGCCCGGCGGCTTTTCGGGTTCCTGTTCCGTCCCGTCCCCGGCCGCGAGCTCTTCCCTCGTCCTGTCGGCCACGATCCGTTGCAGCTCGAGCGGATGGTCCTCTTCCATCTCTTCCTCGGTCAGCGTCCCCTTCCAGAACGCCACGTTCAGGGGATACACGTCCGGGTTGAAGATCACGAAGTAGAAGTGCCACACGACGATGGCGAGCGTCGCCAGCCACGCCTCGTAGTAGTGTATGGTTCGGGCCACGTCATATCCCATTTTCGTGAGGAGGCCGATGAACGTGTTGTCGAACCACATGACGACGCCTGTTACGCCCATGATGAAGGTGCCCCATATGAGAGCCCAGTATTCGGCTTTCTCGATGTAGGAAAACCGGTCGAAGAGCGGGCGCTCCGCTTTGAGGCCGAGGTTGTACCTCACCATCGCGACGGCGTCCCTGGCGTCACGGAGCCGCGGGAGCATGTCGTTGATAAGGCGTCGCCCCGGATGGGTGAAGAGGACGTACCAGACGTGGTAGAAGCTCGCCCCCAGCATCACCACCCCGGCGACGCGGTGGATGACGCTGCGGGTGTCGAACACCGATCCGCTCAGCGACCTGATCCACTGCACCCACCACGCCTCGGGGAAGCGGAGCATGAACCCGGTAACGACCAGCGTCGTGAAGCTCAAAAGGAGCGCTGCGTGCTGGAACCTTTCGTTGGCCCCCATCCTCGGGTAGAGCTCGTGGCTCGTATGGGGGTGGGGGATGAGGCCGCGCCGGACCATCAGTTTCCGGCGTGATTTCCTCACGAAGTCGAGCGCGTTGTGGACGAGCATCCCCCCGATAATGACCACGATCAACGCGATGTAGGCCGTCGAGATCCAGTAGAGCGTCGGCTCTTCCGCGCGGGAGGTCTCGTCGACGTGGACCTTGCCGACGGTAAACCGTTCGTTCGCCCCGGGATGGCAGCTGCCGCAGGTCTTTGCGAGGTTCGCGTGGTTGATCGTGGAGGTGGAATCGTCCGACGACCTGATGTTGTGCGTCCCGTGGCAGCTCGCGCAGTTGGCGACCTCGATCGAGCCGCCGCGGATGGCGAGGCCGTGGTAGCTGTCGGAGAAAGTGCGGAAACGGTCGCTCGCGATGCCGTACTTGGTCGAGAGGGCGGCGGAGCTGTGGCACGGCGAGCAGACCTGTGCCGAGAGGTTTTTCTTCGAGACGGGCGAGTTCGGGTCGTCGTGCCTGAGAATCGTATGTTCCCCGTGGCAGTCGGTACAGGTCGGCGCGTCGACAACCCCCTTCCGCACGGCCTCGCCGTGTACGCTCCCGTTGTAAACGTTCGCGATCTCCTCGTGACACTTGGAGCAGGTTTCGGAGATGTTCATCTTGCTGACTTTCGCCGTCGGGTCGTACCCCTTCGCCATCTCGTGGCTGCCGTGGCAATCGACGCAGTTGGGCGCGTCACCGTTACCGTTGACCAGCGCCCGCCCGTGGACGCTCTGTTCGTACGCGGCGATGAAGCCCGCCGACGGCGAGGACCTTTCCCTGACATCGGGGTTGTCGAGGTGGCAACTCAGGCAGAGGTGTTCCTGCGCCAGCTTCAAACCGACGGCGTCGTCGGGGTGGCTCGCAGACGTGATGTCGTGGTCGTGACAGCTTATGCATTCCGGCGCGCCCTTCACCCCTGCGGAAAACGCCACGCCGTGCGCCGATGCGGCAAACTGCCCGACCACATCGTCGTGGCACCGGCTGCAGCCGTCGGAAATGTTCGCGCGGTTGAACGGCGATTCCTTCGTGTCGGGTGAAATGACGTCGTGGGTACCGTGACAGTCCTTGCACGAGACCGTGGGTTCTTCCTTCGCGGCGATTGCCCTCGCCATCCCGGGATGGAACGAGTGTTTCAATTCGACGCCCCTGTGGCAGGTGAGGCACTCCACCGGCCGTATGGTTTTCTTGTGCGGGAGCTCGTTGATGTCGAAGCCCGCGTGACAGGCCGAACAGACCAGTTTCCGATGCGGCGACCTGTCGAGGACTGCGGCGTCGACGTGGAGCGACACCGGCGACCCGTTTCTCTCGGTCGCGAGCGATGCGTCGGAGTGGCAGGCCAGGCAGTCGTCCTTCGACTGGGCCCTCGCGGGACCGTTCAACATCCAGAACGCGGCCAGGAGGAACGCCACGGCCGCGAGGGCCACCACGAGCATCAGCCGCGCGAGCGGACTGCGTGCGGTGTATCCGGCGGATTGATCGTTGGTGTTCATATTGGCCTCAGCGCGCGAGTTTCACGTCGTTGATCGCCTCGACCACGAGGGGAAAATACCGGTCGAGGGCGCATTCGACGTCGTCGCGCAGGTTGCAGCTTCCGCCCGGAGACTGGTGCACGCAGACCGAACAGACTTTTTCCCTCAGCCGTGCGACGAATGGCCCGATGTCGTCGCCTCCGGTGGTGAGCACGATGTCGATGATCTCAGGCAGGTAACGGTTGATGGCACACTCGTCAAAGGTGGAGGTGACGCAAAGCCCCGTCGGGGTGCGGTCGAGGCATTTCGCGCACACCCTCTGCCGGATCTCCCGGAGATACAGTTCTTCGTGCGACATGGAGTTCTCCCCTTCCATTTCCCAGTTTGTGGTTTCGGCAGGCTTCCGCGCGGTCCGTCCGGGCTTCACGACCATCACCGGTATGGAGGCGCCTCGCAGGATCTCCCCGGCGATTCCACCGGTGCGGACAGGATCACCCGCCGGCTCCCCTCCGGCCGGAAGCGGGAGCACGATGATGTCCATCCCTTCCTCCCGCGCGAACCTCAGGATCTCCGCGGCGGGCACCCCCCTGCGGACGATACAGGCAAGCCGGGAATTCGGCCTGACCTTCTTCAGGAAGAACTCTTCCATCGCGTGGTATTTTTTCCGGAGATCCGGATCATCCTCCGCCGGTGATGCGTGATTTCCCGGGGCGAACCTCTCTTCGGGCGGGGTGATGACGTGAATCAGGTATATCTGTGATTTTTTTCCGTCGGAGAGGGCCAGGGCGGCATCGAGCGCGCATAATGAGGTGTCGGTGAGGTCGACCGGTACCAGAATCTTGTCGATATGTGCGGCTTTCTTCGACATACCTGTATGAATAATAGACATCCGCGGACACACGGGGTATGACCTCTGAAAGGTTCCGATATGATTTTTATCAGGTTCCGGGATTGATCTTGCGAATCGGAGGGAATTTCAAGGCGCCGGCGAGGGAGCGTGGCGGCTGACGGATGTCGTGTGGAGGGTTGCCGGGGCTAGTCGGGAATGCGTGCCGCCTCTCGAAGGGCGCGCAGGTTCACAATGCTGATCTTTTTCCCCTCGAGAACGATCGTCCCCTCCCTCGCGAGTTCGGAGAGCACTCGGATGACCGTCTCCGACACCGTGCCGATGTAGCTGGCGATTTCTTCCCTGGTGAGCCTGCTGCGCAGCGTGTGCCCGTCGTCCTCGGTGCCGTAGAATTCCTTCAGCATCAGGAGCGTCTCGGCCAGACGCTCCCTCACCTGTTTCTGGGCGAGTGACACCTGCTTCTGTTCGGCCCTGGCGAGGTCCTGCGTCAGTTGACGCATGATGCCTGCGGTGAGCGCGGGGTTTTCTTTCAACAATAGTTGGAAGGTCTGGCGTGGAATGAAGCAGATCGACGCGTCCTCCAGCACGGTGGCGGTGAGTTCGTACGGCGTCCCGCTCACGAGCGCCCGGTACCCGACCACGTCCCCCTCGCGCGCCAGGCGGACGATCTGTTCACGCCCCGCCTCGCCGACTTTCGTCAGCTTGACCTTGCCCTGATTGAGGCAATAGAGTCCCGACGGGTAATCGCCCTCGTAGAAGAGGACCTGGCCGCTCCTGTGGAAGTTGCATCCTTTGTGGAGTTGGAGTTTTCCGAGTTCCTCCTGGGAGAGGACGCTGAACATCGAATGGAGCCGCGGCAGGCAGGTCTCGCAGTGCGGTATCTCGAAAAGATTTTTCATCACGCTATAAAATCTCGGAGATCTCGTGAAGGGTGAAGCGCGTGCGTTTCCCCTTGAGCGCGACGTCGTTGAACGTTTCCCTTGGGCGCACCCGCCCGAAGACCTCGCGCAGCGCCGCGTCGGAAATGAGCATCGACGTGCCGGTCTGTTTGTTGGCCTCCTCGATTCGCTCGGCCACGTTCACCGCATCGCCAATGACGGCCATTTTTTCCATGTTGGCCATGCCAATGGTGCCGATCACCACAGGGCCGTAATGGATCCCGATGCGGACACGGAACTTCCGCCGGTACATCGCCTGCAGGTAGGGGTTCAGCGAATCGACCTCCCAGAGCATCTCGAGTCCGGCGCGGATCGCGCGGTAGACCGGATCAGGAGCGTCGTCGATCCCGAAGAGCGCCATGATGCCGTCGCCGATGTAGTCGTTGATCCGGCCGCCGTGAGAGTCGATCACCCGCCCCATTGTGATGAAGTACCTCCGGAGCGCGTGGATGACATCGTACGCCGGGAGCGACTCCGCGAACGATGTGTAATCGCCGATGTCCGCGAAGAGGATGGCCAGGTGTTTCTCCTCTCCGACCGACCCTAGCTTGAGACCATGGCCCGTCTGGTCGGCGAGCTGAATGTCGAGCGTGTCGAGGACCGTACGCCGGACGGTGACGTCGCCGTTGACCCTGGTCTGACAGGCGAGGCGCACCTGGGGATCGAAGTTGAGCCTGCCCGCAATTTTCTCTTCGGCGCCCTGGCGCGGCGAGCAACGGTCGAGGCCGGCGATTACCACGACACGGCAGGTGGAGCACCTGGCCTTCCCGCCGCAAACGTGGACGTGGGGGATCCCGGAATCGAGGGAGGCCTCGAGGATGGTGGTCTCTCCGGATGCCTCCATCTCTTTCTCGTCGGGGAGCATCAAGATCTTGTTCATCGCCTCACCGTCAGTTGCCATCCCTGATACCCGGTACGGGCTGAATTATTCCTTCTTCTCCGGCTGGACCTTCTTCATCTCCACCCTGATGGTGAGCCTGACATCCTTCGAGACAACGAGACCGCCGGCTTCGAGCGCCTTGTTCCATTTGACGCCAAAATCGAACCGGTCGATGGTGGTTTCAGCTTTCCAGCCCATCCTCACGCCGCCTCGCGAATCGGTCATGCTGCCGAAGTAGATCGCGTCGAGCACGACCGGCTTCGTCGTATCGCGGATTGTGAGATTCCCGGTAATTTTGTACTTGCCATCCGGGGTCTTCTCGAACTTGGTGCTCTTGAAGGTCGCCTCAGGGTGCTTCGTCGCGTCGAAGAAGTCAGGGCCGAGCAGGTCGTTGTCGCGGTATTCGTTGTCGGTCGCGATGGTGCCGGTCTTGATGACGGCTTCGATGGTCGCAGCCGAGAAATCCTCACCCGCGGAGGTCATCTTGACGTCGAAGTCCTTGAACCGTCCGGTGGCTTCGGCGATGATCATATGGGTGACGGCGAATTCGACCGAACTGTGCGACCGGTCGACCTGCCAGGCGTCCTGGCCGGCGAGCGGTCCCGCGGCGAGGATGAGACCGAAGAGAACTGAGAGTATCTTCATGATGGTTGTACCCCGGTATAAGTGTTTGTGATTGGAATCGATCATTTTAGCCCAAGGGAAGGAATTGCAAGATAACAACGGCGGAGGGTAAATACAAGTTCCGCGCGACAGGCCGGGGACAACAGTCCTTAAAAATGAGGGGATTACCCTATTGTAGCAGTACTGTTCCATTAAAGCGTGAATAATGACAACTGGTTACAGGATCTGTGGGGACCAGGGCCCCATTGGCATGAGCCAGCGTGTTCCGTGCGACGACGCCGCGTAAACTACAATGGTAAAGTTTCTTCCGGAGCGCACCAAGACATGTTTCGATATCCCGGAGACTTTTTCTGAGGGTAATCTGGGCAAATGCCAGAGCTACGAACTGACTGCGCCGCGAGAACCGTTTGACGTAACGATCCCCCTGATATCGTCTGACGCACCGGCGGAACTCCGGCATCGGGAGGAAGTCCCTGAGTTGAGCGAAGACCGTTTTTCCCCTGTGTTCATCTACCCATCCTAACCCGAGGAGAAACATCAGAATAGGTGGGGAATTGACACTGTCAAAGTTCTAATCTATTGCTCTCTTTTAATGTCGTAACGCGGTCACGTACAATGTGTTACAAGGATTTATGAAAAGTTTTTTGAGACAGTATTGCTATTGTATCTCAAGATAATCGTTCCTACCTTACGGTATGTTACAACATTCAGCGATTTACATATCGGAAGTTCGGGACGCACGTGAACGATTATTAAGGTAGGCGTCAAGCTTCAATTCTCGCTTAGAAACTCGGTGGAGATTTAATCAAGCGATGCGAATAACAAAAGTACTTGGCATTCGCATATTTGGGGTCGTTATATTTTGCATCCTAATGCTTGATGTAATTTTTCTCACGTTGGAAAATAGAGAACTTAAAACCGCTCTCGATGCCGTTGCCCAGCGCGACGAAAGCCCTCAGCTTCCCGGGATGGTTATACCTACTTTTGGTGCTTTGACTCTGGGAAGAAACGCAGTCACACTTAATCTTGCTGATTCAGGTAAGCATTATCTTCTTTTTTTACTCTCCGCAGACTGTCACGCGTGTGAATCCACGTTAGGCTCATGGAACTCCTTTAAGACCGAGGGTAACGTCGAGATACTGGGTGTATCGCTCAGTAATTACGAGGAGACCGTCCGATATGTGGGTTCTAATAGTGTCGAGTTTGATGTCTTGACGCTGTCAGATCCGAATTTTATCCCCACAATCAAAATTAGAAGTATCCCATTAACCATCCTCATAAACCCGAGAGGGGTCGTCGTTAAATCGTGGGGGTGAATACTGTCACCAAGCGATCTACAAGATATTCGATCCCTCCTCATATCGGAGAATATTTCAGATAATTCCAAGCCATAAATAATTATCAACTCAATCAACCAACCTAGGAGGGAGTCATGAATGCTTTTCCGAAATCCAGCCTGCTTTATGTTATTGGATTCGTCATTGCCATGGCGGGTTTAATTCAGCTAAATGTTACCGTAGCCAAAGCGGACCTCCCTCCATGTCCCACAGTGTGTTCTTGTGATGACCCGAGGCCGGGTGGGTGTGCGTGGAACTGTAACGGACAAATCATCTCAAATTGTGGGGCATACTACAGTTTCTGCTGTCATTCTTGATGTTCCAGGGGAGTGAGGGTCACGCTCTCTCGTCCTGAATGAACAGCGGATTGCTGTCCTTTGACAAACATCACCCCTAAGTTATCATTAAAAATAAAAGATAGTGCATTGATAACATAGGGGTGAAATATTATGATGAAAGTATGCTTGGGACTAGCATTATTCTTACTCGGCTGTGTGCCGTGGGGATTTGATAAATCGGATGCTATTGTTGCACGCTCAATGACATCATGGTCTGATCGCGATTGTTTGACAATCATGCTTTCAGCGATGCAGCATAATTATTACGATCCTGAGAAACCGCCGATTTTGGCTTGTGTGACACCGTACACACCGAGAGTTGTCATGGCATTGAACCGAATGTCTCAGCTTAAACATCGATGGTCAGATGAGACACTCCAGCACCACGCGGATGCGCTCCTCAAAGACGCGTCAGGGCTGTATGCGGATTGGGAGCATAATGCTCAGATCTATGATTCAAAGTTAAATCGACTTCGGGATCCAACACAGATGGATTCGATAACATTTCTCGTTACCCTTTCGAATCGGACATGGCCGTGCGCTCCGCCGGTACTACTTACGTTGGACAACCTGACTGGTGACAAAACCCCACAGTTCATGCAGTTGTCAGACTGGCCGTGCGAGGTTCCCGATCTCACTAATATTGAGTCGAATATATTTTTGATCAACGATCGCGGTGATACCGTGAGACCGAGGTATGTCTGGGGACGGAAAGATGACCAACTCAGAACCGACGAGACGTTACTAGTGATGTTTCCACTTCGGTCTGAAAATACACATTTATTCGAAAATTCAACTCAGATAACCATCGCATTCGCCGAGTTCACACCTAAACTCCAGCTGACGTTTCCTTTGGCCTCCTTGCGATAACTGTAGGTCAACCCCATCAGATTAGGCAAAAGCATTGGCCCAACAATTGTTGGACATTTTTTTATTATAGAACATTTCAATAGTTATCTCTGCTCTTTGGGGTCGTAGATACTAATTTCCGAGGTGGATCACTTTGAGGGGAGCCGGTCATTCATCGAGACGCCGCTAATTTTTCAACAAAGCCATTGCGCTTCTCACCGAATATCCCTTTACACCTATGTCGATTCGTTACCAATCACCAGCATTGCTCCCAATAAAATCTGACCGGAACGGAGTCACGAGCAAAATTGATTCTTCAAATTTCCATATGTAGGCGAAATAGCTTTTGATGGATCGTACCCTAAAAATTCGACAATTTTGGAAGACCGGCACTTTCCAGGATTCTCCCTTCCACTTTCCCACCCCAAGTACGTATTTCGATTGACACCTAGAAGTGCCGATGCTTGATAGGCAGTCAAGTTGAGGTCAACCCGCCTCTGCCTCAGGTGATCCGGGGGCGACAGGCTGGGGATGGGGCGGGGGGAACACGGTGCGGCGCGGCCCCTATTTCATCAGGTTCATTTTTCGCACCATCTGGTGGGACCCGCTCCGCATCCTGCAAAAATAGATGCCGGAGGGGAGCGCCGAAGCGTCGAAGGTGACGCTGAACCGGCCCGTCCCCGGGTTGCCGTCCACCAGGGTTGCGACCTCGGCGCCGAGCGTGTCGTACACCCTGATGTTCACCGGTCCGCCGTCGGACAGAAACGAAATGACGGTCGAGGGATTGAACGGGTTGGGATAGTTCTGGCTGAGGCTGATGGTCTCAGGGAGGCCGTCCGCGGCGGCCGCGGTCGGATCGACGATCGGGAGCACCTGGAAATTCTGCAGCAGGACCGCGTCGAGGACATCCTGCGGCACGCCGAACCACTGCCGGAGCACCGATGCGTACACCTGACGGAAGTCGTATTGCATCTCCAGGTTGTCGTTGTTCGAGACCAGATCGGGAATCACCGGATTCGCGCCCGTGATGCCGTGGTTGATCGCTTTGCCAAAGAGGATGACGGGCGCCGCCTCGCCGTGGTCCGTCCCGAAGCTGGAGTTCGACTTGATCCTGCGACCGAACTCAGAGAAGGTCATCCCGATCACGCGGTGGTCCGCCCTCAGCAATCGGAGGTCCTCCTGGAACGCGAAGATCGCCTCTGAGAGTTTGCCGAGGAGGTCGGCGTGGTTTCCGAACTCCGTCCCGAGCGTGCCGTCGACCTGGCCGGCGTGGGTGTCGAATCCCCCGATGTTGGTGACGTAAATGCGTGTCTTCAGCCCGCCCGCGATGAGTTTGGCGACGATCTTGAGCTGGTCGGCGAGCCTGTTCGACCCGGACGGCGGATAGACCGGCGACTGCGACGGCACTCTTTCTGCGGCCGCCTTGATCCTGTCGGTGTAGACCGACGTCTGATTTACGACCTGCCGGATGAACGTCAGCTCGTGGCCGGCGGGCGTGTCTGGGGCGGTATCGACGCCGCCGGTGAGCAGCTGGTAGAACGACGTGGGGCTGGTGATGGCCATTCCGAGCGAGCCGTTTGGTCCCTGGAGCCCCGTCGAGACCACCGAACCGATCTGGATCGCCAGTGGGTCAGGCATGATTTCATTCGGATACCCGATGGGAAAATCGGCGTAGGTCTGGTCCAGCCACCTGCCGAGCCATCCCGAGTTCAACGTCTCGTCAGCGTCCGAACCCGTCAACCAGATGTCCATGCCGCGGAAATGCGATTTGTTCGGGTTCGGATAACTCACTCCCTGGACGATGTTCAGCCGGCCGTCGGTGTAGAGGTTCTGCAGCCCCGACATCGAGGGGTGGAGCCCCGTCTCGTCGGTGAGCTTCAGTACCTTGTTCTCGGGGATCACGATGTTTCCACGGGCGTTCATGAGGGCAGGGTACTGGTCGAGCGGGATCACCGTGTTGAGCCCGTCGTTGCCGCCGTTGAGCTGGATCAATACGAGGACTCGGTCGCTCGGCGTTCCCGCGCTGATCAGGCTCTCGAGGACCTTTGACCGCCCGTAGGTTTTGATGTTGAAGCCCCCGAGGAGGAACGGGAGGAGGGCGACGGGGGCGGAATTCCTGATGAATGACCTTCTTCTCATGGCATCCTCACGTCAGCTGGTATTCGGGCATCGAGAGCATCACCGAGAGGAGTTCACGGAGCTTTGTGGTGATGGCGGCGGCCTTCCCGGGATCCGTGGGATCCGACACGTAATCGGACCATTCGATCGTCCACTCGTAATCGGGCAGGCCCGGGAGCAACGCGTCCTTGAGGAACTCCTTCTGCACCGGGGTGATCGCGATGGGGTAGAGGAATTCGGCCCACTCGTCGATGAGCCCGTTCGGATCGGCCGGGTTTGAGCAGAGATTTGCGAACGCGATCGGGTCGATGGACTGCCTGAACCCGTTCTGGAAGTACCCGGTCCCGGACAATCTGTCGGTGAACTCCGTCCTCCCGGCGAGCGTGTCGGCGTTGATCCACATTTCATAATACAGCGGGTCCTGGTGGTACGCCGGCCACCCGGCCACGCCGGGCGGATCGAGCAGCTCCTGCTGCATGGCCGTGGCCCGCGTGGAGAGGTACCGCCAGTGATTGTACTGTGCGAGGAGCGCCGGGTTGTCGACGGCCACGGGATACGAAACAGAATGGGTGCGCGCCGTGCCCACGGTCAATTCGACCGGGCTCTTGATCACGCATCCGACGTTGACGTTGTCGTAGAAATGGGCGCTCTTGAGGAGGGCGGCGAGCGCCGGCTTGATCTCGTAATTGCTGTTCCGGAGGATGTCGGCCATCGGTGCGATGACGTTGGCCTCCGCCGCGGCGTCGATCACATAGTAGACGAACCAGCGGTAGAACTTTCTGCATATGTACCTGGCGGTCTCGGCCTGCAGGAAAATCATGTTCAGGAGGTCGTCCACTTCGTTGGCGCCGGCCGCGCCCTCCTGTCCCGCGATCACGGTGTTGCCGTACGCCTGCGAAAACTGCTTGTTCCCCGCGTCGTGCCTGCTGGCGGTGAAATAGGATACGAAGGTCGCGCTGCTGTCCCTCCACCCGCTCAGCACGCGAGCGGCCTCCTGGACGTCGAGTTCCGTGTAATTGGTGTAATTCCCGGGACCGATCTCGGCGCCCTTCCCGATGGTGAAGAGCTCCTGCAGCTCTCGCGCGTAATTTTCGTTCTGGTTGTTATCCGTGTTCGAGTTCCCGTTGAGGAACCGGAGCATCGCGCCGTCGAGTGTGACGAGCTTCGTCAGGTCCCGAAAATTCCCGAGGGCGTGCTGACGCAGGAGGACGTGGTTCCTGTAGGTGTGGCGGGCGTCCCCAATCACCGCGGATTCGGTGGCGAAATGGTTGTGCCAGAAGAGCGTCATTTTTTCGCGCAGCGAAGGACCCTGGCCGAGCATCAGGCTGACCCACCACGACCGGAGCGAGTTGTGGCGCAATCCGCCGGATGCGGACGTCGGCGCGTTGATCCAGGTCGTGCCCGCCGGCGCCTCGGGGTCGCTGTCGTTGTAACTCACCGGAGGATCGGGGACGGCCGGCTCGGTGAGGAGGAGGTCCACGAGGTCGCCGACACTCAGGGCGGACAAGGTCGCCACCTCCTGTGGCTTCAGCCCGAACATCGTTCGGCGAAGGAGGTGCCTGAC
The DNA here is from genome assembly GCA_031379665.1 of Ignavibacteria bacterium. GTDB lineage: Bacteria > Bacteroidota > Ignavibacteria > UBA10030 > SZUA-254 > SZUA-254. The sequence goes on from JANNFI010000089.1 coordinate 47,769, forward strand.
CTGCCCGACTCCCCAGGGCCCGCCGTAAGGCTCCAACCCTGCGACGCTCCTCGGGACTGCCGGGATCGATTTATTGGCGAAATCGCTCGGCTCGAATTTCCTGCGCTCGCGCCGCTCGACCGGCCGGTCCGTTTCGGCGACGGTTGAGATGAATTCCCTGCGTTTCATCGTTTGATCCTTATTTCGTGCGGTCTTCATAGGTAGGGAAAACCCGCCGGCGAAACAAGATTTCGCGGAGAGAGTGTGTCGGGGATCACTTTAAAACAGGAGGGGAACGCCACCTTCACGAACGAAGATGCGCGCCGTCACCTTTTTCGAAGGGGAGCGAGCAAGAAAAAAATCGTCCCGGTGGGGGGATTGTCGGGGTGGGTTACTTCACGAGGATCATTTTCCGGACTTCCTCGTGGGCACCGCTCCGCATCCTGTAATAATAGATACCCGCCGGAAGCGACGAGGCGTCGAACGTGACGCTGAATCGGCCCGCCCCCCGGTCGCCGTCGACGAGCGTCGCCACCTCAGCGCCCAGCGTGTCGTACACCCTGATGCTCACCGGGCCGCCGGCGGACGTGAAAGAGATGGTCGTCGATGGGTTGAACGGGTTCGGATAGTTCTGGTCGAGCGCACCATTCACCGGAATGCCGGCGGCGAGCGCACCCTCTCCGCTGACGATCGGAAGTCGCGGCTGGGGCAGCGGCCCGATCAGCGGCAGCGCCTGGAAGTTCTGCATCAGCACGGCGTCGAGCACGCCCTGTGGCACGCCGAACCATTGTTGAAGGACGGACGCATACACCTGTCTGAAGTCGTACTGCATTGCCAGGTTGTCGGTGTTCGTCACGACGGCCGGGATCAGCGGGTTCGTGCCGGTGATGCCGTGTTTGATCGCCTTGCCGAACAGGATGACGGGCGCGGCCTCCCCGTGGTCGGTCCCGAAGCTGGCGTTCGACTTGATCCGCCGGCCAAACTCCGAGAAGGTCATCCCGATGACGCGGTGGTCAGCCCGCAGGACGCGAAGATCTTCCTGGAACGCGAGGATCGCCTGGGAGAGTTTTCCGAGGAGGTCCGCGTGATCGCCGTACTCGGCGCCGAGCGCCTGGTCGATCTGCCCCGCGTGCGTGTCGAACCCCCCCAGGTTCGTGATGTAGATTCGGGTCTTGAGGCCCCCCGCGATGAGTTGGGCGACGATCTTCAGCTGGTCGGCGAGCTTGTTGGTCCCGGGAGCCGGGTAGAGAGACGACTGCGCCGGCACCTTGGCGGCCGCATCCTTGATCCGTTGGGCATAGACCGACGTCTGTTGTGCGACCTGCCGGATGAACGTCAGCTCGTGGCCGGCGGGCGTGTCGGGCGCCGCGTCCACACCGCCGGTGAGTAGCTGGTAGAACGAGGTGGGGCTGGTGATGGCCATTCCGAGCGAACCGGCAGGCCCCTGAAGTCCGGTCGAGACGACCGACCCGATCTGGATCGCGAGCGGGTCGGGGGCTATCTCGTTGGGGTACCCGTTCGGGAAATCGGGGTACGTCTGGTCGAGGTACCGTCCGAGCCAGCCGGTGCTCAGCGTCTGGTTTGCGTCCGAGGCGGTCAACCAGATGTCCGTGCCGCGGAAGTGTGACTTGTTCGGGTTCGGGTAGGTCACCCCCTGCACGATGTTCACCCGTCCGGCCGTATAGAGATCCCGCAACCCTGTCATCGAGGGGTGGATCCCCGTCGCGTCGGTGAGTTTCAGGACCTTGTTCTCCGGGATGACGATGTTTCCGCGGGCGCTGACCAGGGCCGGGTATTGGTCGAGCGGGATCACCATGTTCAGCCCGTCGTTCCCGCCGTTGAGCTGGATGAGGACCAACACGCGGTCGCCGGGCGTGCCTGCGCCGATCATCCCCTCGAGGACCTTCGAACGGCCGTACGTCCTCACGTTGAAACCGCCGAGGAGGAACGGGAGGACGGCGACGGGTACGGAATTCCTGATGAAAGCTCTTCGTTTCATGTCGTCCTCACGTCAACTGGTATTCGGGCATCGCGAGCATCACCGAGAGCAGTTCGCGGAGCTTCGTGGTGATCGCGGCGGCTTTCCCCGCGTCGCCCGGATCGGACACGTAGTCCGACCACTCGATCGTCCATTCGTAATCGGGCAGTCCCGGGAGGAGCGCATCCTTCAGGAACTCCTTCTGCGCCGCCGTGATGGCGATCGGGTAGAGGAAATCCGCCCACTCGTCGATCAGGACGTTCGGGTCCGCGGGGTTGGAGGAGAGGTTCGCGAACGCCACAGGGTCGATGATCTGGGTGAAGGCGTTCTGCTTGTACCCCGGCCCGGCCAGGACGTCGGTGAACTCGGTCCTGTTGGCGAGCGTATCGGCATTGATCCACAATTCGTAGAAGATCGGGTCCTGGTAGTACGCCGGCCATCCGGCGACGCCCGGGGGGTCGAGCAGCAGCTGCTGCATCGCCGACGCCTGGGTCGACAGGTACCTCCAATGGTTGTACTGCGCGCTCAGGTTCGTCCCGTTGGGCAGCGCCACCGGATAGACGACGGAGAACGTCCGCGCGGCGCCGACCGTCAGGTCGGCCGGACTCTTGATCACGCAGCCGGTGTTTACGGGGTCGAAGAAATGGGCGCTCTTGAAGAGGGCCGCGAGCGCGGGTTTCACGTCGTAGTTGTTGTTCCTGAAGATGTCGGCCATCGGCGTGATGACGTTGGTTTCAGCCGCAGCGTCGATGACGTAGTACACGAACCAGCGGTAGAGCTTGCGGCAGATATACTTCGCCGTTTCGGGCTGCGCGAAGATCATCGTGATGAGGTCGTCGATCTCGTTGGCGCCCGCGGCGCCGGCCTGCCCCGTGATGATCGTGTTGCCGTAGGCCGCGGAGAACTGCTTGTTCCCGGCGTCGTGCCGGCTCGCGGTGAAGTACGACACGAAGGTGGCGTTGCTCTCCCTCCAGCCGCTCAGCACCCGGGCGGCCTGCTGGACGTCCACCTCGGTGTAGTTGGTGTAGTTGCCCGGGCCGATTTCCGGGCCCTTGCCGATGGTGAAGAGCTCCTGCAGCTCGCGCCCGTAATTTTCGTTCGGGTTCGCGGCGGTGTTGGTGTCGCCGTTGAGGAACCGGAGCATCGCGCCGTCGAGGGTGACGAGCTTCGTCAGGTCCCTGAAGTTTCCGAGGGCGTATTGCCGGAGCAGCGCGTTGTTCCGGTAGGTGAACCGGGCGTCGCTGATGATGGCGGCCTCGGTGGCGAAATGGTTGTGCCAGAAGAGTGTCATTTTTTCCCGCAGGGACGCGCCCTGCGCGAGCATCAGGCCCACCCACCACGAACGGATAGAGTTGTGCCTCGAGCCGTTCGAGGTGGACGTCGGTGCGTTGATCCAGGTCGTTCCCACGACCGAGCCGGTGTCGGCGGCATTGATGTTCAGCGGGGGATCGGGAAGCGCGGGTTCGGTGAGCAGGAGGTCCACAAGCGCGTTGACGCCCAGACCGGATAGCGCCGTCACGTCCTCGGGTTTCACACCGAACATCGTCCGGCGCAGGAGGTGCCTCACCTGCGCGGCGCCCCAGGGCCCGGCGTACGGTTCGAGTCCGGAGGCGCTCCGCGGAACACTCGGCAGCGACTTGTTGGCGAAATCGCTTGCCTCGAACGCACGCCGCGCTCGCCGCTGAACCGGCCGGTCGGCCTCGCCGACGGTCGAGATGAATTCCCTGCGTTTCATCGTTCAATCCTTGTCAATGGTACATATGACCTTGCCCGGCCCCACTGGAAAGGGACTATTCCCCCGAATAGTAACCTGTGGGATTGATCCGGAAGGGACGGGTTCCCCGAAACCCGCGTACAGAGTGATGTTAATATATAGAGAAAAACCCCGAGCGAATCAAGCTCCCCCTCAGTGAAAACTGTTATCTGGGGGATAAAAACGGGTAGAAATGCCCGTTTTCGGAACGATTCCCCGCCAGGCCCCCTTTACCTTCATCGGTCCTCTGGCTATATTGGGGCGTCCATAACCGTACACAACCTCGGAAGGAATCACTAATGAAAAAGATCGTCTTCGCCAGCATCGTCGGGGGTGTCATACTTTGGGTTTGGGGATTCATTTCGTGGGTCGTCCTCCCGCTCCACGTCTCCGCCCTGCACCCGATTCCGAATGAAACTGAAGTCCTCGCTTCGCTCGGGGGCGCACTCACCGAAAAAGGCGTCTACAGGTTTCCCACGATGCCGGAAGGCGCAGCCGACCTTCCACCCGCCGAACAGGAGGCCGCGATGGCCGCGTACATGGCAAAGGTCCAGGCTGGCCCCAATGGGATGATATTCTTCGACCCGGCGGGAAAGGACCCTCTCATGGCCGACCGGATGATCCCCGGATTGCTGATCTTCATGGTCTCGGCGGGCATCGTCGCGTGGCTGCTCTCGAGGAGCACGGCCGTCGGGGAGTCGTTCCTGTCGAGGGTGATGTACTGCGGGATGATCGGGACGCTCATCGCCGTCGGGTGTTACCTCTCCGACTGGAACTGGATGGGGTGGTCGTTCGACTGGACGAGGGCCCTGATGCTCGACAGTATCGTGGCGTGGCTTCTGGCAGGCGTCGGCATCTCGGCCATCGTCAAACAGAAACCAGTCGCGGCAATGTGATCGGGTCCCGGCGCCACGGAATGTGTCAGGGGCGCGGACTCCGGACGGAAAAAGTTGAATCCGAAGCCGGAATTTAATACCATTTCCTCACCCGGATGCGGGCCAAAACGAATGATGTGAATAAATTCTGGAATGTCCATATAAAAAACCGCACTTCTGATCGTCCTCCTCGCCGCCTGTCTCAGCGTCACCGCACAGGCGCAGAACACCTTCACACCATCCTGGCTCTGGGGGATCGTTCCACTGCTCGGCGGTGTCAAGGTATACTTCAACGAGGGCGATACGCGGTTTTATGCCGCGGGCGAGGCGGGGATGTTCTTCCTCTCGGCCACCTACGACGTGAAGAACAGCCTCGGGGGAGCGGTCACCAGCGGCAGCGACAGCGATTCGAGATTCGGCTATGCGCCGGCCGTGGGCGCGCAGTTCAGGGCGGGCCGCACGATGATGGTCGACGCGCACGTCGATTACACCGCCATCCCTGACGATACGGGTGACCTCAGCTGGGTCACGTTCGCCATCGGAATGGAGTGGACGCTGGAGTGATATCCTCCATCGAACCCGCGCAGGCCTGAACGACCGGCTGGAGGTTGATGTTTCAAGTGCTGCCCCGAATTTTTTCCGGGGCAGCCTTTTTTTTGTACCTTACCACTGATGAACCTCCCGCACAAGCCCCTCCTCCTCTACGACGGACAGTGCGCATTCTGCCGGATGTGGATCGACCGGTGGAAGGCAATGACGGGCGACCGCGTGGAGTACGCGACCTCCGCCGATTATACCGCTGCGGCGAAGGTCTCATCCCCGGCCGGCGCCTCCGCTACCACATCTGCATCTGATAATCCCGCGGTTGGTCCCCGCGTCCCCATACCCCGTGAAGAATTCAAGAAGAGCGTCGTCCTCATCCTCCCTGACGGGTCCCGCCAGAGCGGGGCGCAGGCGGTGCTCACGGCGATCGGGACATCGCCCGTCGCCTGGATGCTCCTTTTCCTCTATCGAAAGTTTTCCATTTTTAGGGATGGGGCCGAGGCCGCGTACCGGATCGTCGCCGGACACCGGGAAGAGATGTACCTGTTGACGCGCGTCCTCTGGGGGAAATCTGTGGTGCCACCCGGCTTCGCGGCCGGTCGCTGGCTGTTCCTGAGGGGAATGGCGCTGGTGTACGGCGTCGCCTTTGCATCACTCGGCTCACAGATCCTTGGTCTGGTGGGCTCACGGGGCATTTCACCGGCAACGATGTTCCTCGACGCGGTGCACGAACGGATGGGGAGCGCAGGGGCACTCCTCTATCCCACGCTTGCCTGGCTTGATCCGGGCGACGGCTTCCTCGGCGGCCTCTGCGTCGCGGGAATGGTGGCATCGGGCCTGCTCCTGCTGGGGCTCGCCCCGCGGGTGGCCGCGTTCGCCTGCTGGGTGCTTTACTTTTCGCTCGTCGTCGTGGGACAGGTCTTCCTCCAGTTCCAGTGGGACGTGTTGTTGCTCGAAGCAGGCTTCCTCACGATCTTCTACGCTCCGTCCGGATTCCTCCGCGCGCTCCCCGACGCCGCCGAACCGCCGCGGTTCGTCCGCTGGCTTCTCTGGTTGCTCGTGTTCCGGCTTATGTTCATGTCCGGCGTGGTGAAGCTCGCGGCGGGAGACCCGAACTGGTGGAACCTCTCGGCGCTCTCGTTCCACTACCAGACCCAGTGCCTCCCGACCCCCCTGGCGTGGTACGCCCACCAACTGCCGGCCTGGCTCCACCAGGCGTCTGCGTTCGTGATGTTCACGATCGAGATCGGGGCGCCGCTCCTCCTGTTCACGCCCAGGCGACTCCGGCACCTCGGGGTATTCCTCCTGCTGGGCCTGCAGGTCCTCATCCTGCTCACCGGAAATTTTGCGTTCTTCAACTGGCTCTCGATCGTGCTCTGCCTGAGCGTGCTCGACGACGCACTGACGAAAAAACTGATCCCGGGGTTTCTCACCGTGAAGACGGGGAAGCCCGCCATCGCGGGCGACAGCGCGCTTCGACGACCGGCCGGCTCCGTCCCGCCGACAAGACTCCGGCGCCTGCGAAGCGCCGTCGTCATCGGGGCGTTCTCCCTGATGCTCGCCCTGAATTTCAACCAACTCGCAGGCCTCGTGATCCCCCGCTCCTGGTGGCCCGGGACGGTGGCATCGTTGTCGGCTTGGGCCTCCCATTACCACGTCGTGAACGGTTATGGCCTCTTCCGCGTGATGACGACGAAACGTCCGGAGATCGTGGTCGAGGGGAGTAACGACCGGGCGAACTGGACGCCGTACGAATTCCGCTTCAAGCCGGGCGACGTCTCGCGGGAACTGCCCTGGGTGGCCCCTCACCAGCCGCGCCTCGATTGGCAGACATGGTTCGCCGCGCTCGGGCGTTACCAGGACAACGGATGGCTCGTCAATCTTGCTATCAGGCTGATGGAGGCATCGCCCGAGGCGACGGACCTGCTCGTCGCAAACCCGTTTCCGGACCGGCCACCCGCTTTCGTTCGCGCCCTCCTGTACGAATACAGGTTTTCCACGACCGCCGAACGCGAGGCCACCGGCGCAATCTGGGTGAGAACGCTGAACTCCGTCTACCTCCCGCCGTTTTCACTCGACGGGCGATGACGGCCGGTGCGTCTCCGCGGGTCGGGGTTGTGCCGCGGGACCGGGTTGCGCCCCGCCCGGATTTTTTGTAATTTTTCAGATCATCAACCGCACGCTCCTTCAACTCCATCCATCAACCGGACATTCAACATTCAAGGACATCGCCATGAAACTGACCGCCGTTCTCGCCGCCGCCGCACTCATCGTCACGACAAGCGCCTTCCCCCAGGATACGCCGCCCCCGCCGCCCCCGGCGATGGACGACGCGATGATGAAATTCATCGAAGCGGCGTCACCCAACGACAACCACAAGAAGATCGAGGCCTTCGCCGGTACGTGGGACACCGAGACGTCGTTCTGGACGGAGGGTCCGGACAAACCCCCGATGGTCAGCAAGGGGACGGCGAGGAACACCCCGGCGTTCGGCGGCCGGTTCCTCAAACAGGATTTCAAGGGATATTTCATGGGGATGCCGATGGACGGGCTCGGGTTCACCGGATACGATAACATGAAAAAACATTACACGATGTTCTGGATGGACAACACCTCGACAGCCATGTTCCTCGGTACCGGGACCTTCGACGCGACAGGCACGGCCCTGACGATAACAGGGAAGACAGACGATCCAATGACCGGACAGATGGACAAGACGGCAAAATTCATCGTCCGGCTGACCGGCAAGGACCGATATGTGTTTGAAATGTACGAGGTGTCGGAGAAAGTCCCGGACATCAAGGTCGGGGAGATCGTCTACACGAGGGCACAGGAACACCATTAACTTCCCGCGCCCCCAACGAGCCCCCCGATGAACGCGGACCCCACCCTCACCGGAATTGCATCGGCCGGGGAACAGAAGTTCGCGATGCGGATTTCGCTGGCCGTCGGGGTACTGATGCTCCTCGGGAAGTCGTACGCCTACCTCATCACCAATTCCGCCGCCATCCTCTCGGACGCGGCGGAATCGGTCGTTCACGTACTGGCCGTCGGTTTCGCGGCCTTCAGCCTCTGGCTCAGCTTCAAGCCCGCCGACAGCGATCACCCCTACGGACACGACAAGGTCAGCTTCTTCTCGGCGGGGATCGAGGGCGGGCTGATCGTCGTCGCGGCCCTCTTCATCATCTTCGAATCGGTCGCCAAGTGGGCGCAAGGCCTTCGGATCGAAAACCTCGACGATGGTACCGTGATCGTCGCGGCCGCCTCAGCGGTGAACGCCGTGCTCGGCTTCTATCTCGTCTGGAAGGGTAAGCGGCACGGTTCCCTCATCCTCGTCGCCAACGGCAGGCACGTCCTGACGGATTCCTGGACCAGCTTCGGCATCGTGGGAGGCCTGGGGCTGGTTCTCCTGACCGACCGGCTGGAGTTCGACCCGATCCTCGCGATCGCCGTGGCGCTGAACATTCTCTGGTCGGGGGGGAAACTGATCCGCATCTCGATCGGAGGACTGATGGATGAGGTGGACCCGGACGTGGACCGGGACGTCCACGCGATCCTCGACGCCGAGACGAAGGCCCGATCGCTGAAGTACCACGAGTTGCGGCACCGGAGGAGCGGCAACGCCGTCTGGATCGATTTCCACCTTCTCTTCCCTTCGGGGACGAGCCTCGAGGATGCGCACGCCCAAACCACGGAGATCGAGGCGATCCTCCTCCGGGGCCTGAAAGTACCCTGCACCGTGACCACCCACATGGAACCGATCGAGGACCACGAGGGGACGCACAGGATTCTCAATCCCTCCCGCCCCCCATCCCCCTGACGATGTCCCCTGAGCCGAAGCGTTGCGGCTGGGCCGGCACGGACCCGCTCTACGTTCGATACCACGATAACGAGTGGGGCATCCCGCTCCACGACGACCGGCGGTTGTTCGAGATGCTCTGCCTCGAAGGCGCGCAGGCCGGCCTCAGCTGGATCACGATCCTGAGGAAGAGGGAGAACTACCGAAAGGCGTTCGACGATTTCAACCCGAAGAAAATCGCGAGGTACGACCGGCGGAAGATCGAACGATTGCTGAAGGACGAGGGGATCGTGCGGAACAGGCTCAAGGTGGAGGGGGCCGTGAAGAACGCTCTCGCGTACCTGCGCGTCGTGGAGGAATTCGGTTCCTTCGACCGCTACATCTGGGGGTTCACACTCGGGAGGCCGATTGTCAACCGGCGCCGGACGATGAAGAACGTCCCCGCCGCGACGCCGGAGTCCGGGGCGATGAGCAAGGACCTGAAGAAGCGGGGGTTCACGTTCGTCGGTCCGACCATCTGTTACGCGTTCATGCAGGCCTGCGGGATGGTCGATGACCATCTCGTCTCCTGCTTCCGGTACAAGGCACGCCCGGGCGCGGTACGACAGGTCCCCGGGGCGGCAGGGTTCCGTTAAGCGGAGCGGTGCCTCCCCCCGTCCCCGACGGGTCACCGCCTCAGACGTGGTTGCGGAGCATCAGCTCCTTCGGGTGTGGATTGAGGTAGACCTGGTCCCGGATGTACTCAATCGAATGCGCCCTGACGTAGTGGCGCAGGAGCGTCACCGGAACGACCAGCGGTACGAACCCCTTCCGGTAATCCTCGATCACCCCGAGAATTTCCTTCTTCTCCCCCGCCGGGACCGCGTCCGGCAGATAGCCTATGATGTGCTGGAGCACGTTGACGTTATTTTTGACCGTGCTCTTCACCTTCAGGCACTCCATGAAGAGTGTGGTATATTTTTCCTTCAGTTCGGCGACCGGCATCTTCTTCGCGTTGGCGACGAGCGGACCAAGTTCACGGTAATGCCTGGGGCTGTGCGCGAGGAGCAGGTATTTTTCCGCGGTGTGGAATTCGACCAGTTTCCTGAGGGAGAATTTTCCGACCATCAATTTTGACAGCCGGTGGTACGCGAAGACCCTCACGATGAAATTGTCCCTCAGGTGCGGATCGTTGAGCCTCCCTTCCTCCTCGACCGGGATGAGAGGATGGCCCTTGATCAGGACACGGGCGAAGAGACCGATTCCATCCTTTTCCGCCATCCCCTTCGGATTGTAGACCTTTACCCGCTCCATCCCGCACGACGGCGACTTGCTCTTCAGGACATACCCGGAGAGGTTCATCTTTCCGAGCTGGGCCACGCGGCGCGCGGAGTAGGCGAGCATCCTCTCCGTCCAGTCCTCGGCCGAATCGATGCCGACCATTTTCGGGGCGGACGACGGCCCGACCAGCCGCACCGCTTCCCTCGGCACGCCCATACCCACTTCGAGCTCCGGGCAGACGGAGACCCACTCGACGTACGGGCCGAAGACGTCGGTGAGAAAATGGTCGTGCTTGTGGCCGCCGTCGTAGCGTACGTTCTCGCCGAGGAGGCAGGTGCTGATGCCGATCCGGATTTGTTCTTTCATCTCTTCAGACATTCTTCAGGTATTTTTCAGGGCATCATCGAGGGCGTTTGGTAATTCAGGATACCGGAAGCCGTACCCGGCCTTCAACAGGGCCGACGGGACCACCTTCTGCCCGCCCAGGACCATGTCCGCCAGCTCGCCGAGGAGCAATCGGACAACGAACCCCGGGACCGGCGCCCACGAAGGCCGTCCCAGCGCGGCGCCCAGCGCGGCGCAGAATTCCCGCATCCGCGCCTGTTGGGGCGCGACGACGTTCACCGGTCCGCGCAATTGTTCCGCGGTCAGGGCGTAGCGCGCGACGCCGGTGACGTCCGAGACGTGCACCCAGGGGAGCCATTGCTTCCCCGTGCCGATGGGTCCGCCGACGAACATCCGGAACGGCAGCGCCATCTTACCGAGAGCGCTCCCCTTCCCGCCGACCACGAACCCGATGCGCAGCGCCACGACACGGACGCCGAGCGTCCCCGCTTTGTTCGCCGCGCTCTCCCACTCCGCGCAGAGGGACGCAAGGAACCCTTCGCCGGCAGGACGGCCTTCCGGCACGTCACCTTCGTCAACGTTCCCATAGTAGCCGACGGCCGACGCGTTTACCAGCACACGCGGCTTCGATGCCGCCTTCGCGATCGCCCCAACGATCGCCGCCGTCGGCCCGACACGGCTCGAGACCAGCGATTTCTTCCGTGTTTCGTTCCATCGTCCGTTCGCGATCGACTCGCCGGCAAGGTTGATGACGGCATCCGCCCCGTCCACGAGGCTCAGGAGCGGGCCGGCGTCACGGCCGTCCCACGTCACGTACCTGACGTTCTTCGCCGGGAAAAACCCTGAATGGTCCTTCCTTCTCGTCAGGGAGACGATGTCGTGGCCTTCAAGGGCCAGTTCCTTCGTCAGCCGGCCTCCGATAAATCCGGTGCATCCGCACAAGAGGATCTTCATCGCGAGCGCCTCCCCCCGGCCAATTCCGTTTTTGCATCGACCGCGACGGCCTGTCCCCCCTCCTGGAATATTCCAACGATCACCCGCGCCCTGAAGTCGAAAACCTCTTCAAGCTGATCTCTGACCGTCAGAGAATGGACGAATCGACCGACCGGCCCGAAGGGGAGCGCGTACCGGATCTCGTCCCGCACGAGGGTCCCGCCCGGCGCGGATTCAAAGACGTGCGTGTGGTGCCAGAACGAGTAGGGCCCCTTCAATTGTTCGTCGACGAAGGACCGCCCCGGTTCGTAGGCCGTGATGAGCGTCGTCCACCGCACCCTGATCCCGAGGAGGCGGATCGTGTAATCGATCAGCGCGCCCGGTTTCATTTCGATCGGTGAGGGCGTGAGGATGACGAAACCCAGGCCGGGAGGGGTCAGCTTCGAGAGGTTTTCGGGCCGCGAAAAGAAGTCGAACACCGTTTCGAGGGGCGCCGGCACGAACTGTTCCTTCTTGAGGGTATGGATGGTCATCGCCTGAATGTTGGAATAATTTCACAAATAAAAAAACCGGCCCCCGGCGGAACGCTCCTCCGGAAGCCGGCTGTCTCGGTCCGCCAGTGCGTCAGTCGAAGTAAAAATGGAACCCGACGTTCTCGAACGAGAGAGCGCGAAGTGCCGTGATGCCCCAGTCATCCGAACCTGAGATCTGGTAGACCTGCAGGCCGTGTCCGACGCTGAGCGAGAACTGCTCGGATACGAACCATTCGGCGCCAAGGTCGGCGGTGATGTAGGTCGTGCCGGTCAGTTCGCCCGCCGCATCGTTGCGCGAGTTGGTCTGGAATTCCACGCCGGGACGGATGAAGAAGTTCACCTTTTCGGTCGTGACGACGTTGACCGGGAACCCGACGTTGATGTGGACCCTGGAGTCCGACGTGCCGAGCGCCTTGTCGTTGGCGAAGCCGAGGCCGAGGTCGAGCCCGATCTGCGGCGAGAGCCATACCCTGCCACCGATCGGTGCAGTAGACGAGTACCAGCCGAGGCCGAAGGTCCCGGGTTTCGGCTCGCCGGCGAACACGGACGGGACCGCGGTGAACAGGAGGAGCATTGAAAGGACGATGGAGCGTTTCATGGTAATATTCCTTGTTTATCGTTTATGGTTGATGGTTTGTTGTTCGATACTGTTACGTTTGACTATTCAATTTTTCGTCGCTCACCCGGCCAGCGCCGCGACAATACTTTCCCTCACCAAGTTCTTCGTTTTCGCACCCGGCCTGTACCGTCCGAGGGCATTTTTCCTCTCCTCGGAGTGGTCAACGACTGGCGAGGGATAGTCCCGGCCAATCCGCACCCCGGATTCCCGCGCCGCCGATTCAGGCATCTCCCACGGGGCGTGTACGTATCGCGCCGGGACCCCCGAGAGTTCGGGAACATATTTTTTTACGTATGCTCCCTCGGGATCGAATTTCCTTCCCTGCAGGACCGGGTTGAAGATCCTGTACCAGGGCTGGGCGTCGGTGCCGGTGCCGGCGCACCACTGCCAACCGCCGTTGTTCAGCGCGAGGTCCCCGTCGACCAGCCATTCCATGAAGTGGCGCTCCCCCATCCGCCAGTCCACGTGCAGGTCCTTCGTGAGGAAACTCGCCACGATCATCCGGCCACGGTTGTGCATCCACCCTTCCGTCCTGAGCTGGCGCATCGCCGCGTCGACGATCGGGTAACCGGTGATCCCGTCGCGCCACGCGTTGAAAAGGCCGACGTTCGTCCTCCAGGGGATCTCGTCCAGTTTCCTTTTGAAAGATTTTCCGTCGACGTGCGGATAGTTCGCCAGGATCTGCTTGTAGAACTCCCTCCAGATGACCTGGTTCAGGAAGGTGTTGAGTCCTTCCAGACCGTCGACATCGGCGCCCTCCCGGTTTTCAAGATGCGCGACGATGGATTTGTACGCCCTCCTCACGCTCAGCGAACCGAGGGCGAAGTGGTGCGAGAGACGCGACGTTCCGTCCCCGGCCATCATGTCGCGATTCGCCCTGTATGCCCCCGCGCGATTCGTCAGGAAGCTGTTGAGTGTCACCAGTGCGGATGCTTCTCCAGCCTCCGGCACGGTCAGCTTCGGCGAGAGTCCGAGTTCGTGGAGTTGCGGTATTTCCCCCGGATCGATGGACGGACTCTCCAGCTCGCGCAGCGTGGGAAGGGGAGGAGCAATGTCGTCGCGCCGGCCGAGCCAGGCCCTTCGGTACGCGGTGTACACTTTGAACGGCTCACCTGATGAATTCAGCAGTTCTGACTTTTCGAAGATCACATCGTCCTTGAACTCGCGGAAGATTCTCCCCTCGGCTTCGAGAGCGGCCCTGAGTCGCGCGTCCGATTTCACGATCTCCGGCTCGTACGACCTGGTGAGGTAGAGGCCGGCTGAGGCCGTTTCCCGCGCCAGCCGGACGAGGACTTCGTGCGGTTCCCCGCTCCGGACGAAGAGATTGCCGCCGAGTTTATTCAGTTCGTCGCGCAGGAGACGCAGCGACTTGAGGATGACGACCTGCTTTGCAGGAGCGGACGAAAGAAAAGCCCTGTCAAGTATGTAGAGAGGGAGTACCGAAGAGGAGTCCTGGGTGGCCGACCAGAGCGCAAGGTGGTCCTGTACGCGAAGCTCGCGCCTGATCCAGACAATAAGCCTGGCCTTGCCCATTCTTATGACGGGACTTTTTCCGGGTAGTATCACGGACGTCGCGCCACCGGCTGACGTAGAATTTTGACCTCTGGAACGCATCTAAGTGATATAGACGTAATGTATGTTTTGGACGATTTAATATAAGGAAGGTAATTCACATTGTCAAGGAAAAAGTGACGATGAGTGACTATAATTCTTTTAACTCCTTATATTATATCATTTTATCGACCACTCATGATCGACCGCGCATCCTCCGGCATCACCCTGCCTTCTGAGCAAAACCCCGCGTCCAGGGCAAAACTCTGGGGCACGTCGAACCCTGCATTTTGGTACATTGTTGTTCGAGTTCGTCGTGAAAAATCCCGGTCATCGTGATCCACGCCCCCGGCATAGAAGCCGTGACAGCGGCCGGGAGTTACAGGGAAAAACATTCGGTCGATAATCCCAACCTGAGCATCATCCGGGACCTGGAAAACGCGGTGGCATAGTTCATCGTCTACCGTCAGGCCATGGCATATTTTGACGTCGCTCGCTGTCGCACGGATAATTTCGATACCATCTCCAACGGAAAAATGACAACGGTAACTCATATGAAATCCCTTTCGACGATCCTCGCCCTCCTGTTCTGCTTCCAGGTTCCGGACGTTTTCGCTCAGGGGAAAAAAACCGACGGCGCAGCGCAGGCCGACACGGGTTCGTCGGTATTCAGCGGCCTGAAGTTCCGCTCCATCGGCCCGGCGGTGACCTCGGGCCGCGTGGTCGACTTCGCCGTCCACCCGGAGGACAGGTCGCAGTATTACGTCGCGGTCGCGTCCGGCGGTGTGTGGAAGACTACGAACGCCGGCACGAACTGGATCCCCGTCTTCGACGACCAGGCGTCGTATTCCATTGGCTGCATCGCGATGGACCCGCGGAACCCCTCGGTCGTCTGGGTGGGCAGCGGCGAGAACAACAGCCAGCGGAGCGTGTCGTATGGCGACGGCGTCTACCGTTCGGAGGACGGGGGAAAGAGCTGGCAGAACATGGGGCTTAAGGCGTCGGAGCACATCGGAAAGATCGTCATCGACCCTCGGAACTCGAACATCGTGTATGTCGCCGCGCAGGGTCCGCTCTGGTCGGCCGGCGGAGACCGCGGGCTCTACAAGACGACCGACGGCGGGAAAACCTGGGACACCGTCCTCTCGATCAGCAAGTATACCGGCGTGTCGGACCTGGCGATGGACCCCAGGAACCCCGACGTCCTCTACGCGACGTCGTACCAGCGCGCCCGGCGCGTCTGGACGCTGATCGACGGCGGCCCGGAGTCCGCGATCCACAAATCCACCGACGGCGGCGCGACCTGGAAGAAGCTGACGAGCGGCCTGCCCAAGGACGACGTCGGCAGGATCGGACTGACGCTCTCACCGGTGAACCCCGACGTCGTCTACGCCGTCATCGAGCTGCCGAACCGGAAGGGCGGGTTCTACCGCTCCACCGACCGCGGCGCGACCTGGGAGAAACGCAGCGACCACGTCAGTGGCAGTCCCCAGTACTACCAGGAGATCGTTGCGGACCCGAAGGAGGTCGACCGCGTCTACTCGATGGACACCTATTTGAAGGTGACCGTCGACGGCGGCAAGACGTTCCGGAACCTCGGCGAGAAGAACAAGCACGTCGACAACCACGCGATCTGGATCGATCCGGAGAACACGAATTATTATCTGGTCGGCGGCGACGGCGGGGTGTACGAGAGCTTCGACCGCGCGGCGACGTGGGTGTTCAAGAGCAATCTCCCGATCACGCAGTTCTACCGGGTCGCGCTCGACAATGCGCTGCCGTTCTACACGGTCTACGGGGGGACCCAGGACAACAATACCCTGGGCGGCCCGTCGAGGACCATCAGCGCGAGCGGCATCACCAACGCCGACTGGTTCGTCACCACGGGGGGAGACGGGTTCTACACGCAGATCGACCCGGAGGACCACAACATCGTCTACTCCGAATCACAGTACGGTGGACTGGTTCGCTTCGACCGCCGGAGCGGCGAAACGGCAGGCATCAGGCCGCAGGAAGGGAAGGGGGAAGCCGCATACCGCTGGAACTGGGATTCCCCGCTGCTCATCAGCCCGCACTCGCGCACGCGCCTCTACTTCGCGGCGAACATCCTCTTCCGGAGCGACGACAGGGGCGATTCGTGGAAGGCGGTCAGCGGCGACCTCACGCGCTCCCTCGACCGCAACAGGCTGCCCGTAATGGACAAGGTCTGGGGCGCCGATGCCGTCGCGAAGAACGCCTCGACATCCCTCTACGGCAACATCACGGCGCTATCGGAGTCGCCGATGAAAGCGGGGTTGATCTATGCCGGTACCGACGACGGCCTGATCCAGGCGACCGGGGACGGCGGCGGGAGCTGGCGGAAGATCGACCGTTTCCCCGGCGTTCCGGAAATGACCTACCTGAGCAGGGTCCTTGCTTCGCAACACGACGTGAACACGGTCTACGCGGCGTTCGACAACCACAAGAGCGGCGATTTCAAACCGTACATCCTGAAAAGCACCGATGCGGGAAAGAGCTGGACCTCCCTGACCGCCAACCTGCCGGCGAACGGGCCCGTGTACGCGCTCGCCGAAGACCACGTCCAGGCCGGGCTCCTTTTTCTTGGGACGGAATTTGGCGCCTATGTCTCCACCAACGGGGGAGAGCGCTGGCTGCCGCTCAAGGGTGGACTCCCGACGATCGCCGTCCGGGACATCGCCATCCAAAAAAGGGAGAACGACCTGGTGCTCGGGACGTTCGGACGCGGGTTTTACATCCTCGACAACTACTCCCCCCTGAGAGACGGGGGTAGGGACGCGCTGGCGCAGGAGAGCCGTCTCTTCCCGGTGAAAGACGCGTTGATATACGTCCCGTCGAGCCCGTACGGCGGCCGTGGAAAGTCCTTCCAGGGGGAGGCTTTCTATACGGCGGACAACCCGCCCTTCGGCGCCACATTCACCTATTACCTGAAGGAAACCATCAAGACGAAGAAGGCGATCCGTCAGGACGCGGAGAAGGAGGCCGTGAAGAAGGGCGGGACGCCCCCCTACCCGTCCTTCGACGAACTCCGGATCGAGGATGATGAGGAGGCGCCGGCGATCATCCTCACGGTGAAGGACGAATCGGGAAGCGTCGTCCGTCGGCTGACCGGCCCCGTTTCGAAGGGATTCAGCCGCGTGGCGTGGAACCTGCGCTATTCCGCCTTGAACCCGGCGTCACTCGCTCCTCCCGATGAAGACGATCCGTCGGCGGAGGGCCCCCAGGGACCACTGGCTCTCCCGGGAACATACTCGGTCTCCATCGCGAAACGCGTGGGCGGTGTCGAGACCGAGCTCGCGGGTCCCCAGGCGTTTTCCGCGGCGCCGCTGGCCAACACGACGTTGCCGGCCGCCGACCGGAGTGCCCTGCTCGCGTTTCAGAAACAAGTCGCCGAATTGCAGCGGGCTGTGCTTGGGGCGTCGAGGGTCGCGGACGACGTGAAAGGCCGGATCGCTCTCATCAAGAAGGCGCTGCACGACGCGCCGGCCGCGCCGGCTCAACTGAGAACCGACGTGCTCACGCTCGAAACTCAAATGAACGAAATCGTCCGGGCGTTGCGCGGCGATAACGCGCTCCGCAACCGCAACGAAGGGACGCCCCCCTCCATCAACGAGAGGGTGAACGGCATCGTGGACGACCTGTGGCAAACCACCTCGGCGCCGACGCAGACACAGCTTCGCGCATACGACATCGCCGGCGGGGAATTCACTCCCCAACTGGCGAACCTGAAAGCGCTCGTCGAAATCGATCTGAAGCGGATCGAAGCCTCGATGGAGGACGCCGGCGCCCCCTGGACGCCGGGGCGGATCCCCGATTGGAAACAGAAGTGATCTCGTCGGTCAAGAACATCTTCAGGATGCTCTATTTCCGCTCGGCGTGGTACAGCGACGACCACGTCGAACTCGAAAGGATCTTCAAGACCCTGAAGGACCCCTGGAACTTCGAAAGCTCCCCCTACGAAAAGGAACGGCTGAAGCTCCTCCTCGCCGAGGTCGGACAATACCCGCACGGCTCGGTCCTCGAAGTCGGATGCGCCGAGGGCGTCTTCAGTTCGATGCTCTCGACGATCTCGGACCGAGTCGTGGGTATCGACGTCAGCCCGACCGCCGTCGCGCGCGCCACGGAACGGTGCCCCGGATTGACCTTCATGACGTCCAGTCTGGACGCGTTCAACCCCGGCGAAAAATTCGACGTCGTCGTCTGCGCGGAAACGCTCTATTACATTCAGGACGTTTCGGAAGCAATTCGGAAAATCTCCACCCTCGGCCGGCGCTGCATCGTGAGTTACATCCAGCGCGAATCGGGACGCCTCGACGCCGAGATCGGGAAGATCCCCGGGGTCGAGATCCGGCGATACGACATCGGCGCGGCCATCCTCGGGCGCGGCATGGTCGTCGCGTCGTGGAAAACCTGACCGGCTCCCCTCATCCCACCGGAGAGACATCCAATGGAACGCTCCTGCAACTTACGTCCGCCCTTCAATCCCGCCCCATCCACGCATTCCGTGGTCCTCCCTTTCCTTCAACTTCTTTGCCTGATGCTCATATTCGGATGTGGACCGGCCCGGGATGGATTCCGCTTTCAGGGCCGCTACGAGGCCGCGATCTCCGGATTTGACCTTCAGATCGTGTCTGAAGGGTACATCGAAGAGGGCCGCGACACCGCGCGGGCGGCATTCGCCGTCGTCCGGATCTGTCCGGCGGGACGATCAAACGCCCGCGCGATCAGGATGACGCTGATGTCAGTCCCGGGACGTCCGATCGAGATGGAGGCGGAGGAACTCGGGCCCGTGTTCATGGAATGGAATTCGAAGACGGCGGAAGGGCTGTTGAGGGGACTCCTCTCGGCGGCGAATTTCAGGAACATCCAACCCGACGAACTCCGGGGCAGCGTCGCTGTGATCGACCGCTCGCTGGCAGGACCGAATGCGGCGATGCGCTCAGACCAGCCCGGGTCTCTCCGGGTTCTCAGCGCCGGCATCGAAGATGCTTTCCCGCTGGACAAAGACGCACCGCCGAGGGAGTGGATTTCACCCTCCGAAGTTCCGGCCTGCGTCATCCATTGAGTTGACCACTACTGCCCGGCCCGATGGACCCCGTATCAGTCGCATTCCTCACCCTGTTGATCTTTGCTGCGGCGTTGCTCTATTCTTCGGTGGGACACGCGGGGGCGTCGGGATATCTTGCGGCTTTGGCCCTTTTCGGGGTATCACCGGCCGTGATGAAACCGACCGCCCTCTCGCTGAACATCCTCGTAGCGGCGATCGCGTTCGCGATGTTCTACAGGGCCGGATGTTTTTCGTGGCCGCTTCTGCGGCCCTTCGCCCTCGGCGCTGTCCCGTTCGCATTCATCGGGGGGGCGGTGACGCTGCCCGGGGCAGCTTACAGGGTCCTCGTGGGGGTGGTGCTGATCTACGCCGCGGCCAGGATGTTCCTCACGATCAGGCGCCCCCAGCCGGCCATCGGACCAGTGCCCTTCATTCCGGCGGTCGGACTCGGGATGGTGATCGGGCTCTTGTCAGGCCTGGTCGGTGTGGGCGGGGGCATCTTCCTCAGCCCGATACTGCTTTTCATGGGATGGGCGGATGCGAAGACCACCTCCGGCACATCGGCGGCGTTTATCCTCGTCAACTCCGTCGCCGGACTGCTCGGCCACGCGTCGTCGGTGGCGAGTGTACCGGGGGAGATTCCATTCTGGGCGGCGGCCGCCGCGGCGGGTGGATTGATCGGCTCGAGATACGGGAGCGCGCGGTTCACCGGCCCGACGATCAGGCGGCTGCTCTCCCTCGTTCTCCTCATCGCCGGACTGAAAATGATGTTCACGTGAACACCGCCTGAGCGGCGCGCCTCTCAGGCGGCCGCGGCTCGCAGCGTGATCACCGTGATCTCGGACCTGGCCCCAAGCCGTACCGGCGGTCCCCAGTATCCCGTTCCCTTGCTGACGTAAATCCAGGTGCCGGCGTGCCGGTGCAACCCCTTGATGTAGGGCTGCGCGAGCGTCGCCACCAGATTCCAGGGGAAGAATTGCCCACCGTGGGTGTGGCCGGAGAGCACCAGGTCCACGCCGAGCGAGCCGGTCTGGAGGATGGTGCGCGGCTGGTGCGCGAGCAGGATTTTCACGGTGTGGGCGGGGGCGCCGCGCAATGCGACCGCCGGATCGGATTCGTGGCCGGGGAGGAATTGTCCTCCCGACGGATCGGTCACGCCCGCCAGCACGATCGACGCTCCGTTCCTGCTGACGATCCGGTGCTCGTTGAGCAGCACGTCATAACCGAGGCGCCTGGCTTCGTCCACCCAGGGAAGGACGCCGGAATAATATTCGTGGTTTCCCGTCACGAAGAATTTTCCGTGGGGCGCGGTGAGCCCGCCGAGGGGCGCGACGTCGTTGCGGAGGTGTGCGACCGTGCCGTCGGCCAGATCGCCGGTGAACGCGATCAGGTCGGGACGAAGTGCGTCGACCTCGCGCGCGATTGTTTCGATCCAATCCCGCTTGACGGTGAGCCCTGCGTGGATGTCCGTGATCTGCACGATCCTGAATCCGGCGAACTCCGCCGGAAGATTTGCGATGTCGACCGAGACTTCGACGATCCCCGGCTTCCTCCGGGCTTCGTAGACCCCGTAGGCGGTGAGCAGGCCCGCGGCCCCGAGAACGCCGAGGCCGGTCATTTCGAGGAGCATCCGCCGTCGCGACGGATCGGCCGGCACCGGTTCAGCGTCCGAGAAAAGCCCCTGGGCGAACGCAACGATCTTCGCCGCGGCGAGCGTGCCGAACCAGGCGAGGTCGCGAAAGAGCAGGAGCGTGAACACCAGGGAGAGGAACCCGAGACCCACGTACGCGATCCAGGCGAACGGGTCCATCAGGCCCTCTGCAGTTCGCATCAGGATCGAGGAGAGGAAGGGCAGCACGACGAGGAGGGCGAGCCCCGACCAGGCGACGAGGTTCCAGGGCGGGCCGAGGCGGAGCGGCGCGATGAGCCTCCACCCGATATAGGCGTAACCGCCACCGAGAACCCCGAGAACGATCGCAAACCAGAGGATGTACATCGACACTTTATTCTCCATTTCCCTGTCCGAATATTTGCTAATATATGGATAGTCCGTTACCTTTGCGAATCGAAATAACGTTCACCCCGACGCCCATGAAACCCACTCGCGTTCAACTGCGCCTCGCCACGTTCGCCGCGATCGCCGTGGTCACGATGACCCTGGCCGGCTGTTTTCCCGGCGGCGATTCCTTCTCCGTCCTGGAACCGGCCGGCTTCTTCACCGGTGTCTGGCACGGCTGGATCGCGCCGCTTTCGCTCATCGTAGGCATCTTCAGCGACGGGGTCAGGATCTACGAACCTTTCAATACCGGCTGGTGGTACGACGCCGGATTTTACATGGCGATCATCTCGGGGTTCGGCGGCCTCGCGTTGTCGCGAAAGAAAAAACCGAACGATCGTTGAGGCGGCATCGGTACCGGGCGTGCAAGCCCGGGGTGTCCTTCGGATCATCCCCACAGCGCACCACCAATCATCAGGAGTCACACAATGAGATCGCTCCTCTGCTCCATCCTCTCGTTCCTTTTCCTCGTCGCGTGCGCGACGGCGTCCGCCCAGCCCGGATGGGAGTGGCAACAGCCCCATCCGCAGGGAAGCGACCTCTTGTCCGTCGCCGTCCTTGGCGTGAACACCGCCGTCGCGGTCGGGTCCTTCAACACGATCCTCCGCACCACCGACGGGGGCGCCTCCTGGACGGAGCAGTCCGACGGCGGCGAGTACGGCCTCAATGACGTTTCCTTTTCGGACGCGCTCAACGGCACGGCCGTGGGCGATCTCGGCGTGATCTTCCGGACCATCAACGGCGGAGCGACGTGGACCGAACAATTCAGCGGCGCCACGCCCTGGTTTCCCTCGGCCGTCCATTTCACCGACGCGAACACCGGGACGGTGGTGGGCAGCAACGGAAAGATCCTTCGCACCACCGACGGCGGCGTCTCCTGGAACCCGCAGACGAGCGGTACGAGCCAGCGGTTGTTCGGACTCTGGTTCCTCGACGCGGACACCGGTGTGGCCGTCGGGGCGGGAGGGACGATCATTCGTACGACCGACGGCGGGGCGAATTGGGTCCCCCAGGTGAGCGGATTGTCCAGCACCCTCAACGCCGTCTTTTTCACGGGCGGATCGACGGGGACGGCGGTCGGGTGGAGCGGGAAGATCCTCCGGACCACCGACGGCGGCACGAACTGGAACCCCCAGACGAGCGGATCGATCGGGATGCTCGCCGACGTCCACTTCGCCGACCCGTCCAATGGCGTCATCGTCGGGCTCGACCCGGGCGGCAACCACGTCTTCACGACGACCGACGGCGGGACGAACTGGACGCCGGTGAATCCCGGCTCAATGTGGTCGCTGACCAGCGTGCGGCTCCTCAACGCGAACGACGGAGTCGCGGTCGGACAGCTGGGCACGATCCTGCGCACCAGCGACGGTGGTACCACGTGGACTCCCGAATCCGCCGGTCCGTACGGTAGCCTCAACGGGGTCGCATTCACCGACGCGAACAACGGGACGGCCGTCGGCGCCGGCGGAATCCTCGGCACGACCGACGGGGGGACGACGTGGCTCCCGGAAGGGGGGGTCGGCGGCGGGTTCAACGCCGTTTCGTTCGGCGACGCCGATCACGGCACGGCGGTCGGCCAGTCGGGACTGATCCGAAGGACGACCAACGGCGGGACGTCGTGGATCTTCCAGCTCGGGGCCGGGACGACGACGCTCAGTTCCGTCTGGTTCACCGACGCGAATACCGGGACCGCGGTCGGGGTGGGCGGAACGATCCTCCGGACCACGAACGGCGGGGCGAACTGGAACCCGCAGACGAGCGGGGTCAACCAGTGGCTTTACGGCGTGCATTTCATCAATTCCGACACCGGTACGATCGTCGGGTCGAACACGTCAACCGGCACGATCCTGCGCACGACCGACGGGGGTGCGAACTGGATCCCCCAGGCGAGCGGCACCCCGTTTGCGTTGCACGCGGTTTTTTTCACCGACGCGAACAACGGCTGGGCGGTCGGCGACGCCGGGGTCGTGCGACGCACCACCGACGGCGGAGCGAACTGGACGGTGCAGACGGGCGGCACGGCGTATTCACTCCGCGGCGTCGCCTTCGTCGACCAGAATAACGGGCTCATCGTGGGCGAAGGAGGTTTCGTCGCCGGCACCACCGACGGCGGGGTGACGTGGACGAAACAGGTCGGCCGCACCGCGAACACGTTCAGGTCTGTGTCGATGATCGACGCCGTCACCGCCACGATCGTCGCGGACAACGGGTGCATTCTCCGGACGTCAACCGGAGGCGTGACGGCAGTGGAGGGACCGGTCGACGGAAGCCCGTCCGGGTTCCGCCTGGCCCAAAACTATCCCAACCCGTTCAATCCGGTGACGACGATCCGGTTTGACCTGCGGCGGCAGGGATTCGTTTCGCTCAAGGTGTACGACCTGTTGGGACGTGAAGTGGCGACGATCCTCGGCGCCTCGATGGAGCCGGGCAGCCACGAGGTCGCGTGGGCGGCGCCCGGAATCCCGAGCGGCGTCTATTTTTACCGGCTGCAGGCAGAAGGCCTGAGCGAGACTCGAAAAATGGTGCTGGCGAAGTGACCCGGGGATCCGGGCCTACCCAAGGACTGGCTGCGTCGGACAACCGGATGGGCGCGAGACTCGTCCCCCTCTTGATACTCCTGCAGCTCCTCATCCCCGCGGCCGTTTTCGGTTCAGGCGACGGGGACATCGTCGACCGACTGGCCGTGGCGCTCCCCGAATCGACGATCGCGTCGCTCGAACGAACCTCACCCGACATCCGGCAGACGCTCGCCGGCGTCGAACTGCAGTCGATCACGTATATGTCCGACGGGCTCAGAGTGAAAGGATATATTGCGTTCCCGAAGAGCGCCGGCCCGCATCCGTGCGTCGTCTATAACCGCGGGGGAAACAGGGAGTTCGGTTCCTGGACCGACGCTCGGGCCGCGAGGATCCTTGCAAAGATCGCGTCGTGGGGGTATGTCGTCGTGGCGAGCCAGTACCGCGGGAACGGCGGAGGCGAGGGGAAGGAAGAATTTGGCGGGAGCGATGTGAACGACGTCCTGAACCTGGTGCCTCTCCTCGCCGGTGAACCCCGCGCCGATACGTCACGGATCGGTATCTATGGCTGGAGCCGCGGCGGGATGATGACCTACCTCGCCTTGAAGCGCACCTCTCGGTTTCGCGCCGCAGTGGTGGGATCGGGGATGGCTGACCTCGCCGAGACGCTCGTCGCGCGCCCCGAAATGGACACCGCCGTTTTTGCGCAGCTCATTCCGGAGTACGTCCTGGCCCGCGACTCGGTCGTGGCCGCACGATCGGCTGTGGCGTGGCCGGAGAGCATCTGCAAGACCACACCGCTCCTCATCATGCACGGGAGCGCTGACTGGAGGGTGTCGCCGTCACAGGCGCTCGACCTCGTGGGTAAACTCCACCGCGTGAAACATCCGGTCCGCTTCGCGTTCCTCGAGGGCGGGGACCACGCCCTCTCGGAGCACCGCGCCGAAGTCGACAGACTCGCCAGGGATTTTCTCGACCGGTACGTACGGGACCGGAAACCGTGGCCCGACCTCGCGCCGCACGGCGAATGATGCGCCTCCTGACCGGGATCCTTCTCCTTCTCACGTCGCAGGCCGTCGTGCTCGCCCATCCGGGTATCGGCATCGTCTCGGATTCCCGGGGGGTCATCTATTATACGGACCTCAGCCGGGTGTGGCGTATTTCTCCTGACGGCAAAAAGACTATCGCCGTTCCGGAGGTCCACACTCACGAACTCTGGTTCGATTCGCTCGACAACCTCTACGGCGAACACCTCTGGTACGAGGGCGACGCCACGGGGAAGTGGGGCCACCGGATTTGGAAACGCTCCCCCGACGGCGCCGTTACTGACGTCATTCCTTCCCGCACCGGTTTCCGCGACGACTACGACGACTTTCACTTCGCGTGGGATCGGTCGGAAAATATGTACTGGACGGACGGGGACAGCGTGACCGTGATCCGGAAACGCGCGCCCGGCGGCACGGCGACAGACCTCGCACGGAGGACGATCCGGCGCGCCGGCTGGATGACGATCTCGCGGTCGGGTACGGTGTTCCTGGTCGACGGCGCCGACCTCATCGCCGTTTCGGCGGACGGGGCGGTGAGGACGGTGGCTCGGGGCGTCACCGCAGACGAGAGCGGGCGCGCCCCCGCAGACGAGAGACACTCAGTGATGGGTCTCTGGATGGACCGGCAGGAAAACATCTACGTCGCCCTGCCGGTGCGTGGATGCGTGAAGCGGATCTCCCCCGACGGCGCGGTGACGGTCCCGGACCGGAGCGCATCCCCCTGGAAACCCTCAGGAGGCCTCTTCGCGGCTAATGGCGACCTCTGGATCCTCGAATTCTCACCCGCCAACGCCGTCCGCGCACGCCAGGTGGGGCCGAACGGCGTCCCCCGGATCCACTGACCGCAACGATTCCGGAACTTTATCGCCGGCGATTTCGTATTTTCCTGCAACAGGTTCGACTCACCTTCAACCACGATCAATCAATGAAAACCCAGATTGTCCTCCCGCTCCTGGCCGCCTTCCTGGCCCTGGCCCCGTCGGCATCCTCCGCCCAATCAAACAGCCAGACGAACGCCATCTCCGGCGCGGGCGACGGCCTCTACTTCATGTACTACGACTCGTCGCAGTCGAAGAGCACGATCGTCGAGTTCGACGATTTCGTCGTGCTGATCGAGGTGCCGGTCAAGGACCAGGGCGGAAGCGCGACGGTGCTCGAGGAGCACGCGGATGGTGGAGAAAAAGTCCTCCGCACGCTGAAGGAGCATTTCCCCACGAAACCGCTCCGCTACGTCATCCACAGCCACTGGCATCCACACAGCATCTCCTCGGTTCTTCCCTTCATCACGAACGGCGTGACGCTGGTCTCGACGAGGAAGAATTTCGAGCGGCTGAAGGAGTTCGTCAGCCCCGACGATGTCGCGCGGTACGGCCAGTACATTGCGTTCGTGGACGGCGACTCCCTCGTCATCGGCGATCCCGGCAACCGGATCGTCGTCCATCGGTTCACGCAGGAGGAGTACCCGAACACGCCGTCGGCGGACTATCTCTACTGTTACCTTCCGAAGTACAACTACCTCCATTGCGCGTGCATGTACAACAAGTGGACGGGTGAGCCGGTCGACGGGAAGGAACTGCTGACCGGGCGGGAAGAGGACCTGAACCGGTTCCTCGCGGTGAGGAACATCAGGCCGGAGTACCTGATCCGGCTCAACAAGGAAAAAACAGAGACGAACGACATGCAGCCCTACGACGGTTTACGGGACGTCATGGAGAACGGCATCAGCGCGACCGCGCTGTCCGACGGCTACCTCGCCCTCGACGAATCGACCCTTCGCGTCTCGCGCGACAGTCTCGTCCGCACTGTCGTCCGCGACCATATCCCGGTCTCTGTCATCAACCGGGCGGTCTATTCGGCGATCGGAAGGAACGCGTATTCGAAGGCCGCGCAGCTGGCCCACCTCCAGGCGGCCGCGAACCCCTCCGACCCGAACGTGTGGGACACGCTCGGAGAGGTGCACTATTTCATCGGCGACACCCTGATGGCGCGGTCGTTCGGTAAACAGGCGAAGCTCATCTCCCCCTCGTTCGAGGGTGGAGGGGAAAACACATGGCGGAAGAACCTCGCGGAACACCAGAAGAAAACGGGTGCAGGGAAATAACGAACCGAAGGATCACCCCCGATGCTCAAAAAATTCGCCATCGTCAATAACGCGCTCGTCCCGGCCGAGTCGTCGGACTCGCCGGTACTCGTGTTCATCAACCCCGACGCTACAGAGGCGGAGCTGATTCGTAGCGGGTTCGACATCGACGAACATTCCCTCCTGTCGGCCCTTGACCCGGACGAGGAATCCCGCATCGAGTCCCACGGTGAGAACATCACGATGATCTGGAAGCGCCCGATGAACTATTCGGGTCAGGATAATTTTTATTTCAACGTCGCCTCCGTCGGGCTCTTTCTCGCCGGCGGCCGCCTCGCCGTGGTGCTCACCGAGGACGTCTCCATCGCGCCGACCGGCGCGCGCAAGTCCCAGAAACTCGGCTCCCCGCTCGACGTGCTACTCGCCTTCCTCACTGAGAACATCCACCACTATCTGGAACACCTGAAGGCGATCAAGTTGATCGGCCGGGACCTCCAGCAGAAGATCAACACCTCGATGGAGAACAGGCACCTGATCCAGATGTTCAACCTCACCGAGAGCCTGGTGTATTACACGAACGCGATCAACGGCAACCACGCGGTCCTCGCGAAGCTGAAATCCCACGCCGAGAAGACCTTGCTCCCCGAACGGATGCGCGACCTCCTCGACGACCTCATTATCGAGAACAACCAGTGCTTCCGCCAGACGGAAATCTACGCGACGGTCTTCTCGGGGTTGATGGACGCCCGCAGTGGGCTGGTCAACAACAACATGAACGTCCTCCTGAGGAATCTCACGATCATCAACATCGTCTTCCTCCCCCTCAACCTCGTCGCCGGCATCGGCGGGATGAGCGAATTTACGATGTGGACCAACGGCATCGACTGGAGGGTTTCATACTCCGTTCTCTTCGTGGCGATGCTTCTGATCGGTTGGTTGACGGCATTCTTACTCGGGAGGATGGGATTCGCGCAACAGGGAACCCAAAAACGCGTACACCGGCGAAAGCCCTCTTCACCTCAACAATCATCAGGAGTCAAACATTGAAACCACCCGTCACCGCAACACTCCTGCTCCTTGCGCTCATCCTGTTCGCCTCCTGCGGGCCCCGGAAGCCGGAAGCGCCAAATAGCATACCCCAGTATTCCATCGGGCAATTCTATAAGAACGCCCGAATCTTCGCCGGGGCCTTCTCGCCGGACGAGACGCGGCTCCTCGTGACGAGCGACCAGTCCGGCATTTTCAATCTCCGCGAGATCGCCATATTCAGAACGCCATGAGGGAGAACCTTCGTCGTTTCATCGAGAGCGGCCGCGTCCAGAACGGCATCGTCGCTCTCATCGTGCTGAACTCGGTCACGATCGGACTGGAGACGTCGGCGCCGGTCATGGAATCGTGGGGCGGCCTCCTCCTGACGATTGACGCCGTGATCCTCGCGGTCTTCGTCGCTGAAATGACGTTGAAACTCTTCACGTACGGGCTGTCGTATTTCCGCAGCGGATGGAACGTCTTCGACTTTCTCGTTATCTGCGTCGCCCTGCTGCCGACGTCCAATGGCTTGTCGGTCATGCGTGCCCTGCGGATATTTCGGTCGCTCCGCCTCATCAAGAACATCCCGAAGCTCCGGTTCATCGTGGAGGCGCTGCTGCATTCGATCCCCAGCCTGGGCTGGATCTTCCTCCTGCTGATCCTCGTGTTCTACGTCTTTGCGGTGGTCGGCACCAAGGCATTCGGGGCGGACTTCCCCCAATGGTTCGGCACGCTCGGTGCAAGCATGTACACGCTCTTCCAGATTATGACCCTCGAGGGGTGGGCCGAGATCGCCCGCGCAGTCCAGGTGCTCTACCCCGCCGCATACATCTTCTTCACCTCGTTCATCCTGATCTCCTCCTACACGACCCTGAACATCTTCATCGCGATCATCGTCAACACCATGAGCGAGATCCAGGCCGAGGCCGGGAGCAAAAACGTCCGTTCGATCGGGAGCATGATCGAGGGTGAAAAGGCGGAATTGAAGGAAGACCTCCTCGCGTTGAAGGACGCGATCAGCCGGATCGAGCAGAAGATCGTCGGACGCTGATGATCCCCGGGGTCCAGCTCCTGTTTGAATTGCAGCGACCGACCCGTATATTTCTCAATTCCATCAACTAACCAAAAGACCCAACGTGACACTGATCTGGTTCGGCTTCACCCTTTTCGTTCTTCTCCTCCTCGCGCTCGACCTCGGCGTCCTCCACCGCAAGGCCCACAGGGTGTCGATGAAAGAGGCGTTATGGATGTCCGCCCTCTGGATCGCGCTCGGGCTGGGTTTCACCGTCTTCGTCTACCACGGCTACGAGAACCACTGGCTCGGGCTCGGCGACACGATCGACTCCGTCGACGGCGTGATCAACGACGGCGAATCGGCGGCGGTGAAATACCTCACGGGATACGTGGTGGAGAAATCGCTGAGCGTCGACAACATCTTCGTGATCGCGATGCTCTTCGGGTTCTTCGCCGTCCCCGACATCTACCAGCACAGGGTCCTCTTCTGGGGCATCATCGGCGCGCTGGCCATGCGGGCCGTGATGATCGTCGTCGGCGCCGCCCTCATCGCGCAGTTCCACTGGATCCTCTACGTCTTCGGCGGATTCCTGATACTCACGGGATTGAAGATGTTCTTCATCGAATCGGAGAATACCGACCCGAACCAGAATATCGTGGTCCGCACGACCCGAAAATTCTTTCCCGTCACGTCCCGCTATCACGGCGAGCATTTCATCGTCAGGGCGGGCGCCCCTGCTTCGCTCGAGGACGCATACCCCGGCGCGGCGCATCTCACGGACGAAATCGTCGACAGGACAAAGCCGGGGACGCTGATGCTCACCCCCCTCGCGATCGCGCTCATCATGGTTGAGACAACCGACCTGATCTTCGCCGTCGACTCGATACCGGCCATCTTCGCCATCACCGCAGACCCGTTCCTCGTCTTCACGAGCAACGTCTTCGCGGTGCTCGGCCTCCGTTCGCTCTATTTTGCTCTTGCGGGGATGATAACGAAATTCAGGTTCCTGAAGCCCGCGCTTGCGATGGTGCTCCTGGTGGTCGGGGTCAAGATGCTCATCGCGCCATGGCTGAAAGAGGTGCTGGGCGAACATTTCAATTTCTACCTCCTGGGCGCGGTGCTCTTCATCATTGCCGCCGGCGTCGCGGCGTCGATGCTCGTCCCCGCGAGGGAGGACCACCCCCGATGACACTCCGTTCGTCCGGCTCGATGGTGAAGGGGCTGACCGTCATCCCCGGTGTCGGTCCGTCGATTGCGAAGGACCTCGCCGACATCGGGATCCGGAAGGTCTCCGATCTGCGGGACAAAAACCCCGAGATCCTCTACCGGAAGTCGAACCGCATCGCCGGCCAGGTCCAGGACCGGTGCCTCCTCTACGTCTTCCGGTGCGCCGTGTACTTCGCTGAGACGGATGGGAAGAAGCGCGATCCCGAAAAATTGAAGTGGTGGAACTGGAAGGACGGTCGACTCCGTCGATGAGCAGACGCACCACACGACACGTACGATCATCCGGAGGTACTACTTGAAATTCGCGATAGCCCTCTCGTTCCTCGCCATTGTCTTCACACTCACATTTCCGGAGACCCTCCACGCACAACAGGTCGCGGATTCCGCGTACAACCCTCCCCTCAGCGCGCCCTCCCACCGGCCGGGGGAAGGCCCGACGGTGATGATCGACGAGGCCCACCATAATTTTCATACCGCGTCGGAGCGATTTCTGGCGTTCGCGCGGCTCCTGGAGCGGGACGGATACGAGGTCGTCGCAAATGGTTCGAAGTTCACGCGCGAGGGTCTCGCCGGCGCGAGCATTCTCGTGATTTCGAACGCGCTCGCGGCGAAGAACACTGAGGAGTGGAGCCTGCCGACCCCGTCGGCGTTCGACTCCGCTGAGATCGCAGCCGTGCGAGACTGGGTGCACGACGGCGGTTCCCTCTGGCTCATCGCTGACCATATGCCCTTTCCCGGGGCCGCGGCCGGCCTCGCCCGGGAATTCGGGATCCTGATGTCGAACGGGTTCGCTCTCGACGAAGGCGAACAGGACGGACGGATGCGATTCACCAGGGGAGACGGGTCCCTCGCCGACCACCCCATCACGCGGGGCGCGAACGGGTCGGGACCGATCGACACCGTCATCTCGTTCACCGGCCAGGGGTTCCGGCTGGACGCGCCGGGACATCCGTTGATGACCCTCGGCCGCAACGTTGTCGTCCTGCTCCCCGAAGTCGCGTGGCAATTTTCGACGTTGACCCAGCGCATTTCGGGCTCCGGGTTGCTCCAGGGGGCCACTCTCGAACCGGGGAAGGGCCGCGTCGCGGTCTTCGGCGAGGCGGCGATGTTTTCAGCCCAGCTCGGCGGCCCCAACAGGGCGCCGATGGGGATGAACGATCCAACCGCCGGGCAGAACCACCAGTTTCTCCTCAACGTGGCGCACTGGCTCGACGGGACACTGAAATAAACGGTCCCTCGGCCCATCGCCCGATCCATCAACGACAACGACCAATGGCAAACATCTCACTCTACATCCTCCTCGGCCTCGTCGCCGGCGCCCTCAGCGGTCTGGTGGGAATCGGCGGCGGGATCGTCATCATCCCGGCGCTGATCTACTTCTTCGGGTTCACGCAGCACCAGGCGCAGGGTACCACGCTTGCGCTGATGGTGCCGCCGATCGGACTTCTCGCGGCGTGGACCTATTACGCTCAGGGGCACGTCGACCTGAAAATCGCGGGTTTCATCTGCCTCGGTTTCCTCGTCGGCGGCTATTTCGGGGGCAAACTCGCCGTCACGATACCTGCCGCATTGATGCAGAAGGTCTTCGGCGGATTCCTGCTGCTGATCTCGCTGAAGATGCTCTTCGCGAAATAAGGCATACGCCTCATTACCGACATCCTGACACCACGCGTGAAAGCAATGCCGCACCCTCACCGCCTGCTCAGGACGATCCAGCTCCTGCTCCTCGCCGCGTCCACGCTCAGCGCCCAGGATCCGTCACCGACTCCGTATCTCGATGAACGGCTCGCCCCCTGGGACCGGGCCACGGACCTCCTCTCACGCCTGACGACCGAAGAAAAGATTTCACTCCTCCAGTACAAACAGCCCGCCATAGCGCGACTCGGGATGCACGCCTATAGCTGGTGGAACGAGGCGCTCCACGGCGTCGCGAGGAATGGACTCGCGACGGTGTTTCCGCAGGCGATCGGGATGGCCGCGACGTGGGATACGGCCCTCATCAGGCGACAGGGCGACGCGGTCGCGGCGGAGGCGCGGGTGAAGTACGACCGGGCGCTCTTGGAGAAAGGAGCCACCGATACCTACCAGGGGCTGACATTCTGGTCACCCAACATCAACATCTTCAGGGACCCCCGCTGGGGACGGGGACAGGAAACGTTCGGTGAGGACCCGTTCCTCACCGCGTCGATCGGCGCCGCGTACGTCCGCGGCCTCCAGGGCGACGACCCGGTCTACCTGAAAACGGCGGCTACCGCGAAACATTTCGCGGTGCACAGCGGGCCGGAACATTCGCGTCACAGTTTCGACGCGGCCGCGCCCCCTCGGGACCTTCGCGAAACGTATCTCCCGGCGTTCGAACACCTGGTGAAATCTGCCCGCGTTGAGGCGGTGATGTGCGCTTATAATAGTATCGACGAACAGCCGTGTTGCGCGAACGATTCGCTGCTCAACGGCATCCTTCGGCGTGAGTGGGGATTTCGCGGGCACGTGGTCAGCGACTGCTGGGCGATTTCGGATATGGTCGACGGGCATAAAACGCATTCCTCGGAAAAAGATGCCGCCGTCGCATCGCTGGCGGCCGGGTGTGACCTCTCCTGCGGACCGGAGATGTCCGCTATCACCGTCGCCCTTCAGGAAGGGCTCGTCACGATGGCCGCGATCGACAACGCCGTCCACCGGCTCCTCGTAAGCCGCGTCCGCCTTGGAATGTTCAGCGACCGATCGGTCCGCCCCTGGTTCAACACCAACGACCGGGAGCTGAATTCCCCGGAACACGACAGCCTCGCATTGCTCGTCGCCTCCGGGAGTATGGTCCTTCTCCGTAACGAAGACGGGATTCTTCCGCTGCCGTCCGGCATCGGCCGGATCGGCATCGTCGGACCGATCGCCTCCGACACCCTGGTCCTGCTGGGGAACTACAACGGCACGCCGGCCGACCCCGAGACCTTCCTCCGCGGGATTACCGATCACATCGCACCCGGATCAGAGATCGTATATACGGCTGGCTACGCGATCCCCTGGGATTCCGCGTGGAAGGACGGAACCTCCGCGTCGCTGACGACATTTGCCTACACCGACCTCTTCGGCATCGACACGGTGATCGTATTCGCCGGGATATCCGCGGCGCTCGAGGGCGAAGACGGCGATACCCGGAACCGGATCGGGGGATTCCATCGTGGCGACAGGACGACACTCGACCTCCCCTCAGACCAGAAGCGCCTGATCCGGGCGCTTCGTGATGCCGGTAAAAAGATCATCCTCGTCGTCACATCGGGGGGTCCGATATCACTCACCGAGGAGGTCGATCTGGTCGATGCCATCGTGCAGGCGTGGTACCCGGGACAGCGCGGCGGAACGGCGCTCGCCCGGTTGCTCTTTGGACTCGAAAGTCCTTCGGGGAGGCTGCCCGTCACCGTGTACCGGTCCGTCGCGGACCTCCCGGAATTCGAAAATTATTCCATGGAAGGAAGGACCTACCGGTATTTTCGCGGTGAGCCGCTCTTCGCGTTCGGCCACGGTCTGAGCTACGCGTCGTTTCGGTACGAGGACCTCCGCGTCGGGCCGGAATCGGTGGATCCAGGCGACACCGTGCGGTTGACCGTCCGCGTCACCAACACGAGCGACCTCGACGGTGTCGAGGTCGTGCAGGCGTACGTGAACAAACCGGCCGACGACCGGACGAATCGGAGCCTCTGTGCGTACGCGATGGTGTTCATCCCCGCCGGCGGGAGCATCGACGTGGAGATGGCAATTTCCCCCGAACAATTGCGGTCGTTCGACCAGCGCGCCGGCGTGCTGGTCATCCGTCCGGGAGAGTACCGGCTGGGCGTCGGGCGCTCTTCCGGCGACATCCTGATCGAATCCCATTTATCCGTACATTGACCGCGACAACAGGGGACCTCGTGAACATCGACGTACTCGACGGGAGCAACTACTTCAAGGGCCTGCTCCTCCTGGTCCGGAAAGACTTCTCGATCGACGGAAAGGAGGCGGCGCTGATGAAATCGATCGGCCATTCGCTCGGCCTTGAGCCACGCTTCTGCGAAGAGGCGGTCCGGGACATCCTCGACAACCGCTACATCGACGACGCACCGCCGAAATTCTCCACCGACGAACTGGCCAGGAAATTCCTCCGGGACGGATTGCGGCTCGCCACCGTCGACGGGGAGGTTCATCCTCTCGAGGAGGAATGGCTCATCGCGGTGGCCCTGATCAACGGCGTCGGCCCCGACTGGCTGGCGGCCGAAAAGCGGGAAGCGATCGGCGGCACCCTCGGCGATCGCTTCGATGTCTTCGATCTGCGGGTGAAGTATCAGGGATAGATCGTTCCGCACGCCACCCATCGAAATAATCGGAAGACGACCTTGCTGAAAGGCCTCAGGACAGCGCTGTATCACGTCAACGACATCTCCGCGGCCAAACGGTGGTACTCGGAGGTACTGGAAAAGGAGCCGTACTTCGACGAGCCCTTCTACGTCGGGTTCAATGTCGGCGGCGGGATCAAGGTTGTCTCGGTGATCGACCCCTTCGGAAACGTCCTGGGGATCATCGAAAACCCGTTGTTCCGGATCGAAGTCGAGTGAACGCCGGACCCACCGGAACATCACCCCGGAGATCATCGGGGAATTCTTCCACCCGAACCCCGTCGCCGGCAGGTGAACCCGGCCGTCCCGAGCATCTATCGGCCCGATCCACCCCATTTTTTTCTCCCCCAATTTTTTCTTATACTTAGGTATCAATTTTCCCAAAGTTCCTCAAAACAGGTCATAATGCAAGATATTCTCGCACAGCAAATTAAAGACCAGGTCACCCGACTGGGCGTAAAGGAACTCACCACCCCCGCTGAGGTGGATGAAACCCTGACCGGCGCCAAAGGCACCGCGCTCGTTTTCGTGAATTCCGTCTGCGGTTGCGCCGGCGGCATCGCCCGTCCCGCCCTCCAGATGGCGATGGGCCACCGTATCCGCCCGGACGTCATCGCCACCGTTTTCGCCAGTACCGACCGCGAGGCCACGATGCGGGCCCGTTCCTACTTCACGGGCATGCCCCCCTCATCCCCGTCGTTCGCCCTCTTGCGCGACGGAAAGCTCGTTCAGATGATCCACCGCTCCGACATCGAGATCCGTGAGCCCGAGGAAGTCGCGGCGCTCCTCACGGCGGCGTTCGACTCGCACTGCCTGAAAGACCAGAAGAACTGACCGGCTCTTTGTAAGCATTCTCGCCCCGAGCCGGCACCCGGTTCGGGGCTTTTTCATTTACGGCACGACCAACGAAAGAAACCATGCACATACACGACGAACTCAGGAACATCGCCATCATCGCGCACGTCGATCACGGGAAGACCACTCTCGTGGACCATATGCTCCGTCAGACCGGGACCTTCAGGCAAAACCAGGAACTCGTGAAGCGGGTGATGGACTCGAACGATCTCGAGAAGGAACGCGGGATCACGATCCTCGCCAAGAACACATCCGTGTTCTACGACCGGACCGACAAAAAGGGCACCGTGAAGATCAACATCATCGACACTCCCGGCCACTCCGACTTCGCCGGCGAGGTGGAGCGAACCCTCAAGATGGTCAACGGGGTGCTGCTGCTCGTCGACGCCGCGGAAGGCCCCCTCCCCGGCACAAAGTTCGTCCTGAAAAAATCACTCGAACTGAACCTGATCCCGATCGTGGTCATCAACAAGATCGACCGGAAGGACGCGCGCGCGCACGAGGTGCTCGACGAGGTGTTCGAGCTGTTCCTCTCGCTCGGCGCCAATGACACGCAGCTCGATTTCC
The DNA here is from genome assembly GCA_031379665.1 of Ignavibacteria bacterium. Lineage (GTDB taxonomy): Bacteria > Bacteroidota > Ignavibacteria > UBA10030 > SZUA-254 > SZUA-254. The sequence goes on from JANNFI010000089.1 coordinate 83,757, forward strand.
CCACGATCTACTGTATCGCGAAGCAGGGGATAGCCCAGACCGAACTCGAGGACGAAGGGACCGACCTCCAGCCGCTCTTCCGCGCCATCGTGGAGAAGATCCCGCCGCCTCCGATCGATCCGACGCTTCCGTTCAAGATGCTCGTCACCACCATCGACTACAGCGAATACCTGGGAAGGCTCGGGATCGGCAGGGTCGAGCAGGGGAAGATCCGGCTCGGCGCGCCCACGAAAGTGATCAGGCGTGACGGCTCCCTGGAAGACGCTAAAGTGACAAAAATTTACACGTTTGAAGGCCTCAAACGGGTCGAGGTCGAAACCGCCGAACCCGGGGACATTATCGCCATCTCGGGAATGGAAGACGTTGACATCGGCGAGACGATCGCAGACGCCGCCGACCCGACCCCCCTCCCCTTCGTCACGATCGAGGAACCGACACTCTCGATGAACTTCATCGTAAACAACTCCCCGTTCGCCGGGCAGGAAGGCAAGTACGTCACCACGAGGAACCTGGGCGAGCGGCTCACCCGCGAGCTGCGGTCGAATGTGAGCCTCAAGGTCGAACTCACCGACAGCCCCGACGTTTTCAAGGTCAGCGGTCGCGGCGAGCTCCACCTCGGCATCCTCATCGAGACGATGCGCCGCGAGGGATTCGAGTTCCAGGTCTCTGCGCCCCAGGTGATCTACAAGCGAATCGACGACGTCCTCTGCGAGCCGATGGAACACGTCATCATCGACGTGCCGGACGAACACACCGGGACGGTGATCCAGAACCTCGGCCGCCGCAAGGGGATACTGAAGAACATGATCCAGTCGCAGGGGAACACCAGGCTCGAGTTCATGATGCCGGCGAGGGGACTGCTGGGGTTCCGTACCGAGTTCATGACCGAGACCAGGGGCACCGGCATCCTCCACCACAATTTCTCCGGCTACGAGCCGCACAAGGGCGACCTCTCCAGCCGCGCGAAAGGCGCCGTCATTCAATTGGAAGCCGGCTCCTCCACTGCCTACGCGATGTTCAAGCTCCAGGACCGCACGACATTCTTCATCGAACCCGGGATCAGGGTCTACGCGGGGATGATCGTGGGCGAGAACACGAGGGACGAGGACATGATCGTCAACGTCTGCAAGTTGAAGCAACTCACCAACATGCGCGCCAGCGGCGCCGACGAGGCGATCCGGCTGGAGCCCCCGATGCTCCACACGCTCGAACAGGCGATCGAGTGGATTTCCGACGATGAGTACATCGAGGTGACTCCCAAATCCCTCCGCCTCCGGAAGAAATACCTCGACCACAACGAGCGGGTGAGGATGACGAAAAAAACAACGGTGAGCGCCTGAGGCCCTGATGTTCTCGAGGAGAACGCAGTGGGAATCTTCCTCGAACCGTCTCTCTGAAATCCTCGAAGCGCGCCGTTCGTCAGGCCGGCGCGTCATCGACCTGACCGTCTCCAACCCCACCGTCTGCGGGTTCACCTATCCGGCCGATTCGATCCTCAAAGCTCTCTCCACGACTGAATCCCTGGTTTACCGGCCGGATCCACACGGCCTGCTCTCAGCCCGTGAGGCGGTTTCCGCGTATTATAGCTCCAGGGGGCTCGTGATCGACCCCTCAGATATCTTTCTGACCGCGAGCACGAGCGAGTCATATTCGCTCCTCTTCCGACTCCTCTGCAACCCGGAAGATACCGTCGTCGTCCCGACTCCCTCCTATCCCCTCTTCGATTACCTCGCCGGCATCAACGACGTGCGCACCGGAACGTACCGGCTCCTCCACGACGACCGGTGGCGGATCGATATGGATTCACTCAGGCGGAGTATGAAACGTTCGGTGAAGGCGCTTCTCGTCGTCGACCCGAACAATCCGACCGGGATGTTTCTTTCGAACGAAGAGCGGAGGGAAGTTTCCGCAATCGCTTCGGCCCACGGCGCCGCGCTGATCGTTGACGAAGTGTTCAACGAGTACCGGTTCGATCCCGGACATCCTGCCGCCGACGCCTATCCGGCCGAAGGATTGACGTTTCTCCTCAACGG
>JANNFI010000095.1:0-7133 GCA_031379665.1 Ignavibacteria bacterium
ACCAACGAGGCAATCGGAAACAACGGCGTGTTCCTCCAGGACATCCTGACGATCGTGCCGGACCGGCTCGACCTGCTCACCGCGCTCCGGTACGACAACATGACCTTGGCGGCGGACGACCGCCTTTTCGGACTCAGGAACGCCAGCCGCCAGTTCAACCGCACGACGCCGAAGGCGGCCCTCAATTATAAGGTCACCCCCCACGTCGCCGCATACGCATCATACGGGTTGAGCTTCGATACCCCGGCCGACAACGAGATGGACAACTATCCCACGAGCTCGAATCCGACCCCCCTCCTGAACCCTGACCTGATGGCGCAAAAATCGAAGAACCTCGAGGCGGGGATCAAGGGTTCGGTCGCGGGAGCGGAAGGAGGCATCCTCGGAATGCTGAATTTCGAACTGTCGGTGTTCAATATCCTGACCGAGGACGAGATCGTGCCGTTCGATGTCTTCGGCGAGGTCTTCTACAGGAATGCGGCGGAGTCGGACCGGACCGGCGTCGAGGCGGGCATCACGGCGAAGATCGCCGGCGAGCTCACCTTCCGCGCATCGTACGCCTGGTCTGATTTCTCGTATACCTCCTACACGGCCAGGTCGACGGAACTCGACTCGACCGGCGCAATCGTGGACATCGACAGGGATTTCTCCGGAAACGTTATGCCGAGCGCGCCGGAACACAACCTGACGCTCAGCTTGAGTTACGAGCAGGCCTTCTCACCGGCAGTGACGGGGTTCCTCAGGCCGACGTTCCGCGCGATCAGCGGGCTTTATGTCGACGACCTTAATTCGGACAAGACTGACGGTTACCGACTTCTGGACTTCGTGGGCGGGCTCGACTTCACGATGGGCCGGTTCAACCTCGTGGTGTCCGGCGGATGCCTGAACATCACGGACGAAACCTACGTCTCCTTCGTGAACATCAATTCAGCGAACGGCGAGTTCTACGAAGCGGGCGCGCCGAGGAGCTACTTCGGCGGGCTCAATCTCGGGTACCGGTTCTAGGGAATGACACACACAACGATCCTCATCATCCTGTTTGCGGCCGGGCCCGCGACGTTCGCGCAACCTTCCCCCGGCGACGACCGTATCCCAACCCGCGCCCGTTCATTCTCCGCCGGAGTAAATGTCAGGATCCATCCAGGGCCGGTCACGCAGACCGAGCCGTTCATCGTCCGCCATCCCCTCAACGACAGCATCCTCTTCATCGCGGCGAACACCATCAACCTCAATACCGGCTTCATCAGTGAAGGGATCTACGGGAGTTCCGACCGGGGAGTCACCTGGTACGGATCGGACACCTGCGCCGGGGCGCCGATCCAGTTCCATCGCGGGGACCCCGGGATCGCCATCAACAAGGACGGGGTGTTCATCATTACGCGGCTTGGTTTCTCGCCAGGGCTCTACGCACATTATTCTACGGACAGGGGGCTGTCGTGGTCCCCACAAAAACAGATCGCGTCGAACGACCAGGACCGAGCGGACGTCGCCACCGACTCCGATCCGGCGAGTCCATATTTCGGCACGACGTACGCGGCCTGGGTGAAGTTCGCTCCCCCGTACCCGGTGATGCTGTCGTCCACCTCCGACGGTGGCATCAACTGGAGCGTCCCTGTCCAGGTCAACACACCCCCTCAGCGCTGCCAGGGCGCGGACATCGAGGTTGGCCCGGGCGGCCTCCTGTACGTCAGCTGGGCAGGAGTGGGATCGGTGTCCCCGTTCGCTGAGGACTACGCGGGGTTCGCGCGCTCCACCGACGGGGGCGCTACCTGGGAGGTGACGGAAAACGCGTTCGATGTCAACGGGATCCAGGGGACCCTCCCGCAGAAGGCGAACATCAGGGTCAACGGGCTCCCGCGGCTCGCTGTGGACGAAAGCGGCGGCGGATACCAGGGAATGCTTTATATCGTGACGACTGAAAAAAACCTGGCGCCGGCGGGCGGCGATCCCGACATCGTCCTGCGCTCCTCGTCCGACAGCGGTCGAACCTGGTCGGCGGGCATCCGGGTGAACCAGGACTCTCCGAACAACGGAAAGATCCAGTACTTTCCGGCCGTCCACGTCGACGAATTCGGAGGAGTGAATATTCTCTATTATAGTGACGAAACGACGACCTCCGATTCCGCGGCCGTCTTTCTGGCCAGATCGGTCGACGGCGGGACATCGTGGGAGGCGGGAGAGATCGGTGACCACCGTTTCCTGCCGCAGCCGATCGGAGGACTGGGAGCGGGATACCAGGGGGACAACATCTCGCTCACGTCGACGGGCGACACTCTCCGGCCGGTCTGGACCGACAACTCCTCCGGCATATACCAACTCTGGACCTGCAACGTCGCGCTTCCGTTCCATCCCAACCCGGTCGACGAACCCGCGCCGCTGCCTTCTGGTTACGCCCTAAAGCAGAACTACCCGAACCCCTTCAACCCCTCGACGGTCATCCGGTTCACGCTCCCACGGGCGGAGGAAGTGACGCTCTCGGTCTATGACTTGTCCGGGAAGAAGGTGGCGACACTCGTTTCAGGGAGACTTCCGGCGGGGGAGCACTCCGCCATTTTTTCTACGGAGGGGGGATTAATGGGGAGCGGGATTTATTTCTGCGTGATGGAAACCCCGTCGGCGCAGGAGAGCAGGAAAATGTTGTATCTCAAATGATCCCGCTCAGCCGGTCGCTCCGCGCCGCGGAACGAATCGGCTCAGTTCAGTTCAGTCGGGCGTGCCCGTAAGGACCATCGTCCCCGCCGCACTCACTTTCACCCAGTATCCTTTCCCCGGCGCCAGCTCCTGCACGGCCGAATACCCGACACCGAACTCGAAGAAACCGGATGCGAGTATTCCGGGGGGAATGGTCGTGATCGAGGAAACGTCGACCGGCACGGAGAGGGATCCGATCATGTTCCAGCCCTCCTCGACGAAGATGCTGTCGGATGTTCGCGGGAGCCCGGTGAATTCGAATTGCTCCGACGACGGGAATTTCAGCCAGTATCCCGTGCCGGTCTTCAGGCTCTCTTCCACGACATACCCGCCGGGCGAGTACCGGTAGGCGGGCGATATGGCCGACGGAAAGAGGGAATCCTTCAACACATCGCCCGTTTCGACGGGAAGCGAAACGATGTTCCAGAGCGGCCCCACCCGTACCACCGCCGGACTATTATAGGTAAGGACCGTCCCCGAATCCCCCACCATATAGCCGTGGCGTCCGCCGGAGAAGCTGACTCCGTAGGTCGGGACCAGAGCCTCGTTCTGGTACTCGACCCAGGTTGCCCCCGTATCCGTGGTGAACATACTCGTCCCGGTGAACCCCAGGGGCACCCACCCTTCGGCGGCATTCCTGAAATCGATCGACGTGCCGAACCCGAACGGCCCCACGTACGCAAACGACCACGAGTCGCCGCCGTTCGCGGAGCGCGTGACACACGCGCCGTCGTCGAACCCTCCACCGACGAAAATGACGTTCAGCGAATCGACATAGTGAATCCCGCGGAGCGCGTCGCCGATCCCGTCGACCGTCCAGTTCGCGCCGGCGTCGGTCGTCCTCCAGATCACTCCCGCCGATTCGGGATATCCACCGACGGCGTAGCCGTAGTCGCGGGAATAGAACAGGATCCGTTTCACGGGAAGGGTCGAGTAGACGGTCGATTCGATCGAAGGCACCGACCAGGTGAGCCCTCCGTCGGTCGTACCGAGGAGGAGTCCGAATTCCCCGCCGGCCCAACCGTTCAGCGAGTCGAAAAAGAAGAGTGTGTTGAAAAACTGGTCGGGATGCTGCTGTTCGCTCCAGGTGAGCCCGCCGTCGGTCGTTCGATACAAGAGCGAGCCGTTCCAGTCACCGGGGAAAACGAGCGGCCTGATCGCCGCGGCCCACGCGTGGAGCGTGTCGAGCATGAATATGTCGGTGACGTAGACCGAATCGGCGCCGCGCAATGTCGACCAGCTCGAGCCCCCGTCGGTCGTTGAGATGATCACGCCGGAATCCCCCCCCACCCAGACCCGGTGCGAATCGACGGCGAAGACGGCTTTCAGGTTTTGCGTGGTCGACTTTTCGAGCGGGAGCCAGTACGGCTGGGCGATCGCCGGCGCAGAGATCGCCGCCGCGAAACAGTACGCCGCCAGGAGGAACAGGGTGTTCTGCGGGAATGAATGTTTGGAGTATTCGACGCGCATCGGGCGAGGGGAACCGGAGATGACGTTTCTTCTTTCAATGTAACCGCCCGGGGGGGAGAATGCAACAGGCTACTCCGGCTTGAGGATGACCCCTTTCCGCTTCCGGTTGTTGAGGTTGACCGTAAGGGGGCGCTCGAGCCGGACGTGCCGGGTGAACTCCATCGAGCCTGCGGGGGTCCGGGCCGCGAGCCATTCCCAGTCGAGCCAGGCCGTTTCCGAGTGGGCGCCCACGCAGAGGTAGCCGGTCATGAAGGCCGTGAGGTTCTGAAAGAAGTGCGAGCCCTGCGAGGGAACCACGTCCATGTCGCGGAAACCGGTCTCGACGATCACCCTCGCGCCGGCGATCTGATCCCAACGGACCGGGATCCCGAGCCAGGGGTCGAGCGACCCCCAGCGGCCGACGCCCACGAGAAGATACGGTTTCCGCTCCGCCATCAAACGGGCGTTGAACTGCTCAATCTCGCCCGCAACCTCGCGGCTCCTCCCGCGGTCGAACCGGTGGAAGTCGACATAGACGATGTCGCAAATGTCGTCGATGACCCCGTTCCCCAACACCTGCTCGCTCCGGCAGAGGATCCGTTCCCGTGGGATGCGCGCGTCTTCGATCTCCCCCGGCTCCCGGTCCACCACCATCGGCCGCAGCTGCAGGAGTCCCACCTCCATCAGCCCCGACTGCCGGTCGGCGAGGTTGACCGCGAACTCGATTTCGATCGGAGTGCCCATCGCACCGCTCCCGAGCGAGAGGACTTTCGACAGGATTTCCGGGAGGTGGAACGATGCGTCCCGGAGGAGGGATTGAAACGTCACAAGCCGCATCCCGGGACGGGAGATCCCCTCGTACACTGCATCGTTCTCGGAAGAGTACGTCGAGCCGACCTTCACCAGCGACCCGTCCTCCTCGGCGACCGGGAGCTCGAAGAGCCTGATCCTCGAATCGTACGTCTTGGCGGAGTCGAATCCCCGGAGCGTCCCGTCGAGCGCGAAGAAGCTGTGCTGGTTGTTCTCGAGCGTGTCCGCCACGGTGAAGAACTGCGGCAGGTGGCGGGGATGGCGCGGCGAGAACTTGACGCTCGACCCCCCTTCAACGACCATCTTTCCGAGCCCAAGGGCGATCGACACGATTCCATCCTCCGGCTCCTGCGGCGGGATCGGGTAAAAATTGTACGAGCGGCCGACTCCCGCGATCTCCGGGTAATACCGTTTCCCCCAGCGCGAGCCGACCATCCTCTGGATCGCCACCGCCATCTTCTCCTCTTCCAGGCGATACGAAGTGGCCTTCATGTAGTCCTTCGCCTTGGCGTAGAAGGTCGACGCGTAGACCCTCTTGATGGCGGCCAGGGTTTCCTGGAGCCGGACCGAGGTGTCGGGGTTGTTGTTCGGGAGCATATACGTCTCGTAGACCCCCGCAAAGGGCTGGTACTGCGAGTCCTCGAGGAGGCTCGAGGAGCGCACCGCGATCGGGTCGGGGATGATGTCGAGGAACTGCCCGATCCGCGCGACGATCTCCGTCGGGAATTTTCCGGCGTCGACGAACGTCTGCGTGATCAGCGCGTCGTCGTCGCACGCGAGGGCGAACGAGCGCAGGTCGTTCATCTCCAGGAAACTGTCGAAGACGTCGGTGCCGATGACGACCGCGCACGGTACGAAGACCCTGACGCCGGGGTACCGGTACTCCATCCCGTCGGAATTGAGGACCATGTTCAGAAACCCCATCCCACGGGCTTTCCCCCCGATCGAGCCGCCGCCGATCCGGGCGAAACTCCCCGTCGGGTCGAACGAATCGGCGTCGAAATCGGTGATGGCGCCGCGGGCCTGGGCCCTCCGGTGCGTCCTGAGCCGGCGGATGAGGTCCTCACGCAATTCCTCGAGCGATCCGTAGTCCGAGACCTGGCGCGGGCGCAACTGGTCTGCCAGCCAGAACTCGGTGCGGGCCTTGAGCCAGTTGGAGAAGTGGTTCCGCTCGCCGTGGTAGCGGATGCTCTCGGGCGGGACCACACGGAGCTTGTCCTCCAGCGACCTGAGGTCACCGGCCCTGCCGACCTCCCGTCCGTCCTCGGTCTTGAAGATGAAATCGCCGAAGCTGAACGAGGATTTCATGAACGACTTGATCCCCTCCAGCATCGAGTCGGAGGCCTTCAACACGAACGCCGCATTGACGTTCGCGGCTTCGCGCGCGATCTCCGGGTGGTACGACTGCAGGAGCACCGGCATGTCGGGCTGCAGGCCCCGGACGTGGGCGGCGAAGTCGATCCCGGCCCGCTGGTCCGGGGCGCCGTTCCTCGGGAAGTCGATATCGGAGATGACCCCGAGGATCGCATCGTGGTACCGGGTGAAGTATTCCATCGCCGTCTCGTAATCGGAGCAGAAGAGGATCTTCGGCCGCGCCCGCATCCTCAGGTACCGCTGCGAGATGTTCCTTCCCTCCGAGATGAGGCGTTTCGACTGGTTCAGGATCTCGCTGTACATCTCGGGCAGGAGCGCGGAGTAAAACCGCATGTTGTCCTCGATCAACAAAATCGACTGCACACCCACCGACCCGGAATCGTGGGCCACGTTCATCCGGTCCTCGAGGTCCTTGATGATGGCGATGATCAGCCGAAAGTCGCCCTGCCAGATGAAAATCCTGTCAAAGATGGTGGTGTCGTGCTGGGCCAGCAGCGATGACAGTTCGCGGTTATCGAACGCCAGCAGCGTGATCGGCTGTTTCACGCCGATCTCCCGCACCTTCCTGGCGAACTGGAGCGGATGGCTGTCTTCGATGTGGGGCGTGGTGATGATGAGGTCGAACTCCCTTCCGGCCGCCAGGAGATCGAGCGCATCGGAGGCCTTCGAGACCTTGACGATCTCGGGAGAGTGACTCATACTCAGGCCGAGGTATTCGTCCTGGATCAGGCCGTAGAGCTGGCCATCCTCGTCGAAGAGGTAGGAATCGTATGGGCTTGAAACGAGCAGAACTTCCCGGACCCTCCAGC
>JANNFI010000024.1:0-23290 GCA_031379665.1 Ignavibacteria bacterium
GGCGTCACGCCCAACGCCGTGACGATCGTCAGCATCTTCATCGGGGTGACCGGCGGCCACCTGCTCTATTACCGGGACTTCGCGATCAACGTCTGGGGGGTCGTCCTGTGGGTCATCGCCGACATCCTCGACAGCGCCGACGGCCAGCTGGCCAGGATCACGGGGCACAAGTCGAAGGTGGGCCGGATCCTCGACGGACTCGGCGGCAACATCATGTTCGTCAGTATTTACCTGCACCTCCTGGCCCGCACGGTCCAGACCTACCCCGGGATCCACCCGGCCTGGTTCTTCCTCCTCGTGCTCGCCGGCGGCCTGAGCCACTCCCTCCAGAGTTCGCTCGCCGATTACTATAGGATGGCGTATCTGAAATTCGTCGTGGACCCGTCGAACAAGGACCTCGAGGGGTCGGACGACGTCCGCCGCGAGTACGAATCGGTCTCCTTTACCGACCAGCCCGCGAGGAAATTCCTGATGCGCATCTACCTGAATTACACGATGCAGCAAGAGTCGCTCTCCAGGCACTTCCAGGTGCTGAGGAAGAAGGTCGATTCGGAGTTCAGCGAGGCCATCCCTGTGTGGTTCTCGGACGCCTACCGTGCGGTCAACCTTCCGCTGATGAAATACTACGCGATCCTGACGACCAACACCAGGATTATCATCCTGTCGGTCTGCGTGCTCATCGACGTCCCCTGGCTCTATTTCGCGGCCGAGGTAGTCGGCATCAACGCGGTGATGCTGCTGGTGATCCTCCGCCAGGAGAAGATCAGCGCCCGGTTGATCCACGAGATCGACGCGCGCAAGGTCCCCGCGTGAAGCTCCGGGGCGCGCTCGTCGGCCTGGGGAACATCGCCCTCCGGGGCCACATCCCGGCGTACCGGCGGCCTGAGGTATCCGGCGACCTCGGGATCGTCGCCGTCTGCGACAGCTCACCGTCAGCAGCGGAGACCTGCCGGACCGAACTCCCCGGAGCGAATTTCTACCCTGATATCGGCGCGATGCTCGACGCGGAGCGCCCCGACTTCGTCGACATCTGCACCCCGCCGCACACCCACGCCGAATACATCAGGGTCGGCGCCGGTCGGGGGGCCCACATTCTCTGCGAGAAGCCGCTGGCCGACCGGTTCAGCGCGATCGAGGCGATCTCCGCATCGCTCGCGGGGAAGGAACTCGTGTTCGTCCCGTGCCACCAGTATCGATATTCGCCGCTCTGGTCATCGGTGGCGTCGGTGATCGCCGACGGGAGGATCGGCCGGGTCGTCCTCGCGCAGTTCAACGTGTACCGGACGCAGGCGGACACCGGCAGCCCCGCGGGGAACCCGGCCTGGAGGACCGACAGGGCCTGGAGCGGGGGAGGGATCCTCGCCGACACCGGGGCGCATTACTTTTATCTCGTGCAACTATTCTTCGGTCTTCCGCGGTCGGTCCAGGCGTCGCTTCTGACGCTCCGACACACATCGTACGCCGTGGAGGACACGGCCCTCGTCACGCTCGACTACGATGAGGCCGCGGTCCAGATATCGCTCACCTGGGCGGCTGACGCAAGGGCGAACTCGATGGTGATCGCCGGTTCTGAGGGAAACCTGCGGTACGACGGAAGTTCCCTGGTCCTGACCAGGGGCGGAAACGCCGAACGGCTGCCGATGCCAGACATCTCGGACAAGAGCCAGTACGTGGGTTGGTACGCGTCGCTCCTCGGTGAGTTCTCGTCGCGGATCCGCGCCCGGAACTACGCCGACGACCTCCTCCGGGAATCGGCGAACGTGATGAAGCTCCTCGACCTGAGCTACCGTTCGGGCGCCGAACGAAGGACGCTGGAATTCCGATGAAGGCCATCCTCTTCGACTTCGGCGGGACCATCGACACGAACGGCGTCCATTGGAGCGAGATGTTCTGGGACCATTACCAGCGGCGCCACATCAGGGTGGCGAAGACCGACTTCGAGAAGGCGTTCGTGACGTCGGAGAGACTGCTCACTGACCAGGCCGACATCGCGACGATCGATTTCAGGACCCTGCTCCGGCGGCAATTCCTCCTGCAGTTCGAGGCGCTCGGCCTCCCGGGCGCCGCGGGGCTCGCGGAATCGATGGGTGACGAATGCTACGACGAGGTCGCGGGGATCGTCGCGCGCGCCAGGACGCTGATGCAGGCGTTCAGGGCCGTCTACCGGCTCGGCATCGTCTCGAATTTTTACGGGAACCTGGCGATCGTCTGCCGGGAGTTTTCGCTCGACAGCCTGCTCGACGTGATGGTCGATTCCGCCGTCGAAGGAGTGCGAAAGCCCGATCCCGCGATCTTCTCGCTCGCCCTCGCGCGCATCGGGATCGGGGCCGCCGAGACGTTCGTCGTCGGCGACTCGTACGACCGCGACATCGTCCCCGCGAAGTTCCTCGGCTGTACGACCGTCTGGCTCAAGGGCAGGAGCTGGACGACGCCGAAGGCGACCGGGGCCGCCGATTACACTATCACCTCGCTCGAAACCCTGAAGGCCATTGTACTCCCGTAAGGGCGGGACCGCGCACCATTTTCCAACGAAAGGATCCTCCATGAAGAAACGACAGACCATCAACAAAGCGACCGGCAAACTCGGCATTCTCATCCCCGGGCTCAACGGCGCCGTCTCCACCACCTTCCTGACCGGTGTCTTCGCGGCGCGAAGGGGGCTCGGCGAGCCGATCGGGTCGCTCACGCAGATGGGTACGATCAGGCTCGGCAAGCGCACCGAACACCGCTCCCCGCTGATCAGGGATTTCGTGCCGCTCTCGCCGCTCAAGGACCTCGTCTTCGGGGGATGGGACATCCGGAATGAAAACTGCTTCGACTCGGCGACCGCCGCCGGCGTGCTCCAGGCCGACCATCTCGCTCCCCTGAAGAACGACCTCGCCTCGGTCCGCCCGATGAAGGCGGTGTTCGACCAGTTCTACGTGAAGCGGCTGAAGGGGACCCACGTCAAGAAGGCGAAGACCAAGTACGAGCTGATGGAGCTGATCCGGAAGGACATCCGTGAGTTCAGGTCGAAGAACGCTCTGGAGCGCTGCGTGATGGTCTGGTGCGGGAGCACGGAGATCTTCATCCGGGCCGGCGACGTCCACTCGACCGAAAAGAAATTCGTGGAGGGAATGAAGAAGAATCACAAGGACATCTCCCCGAGCATGCTCTACGCGTACGCCTCAGTGATGGAGGGCGTCCCGTTCGCCAACGGCGCGCCGAACCTCTGTGTCGACGTCCCGGCGATCATCGAACTCGCAAAGAAACAGGGCGTCCCGATCTCGGGGAAGGATTTCAAGACCGGCCAGACGCTGGTGAAGACCGTGATCGCTCCGATGCTGAAGGCGCGGCTTCTCGGGCTCAACGGATGGTTTTCGACGAACATCCTGGGGAATAGGGACGGCGAGGTGCTCGACGACCCGGAATCGTTCAAGACGAAGGAGGAAAGCAAGCTGTCGGTGCTCGACGGCATCCTGCAGCCGGAGAAGCATCCCTCGCTCTACAAGGACTTCTATCACAAGGTGCGCATCAATTACTACCCGCCGAGGGGGGACAACAAGGAGAGCTGGGACAACATCGACATCTTCGGCTGGCTCGGATACCCGATGCAGATAAAAATCAATTTCCTCTGCCGCGATTCAATTCTGGCGGCGCCGATCGTGCTCGACCTCGTGCTCTTCATGGACCTGGCCCAGCGGGCCGGGATGAAGGGGATACAGGAATGGCTCTCATTCTATTATAAGAGCCCGATGCACGCGCCAAAGCTCTACCCCGAACACGACCTCTTCATACAGCTCTTCAAGCTGAAGAACACCCTCCGGTACCTCAAGGGCGAGGACCTCATCACCCACCTGGGCCTGGAATACTACGACTGACGGGTGGCGGTGACCCGTCCGCAACCCCTGCCCGAACCGCTCGTTACCCGCTGGTAAACTGTCCGGTGCGGACCTCACGGTTCCTGTCGATCCACCAGGCCGCCAGCGCGAAGAGCCACATCGCGTTCCCCGCGACGGCGATCGCGTCGACTCCTGGCGGCGGCGGGCCGAGGATGTTCCCGGCGTAGATGCCGAGCAGGATGACGACGAGCCCCACGAGTCCATATGTCCCCGCCTTCGCGCGCGCCCTTGTCGCACCGCGGTAGATCAGGAGCCCGGCGGCGAACATCGCCAGTTCAACGGTCACGGTGGCGCCGACCGAGTTCCAGAGCCCGAGTCCGAACTTCTCCGTGCCCCCGTATGTCAGCGGCAGGTCGGGCCGGTGCGTGAAGAAATCGAGCAGCCAGTGGCTGAACGCCGCGAACGAGAGCACGAACGCCGAGCGGGCGTCCCGCCGGAGCAGGTAATATCCGCCGCCGAGGAGCGTCGCGATCACGAGCGCGCCGAGGAGGCTGTGGGTGTAGGGGTAGTCGTAAAAATCGAGCGGCGTGACCGCCGTGTTCCCCGGATCGATGCGTACGTGTTCGAGGCCGAGGAGGAGGAACAGGGGCCAGATGAGGTCCTGCAGCTGAACTGCGACGAAGAGCGTGCCGAGCGAGACGCGGGGGGCGGCTTTTTTGGCCGCGAGTCCGACGGCGAAATGTCCGAGGAACATATCGTTCAGGTTCAGTTGGTGATTGACTCCCGGGGCACGCGGACCGTGACGCCGGAATCGTCCAATTGTAGAGAATCCCGGATCGTTTGTCAAGGCGGTGAGAGCCCCGTCCCGGTCCGGCGCTCGAGAGCCACGGGCGCCGCGCTCGTTGAAATGTGGGGTTGAATCCGCTATATTGAGCCATGCCAAATTTCATCCCGTACGACGCCCTCCGGTTCCCGGAGGAAGAGCAACGTTCCAGGGCGGCTGCCTTCCACGACCTTTGCCACCGGAGGCGGACCGTGAGGGAATTCTCTCCCCGCCCGGTACCGCGTGAGCTCCTCGAGACGATCATCCGGACCGCCGGCACGGCGCCATCGGGCGCGAACAAACAGCCGTGGCGCTTCGTCGTGGTCACGGACCCCGCGATCAAGAAAGAGATCCGGACGGCCGCGGAAAAGGAAGAAAAGGAAAGCTACGAACATCGGATGCCACAGGAGTGGCTCGACGACCTGGCGGTCCTCGGCACCGACTGGCACAAGGAATTCCTCGAGGTGGCGCCCGCGCTGATCGTCGTCTTCTCCGTCGAATACGAGCGGGACAACGACGTGGTCCGGAAACATTATTACGTGAGGGAGTCGGTGGGCCTTGCCGCGGGGTTCCTGCTCGCGGCTATCCACAACGCAGGCCTCGTTGCGCTCACGCACACGCCAAGCCCGATGGATTTCCTCAGGACCATCCTCGCTCGCCCGTCGAACGAACGGCCGTTCCTCCTGATCCCGGTCGGCTACCCGGCGGAGGGCGTTACGGTGCCCGACATCGGACGCAAGCGGCCGGAACAGTACATCGAGTGGCGGTGAGGAGAGGGCCCTGATGACGCTGCAGCGCTGGAAAAAATTACGCCGGGTCTTCGAAATCCGGAACCCCTGGTGGAGCTACCGGAAGGACGAATTCGTGATCGGGGATGGCACGACCGGTGAGTACCACGGTGTCCATTCCGAAGGTTCGAGCATGGTCGTGCCGGTCGACAGCGCGGGGAGGATCCTGATGGTCAACCAGTACCGGTACCTCAACGACCGGGAGAGCCTGGAATTCCCGTGCGGGAGCGTCAAGGGGGGCTCAGACCACGATGCGACGGCCGCGCTCGAGCTTGCGGAGGAGACCGGGACGAAGGCGGCCTCACTCTCGCGGGTGGGGGCGTTCAATCCCTGCAACGGCATGACCGACGAGATCTGCCGGGTCTACCTCGCGCGCGGCCTTTCGCCGGGCGGCGCCGCGAAGGATCCGACCGAAGAATTTGAACTACGTGCGATCACTCCGGGCGAGCTCGACGCCGGCATCGCGTCAGGCGAGATCTGGGACGGGATGACGCTGGCCGCCTGGTCGATCGTGCGCCGACTCCTGTCGCTCCTGCTGATGGTCCAGATGACAGCCTGCGCCCAGAAGGCGACGCCTGTCCCCCCGAAGGTGAAGACAGGCGCGGAAGTCCTCCTCGACGGGAGGCTCGAGCTCCTCTCCGGGAAACGGGTCGGGGTCATCTGCAACCATACCTCGGTCCTGCCCGACGGGACGCACCTGGTCGACGCGCTCCTGAAGAAAGGCGTCGACGTCGTGGCCCTCTTCGGACCCGAGCACGGCGTGCGTGGGACCGCGGCCGCGGGCAAGAAGGTCGCCGATACCACCGATGCCGTGACCGGCCTGCCCGTCTTCTCGTTGTATGGCAAAACCACCAAGCCGACACCGGAGATGCTCACCGGCGTCGACGTCCTTCTCTTCGACATCCAGGACATCGGAGCGCGGTACTACACCTATGCGGGGACGATGGCCTTCGCGATGGAGGCCGCCGCGCAGAACGGAAAGTCGTTCGTGGTGCTCGACCGGCCGAACCCCGTGAACGGTACGCAGGTCGAGGGACCGGTCCTGGATCTGGGCTTCCGTTCGCTCGTCGGGATGTTTCCGATCCCGGCAAGGCACGGTCTGACGATGGGCGAGCTGGCGAAGATGATCATCGGCGAGGGCTGGATCGACGACACCCGACTCGAGCTGGAGGTCGTCGGGATGGAGGGATGGAAGAGGACGATGTGGTACGACGAGACGGGGTTACCGTGGATCGCGCCGTCGCCCAATATGAAGACGCTCGCGACCGCGACGGTCTATCCGGGCACCTGCCTCATCGAGGCCACGAACCTGTCGGAAGGAAGGGGAACGGGGAAGCCCTTTGAACAGGTCGGCGCCCCCGGGCTCGACGGCGACGCGGCAGCGCGCGCCCTGAACGCGATGGGCCTGCGTGGGGTGAAATTCCGGCCGGTCACGTTCACCCCCGCCGCCGGGAGCGACGCGGGACCGAATCCGAAACACAAGGACCGTGCGTGCGGGGGCGTCGCGATCGAAGTCACCGACCGTTCGGCGTTCAGGCCCGTGCTGACCGGGCTCTCGATCATCGGCGCGTTCGCGAAACTCGCACCGAAGAAATTCGAGATTCGTGACGGTTTGATGGACCGGCTCCTGGGATCGGACATCGTGAGGACCCGGCTCAAGGAGGGGGTGCCGGCCGCCGACCTGCTCAGGTTGAATGGGGCCGATTTCGACGGCTACTTGAAGCTCAGGGAGACGTACCTTCTCTATAAGTGAACGACGGCGAAGTGATTAAAGCCTGAAGTGATTAAAGCCGCCTGATTCGTTGACATTCTTTCATTTTTTCCTTATATTTTCGCGTTTCTATTGCTTATGGTACCCGAAAATGTCCGCGAACGGAAGGAAAAACGGCATTTTACAGTCGTTTTGATTTCCGGCACCGACTCGAAACACACTCGCACGTTTTCTGCCAGTCTCTGGAAACTGATTGGGGTCGTGGTCTCCGTGCTCGTCGTTCTTACCGCCCTGATTACGGCGACCATTGTCTATACCCCGGTCGGGTCCCGTCTCCCCATCGCCAATCCTAAGCTCGAATCAGAGTACGGACGACAGCTTCAGGAGATACGGGAGCGGATGGGGTTGCTTTTTGAACAGTTGAACGACATCCGGGGTTACAACGTGCGGCTCCGCAAGGCGCTCGGAGAGGAGATCTCGGCGGCGGACAGCAGCCTGATGGCCTCCCGGACCCCCGACGGTTCGGCACGGTCGGTTCCGAGACTATCCGAGGATCCGGTCGAACACGCTGCGGATCGCCCGGGCAAATTGACCGCCGGGGAACCGACGGGAATGAACGATCCCGGGACGATGTCCGTAGTCGCTGAGCGGGTAGCCGACGGGAGTGCAACGTTTCCCCTCACCCTTCCGACAGAGGGGTTCGTGACGCGCGAGTTCGTTCCGGGGGAGTTTCACTACGGCATCGATTTTGCCGCGAAGGAGGGTACCACTGTCGTGGCGGCAGCCCCTGGACACGTCATCTTCGCGGGGTGGACTACCGGCGACGGAAATATGATGATGATCTCGCACGCCGGGGGGTTCGTCACGGTGTACAAACACAACAAGTCGTTATTGAAATCGGTGGGGGATGCGGTCCGGCGGGGCGAGCTGGTGGCCCAGGTCGGAAATACAGGCAGGAGCACGGCGCCACACCTGCACTTCGAGGTTTGGAGAGACGGCATCGCGCAGAACGCGGCCAATTATCTCTTAACAACCCAATAAGGAGACCGGAGCGTGAAAACTGAAACGGGTAGCGATCTCAATCTCATCGCCGCGGGGACGGTGTTCGAAGGGAAACTCAAGACCCCCGGGAGCATCCGGGTGGACGGCAAGGTCATCGGCGACATCACCGCGTCGCAGAACATTTCCTTGGGAACGTCCGGCGACGTCGAAGGAAATCTGACCGCCGCGAGCGTCACCATCGGGGGCAAACTGAAGGGCTCCGCGGTGGCGCAGGATAAGCTGGTGTTGGAATCGAAGGCGGTCGTACGGGGTGACATCCGCGCTTCGAAGCTCGTCGTCGACGAGGGCGCCCAGTTCGACGGCAAGTGCGCGATGGCCCCCGAGGCGAAGCAGATGCCGAACCTCGTGGAGCTGAAGCCGCCCGAAGCCAGGCGGCAGTAAGGACGCGCGGTGCGCCCCACGCCGACCCCGGACGACAGGAAGCAAGATCCGGGCGTCGCGGGATATGGGAAGGCGTATGAGATCATCGCGGCGTCGCTCCAGCTCGCCGCGGCCGTGGTCCTGATGTACTTCCTCGGACGATGGGCCGATGGCAAGCTCGGTACGACACCCTGGCTGATGCTCGCGGGGCTGGCGATCGGATTCGCGGGGGGTTTCTACTCCTTCCTTCGGACCGTCCAGAAGCTGGCGAACAACGACGATAACGGTAACGAGAAAAGGTAGGTTCGGGTTGTCCTTTCCAAAGCAGGTGTTTCTCACAGGTGGCGTCATCTCGGCGGTCGGGTTCTACCCGCTGGCGGCATGGGGTCCGCCGGGGGTCGTGGGTGCGGCGGTCGCAGGCGGCATTATGGCGACGGCCAACGTGCTCGCGGGATACGCCGCCATCCAATACTCGGTTGGCCGATCGATGAACACCTTCATGAAATTCGTACTTGGCGGGATGGGGGTACGGCTCGCCGTGATGGCGGGTGTCTTCATCCTCCTGATCAGGGTTTTCGGGTTCCACCCGACCGCCCTCATCGCATCACTCGGCGTGTTTTATGTCGCGTACCTCGCCCTCGAGGTGCTCTTCATACAGAAAAAACTCAACGTACGACAGAGCAATTGACGCTCAATGACTCAATGGTGAATATGTCGTTCCAGGAACACGCGGCACCGGCCTCTGGTATGGTCGATTCGCTCAATTCGATCGATTCGACTGCGCTGGCGGCCTCCGATACCCTCGCCCACGCGGCGGCCGCCGCCGCCCACGGGGGCGGAGGACACGGTGACGGCGGAAATTCGTTCGCGAGCCTGCTGGAGCACATCTACGATTCCGGGGAACTCGAATTTCCCCCCTTCGGACACATCGAGCTGCCGCATTTCGCCCCCGTCGAGGTGGCGGGCATGATGATCGATTTTTCCATCACCAAGCACGTGGTGTTCCTCTGGCTCGCGGCGCTGCTCCTGCTGATCCTGGCGATTTCGGCCGCCCGCGGGAACGCGAAGCGCGGCGTCCCGAAGGGCCTCGGTAACTTCCTCGAACTGTTCGTCGTCTTCATCCGCGACGAGATCGCGGTGATGAACATGGGCCAGGCGGGCCTGCGCTACATGCCCTACCTGCTCACCACGTTTTTCTTCATCCTCATCATGAACCTCGCGGGGATGGTCCCGTACGGGGCCACGGCCACGAGCAACATCTCTGTCACCGCCGGCCTCGCCATCATCGCGTTCGTCGTCATCCAGGCGTCGGCCATCCGCGCGCAGGGGTTCGGCCACTACCTGAAGCACCTCACCGGCGGCGTCCACCCGGCGCTCTGGCCGATCATGGTGCCGATCGAGGTGCTCGGCCTCTTCACCAAGCCCTTCGCCCTGATGATCCGTCTCTTCGCCAATATGATCGGCGGGCATATCGTCATCATCTCGCTCATCGGGCTGATCTTTATTTTCAAGTCGTACGTGCTCACGCCGGTCCCGGTCCTCTTCGTGCTGGGTATCAGCATGCTCGAGCTCTTCGTGGCGTTCCTGCAGGCCTACATCTTCACGATGCTCACGGGGTTGTTCATGGGCCTCGGGATCCAGGCAGCTCAATCCGAGCATGCCGAGCCTGCCGAGCCGGCCGACGGCGGCGGCCACGACGGGCACCACTAGAATTTCTGAAATCAACCAACCACCAACCACTACCAACAACAGGAGAAACACCAATGGAAGCAACAGGTTTAGGATATCTTGCGGCCGGCCTCGGCGCGGCATTGACGGTGATCGGCGCGGGCCTCGGCATCGGCAAACTGGCCGCGGCTGCGATGGAAGCAAGCGGACGTCAACCCGAAGTGGCCGGACAGGTCCGCACGTCGATGATCATCGCCGCGGCGCTGATCGAAGGCGCGACCTTCTTCGCGCTGGCGATCTGCATCATTCTGGCGAACAAGTAATCCCGGGGAGCGGACACCTATGTTAGATCCGAATCCCGGACTCATCATCTGGACGATCGTCACGTTCGTCCTGCTCCTGCTGGTGCTTCGGAAATTCGCCTGGAAACCGCTGCTGAAGGCCTTGCACGACAGGGAAAGCGCTATCCGTGGGTCCATCGACCACGCGGAGAACGCGAAGGCCGAGGCGGAACGGATCCTCGCGGAGCACAAGCGCCAGCTCGCGCTGGCCAGCGAGGGGGCTCAGAAGATTCTCAACGAAGGGCGCGCCCTCGGCGACAAGCTGAAGCAGGAGATCGTTGACCAGGCCAACCAGCAATCCCGACGAATGGTCGATCAGGCCCGGCTCGAAATCGAGCGCGACAAGGACCACGCCCTCGCGCAGCTGCGGGGCGAGGTGGCGACCCTGGCCCTCCTGGCCGCCGGCAAGATCCTCAACGAGACTCTCGATGAGAAGAAACACCGGGCGTTGATCGACGAATCGCTCTCCAAGCTGCCGAAGAACTGATGAGTAACAGATGAGTAACAGATGATTAACAGATGATTAACAGATGAGCAACGTCAGAGCGGCAACACGGTATGCGACGGCTCTGCTCGGGGTCGCCCTCGAGCGTAACGAGATGGAGGCTGTCGGCAAGGACGTCGACTACCTCCAGGGGCTGGTCTCCGGGGTGCCCGGATTCGCGCAGTTCCTGCGCAGTCCCGTCATCAACAAGGAGAAGAAGAAGCGCACGCTTCGCGAACTGCTCGCCGGGAAGACCGGCGAAACGGTGAGCGCCTTCGTACTCCTCCTCGCCTCCAAGGACCGGGAATCCATCCTTGGGGAGATCGTCAGGCAGTTCCATCGCCTGCGCGACGAGCGGCTCGGCATCCTGAACGTGACGGCGCGATCGGCGGTGGCGTTTTCGCCGGAGCAGGAAAAGAACCTCGGCGACCAGATCGGGAAGAGCACCGGGAAGAGTGTCCGCCTGAAGGTCGAGCGGGACCCCGCCCTGATCGGGGGATTCACGGTGCAATACGAAGACACCGTCTGGGACGCGAGCGTCCGGCGGCAGCTCGAACTCCTGAGGGAACGCCTCATCGGCGGGACCTGAGGATCACCTCCACCGCCCGGCGCACCACGACACAATTTATCACAAAGGAAATCGGAAATGGCTGAAGTCAGACCAGATGAAGTATCCGCAATTTTACGCAAGCAGCTCTCAGGATTTGAAAAAGAAGTCGACGTCTACGACGTCGGCACCGTTCTGCAGGTCGGCGACGGCATCGCCAGGATCTACGGCCTCTCGAAGGTGATGATGAGCGAACTGGTGGAGTTTCCGAACGACGTGATCGGCATGGTGCTGAACCTCGAGGAGGACAACGTCGGGTGCATCCTCTTCGGCGAGAGTACCCTCATCAAGGAGGGCGACACCGTCAAGCGGACCGGCCGCGTGGCGTCGATGCCGGTGGGCGAGGCGATGCTCGGGCGCGTGATCAACCCGCTGGGCCTCCCGATCGACAACAAGGGGCCGATCAAGACCGACAAGTTTCTCCCACTCGAGCGCAAAGCGCTCGGAGTCATCCAGCGGCAGGGCGTGAAGGAACCGCTTCAGTCCGGCATCAAGGCGATCGACGGGATGATCCCGATCGGTCGCGGGCAACGCGAGCTGATCATCGGCGACCGCCAGACCGGGAAGACCGCCGTCGGGATCGACACGATCATCAACCAGAAGTTCACCCATACCGAGGACGCGAAGAAGCGCGGCGTGAAGCCGGTCTACTGCATCTACGTCGCCATCGGCCAGAAGGGTTCCACCGTGGCCCAGGTCGTGGCGAAACTCGAAGAGCACGGCGCGATGGACTACACGACGGTCATCAGCGCCACCGCCAGCGACCCGTCGCCCACGCAGTTCGTGGCGCCGTACGCCGGCGCGACGCTCGGTGAATTCTTCCGCGACAGCGGCCGCCACGCGCTGGTCGTCTACGACGATCTCTCGAAACACGCGCAGGCCTACCGGCAGGTCTCGCTTCTGCTGCGCCGCCCGCCGGGCCGCGAAGCGTACCCGGGCGACGTGTTCTACCTTCATTCGCGCCTGCTCGAACGCGCGTCGAAACTGAGCGAGGACCTCGGCGGCGGGAGCCTCACGGCCCTCCCGATCATCGAAACGCAGGCCGGCGACGTGTCGGCCTACATCCCGACCAACGTCATCTCGATCACCGACGGGCAGATCTACCTCGAGCCCAGCCTTTTCAACTCCGGCGTCCGTCCGGCCATCAACGTCGGCATCTCGGTCTCCAGAGTCGGCGGCAACGCGCAGATCAAGGCGATGAAGAAGGTCGCCGGCCGCCTCCGCCTGGAGCTGGCCCAGTACCGCGAGCTCGAGGCGTTTGCGAAGTTCGGGTCGGACCTGGACAAGTCCACCCAGCAGCAGCTCCGCCGGGGATCGCGCCTCGTCGAGCTCCTGAAGCAGGGGCAGTACGTCCCGATGCCGGTGGAGAAACAGGTGGTGAGCCTCTTCGCCGGGACGAACGGTTACCTGGACGAGGTCCCGATCGAGCACGTCCAGCGCTTCGAACGCGAGCTGATGCAGACGATGGACCTCAAGTACTCGGCGCTCCTCGCGGAGATCGCCGAGAAGAAGGACCTCTCCGAGGATCTCCAGAAGAAGCTGCACGACGCGCTCAAGGAATTCTCAGCGTCGTTCAAACGGTCCTGACCCCGATGGCCACGCTTCGTGAAATCCGCCGCCGCATCAGCGGCGTCAAGAGCACGCAGAAGATCACCAAGGCGATGAAGATGGTCTCCGCGGCGAAGCTGCGCCGCGCCCAGGATGGCGTGGTGTCCGCGCGCCCCTACGCCCGCACGATGAAAAGCGTCCTGCGTGACCTCGCGGCCGTCGTCGACGTCACGTCGAACCCGTTGTTCGCCGTTCGACCGCCGGAGAAAGTGGCGATCGTCGTCGTGACAGCGGACCGCGGGCTCTGCGGCGCCTTCAACACGAACATCGTCAAGGCGGCGATCGCCCACATCAAGGCCGAGTACGCGGAACAGCACCGGGCGGGGAACGTGAAGCTCGTCTGCATCGGGCGGAAGGGTTCCGACTTTTTCACCAAGAACGGCTACGCCATCGACGCCAGGTACATCGGGATTTTCGGAACGCTCGGCTTCGAGAACGCCCGGCAGATCGTCGCGGTCCTGACGCCGGGGTTTCTCGGCGGGGCCTACGACCGGGTGGACGTCGTGTTCAATGAATTCAAGTCGATCATCCAGCAGAAGATCGTCATCGACCGTTTCCTTCCGATTCCCGCCGGTGACATCACCGAGGCAGAGCCGAAGGGGCCGCGGGCGCCGTCCGACTATATTTACGAGCCGTCGGGGGAAAAAATCCTTACGAACCTCGTTCCGAAGCATCTGAATTTCCAGCTCTGGAGGATCCTGCTGGAATCGAACGCCGCCGAACAGGGCGCGAGGATGACCGCGATGGAAAACGCCACCACCAACGCGTCCGACCTGATCAGGGACTTGCAGCTTTCGTATAACAAGGCCCGGCAGGCATCGATCACCAAGGAGCTGCTGGAGATCGTCAGCGGGGCTGAAGCCCTTACGAATGCTGGATAATCGGCACGTTTTAAACGGTTTTCTGGATCGAAAATATTTTCCCGGAACCGGAAACTTTTTCCGCGCGTAGACGTTACACTAAGTAGCAAGACCAGAAGTTACCTCCTCTGGATGTTAGTGGAAGTGGATTAGGTGGATTAGGTGGATGAGAAGAGGGGAAGGTGGTGCGCAAGCCGCCTTCCCTTTTTTCGTTTCCCAGCCAGGGATACCGGGAGCCTGAATATGCCCAAATAGCGAAATTCATCCAATAATGCAGATATTTCACCTGGGTCAGCACCCACGATCCTTGCTTCCCGCCTAATTATTCCTTAAATTTAATCCACTTTTTCGTGTAGAGCGCCAGGCCCCGGATCAGGTGCGGGGATGGCGTTTTTTATCGGTATGGCGTGCCTTCAACCCCGCTTGGCCATTCATGTTTGAAGATCTGACTCAGAAGCTGGAAATCGTCTTCAAGAAACTTCGCGGGGAAGGGAAGATTTCCGAGACGAACATCGGCGAATCGCTCCGCGAGGTCCGCAGGGTCCTCCTCGACGCCGACGTCAACTACAAGGTCGTCAAGGATTTCATCCAGGAAGTCCAGCAGAAGGCTGTCGGACAGGAAGTGTTGAGGAGTCTGACTCCGGGTCAGCTCATCATCAAGATCATCCACGACGAACTCGTTACCCTGATGGGGACGGCATCGTCGACGATCCGGTTCGCCACCCTGCCTCCGACCGTGATCCTGATCGCGGGGCTGCAGGGTTCGGGCAAGACAACGTTTTCGGCGAAGCTTGCCGCGCACCTGAAGGCGAAGGGTCGGTACCCGTTCCTCGTGGCCGCAGACGTCTACCGTCCGGCGGCCATCGACCAGCTCGAGATGCTCGGGAAACAGATCCAGGTCCCCGTGCACGCCGTAAGGGGCCGCGGGGCGGTCGAGATCGCGGTCGAATCGATCGAGCACGCGCGGAAGGCTGCGCGCGATGTCGTCATCATCGACACCGCCGGCCGTCTCCACGTCGACGAAGAGATGATGCGCGAGGTCGAGACCATCAAGCAGAAGGTCGACCCGCAGGAAATCCTCTTCGTGGTCGACTCGATGACCGGCCAGGACGCGGTGAACTCGGCGAAGGCGTTCCACGACCGCCTCAATTTCGACGGCATCGTGCTGACGAAGCTCGATGGCGATACCAGGGGCGGTGCGGCGCTTTCAATCAGGTCGGTCGTCTCGAAGCCGATCAAGTTCGTGGGGACGGGCGAGAAACTGGATGCGCTGGAGGTGTTCCATCCAGACCGGATGGCCAGCAGGATCCTCGGTATGGGGGACATCGTCACCCTTGTCGAGAAGGCGCAGGAGCAGTTCGACGAAGAGAAGTCTCAGAAGCTCGAAGCAAAACTGCGCACGTCGCAGTTCTCCTTCGAGGATTTCCTCGACCAACTCAGGGAAATCAAGAAGATGGGGTCGCTCCAGCAGATCATGGCCATGATCCCCGGGATGAACAAGATGGCGGCCGGCGCCACGCTCGACGAGAAGGCTCTGGTCAGGGTCGAAGCCATCATTCAATCGATGACACACGCCGAGCGGAGGAAGCCCAACATCATCAACGGGACCCGGCGCCGGAGGATCGCCTCCGGGAGCGGGACGTCGGTGCAGGAAGTCAACAAGGTGCTGAAACAGTTCCAAGAGATGCAAAAGATGATGAAGACGCTGTCGAAGGGCCGGATGCCGCAGATGTTCCGCGGCATGAAGATGCCGGCATAACGGGTACATTCACAACAACTACAACGTAAGGAGATACACCAGTGGTTAGATTGCGTTTATGGCGCGGCGGCAAGAAGAAGCAGCCGATCTACAGGATCGTGGTGGCGGATTCCAAGACCGCGAGGAACGGCAAGTACATCGAGGCGATCGGCCAGTACGATCCCGGGATTCGTCCGGCCGTGATCACCGTGAAGGATGACCGGCTGTACTTCTGGCTGAAGCGCGGCGCTCAGCCCTCGGACACGGTGCGGAGCCTCCTCCAGCGGAAGGGCCTCTGGCTCCGGTGGGGGATGATGAAGAAGGGCGCTGACGAAGCGGCCATCATCGCGAAGCTCGAGATCTGGGCGGGGATGCAGGAGGGGAAGGTGCAACGAGAAACCGAGCGCAAGGAAAGGCGAAAGGCGGCCCGAAGGAAAAAGGGCGCGGCCGAAGGAGCGCCACCGGTTGCCGCGCCTGCGCCCGAAGCAGCACCCACGGCGGTGGTCGTCGAAGCAGCGCCTGCAGTGGTCGTTGCCGAAGCGGCGCCTGTAGCGGTCGTTGCCGAAGCGGCGCCTGCAGCGGTCGTTGCCGAAGCGACGCCCGCGGCAGCTGCTCCCGAAACACCGGCGGCGTAACACCCGCCGGGGCCGATACTCCCCGTTGGAGGACCCATGAAGGAATTCATCGAGTACATCGCGAGGCAGCTCGTGGATCAACCCGATTCCGTGAGTCTGACTGAAGAAATACTGGTAGATAAAATCATCTACAAACTCACTGTCGCACCGGCCGACATCGGCAAGGTGATCGGCAAGAAGGGTCGGACCGCGTTCGCGCTCCGGACGATCGTGGCGGCGGTGGGAATGAAATCCGGGAACAAGGTCCTGCTGGAGGTTGTCGACTGAAACCGGTCCCCGCGGACGGCCGGCCCGATCTGGTGCTCGTCGGCAGGCTCACCAGCTGTTTCGGCATACACGGATACCTGAAGCTCGAGCTCGCTGGGAAATCCCCGGAGCGGGCGAAAAAACTGCGCCGGGTGTTCCTCGGGCGGACGCCCGAAGACGTCGAACCGTTCACGGTCGGTGATGTCAGGCTCGAAGGGGGCAGGGTGCTTGTGCTGATGAAGGAAGTGAAGGACCGGACCGACGCCGAAGCGCTGAGGGGAAAACTCCTCTTCGTGGAGTCGTCCGAGTCCGTCCCCCCGCCCGAAGGCGGATATTTCATCCACGACCTGATCGGGTGTAAAGTACGCACCTCTACCGGGGCGGTTGTAGGAAAGCTCGAAGACGTGTTGGAAGCCCCGGGGCAGCACCTCTGGACGGTGCGCAGCGGCGACGCGCTCCACTACATCCCCGCGGTGAAGAATTTCATCGTCAGCGTCGACATCGGGAAGAAGGAAATCGTCGTCGATCTGCCGGACGGCCTCCTGGAGCAATAGGGAACCATGGACATCCACGTGATCACGGGGTTCCCCGACCTGATGCGGAGCCCTCTGAACGAGAGCATCATCCGACAGGCGAAGAAGAAGCGGCTGGTCAAAGTCAGGCTACACGACCTCCGCAAGTACGCGCACGACCGGCACCGGACAATCGACGACACCCCCTATGGGGGCGGGGCCGGGATGGTCCTGAAGCCGGAACCATTTTTTGAATGTGTCGAAGCGCTCACGGCGAAGGGCCCGTTCGACGAAGTCATCTACATGAGCGCCGACGGAGAGCGGTTCGATCAGAGGGCCGCCAATGCACTCTCACTGAAACGGCGTCTGCTCGTGCTCTGCGGGCACTACAAGGGCATCGACGAGCGGATCAGGACGGAGCTCGTGACCCGGGAGATCTCGATCGGGGACTACGTCCTCACCGGCGGGGAGCTCCCCGCCCTGGTGCTGATCGACGCGGTCGTGCGGTTGATACCGGGGGTGCTCGGCGATGGTGAATCGATGCTCGGCGACTCGTTTCAGGAACGCCTCCTCGACCACCCGAGCTACACGAGGCCGGCGGAGTACCGGGGCCTCAGGGTCCCGGACGTCCTGCTCTCGGGGGATCATAAGGCTATCGGGACGTGGCGCGACGAACAGCGGCTGGGCCGCACAAAAATTCGACGAAAAGATTTATTGATATAAACCGAAGGAGAACACCGCAATGGATAAGTTAAAGCTCGTTGAAGCCATGCACTTGAAGAAGGACGTCACCCCCTTCAATCCGGGGGACACGGTGAACGTCCACGTACGCGTCATCGAGGGAGACAAGGAACGCATCCAGCAGTTCCAGGGAGTCGTCATCTCCCGCAGGGGTTCCGGCCTCACCGAGACGTTCACGGTCCGCAAGATCTCGAACGGCGTCGGGGTGGAGAGGATCTTCCCCATCCACTCGCCGCGCATCGCCAAGCTCGAAGTCAGCAAGCAGGGACGGGTCCGCAGGGCGAAGCTCTTCTATCTGCGCAACCTGGCGGCAAAACAGATCCGCCAGAAGACCTCGACCAACTGATGCCGCCGAAGCGGCGGATCGGCATCGTGCCGGATCTGGTCGCCCGGCCGCTCTTCTCACGGTTCCACGATCCGGGATTCGAGGTCGTCCGCGACGTCCCCGGAGCGTTGGCGGTGAAGCTCCGCGATCAGCAGCTCGACGGGGCTTTTTTATCCCCCATCGACGCGATCCGCGGCCTCCCCGGGTGTCGACCTGCCGGCGGCGGCTGCCTCGCGGCGACGTCCGGGAGTAACACCGCGCGACTCCTCTTCAGGTCCGGAATCCGCGACATCCGCACCCTCGCCGTAGACCCCGGCAGGACGTCGGAGATCGTCCTCGCGCACCTCGTCCTCGTCGAGCAGTACGACCTGACCCCCCGCATCGTCCCCATCACCGGTTCCCCGGCCGAATCCCTCTCCGATTGCGACGCCGCCCTCGTGGCGGGTGATGAGGCCTCCGGCGCCCTCGCGGTCGACGAGGGGCTCGACCTCGTGGAAGAGTGGATGGAGATCGCAGACCTGCCGTTCGTCCACGGGCTGTGGTACGCCAGAGAGGGTGCCTTTGAAACCGACGGGCCGGACCTCTTCACCTGCCCCGCTTCCGGGCGCCCGTTGGCATCGGGTACCGTCTCCTACGCCTTCGACGAGGAGGCGAGGTCGGGTCTGGCGGAGTTCGTAAGGATGGCGTATTACCACGGGATCCTCAAGGAAATTCCCGAATTCAACACCTTCCTCCCGGATTCATCTACCTGAGCTCGTTTGGCTGAGCTTATTTGGCAGGGTTCGTGTGGGTAAGGCCGTTTGGAATCCGGTCGAAAGATTCCTATTTTTTTCAACCGAATTCCGCGGTCAACCGACACGAGAATCGCCGTTGCTCCGACACCTCTCCATAAAGAATTACGCCCTCATCGACCAGCTTGACGTCGCTTTCGGCAGCGGGTTGAACATCATCACCGGCGAAACCGGCGCGGGCAAATCGATCATCATCGACGCGCTGGGGCTGATCCTCGGGGCGCGAGCAGACGCCTCGTCGGTGCGGCAAGGGACCGAAAAAGCGGTGGTCGAGGGGGTCTTCGCGGTCGCCGGCAACGCGCACGTGGAGCGCTTCCTCGCCGACAACGACATCGAATCCGGCGACGAACTGATCCTCCGCCGCGAAGTGAGCACGAAAGGGCAGGGGAGGGCGTTCATCAACGACACGCCGGCGACGCTCGCGATCTTAAAAGAAGCAGGCGAGATGCTCGTCGACCTCCACGGCCAGCACGAACACCAGTCGCTGCTGCGGCCCGGGACCCACCTCGCGCTCATCGACGAGTACGGCCGGCTCGGGGCGCTGGCGGGCGAATTCGCTGCGGCGTACGCGGACGGGGTGAACACCAGGTCGGCCCTGCGGGACCTCCGGTCGCGCCGGGAGGAGTTGAGGGACCGCCGTTCGCTCGTCGAATTCCAGCTGGGGGAAATCAACGCCGTCGGCCCCGAGCCGGACGAAGAGCAGCGGCTGGAGCGCGAACTGACCGTGCTGGAAAACTCCGAGAAACTCTTCTCCGCGACCGAGCGCCTTTACCGGTCACTCTACGAAGGGGAAAGCGCCCTCCACGACGGCCTCGTCCTCGCGCGGAACGAACTGGAGGACCTCGCCGGGATCGACCCCTCGTTCGCGGAGGCCCACCGGGAGGCCTCGTCGGCCGCGGCGATCGTGGACGAACTCGCCAAATTCATCCAGAGCTACAATTCGCGCATCGAATTCAACCCGGGGCGGCTCGAGGAGATCCGGGACCGGCTGGGAGCGCTCACCCTCCTGCGGAAAAAATATGGCGGCTCGCTCCAGACGGTGATCGCCAGGTGCGCCGAACTGGCGGCGGAACTCGCCCTGTCCGAAAATTTCGATGAGGAGGCCGCCAAACTCGCTCACCAGCTCGAAGCCTGTGTCGTTCGCGCTTCGGAGATCGCCGGGAGGCTGTCGAACAAGCGCCGCGAGGCGGGGAAGAAGGTCGCGACCGCTGTCGTCGCCGAGCTCAGGACCCTCGGCATCCCGAACGCCGCGTTCGAGGCGGTCGTCACGAACCGGCCCGGCCGGGAGGAGGATTCCCTCATCAGGCTGGGAAAGGAATGGTTCACAGCCGACGCGACCGGAATGGACGTCCTCGAATTCCACGTCTCAGCCAACGCAGGGCAGGAGCCGAGGCCGCTCACCAGGGTGGCCTCAGGCGGCGAGATATCGCGGATCATGCTCGCCCTCAAGATGATCCTCGCGAAATCAGACCGGCTCCCGCTCCTGGTGTTCGACGAGATCGACTCGGGAGTGAGCGGCCGCGTCGCGCAGGCCGTCGGCGAGAGCATGAAGCGCCTCTCGCAGTTCCACCAGGTCGTCGCCATCACGCACCTCCCGCAGATCGCGGGGTGCGCCGACTCACACTACGTCGTCGAAAAAACAGAGAAGCGCGACCGGACCACCACTGGAATGAGGCTCGTCGACACCGACGAGAGCGTGCGGGAGGTGGCGAAGCTGATGAGCGGCGCCGAGGTCACCGACGCGGCGCTCGAGAGCGCGAAAGTATTAATCCACAGCAAGAACCGCTGATTGCAATCAATCGAACATCAATCGAAAATCAGACGAAAGGAACAGCACCGTGAACAAACTCCACCGATACGGCATCACCGCGATCCTCCTGACGCTGGTCTTCGCCCTGGCCGCCTCCGGCCAGCCGGTGCCGAAGAAGGTCGCGAAGGCCGACACCCTCCACGGGGACGTCCGCGTCGACGACTACGCCTGGCTGAAACAGAAGGAGGACCCCGAAGTGATCCGCCACCTCGAAGCCGAGAACGCCTTCACGGACAGCCTGATGAAGCCGACCGAAGAGTTCCAGGAGATCCTTTATAAAGAGATGGTCGGCCGGATCAAGGAGACCGACTCGGAGGTTCCCTACCCGTACGGGACCTATCTCTATTATTCCCGCACCGAGGAAGGAAAACAGTATCCGATCAACTGCAGGAAACAGAACTCGCCGGGCGCCCCCGAGCAAATCATCCTCGAGCGAAACGAAGTGGCGAAGGGCCTGAACTTCATGGCGATCGGGGCGTTCACAGTCTCGCCGGACCAGAACCTGCTGGCGTTCTCTATTGATACCAGCGGCTACGAGGCGTATGACCTCGTCGTCAAGGACCTCCGGAGCGGCGCTATGCTCGCCGACCGGATCCCCGACGTCGCGGATGTGGTCTGGGCCACCGACGGGAAGACGTTTTTTTATTCCAAACGGGACGCGGCGCGACGCCCCTACCGGCTCTACCGGCACACGCTTGGCGCCGATCCCGCCTCCGACCCGCTCATCCTCGAAGAGAAGGACGAACTTTACAACCTCTTCGTCGGCCGGACGAGGAGCGACGCATACATTCTCGCCGGCTCCGGTTCGAGCACGACCAGCGAATTCCGCTACCTCCCGGCCGACAGGCCGGCGGAGGAGTTCAAGGTCCTCCACGCCCGTGAGACCGACCACGAGTACAACGTCGACCATACGGGGGATTTCTTCTACATTGTCTCAAACAAGAACGCGAAAAACTTCCGGCTGGTGAAAGCGCCGGTGGCCGACCCTACGATCGCGAACTGGACGGAGGTAGTCGCTCATCGCGCCGATGTGACGCTCGAGGGTGTCGAGGCCTTCAAGGACTACCTCGTGATGACCGAGCGGAAGAACGGCCTCCCGTCGCTCAGGGTGATGGAGGTCGGCTCGGGTCAGTCGCACGACATCGAATACCCCGAACCGGTCTATTCATCCAATGTCGGGATGAACGCCGTGTTCGACACAAAGACCCTGCGGTTCGGTTACCAGTCGTTCATTACGCCTCCGTCGGTGTACGATTACCGGATGGACACCCGCGAACGCAAACTGATGAAACAGAACGAAGTCCTCGGCGGGTACGACCCCGCACTCTACGTCTCCGAACGGATACTCGCGAAGGCCCCGGACGGCGTCCCGGTGCCGATCTCGATCGTCTATAAGAAGGGGATGGTCAGGGATGGAAATACGCCGCTGCACCTCTACGCGTACGGATCGTACGGCGCCACGATCCCGGTGAGCTTTTCGTCCTCACGGTTGAGCCTCCTCGACCGGGGCTTCATCTTCGCCCTCGCGCACATCAGGGGCGGAGGGGACATGGGCCGCGACTGGAAGGATGACGGCCGGATGATGAAGAAGAAAAACACGTTCACCGACTTCATTGCCTGCGCAGAGCACCTCGTGGCTGAAAAATACACCTCGCCCGCCAAAATGACCATCGAAGGCGGAAGCGCCGGCGGACTGCTCATCGGCGCAGTCGTCAACATGCGGCCGGACCTCTTCAAGGCCGCGCTCGCCCTGGTGCCGTTCGTGGACGTGATGAACACGATGCTCGACCCCTCCCTCCCACTCACGGTGGGTGAGTACCTCGAATGGGGGAATCCAAATGAGAAGGCCGCGTACGAGTATATGAAGTCGTACTGTCCCTACACCAACGTATCGGCGCAGAACTACCCGAACATCCTCGTGCGCGTGGGGCTGAACGATCCCCGGGTGGGTTACTGGGAGGGCGCGAAGTGGGCGGCGCGGCTGCGGGAGAAGAAGACCGACGCCAACCAAATCGTCATGAAGATCAATATGGGGGCGGGCCACGGCGGGGCGTCGGGGCGCTACTCACGCCTTCGCGAGACCGCTTTCAACTACGCCTACATCCTGAGCCAGCACGGGCTGACGTCGATCGCCACGAAACCCCCGGGCGACTGGAAAAAATAACTTTTGACCGAGCCCACATGCCGCTGACGATCTACAATACGCTGACGAGGAAAAAGGAACCGTTTACCCCGCTCGTCCCGGGGGCCGTGGGGATGTACGTCTGCGGCCCAACGGTCTACGGACATTCACACGCCGGGCACGCGAAGAGCTACATCTCGTTCGACGTGATCCTGCGGTACCTTCGGGCCGCCGGGT
>JANNFI010000116.1:0-36110 GCA_031379665.1 Ignavibacteria bacterium
CCTCACCCTCGAGACGCTCGACGAGATCAGGATGAAGACCCGCGACCGGAACATTCCCGTGTATTTCGACGTCCATAGTCTGACGCTTGGGGTGAGGAACGATTTTTCACGATTCCGCCAGCCCGTCGAGACCTGGAGGAGGTGGCTCTTCATGCTGCACGCCGTCCAGATGAACGAAGCCGAGGCTGCGGCGCTCACCCCGGAGGGATACGACGAACGGAACCTCGTCAAGCAGGGACTCGCGCTCAACACCCGGGCGCTGGTCATCACTCGCGGCGGCGCAGGATGCACCGTTTTCGTCACCGAGAAGAAACAGATCGTACGACACGACATTCCCGGGACCCCGGCGGGCGGGGTCGTCGACCCGACCGGGTGCGGCGACGTGTTTGGCGCCGCGTACTGCGCCCACTTCGTCCACTCCGGCAACGTACAGGCGGCGGCCGCGTACGCCAACGTCGTCGCTACGGCGAAGGCGGGGATGATTGGGTCGTCGTCGCTCGACAAACTCTCGCTCTTCCAACTCGACAAGGCGGACCTGAAGGAGGCAACCGCATGAACATCGCGATCATCGGCAACGGGAAAATGGGAGCCGAAGTCGAGCGCGTCGCCCTCGCGCAGGGGATCACGGTCAAGAAGGTCTTCACGGAGGAAAACAACCGCGACGGACGAGGCCTCACGGCGGAATCGCTCCGCGGGATCGACGTGTGCGTGGAATTCACGCTCCCCGGTTCGGCCGTGAAGAACATCGAGGCGGTGGTGAAGGCCGGCAAGCCGATCGTCGTCGGAACCACCGGGTGGTATGACAGCCTCGATGCGGTGAGGAAGATCGTGGCGGCCCGGAAGACCGGGCTGGTCTATTCACCGAACTTTTCTGTGGGCGTGAACCTCCTCGGCCGCATCCTGAAGGATGCAGCCCGCCTCATCGACCGGTACGAGATGTACGACGTCGCGATCCGTGAAATACATCACCGCGCCAAGGCTGACTGCCCGAGCGGCACCGCGCTGCAGCTTGGCGAAATTCTCCTCGCCCACATCAGGAGGAAGAAGTCGCTCCTCGCGGGGAACGCCCCCGGGGCGATCAAACCGGGACAGCTCCATATTTCGTCGGAGCGGGTAGGCCACGCGTTCGGGGAGCATTCCGTCCTCTTCGATTCAGAGGCGGACTCACTCGAATTCATCCACCGGGCCAAGAACAGGTCGGGGTTCGCCCACGGCGCGCTCATCGCCGCGACGTGGCTAAGAAAGAGGAAAGGCGTCTACACAATGGAGGATGTCCTCGCACAAAAATGACACGAAAACCCTTGTTCAGGGGCACCGGCACTGCGCTCGTGACCCCCTTCGATAAACACGGCGAGGTCGACCTCGCATCGCTCGCATCCCTCGTCAGGTTCCAGGTCGCCGGGGGCGTCGAAGCGATCCTGCCGGTTGGCACCACGGGAGAGAGCGTAACGCTGACGGAAGCCGAGCAGGCGATCGTCATCGCTACGGTGCGCGAACGCGCTCCCCGCAGCGTGAAGGTCATCGCCGGGGCGGGGAGTAATTCAACCGCCAAGACGGTCCAGCTCGCCCGGGCGGCCGCACGCGCGGGAGCCGACGGAATCCTCTGCGTGGCGCCGTACTATAACAAACCGACGCAGGAGGGTTTCTACCGGCACTATGCCGAGATCGCTTCCGCCACCGATCTCCCGATCATTTTGTACAACGTCCCCGGAAGGACCGCGAGCAATATGACGGCCGCGACTACCCTGCGGCTCGCGAAGGACATTCCGCTGATCAACGGGATCAAGGAGGCCTCGGGCAACATGGACCAGATCATGGAGATCCTCAGCCGCAGGCCTAAGGGATTCGGCGTCTGGTCGGGCGACGACTCCTTCACCTTTCCGTTGGTGGCGCTCGGCGCCGACGGGATCGTGTCGGTGGTCTCGAACGAGGTGCCGCGGGAATTTTCCCGGATGGTCCGGCTCGCCTTGGACGGCCGGTACGCCGCGGCGCTGAAGATCCACAACAGGCTCCTCCCGCTGATGAGCGCGAACTTCATCGAATCGAACCCGATCCCGGTCAAGGCCGCATTGGCGATGATGGGCAGGATTGAAGCGCGCTACCGGCTCCCCCTTGTGCCGATGGGCGCCGAAAACCTGAAGATATTCTCCCGCATCCTCAGGGACCTGAAACTGATATGATGCTCAGGCCGATCATCGAGCGGCTCTACGAGCTGCCCCCCGACTCAATCGACCGCGACGACGCGCTCAAGGTGGTCGCCGAACTCAAGGCCGAGCTCAACTCCGGCAACATCAGGGCCGCGTCTCCGGCCGGGGACGGGTGGCAGGTCCACGCGTGGGTCAAGAAAGGGATCATCCTCGCGTTCAGGGTGGGCCGCCTCACGGACCACTCCGGCGCCGGGCCATTCCCGTATTTCGACAAGGATACGATGGGCATCAGGGCGCTCACAACCGCCGACGGCGTCCGGGTGGTCCCGGGCGGAAGCGTGATCCGCGACGGCGCGTTCATCGCCGACGGCGTGGTCGTGATGCCGCCGTCGTACGTGAACATCGGAGCGTGGGTCGACACCGGGACGATGATCGATTCACACGCGCTCGTGGGCTCGTGCGCGCAGGTCGGGAAGCGCGTCCACATCAGCGCCGGCACGCAGATCGGCGGCGTCCTCGAACCGGTCAACTCCTCACCCGTGATCATCGAGGACGATGTTTTCGTCGGTGGCAACTGCGGCGTCTACGAAGGCGTCGTGGTGCGCCGCGGCGCGGTCCTCGGCTCGGGCGTCATCCTCACCGGGTCGACGCCGGTCTACGACATTCCCCGGAAGACCATCCACCGCAGGAGTGCGGACGCCCCCCTCACCATACCGGCGGACGCGGTCGTCCTGCCCGGGAGCAGGAAGATCGACGATCCCTTCGCCTCGGTACAGGGCCTCTCCCTGTATACCCCGGTGATCGTGAAGTACCGCGATGCCCGGACCGACGCCGCCACCGCCCTCGAGGACAGCCTCCGGTGAAACCGGAGCCGCGCCGGGTCGTCATCACCGGGAGCAACGGCCTCCTCGGGCAGAAGGTCGCGGAACTACTGTCGCAGTCGCAAGCCTACGCCCTCCACCTCACGTCGAGCCAGGAGCATTCGGTCTTCCCCTCCGACCAGGCGCCCTACACCCGGATGGACGTCACCGACCGGAAGCAGGTCACGAGGGTGATCGACGAAATCCAGCCCGACACGATCATCAACACCGCCGCGATCACCAACGTGGACCTGTGCGAGACCAACCGCGAGGCCGCCTGGCGTGTGAACGTGACCGGCGTCGAGCACCTCGTCCACTCCGCCAAACTCACCGGGGCGCACGTCATCCAGCTTTCGACCGATTACATCTTCGACGGGAGAAATGGTCCGTACTCCGAGGACGACCGCCCGAACCCGCTCAGCTACTATGGGCGCACGAAGCACGCGGCGGAGAACCTGCTGCGGACCTCCAACGTCGCCCACTCCATCGTCCGCACGATGGTGCTCTACGGGCAGGCGCGGCGGGTCAAGCCGAATTTCGCCATCTGGCTCATTAAGGAATTGCAGGAGGGCCGACCGGTGAGGGTGGTCTCGGACCAGGTGGGGAGTCCGACCTTCGTTGACGACCTCGCCTTCGGCGTGGTCAAGCTCCTCGAATTGAAGAAACCGGGGATCTATCATATTTCCGGCCCCGACATCGTGAGCCGCTACGATTTTGCCCGCGAGGTGGCCCGGCTCTTCAAGTTCAACGCGAAGCTCATCACGCCGATCAAGACGTCCGACCTCCACCAGCCGGCGCCTCGGCCGCTCAAGTCGGGGTTCATTATATTGAAAGCCCAGGTGGAGCTTCACCTCGCGATGTCTGCGATGGAGAACGGCCTCCTCATCCTGCGGAACCAGCTCTCAACCGTCCGCCACCCGGTGGAAATCACACAACAATGAACCGCTGAGAACACACGCACTATGCTCGACATCAAATTCATCAGGGAACACCCGGACCTCGTCCGCGACGGGATCAGGAAGAAAGGGGAGACCGACCGCGTCGACGAGATTCTCGCGCTCGACACACGCCGCCGCGAGCTCCTCGGGAGCGCCGAAGCCCTCAAGAACCAACGGAACGTCGTCTCAGAGCAGATCGGCCGGCTCAAGAAGGAGAAGCAGGACGCTGCGGCGCCCATCTCCGAGATGGAAAAGGTCAAGGAGTCAATCAGGCAGTTGGACAATGAACTGAAGGGCGTCGAAGAGACGCTCAACGGCATCCTCCTGACGGTCCCGAACCTCCCCCACCCGTCCGTCCCGGAGGGTCGCACCCCGGCCGACAACCAGGAAATTGCTGCGTGGGGAGAGGAAACGGTCGTCGACTTCGAAGCGCAGCCCCACTGGGTCCTCGCCGAGCGTCTCGGCATCATCGATTTCGAACGGGGGGTGAAAATCTCCGGCGCTGGGTTTCCGCTGTACAAGGGCGCCGGCGCGAAACTTCAGCGCGCGCTCATCAATTTCTTCCTCGACGAGGCGGGCGGCCGGGGGTACGCCGAGATCCAGCCTCCGCTGATGGTGAACGCCGCGAGCGCCACCGGCACCGGCCAGCTCCCCGACAAGGAAGACCTGATGTACACGGTCCCGAAGGACGAGCTCTTCCTGGTCCCGACGGCCGAGATCCCGGTCACCAACATCCACCGCGACGAGATCCTGCAGGAAGACGCGCTCCCGGTGAAGTATTGCGCCTACACCCCCTGCTTCCGGCGCGAGGCCGGTTCGTACGGCAAGGATGTGCGCGGACTCAACCGCCTCCACCAGTTCGACAAGGTCGAGCTGGTGAAGTTCGTCCATCCCGGCGTATCGTACAACGAGCTGGACTCGCTGCGTGAAGACGCCGAGGTGCTCCTGAGGAAGCTCGGCCTGCGCTACCGCGTTCTCCTGATGTGCACGGGCGACATGGGCTTCACGCAGACCAAGAAGTACGACCTCGAAGTCTGGTCGCCCGGCCAGAAGCGCTGGCTTGAGGTCTCGTCCATCAGTAATTTCGAATCGTTCCAGGCGCGGCGGATGAACATCAAGTTTCGCCCCCGCGGCAGCGCGTCGAAACCCGAGTTCGTCCATACGCTGAACGGGTCCGGCCTTGCGCTCCCCAGGATCGTCTCCGCCATCCTCGAGCACTACCAGACACCCGAGGGAAAGGTCGTGGTGCCGAAGGCGCTCCATCGCTACACTGGGTTCGAGCTCATCGGCTGAGAGGCCCCCGGCCACCACGGACCTTCACGCGTTCTTCACCGGCCCCTTGCCGGTCCCCCGTGATCACGCAAGAGTAACGGGTTTGCGGCAGGCCCGCGTGAACTTTTCCCCCGACTTTCGTATTATAGAGCATCATGGTCGGCCACCGTTCCCCTTATCTCCCCAAATCACAACGAAATAAGTGAAATCTCTCCTCCGGCTCCTCCCGTACCTGCGTAAGTACCGGAAAACCGTCATCTGGGGGCTTGGCACGGTGGTGGCGAGCAACCTCTTCACGGTGCTCCAGCCAAAGCTCGTCGGCGATGCGATCGACAGCCTGAAGTCGGGGCTCGAGGCCGGCTCGGTCGACGCCGATCAACTCCTCTGGTATTCCGGCGCCATCGTCGGCCTGACGATCATCGCCGGCTTCTTCACGTTCCTGACACGCCAGACGATCATCGTGATGTCGAGGCATATCGAGTTCGACCTCCGGAACGACTTCCTCTCGCGCATCCAGGGGCTCTCTCTCTCGTTTTTCCAGAACACACCGACCGGCGACCTGATGGCGCACGCCACCAACGACATCGGGTCGGTACGAAACGTTGTCGGCCCCGGAATCATGTACCCGGCCGACACGCTGGTGACGTTTTCAATGTCGCTCACGATGATGCTCTGGCTCGACTGGCGGCTCACGCTCGCCGCGCTCGTTCCGTTGCCGCTCGTGTCGTACGCCGTCTACCGGCTCGGCAAGGTCATCCACAAAAAGTTCGAGGAGCGCCAGGCGCATTACTCGAAGCTCACGGCGCGGGCCCAGGAAAACCTCTCCGGAATCAGGATCGTGAAGGCGTACGTGCGTGAAGAGTACGAGATCGCGCGGTTCGCCGAACTGAGCGAGGAATACCTCCGCAAGAACCTTGTCCTGGCGCGCATCCAGTCGTTGATGTGGCCGCTGATGTTCCTCCTGGTGGGCATCTCGCTCGTCATCACGGTCTATTTCGGTGGATTGCGCGTGCTCGAAGGGGAAATTTCGATCGGCACGCTCACGGCTCTGTTCGGCTACCTGATGCTCCTGATCTGGCCGATGGTGGCGTTCGGGTGGGTCACGAACATCCTGCAGCAGGGAGCCGCGTCGATGAGCCGTCTCGCGAAGATCATGGACACAGTCCCCGACATCGCCGACGGACCTGCGACCGACCGCGGCGTCACGTCGATCGCCGGCGAAATCGAGTTCCGCGACGTCACGTTCACGCACAAGAACGCGTCGAGGCCGGCGCTCTCGGGCATCTCGGTGAAGGTCGGGAGGGGGATGACGCTCGCCGTGGTGGGATACACCGGCTCCGGCAAGAGCACGCTCGCGAACCTCATCCCCCGGCTCTACGACGCGACCGGCGGCTCGGTGCTGATCGACGGGCGCGACGTCAGGACCATCCCCCTCGCGACGCTCCGGAGCGCGATCGGCTACGTCCAGCAGGAGACCTTCCTCTTCTCGGACACGCTCGGCGAGAACATCGCCTACGGCGACGACGACGGCGACGACGCGCGCGTCCGCGAGGCGGCCGACGTCTCCCAAATGACGCATGACATCGCAGATTTCCCGAAGGGGTTCGGCACGATGCTCGGCGAACGCGGGATTACCCTGTCCGGCGGCCAGAAGCAGCGCACCAGCATCGCCCGCGCCGTGATGCGCGACCCCAGAATACTCATCCTCGACGACGCCCTCTCCGCGGTGGACACCTACACCGAGGAGGAAATCCTCAAGGGGCTTCGCGAGGTGATGAAGAACCGCACGAGCATCATCATCAGTCACCGGATCTCGACGGTGAAGGACGCCGATCTGATCATTGTACTGAACGAGGGCGCGGTCGCGGAACGGGGTACGCACGACGAGCTGATCGCGCAGGGCGGCATCTACGCCACGCTCCACGAGAAACAGCTCCTCGAGGAAGAACTCGAAAACCTTTAGGACGAACAGCAGTGCAGGAAGAAGAAATACTCGGTAAGGCGTACGACGGCCGGCTGATGAAGCGTCTGATCCGGTACCTGAAGGCGTACCGGTGGCACGTCGCGCTCGGCATCCTCTTGAGCGTGATCGTCTCGGCGCTCGAGGCGGTGCGCCCCTGGTTC
Organism: Ignavibacteria bacterium; assembly: GCA_031379665.1. Lineage (GTDB taxonomy): Bacteria > Bacteroidota > Ignavibacteria > UBA10030 > SZUA-254 > SZUA-254. The sequence goes on from JANNFI010000116.1 coordinate 7,342, forward strand.
ACGAAGCACGCCGTGGACGTGAACATCGCCGAGGGCGACCGCGAGGGCCTGCTCGTGACGAGCCTCCTGTTCCTCGCGGTGCTCATCGTGCGGGGCCTGGTGCAGTACGCCAGCGCCTACCTGACACAGTGGATCGGGCAGAAGACGATCCTCGACCTCAGGATGGAGGTGTTCACCCACCTCCAGAAACTGGGGATCCGGTTCTTCGACAAGAACCCGATCGGCCGGCTGATCACCCGCGTGACGAACGACATCGAGGTCCTGAACGAAATGTTCTCGTCGGGCATCGTGATGGTCTTCAGCGACGTCTTCACGATCATCGGGATCCTCTGGTTCATGTTCACGATGAACTGGAAGCTGGCGCTCGTCTCGCTGAGCGTCCTCCCACTCCTCTTCTACGGGACGTTTCTCTTCAGGAGGAAGGCCCGCGAGGCGTACCGGGACGTCCGGCACCAGGTGGCGCGCATCAACACGTTCATGCAGGAGCACATCACCGGGATGATGGTGGACCAGATCTTCAACCGGGAGAAAAAATCGTACAAGAAGTTCTCTCCGATCAACGCCGCGCACCGCGATGCCAACATCCGGTCGATCTTCTACTACTCGCTCTTCTACCCCGGCGTGGAGATCATCGGCGCCATCGCCGTCGGGCTCATCATCTGGTACGCGGGGGTGGACGCCCTGGGCGGGTCGATCACCGTCGGCACGGTAATGGCCTTCCTCCAGTTCAACGAAATGTTCTGGAGGCCGATCCGCGACCTCTCGGAAAAATACAACATCATGCAGGCGGCGATGGCCTCCTCCGAGCGGGTCTTTACACTACTGGACAACGACACCGTCGTCCGCGACGCCGAAACCCCTGTTCCGCTGGGAACGCCACGCGGCGAGATCGAATTCAGAAACGTCTGGTTCGCCTATAATAAAGAGGAATGGGTCCTGAAGGACGTCTCCTTCTCGATCAAACCGGGCGATACCATCGCCATCGTGGGGCACACGGGAGCCGGCAAAACCTCGATCATCAATCTCCTGATGCGCTTCTATGACTTTCAGAAGGGCTCGGTCCTGATCGACGGGGCCGACATCCGGTCGTTTGCGCAGAAAGACCTCCGGGCCCACCTCGCGCTGGTGCTCCAGGACGTCTTCCTCTTCTCTGGCGACATCAAGACGAACATCAGCCTGGGGAACGAGGCGATCCCGCTCGACCGCGTGAAGGCTGCCGCCCGGTTCGTGGGGGCTAACAGGTTCATCGAACAGCTCGACGGCGGATACGACGCCGAGGTCAAGGAGCGCGGGGCGACGCTCTCGGTCGGGCAGAAACAACTCGTGTCGTTCGCCAGGGCGCTTGCGGCCAATCCCCGCATTTTAATTTTAGACGAGGCCACGTCGAGCGTCGACACCGAGACCGAGATCCTCATCCAGCAGGCGATCCGGAAACTCCTCGAAGGGCGGACCTCGATCGTCATCGCCCACCGCCTGTCCACCATCCAACGGGCAAACACGATCATCGTCATGCACAAGGGGGAGATCCGCGAGATGGGATCACACCAGAAGCTGCTGGAATTGAAGGGCATCTACCACAAGCTGTACCGGCTCCAATATAAGGAGCAGGCGGAAGCGCCGGTCCCGGGTCCCGCCGCATGAAGGCAGCGAAACCGGGGCAGGCCGGGGGCAAAGGTGGCCCCAGGAACGAATTTACGGGGTCGGGGCATCCGGGAACATTTTTCCCCGCCCGGAAGTAGAAAGCATACCCACATCCATACCAAGAGGCCATTATGATCACCATCCTTCGCGCCGTGTCCGCGGCATTCGCCGTCGTCTCGATTTCGGGAGCGCTTTCGGCGCAGACGCCCGACGCCACTGCGGGCGACCGTTCTTCGATCGACCTGACAGTCTACAACCAGAACCTTTCGCTCATCAGGGAGGAACGATCGGTGTCGCTCACCTCGGGCATCAACCACGTCGTCGTCCCTGACATCCCCGCGACCATCGACGGGACGTCGCTCCATTTCAGGAGCCTCCTCGACCCGACCGGCGTGCGCATCCTCGAACAGAACTACCAGTACGATCTCGTGAGCCAGGCGAAACTCCTCGAGAAATACATCGGGAAGGAGATCGAATTCGTCCGGCTCAACGAAGAGACGAAGCAGGAATACACCGTCAAGGGAAAATTGCTCGCCGCCGGGTTCGGCGGCAGGGGCGGCGTCGTGGCGGAAATCAACGGCAAGGTCGAGATGGATCCGGCCGGTCGGATGGTGCTCCCCTCGCTTCCGGAAGGCCTGATCCTGAAGCCCCGATTGCGCTGGATGGTGGACAACTCGAAGGCCGGCACCCATAAGATCGAGCTGAGTTACCTCGCGGGTGGACTCTCCTGGAGCGCCGACTATGTCGCACTGCTCTCAAAGGACGACGACGAGCTCGACCTGACCGGATGGGTGACGCTCTCGAACAACTCCGGCACAGGGTTCCGGGGGGCCGGCCTTAAGCTCGTGGCCGGTGACGTGAACGTGGTGCAGGAAGCGATGGCGGGCAACGGGATGATGCGGATGAAGAGTACGATGGCCGACGCCGCGGCGCCGCAGTTCGAACAGTCCGAACTCTTCGAGTACAAGATGTACACCTTGCAGCGAAAGACCGACCTGAACCCGAACGAAACGAAGCAGATCGAGCTCGTCTCCGGCCGGGACGTCGCCGCGAAGAAGATGTTCATTTACGACGGCGTCGCCGACCAGTGGCGCTACTGGTGGAACAACCCGTCGTACCGGAATCAGCAATCGTTCGGCGAGGTGGCGAACACCAAGGTGGGGACTTTCGTGACGTTTCGGAATGACAAGAAGTCGTCGCTCGGGATTCCGCTGCCGAAGGGAAAGGTCCGCGTCTACAAGCTCGACGAGGACGGCAAGGAACAGTTCGTGGGGGAGGACAGAATCGACCACACGCCGAAGGATGAAGAGGTTCGCTTATACCTCGGGAATGCGTTCGACATCGTCGGCGAGCGCGCGCAGGTCGACTTCAAGTCGATGGCGTCCGGGAAGGTGGTCGAGGAGACGATCCGGATAAAGATCCGCAATCACAAGGACGAGCAGGTCACCGTCCAGGTCTACGAACACCCCTGGCGATGGAACGAGTGGGAGATCACGAAGAAGTCGGGAGAGTTCGAGAAGGTGGACCAGTCCACGATCCGCTTCCCGGTGACCGTCCCGAAGGACGGCGAGACGACAGTGACATATACGATCAGGTACGAGTGGTAGGCGGCCCCGAATCAGATTTCAGCAGCACACGAAACAGCCCGTTCGCGCGGGCTGTTTCTATTTACCCCCGTTCAAAAACCTCTGGCAGGTGTCGATGTCTTCGGAGCTCCCGAGGAACACCGGAGTGCGCTGGTGGAGTGTGGTCGGCACGATGTTCAGGACGCTCTGCTTCCCGTCGCTCGATTTTCCCCCCGCCTGATCGAAGATGAAGGCCATCGGATTGCATTCGTACATCAACCGGAGCTTGCCGTCCGGGTTCTGAGTGTCCGCCGGGTAGGCGAAGATGCCGCCGTAGAGGAGCGTGCGGTGAGCGTCGGCCACCATCGTGCCGATGTACCGGAGCGAGTAGGGCCGGCCGGTGGCCTTGTCCTGCTCCTTCAGGTATTGAATGTACTTCTGCATCCCCGGGTCCCAGTTGGAGGCGTTCCCCTCGTTGAGGCTGTAAATCTTCCCCTTCGACGGGATCCTGATGTTCTCGTGCGACAGCAGGAACTCCCCGACCGACGGATCGAGCGTGAAGCCGTGCACGCCGTGACCGGTCGAATAGACGAACATCGTGCTGGAACCGTAGATGATGTAGCCGGCGGCCACCTGCTTGTAGCCCGGCTGGAGGCAGTCGGCCAGCGTCCCCTTCCCCCCGCCGTCGCTGACCCGCCTGAAGATGCTGAAGATTGAGCCGATGGTGATGTTCGCGTCGATGTTGGATGACCCGTCGAGCGGGTCGTAGAGCAGCACGTACTTCCCGGCCTTGTAGCGGTCGGGAATGTGGAGGATGTCCTCGTTCTCCTCCGAGGCCATCACGCAGATGTGCCCGCCGTGGTCCATCGCCTTGAAGATCGTCTCGTCGGCGAAGACGTCGAGCTTCCTCACCACATCGCCGCTGACGTTCATCCGATCTGTCGATCCCATCACGTTGACGAGCCCCGCCTTGCTCACTTCGCGCCAGACCAGCTTCGCCGCCAGCGCGAGGTCGTGCAGGAGTCCGGAAAATTCGCCGGTCGCCCCGGGGTGCATTTCCTCCCCCTCGTTGATGAACCTCTCGAGCGTCATGAATTTCGTCAACTCTGTCATTGGCGATCCGTCCGGATTGATGGTGGGTGAAACACGACCGTTATAAAAAAAATTTAGCGAAATGGCCCGGTAGTTGCAATACCGATTCTTGCCTTTCTACCCGATTGTCCCTATATTTCAACGGAAAACGAGCCTGCCGACGACAATCGCCATCATTCACCCCGGACCGAAATGAAAATAATCGTCTGCGTCAACCACGTCCCCGACACCGAAACGAAGGTCAAGGTCGGTGCCGACGGGAAGACCATCGACAAGAGCGGCGTCAACTATATGCTGAACCCGTTCGACGAGTTCGCCATCGAGGCCGCGCTGAAATTAAAGGAACAATTCGGCGGCGAAACGATAGCGCTCTCCCTCGGCCCCGACGCCAACAAGGAGACGCTTCGCAAGGCGCTCGCGATGGGCGTCGAGAAGGCCGTCCTCCTGAAGGACGACGCTGTCCGCGATTCGTTTTCGGTCGCGCGGGCGATCTCGGAGGAACTGAAGGAGATGAAGCCGGACTGCGTGCTCTTCGGGCGCCAGTCGATCGATTATTACAACGAACAGCTGCCCGGCCTCGTGGCGGAGTACCTCGGCTGGCCGTCGGTCTCCGTCGTGGTGAAGATGGAGGCGAAGGACGGAAAGCTCGTGTGCGAGCGGGAGATCGAGGGTGGACACGAGGTCGTCGAGACCACCTTCCCGGCAGTCATCTCGGCCCAGAAAGGCCTCAACGAGCCGCGCTATCCGTCGCTGAAGGGGATCATGGCCGCAAAGACGAAACCGATCGAGGAACGCCCCGCGAAACAGTTCCCGGCCGGCGTCGAGGTGCTCTCGATGTCGAAACCAGTGGCGAAGGCGCCGGGGAGGATCGTTGGCACCGATGCCTCCGCCGTGCCCGAGCTCGTACGACTGCTTCAGCAGGAAGCGAAAGTCATCTAACGGCCCCGGGCGCCGGCGCAGGGTCGGCCTCCGCCCCACATACTTCCACATCACCGACAACCGACAGGACACCCCGAGATGAATATCCTGGCATTCGCAGAACAGAGGGACGGAAAATTCAAGAAGTGCGCCTACGAGGTGGTCCAGGCGGCCCGCCGTGCGGCCGATGGACTCGGGGGAACGCTGAGTGTCGTCGTCATCGGCAAGAACGTCACCTCCATCGCTCCCGCTCTGGGCGCCTACGGCGCGACGCGGGTGATTGCGCTCGAGGACGACCGCCTCGAGCGGTACTCGACCACGGCGTACTCGAAGGTCTTCTCGGACGCCGCCGCGAAGGAGTCCCCTTCGGTGATCTTCTTCCCGGCAAGCCAGATGGGGAAGGACATGGCCCCGAGGGTATCGGCGAGGCTCGGCGCCGCGATCGCCGCGGACTGCACGGCGTTTCGGATCGAGAACGGCGACGTCGTCGCCACGCGCCCCGTGTATGCGGGGAAGGCGCTCGTGGAGGTGAAGGTCACCACGGCGGTGAAGATCTTCAGCCTTCGCCCCAACGTGTTCACCGCCGCGGCTGTCGGGGGCGGCGCCCCCCCGGTGGTCGAGAGTGTCAGGCCGGCGCTCTCCGACGCCGATTTCGCGGCGAAAGTTACTGCCGTGAAGGTGTCGGAAGGGCGCCCCGACGTGACTGAGGCGGCCATCATCGTATCCGGCGGCCGCGGCCTTAAGGCCCCCGAGAACTTCAAGCTGGTCGAAGACCTCGCCGACGTCCTCGGGGCCGCGGTCGGCGCATCGCGGGCCGTGGTCGACGCCGGGTGGCGGCCCCACGACGAACAGGTCGGCCAGACCGGGAAGACCGTCTCGCCGTCGCTCTACATCGCCTGCGGTATTTCCGGCGCGGTCCAGCACCTTGCGGGTATGTCGAGTTCTAAGTATATTGTCGCGATCAACAAGGACAAGGACGCCCCGATCTTCCAGGTCGCCGATTACGGAATCGCGGGGGACGTCTTCGAAATTCTGCCAGCGCTCACCGGCGAACTCAAAAAGGCCCTCGGGAAATAAGAAGACAGAGTGGAAAAAATTCAGGTCGACATACTGGGGCTCTCGACGAGCCCGGCGAGCGGGGGCGCGTATGCGCTCATCTTGAAGGAAGTGAACGGTAACCGCCGCCTGCCGATCATCATCGGCGCGTTCGAGGCGCAGTCGATCGCCCTCGAGATGGAGGGGATCAAGCCTCCCCGGCCGCTCACCCACGACCTGATGAAGAACATTCTCGAGTCCCTCGGCAGCGACCTCTCCGAAATCACCATCAGCGAACTCAAGGACGGCACGTTCTTCGCGCGGCTGATCTTCGACACGCAGGAAATCGACGCCCGGCCGAGCGACGCGATCGCTCTCGCGGTCAGGTTCGGCGCTCCGATTTTCGTGGTGGACAAGGTGATGGACGAGGCGGGTTTCCTCCCCGAGAACGAGGACGCGGAAAACGCGGAAGGGGCCGCCGCCGCGCTGCCGCCGGCCGGCAAGGAAGGCAAGGTTACAAAACTCGAGGCTCTCAGGGGGCAGCTGAAGGAGGCCGTGGAGCATGAGGACTACGAGAAGGCCGCCACGCTAAGGGACGACATCAGGAGGATCGAGCAGAGCCAGTAACCCGCGCCCGACAATCCCAGCCCGTCCAGCCCGCAGCCGCACCATCGCATCGCGTCATTTCCCGCTCGCCGCACTCCTGATCAGGCTCACCATTTCCCGCACCGCATTTTCCATCCCCGTCTCCAGCGCCCTCGCGATCACCGCGTGCCCGATGCTCACCTCTTCGATTTCAATAATGCGGGCGATCGGCGTAATGTTCGTGTAGTCCAGCCCGTGGCCTGCGTTCACCCCGAGCCCGAGCGATCTCGCGTGGAGGGCCGCGGCCTTCACGACCGCCAACAGTTTTCGCCTCCGGGGCGCGCTGCGTTCGTCGGCATATTCCCCCGTGTGGATTTCGATCATGTCCGCGCCGGCCTCGCGCGAGGCCTCGATCTGCGCGCGGACCGGGTCCACGAAGAGGCTCACCGCGATGCCGCGGTCGTGGAGGCGGTCAACCGCCGTACGGACCTTCCTCAATTGCCGCACCACGTCGAGCCCCCCCTCCGTGGTCAGTTCGCGGCGGCGCTCCGGCACCAGCGTCGCAAGTTCCGGCCTGATGCGCCGCGCGACGGCGATGATCTCCGGCGTCGCGGCCATTTCGAGGTCGAGCTTCGTTGTAACGTTATCACGCAGGCGTTTCACGTCATCGTCCACGATGTGCCGCCGGTCTTCCCGCAGGTGGCAGACAATGCCGACGGCCCCGGCGCGCTCCGCCGCCAGCGCGGCGGCCACGGGATCGGGGGAGTCGCCGCCGCGGGCGTTCCGCAGCGTGGCGATGTGGTCGATGTTGATCGCGAGTCTCAGAGTTTTTTCCTGATGATGAACTGGAACCGCTGCGGTTTGCGCTCGACGAGCCGGACGCCCTCGGGGACGTTCAACGCGGGCTCGACGAACCCGCTCGAATCCTGGTCGAGTCTGGAATACCCGATCGAGGCGGAGAAGCGGTCGGCGGAGATCGCGGCGAGCTGCTCGATGCCGCCGCGTACGACGAGGTCGATCCTCGGGGGGATCAGGATCACCTCCCTCCCGGGGGGGACCGAAGTGACCGTGACCGGGATCCCCGCGAAAAGCTTCTCTGCGAACGGTTCGACGTTCACCCGAACGCGCGCGCTCCGCGCTGGGACGGTGAGGTCATAACTCGCAAACCCTTCGAGCGGGACCACCTCGTCGATCGGGGCGCGAACGCCGTCGTATCTCCTGAAATCGGTGCTCCAGCTCTGCACCCCCCTGAGGTTCTCCAGGGTCCCGCCGATCGTGACGCTCTCGGGGTCGACCTTCACCTGCCCGACCTGGCCGTACCCTTCCCGGAACCCGAGGACGATCCTGGGCGAGACCGGGACCCGCTTCTCGTAGTAATCGGCCAGCGCCAGCCGGAGCGTGTCGGGCCTGATGTCCACGACAGTGATCTCGGGAGGGAGGGTTACGTGGTTCTGCACCTCCTTCGCCGTGATGATCGCCGGCACTTCCGAGACGGACGAAAGGTTGATGAAATACTTCACGTCCGGCGAGAGGAAGAGTCTCGCCACCATCCAGCCGCTCCCCCTCACCCGGACCGACATCACCCGGGGAATCGGGTACCGGAAGGCCTTCCCATCTTTCATCTCCTCGAAGACGACGGGGACGCTCTTCACGATCGAGTACTCGCTTTGCATATTAACGGATATCCAGAGGGCGGCGGCGGCGATCACGGCGCCAATCGCCACGGGAAACTTTCTCTGGGATATGGTCGAGACTGGCATGGGGTGAGTCGAATATACAGACTTCAGCGAAATTTATCCAATCCTTTGATATGACAGCCCTTTTCGATATATTTTTTCACGGGAACGGAGCAGACTATGAAACGTTGGATGATTTTCCTGGCCATCCCTGTGGCCATCGCGCTGATCGGCGCCCTGGTCGTGAAGCTCTACTTCACCGAAGAGCGGCTCAAGGCCCTCATCGTCCCCGGCATTGAATCTGCAACGAATCGAAGAGTTGAGATCGGGGGCATCTCCCTCTCGTTTATCCCATCGATTGGCATCACCGTCGAGGATTTCCGCCTCTCCAACCCGGACAGGGGGGAATTCCCGAACCCCTACTTCCTCTCCCTCCGCCGTCTCTTCATCGACGTCCGCCTTGTCCCTCTCTTCAGCAAGCGCCTTGAGATCGACAACATGGTCCTCGACGCGCCGGTCATTTTCCTCGACGTCACGGCCGACGGGAGGAAGAACTATTCCGCCGAAGGCGGCGCGAAGGCCGCGGCGGGCGCCGGGGGAGCGGCCTCCGCGTCCCCGTTGGGCGCCCTCCTCCTGGCCAACCTGGAAATCACGGACGGTAGGATCGAGTCGCACAACCGGAAGCTCGATTCCCGGTGGACCATCGAGGGGCTGAACCAGACGATGCGCGTCGAAACGGCTCCGGGCGGCGGCACCCTGTCGATCTCCGGGACGAGCGACATCAGGAAGTTCAGTTATGGCACCGGCTCCTCGTGGTACCTCGAGGGAATCCCCCTCACCGCCTCCGAAGAGTTTTCGTACGCCATCGGCGAAGACCGGCTCGACCTCACGGCTCTCGCCTTCACGCTGAAGGATGTGTCACTGAAGGCGACCGGTTCCGTCGACGACCTGACTCAGGAAACGATGAGGATGGACCTGACGGTGGAATCGCCCACACTCACCGTCGAACGGCTGGTCTCGCTACTGCCGGCGGCGATGATGAATGGAAGCGGCGGGGTTGCGGCCTCGGGCGATGTCTCATTTTCGATGAAGGTCGCGGGGCCATTGAGCGACGACGTCAACCCGGGAGTGACCGCGGCGTTCAACCTTTCCGGGGGCACCATCCGGTACCCATCACTGCCGAAATCGATCACCGGCGTGGCCTTCGACGGAACTCTGGAGATGCCTTCCGCTCCGGTCGGAAAGAAGGACATCGGCGAACTCGAGATCGGCCGGTTCGCGGCTACGCTCGGCGCCAATGGGCTCTCGGGAAAACTCCGCGTTTCGGGTTTCGGGGACCCGGCCATCACAGCGTCGCTCAAGGGCAACGTCGCCCTCGACGAACTCAGGGAATACTATCCGCTCGAACCCGGGACCGCACTCGCGGGGTCGGTGGCGAGCAACGTTTCGATCGACGGCAGGATTTCCGATCCCCGATCGATGAAGGCCGACGGGACGCTGACGTTCAGGAATGTCTCCTACTCTACCCCGGCGATGGCGCGGCCGGTGAGGAACCTGAACGGCGAGGTGGCATTCAACAACCAGGTCCTGGACATGAAGGGGATCGAGCTCGCGATCGGCGGCTCCGACCTGCGCCTCGATGCATCGTTGAAAAATTACCTTTCGCTCGCGTCGGCCGCGGGTGAGAAGGCGTCCGCGAAGCCCTTCCTCACCTTCGCGCTGAAGTCAAAGGTCCTCAGCACGGCGGACATTTCGGCCGCCGGCAACCCGGGCGGACAGGGAAAGGGCTCCGGCGCAGGTTCCGGCGGGCTGATCCTCCCCGGGATCGACATGGCGGGGACGGTCGATGTGGAAACATTGAAAACCGAAAAGTTTACGTTCACGAACGCGACGGGCGGCATTTCGATGACGGACGGCGTCGCGAAACTGAAGGATATGCAACTCGACGCCTTCGGCGGCGTCATCAGGACCGATGGGACGCTCGACCTCAGACGGCCCGACACCAGGCCCTTCGACCTGAAACTCGACGTCAAGGGTGTCGAGTCGAATTCCATGCTTACGCCCTTCACCACGTTCGGCCGCTACCTCTTCGGCACCCTCTCGCTCTCGACCGCGTTCAGGGGCGACCTCAACGACACGCTCGGGATCACCCCGGCGACCCTCGCCGGCGACGGGAGCGCGCTCATCGCCAACGGGAAGCTCACCGGCGTACCGCTGCTCGAAAAACTCTCGGGGTTCCTCTCCGCAGCCCAGCTCCGGGAGGTCGACTTCGACAGCTGGTCGCAGAGTTTCTCCGTCGCTGACGGAAAGCTGAACATCAAAGACCTCAAGGTCGGCGGGAAGGACGTCAACTTCATCGTGAACGGCGCTCACGGGCTGGACGGTTCGATGGACTACACGATGCACGTGCAGCTGCCGAAGGCCGTCTCCGACCAGGTCAGGCTCCAGGGCGTCGCCGACCAGCTGCTGCAGTTCTTCAAGGACAAGGAAGGGCGGATCAACCTTGATTTCCTCGTGAGCGGCCAAACCGCCTCGCCGGAGCTGAAGCTCGACACGCGGGCACAGGAGACGATGCTGAAGCAAAAACTCCAGGACGAGGCCACGAAAAAACTCTCCGAGCCCCTCAAGAAGGCGGCCGAGGGATTGAAAAAGCTCTTCAAGCCCAAACCGTGACCACGGCGATCGGCGTGCGCGCGGCGTTCCCCCGGCCCAGGCAATCCCTCGGTCAGAATTTCCTGATCGACGGAAACATTGCGAGGAAGATCGTGGCCGCGGTCGCCCCGGGCCCCGACGACGTGGTCGTGGAGATCGGGCCGGGGCGCGGGGCGATCACGGGGCTGCTCGCGGAATCGGGATGCCGGCTGATTCTGATCGAAATCGATTCGCGGCTCACCGGCGAACTGAGGGAGCGGTACGGCCCCCCCCGGGCGGAAGTAATCCAGGCCGACATCATTGCTGTCTCGCTCACAGAGCTCGCGGCAAGGTACGGCGCGAAACTGCGCGTGGTCGGCAACATTCCCTACCACCTCACGAGTCCCATCCTGTTCAAGATGTTCGCGGAATTCCCCGCCGTTTCGGACTGCACGTTGATGGTGCAACGGGAGGTCGGCGTCAGGGTTGTGTCGAAACCAGGTGTGAAGGACTACGGCATCCTATCGGTGATGACCGCTCTCTATGGCCGCGCATCGATCGCCTTCGACATCTCTCCCAACTGTTTTTTCCCGAAGCCAAAGGTCAGGTCGAGCATCATTCAGATCAGGATGAGGGAGTCGCTCCCGAAGGGCCTCGACCCCGCGATCTTCCGTACCGTGGTGCGCGCTGCGTTCGGCAAGCGGCGCAAGATCCTCCGGAACAGCCTGCAGTACGTCGAAGGCAGGGAGGTCGACCCCGGACGTGACCTCGGAGACTGCCCGATTTCGCTCGAGCTCCGGGCCGAACAGCTCTCGCTCGATGAGTTCATCACGCTCACGAGGCACATCGAACGATCGTCACCACCGGTACAGACGGCACGCATACAATGACCGACGATCAGAAGGATTTCGAACAGCAATTCGTCAGCGAAGACCCGATCCTGAAGAGCGTTCCGGCTCCTCAGCCGGAGACGCTTGACGTCGACGACGAGCTGATGGGGGACATCCGCGGGATGATCCGGGACCGGGCCGCGGCTCTCCTGCTGAACATCCTCACGGACCTCCACGCCTCCGACATCGCCGTCATCGTGAACGGGCTCGACCCGGAGGACGCAGAATACCTCTTCCCCCTGCTCGACACCGACGCGGGGAGCGCCGTCCTGCGCGAACTCAATCCCGAGACGCGCGCCCTCATCCTGGAGAAACTCCCCTCCGAGAAGATCACCGCGTACGCGGGCCTGCTCGCCTCCGACGACGCGGCCGACCTCATCGCCGAACTTCCACCGGCCGTCGCGGAACGTGTCCTGAGGGCGCTGCCTGCCAAGGAGTCGGGCGACGTCCAGGAGCTGATGAAGTACGGGGAGGACACCGCCGGCGGCATCATGGGCCGCGAGTTCGTGGCGGTGAAAATGAACGACACCGTCGCGCAGGCGATCCGCGAGGTGAGGGCCAACGCGAAGAAAAACCTCGTCATCTATACGGTTTTCGTGCTCGACGACCAGGGCGTCCTCGTCGGTTCGCTCCCCCTTCAGTCGCTGGTACTCCATCCCCCGGGGAGGCGCGTTTACAAGATCATGGAGGCCGAACCGAGGAGCATCCTGGCGGACGTCGACCAGGAGGAAGTGGCCGGGATGTTCCGGAAATACGACCTGGTGACGCTCCCGGTGGTCGGCCCCACGGGGAAGCTCGTGGGAAGGATTTCGATCGACGACATCGTCGACGTCATCGAGGAGGAGCACTCCGAGGACGTGGCGAAGCTGGTCGGTTCAGACGCCGACGAAATGGAGAAGCGCTCGCCGGCGCAGATCGCCCTGTTGAGGCTCCCCTGGGTCCTGATTACGCTCGTGATGGAGTTCGGGGCCGGGGTGGTCATCCACTATTTCGATCAGACGCTCAGCAGGGTCATCCTGCTTGCATCCTTCATGCCCATCATCTCGGCGATTTCCGGGAACACCGGTCTCCAGTCCGCGGCCATCGTGGTGCGCGCGATGGCGACCGGCCACATCTCACTCGACCGGTGGTGGCAGCCGCTCGTCCGGCAGCTCCAGACGACGCTCATCATCGGGGCTGCCTGCGGGATCGTTATCGGGGTCATCGGGGCGCTCTGGCAGGGCAAGTGGGAGTTCGGCGCCGTGGTCGGGGTGTCGATGCTGCTCGCCGTCAACATTTCCGGCTTCATCGGGACGGTGTCGCCGATGCTCTCGAAGAAATTCGGCTTCGACCCCGCGATCACGGCCGGACCGTTCGAGACCGCATTCCAGGACGTCGTCGGGATCACGATCTTCCTCTCGCTCTCCACCGTCCTCCTCAACTGGATCGCCTGAGTCGCGGCGGCCCCCGATGAAACTCTACCCGCTCAAAAGCTTCCGCGCCGTCGACGCCCTCATCCTCCTGTTCCTGTTCGCCCTGACGTTCTTTTATATGGCGATCGAGGGGACGGGCGGTGGCTCGCTGAACCTGCTTGGCGTCAACCTGGCGATCGCCGCCGCGATCCTCTCGCTGGGTCGGGCCGCGGCCTCGTCCGGAAACCGGGCCCTGGCCCTCGTCCGCGATTTCTACCCCGTCCCGATGATCTTCGTGGCGTTCAAGGAGGTGCACGTCGTGATCCAGTCGATGGCGCGCGCTGACTACGACGCGGCGTTCATCGCCATCGACCGGTGGATGTTCGGCGCAGACCCGACGGTGTGGATGTCGCAGTTCGCGCATCCCGCGCTGACCGAACTGCTGCAGCTCTCCTACACGAGCTATTACTTCATCATGATCGCCCTCGGCGTGGAGCTTTACCGCCGCGACCCTCAAGGGGTTTTCTCCTTTGCTATTTTCACTGTCGTGTACGGCTTCTTCCTTTCGTACGTCGGCTACATCCTCTTCCCCGGTGTCGGCCCGAGATTCACGCTCCACGATTTCGGCGCGCTTAACATTGAACTCCCCGGCCTCCTCCTGACGAACGTCCTTCGGGACGCAATCAATGCGGGTGAATCGATCCCCCCCGGCGCATTGAACCCGATGGAGCTCGCTCAGCGCGACGTCTTCCCGAGCGGCCACACGCAGATGACCCTCATCACCATTTTCTTCGCCTGGAAATACGCGGTCGGGTCGCGACACGTGATCACGATCCTCGGCACGCTCCTGATCATCAGCACCGTCTACCTCAGGTACCACTACGTCATCGACCTGGTCGGCGGCGCGATCTTCATGGCGCTGACCATCGCCACTGCTCCGCTCCTGACGAGCCGCTGGGCCCGGATCTCCGGCGGCCGCGATCCGCTCGGTCCGCTCCCGAACCCCACCGAATAATTCAGACGTCGGGACCCCGGCCCCGACCGCGGGCGATCATCTCGCCATCATCGCGCCGGGGACATCGCTCCGGGGATCCGGGCTGTTGCATTTCTACCACCCGTTTCGTAATTTGAGCAAACCACGAAGTTCTTCACCCGTTCCGAGGCCCCCGGCCGACATGAATTTCCTCCTCTCCGCGTTCCGACTCGTCATTCTGGTCCTCTTCACAGTGTTCGTGTCGACGCTGGAGATCCTCGCGGTGCCTTTTCACCGGACGGGCCGGATCTTCCACCAGCTGGCGAGGTTCCACGCCAGAGGCGTGCTCGCGCTGTCGGGGGTGACATTGAACACGATCGGCACCGAACGTCTCGACCTCTCCCGCAATTACGTGTTTGTATCGAACCATGCGAGCTACTTCGACATCCCTTCGGTGCTCGCGGGGATACCCCAGGACGTCCGCCTTGTCTATAAAAAAGAACTGGAGAAAGTCCCGTTCTTCGGCTGGGGGCTGAAGCTCGGGAAGACCTACATCGCCATCGACCGCGGACAGTCCTCCGACGCGCTACAGACCCTCGAGGCCACGGCGAGGAAAATCCGGGAGGGTTCCTCGGTCCTGCTCTTCGCCGAGGGGACCCGTTCCGACGACGGAAAGCTCCAGGCGTTCAAGCGCGGACCGTTCAACCTCGCCGTGAAGGCGGGCATACCCGTCGTCCCGATCACGCTCCGTGGAAGCCACGACGTGCTTCCGCGCGGTTCCTGGCGGGTGCGGTCGGGCGTAATTTCGCTGGTGGTGGATACCCCGATCGAGGCCCCGGGCGTAAACGGCAAGGAGGCGGAACTGCAGCTGCGCGACCGCGTCCGGGAAGTCATCGCACGCAATCTTCATCAGGAGGCCTGAACAATGCCCGTCACCACGAAGGACGTCGAATACGTCGCCGCGCTCGCCCGGCTCTCGCTCAGCGACAAGGAAAGGGAAATGTACACCGACCAGCTCAACAAGATTCTTGCCTACATGGAACAGTTGAACAAACTCGACACGTCGAACGTCGAACCGCTCCTGCACGTGATCGAGCCGATCAGCTCGACGAACGTGGTGCGCGACGACGTCGTCACGCCCTCACTCCCGCGGGAGGAGGCGCTGAAGAACGCCCCGGACCGCACCGAGAAGTTTTTCAAGGTGCCGACGGTGAGGGGCGAGCGCTGAGGTGACCTCCTCCACCGACATCATCGCGGTCATCCCGGCGAGGCATGCCTCGGTACGCCTGCCGGGCAAACCGCTGGCGGACATCGGCGGCAAGCCGATGGTCCAACACGTGGCGGAGCGCGCAAGTGAGTCCTCCCTGGTTACGCGGGTGGTTGTGGTGACCGACCACGAGGCTGTCGCCGCCGCCGTCCGGGACTTCGGGGGCGAAGCGGTCATGACCCCGGCCGACCTTCCCTCAGGTACCGACCGGATCGCTTTTTTCGCAAAGACTCTCTCCGGAAACCCGATACTGGTGAACGTCCAGGGAGACGAACCGTTCGTCACAGGCGCGATGATCGACGACGCGGCGAGGCCGCTCGTCGACGACCCCGCGATCGTAACGGCGACCGTGGTCGCGCCGCTATCGGGTGCCGACGAACTCGCTGATCCCGCCGTCGTGAAGGTGGCAGTGGCGCTGAACGGCGACGCGCTCTATTTTTCGCGATCCGCGATTCCCTATAATAGAGACGGCGGCCCCTGTACGGTCTACCGGCATTTCGGCCTCTACGCGTACCGGAGGGATTTCCTGCTGAAGGTGGCATCGTGGCCGCCCACGCCCCTCGAGACGGCCGAGAAGCTCGAACAACTCAGGATCCTTGAACACGGATACCGGATCAGGGTGACGGCGGGGCGGTACGAGACCGTCTCGGTCGACACGCCGGCCGACCTCGCAAAGGCGAGAAAATTCTACAAGGAACACTACCTGGCGCAGGGTACGTGAGCGACGACGACACGAAACGGACCTTCTGGTCGGTCCTGAGGGCGAGCTTCGGCCGCGGGCTGGTGCTCGTGGTCCCGATGGTGATCACCTGGTGGATCCTGACGTTCCTCTTCGACACGATCGACGGCACGATGTCGCCGATCTTCGACCAGGTCCTGGGGAGGCATATCCCGGGGCTGGGGTTCGTCACGATGATCGTCCTGATCCTCCTGCTGGGGGTCGTCTCGAGGAACCTCATCGGAAAGTACCTGATGGCGGGCATCGAGGCCTTGATCGGGCGGCTGCCGTTGGCCCGTACGATCTACGGGTCGATGAAGGACTTGATGACGTCCTTCTCGCCCTCGAGCAAGGGCCGGTCGTTCAAGGACGTCGTCCTGGTCGAGTACCCGCGGAAGGGCCTTGCCACGATCGGGTTCGCGACCAACAATATCGTGATCGAAAACGCCGTGCCGGCGCGTGAAATGGTGAGCGTGTACATCCCGAACCCGCCCAACCCCACGTCGGGCCTGCTCATTCTGGTCCCGAGGGAGTCCGTTCAGGTGCTCGACATTTCGGTGGAACAGGGGCTCAAACTCGTATTGTCCGGCGGCATCGTCTCCGCCGGAATAATCAACGTCAAGGAAAGAGGTGAGCGTGGCTCGAACGAAAGTTAAATACATCTTTATCACGGGCGGTGTCATCTCCTCGCTGGGGAAGGGGATCGCCGCGGCATCCATCGGCCTGCTCCTGAAATCCCGGGGGCTGAGGGTGACCGTGCAGAAATTCGACCCGTACATCAACGTGGACCCGGGGACGATGAACCCGTTCCAGCACGGTGAAGTCTACGTGACGGATGACGGCGCGGAGACCGACCTCGACCTCGGCCACTACGAGCGGTTCCTCGACACCGCGATGACGAAGTGCAACAACGCCACCGCGGGCCAGATCTACTACGAGGTGATCACGAAGGAGCGCAGGGGCGACTACCTCGGCGCGACCGTGCAGGTGATTCCGCACATCACCGACGAGATCCGGCGCAGGTTTGAGGCGCTGGCGAAGGACGGCGAGTACGATGTGATCATTACGGAAATCGGCGGGACCGTCGGCGACATCGAGAGCCTTCCCTTTCTCGAGGCGATGCGCCAGTTCATGTTCAGCAAGGGGAAGAAGAACGCCATCAGTGTCCACGTTACCCTCGTGCCGTACATCAGGGCGGCCGGCGAGATCAAGACAAAACCGACCCAGCACAGCGTCAAGCAACTCCTCGAGATTGGCATCCAACCCGACATCCTCATCTGCCGGTCAGAAACGCCGCTCAACAAGGAGACCAGGGAGAAGATCGCCCTCTTCACGAACGTCGAAGCCCAGTGCGTGGTGGACGCCCACGACGTGGCCACGATCTATGAGGTTCCCCTCCAGTTCGCCGAGCAGGAGCTCGACGACATCATCCTCGACCGGCTCGAAATGACCTGCCCCCAGCCACTCCTGAAGGACTGGAGGAAATTCGTCGAACGGGTGAAAAAACCGGCCGGCGAAGTGCGGATCGCCATCTGCGGGAAGTACACCGACCACCAGGACGCCTACAAGAGCATCAGCGAATCGTTCATCCACGCCGGCGCCGCCAACAATGTGAAGGCGAAGATCACCTGGGTGCGGGCCGAGGACATCGAGCGCGACGGCGCGAAGAAGCACCTGTCCGACATCCACGGCCTGCTGGTCGCGCCCGGTTTCGGCGAGCGCGGCATCGAGGGAAAAATCCAGGCCGTCCGCTACGTGCGCGAGAACCGCATCCCGTTCTTCGGCATCTGCCTCGGCCTCCAGTGCGCCGTGATAGAATTCGCCCGGAACGTCTGCGGACTGGCGCGCGCCAACAGCACGGAGTTCAAGCAGACCGACCAGAACGTCATCGACATGATGATCGAGCAGAAGAAGGTGACCGCGTACGGCGGCACGATGCGCCTCGGCGCCTACCCCTGCACGATCACCAAGGGGAGCGCGGCGCACAAGGCATACAAGAGCGAACACGTCTCGGAGCGGCACCGGCACCGTTACGAAGTGAACAACGCCTTCAAGGAGATCCTGCAGGAGAAGGGCCTGGTGTTCAGCGGAATCTGCCCCGACAACGACCTGGCGGAGATCATCGAGCTTCCGGACCACCCCTGGTTCGTGGCCGGGCAGTTCCACCCCGAGCTCCGCTCGAGGGCGACGCATCCGCATCCCCTCTTCAAAGAATTCGTGCGCGCATCGATCGACTACCGGGACAGGAAAAACCCCCGGGACTGACCCGCCTACCGGCCGGCCGCCGATCCAAGGGAAGGGCCGGCCGGCGCACACCACCGGCGACATCAGCGTCGCCGCTTCATCGTTCCGGCATTCTTCCGTTCCTGGGTAATAGCCTTGCTGTTCCTGTGAAAATGTGGTACAATTCGTCATCCACCCCCCCCCATTAAAGGAGTACCATCATGAAACGCATCTCCCTGTTGCTCGCCGCCGCCGCCGCGGTGTTCGCGGGAACCTTGATCGTCCGGCTCTCGGTGAACGACCCCCTGCCATCGGAGGTCAACACGCGCCGGTCGGGCGCGATGGAATCCCTTGAATTCTGGACGGCGTCACGGGCCTACCCGAACGACGACATCCCGGCAGACAAGCATTTCGCGGCGTACCTCTCCTCGAAGCAGCGGATCAAGCAGCTTCCGAAAGAGCTCGCCTCGAGCGCGACCTGGGAGCCGATCGGGCCCACGAACCTCCACGGGAGGTCGCTCTCGGTGGCCATCAACCCGCAGAACAAGAACACCGTCTACCTCGGGACCGCCAGCGGCGGGCTCTGGAGGTCGCACGGCGGCGGGATGGGGGGCGACTGGGAGTTGGTGGACCTCGGGTACCCCGCGCTCGGCATCGGCGCGATCGTCTTCGACCCGGTCGACACAAATGTGATCTATCTCGGGACGGGTGAGGTCTACCGGTACCTCGGCGCCACCGGCGGGCTGATCGTGCGAACGACCAGGGGGAGCTACGGCCTCGGCATCCTGAAGTCCACCGATGGCGGGTTGACCTGGGCCAAGAGCCTCGACTGGACCTACCAGCAGCAGCGCGGCGTGCAGGCGATGAAGCTGAACCCCCTCAACCCTTCAACCATCTGGGCGGCCACGACCGAGGGGATGTATAAATCGACCGACGCGGGGGGGACCTGGAACAACGTGTGGCCGGTGATCATGGCCACCGACGTCGTGGTCCACGCGACCGACACGAACAGTGTGCTCGGGGCGTTCGGCAACCTCAGCACGCCGTCGGGGGGCGTCTACCTCACCACCGACGGCGGGGCCGCGTGGCTCCCGGTACCAGACCTTCCTCCGTACTCCGGCAAGACGCTGCTCCATATGTACCAGTCGAACCCCGACTGGGTCTACGCGAGCGTCTGCGACAGCGTGACCGGCGTCGGCGCAACGTGGCGCACGACGGACTTCGGGGCCAACTGGACGGAACTGAGCAACAACACCACCAACGGCATCTACGGCGTGCAGGGATGGTACTCTCACTACGCCGTCGTCCACCCGACCGACAGCAGTCAGGTGTTCACGGCGGCGGTCGGCGCTTCGAAGTCGAACGACGGGGGGTTCACGTTCCTCGGCACGTCGGGATTGTATTCCGACAACCACGGCTTCGCCATCGACCCCACCGATCCCAACGTGATCTATTCGGCCAACGACGACGGCATATACCGGTCCACCAATTTCGGGCAGAGCTTCACCGACGTCGGAACGGGCCTGCAGACCGGCCAGCTCTACAAGGGGCTGGCGAGCTCGACGACCGACTCGAACGTCGCCCTCGTCCAGTCGCAGGACCACATCCCGGGGTACCTCTATACCGGCGGGCTCGACTGGCAGCAGAGCGCGGCTGACGAAGCCGGGTGGACCGCCATCGACCCGTCGAACGACAACATTATGTACGCCATCAACCGGTACGGCGGCACGCTCTATAAATCCACCAACGCCGGGGCGTCCTTCTCCGGCGTGTCGAGTTTCGTCGCCGGAGCGTGGAATACTCCGATCGTCGTGGCCCCCTCAAACCCCCTGACACTGTTCGTGGGCACCACCCGGATCTACCGGTCCACGACCGGCGGGACGGGAATGGCAGACATCTCCGGCCTCCTCGACGCGGGAAACCCGGCAATATCCCTCGGCGTGCCCGCCACGAGCGCCGACACGCTCTACGCCGGGATGGGACCCTACGTCAACGACGCCGACGTCTTTCGCTGGGTCAACCCTGGGGGCTGGACGAACATCACCGGGACGCTTCCGGACAGGTATCCGATGGATCTCAAGGTCGACCCGACCGACGCCGCGACGGTCTACATCGCGATGGGCGGGTTCGGTTCGGGCCACGTCTTCAAGTCGATCGACGCCGGGGCGACCTGGGCCGACATCACCGGCACGCTCCCCGACGTCCCCACGACGTCGATCGCCATCGACCCCATTGACCCTGACGTCATCTACGTCGGGAACGACATCAGCGTCTATGTCTCCTCCAACGGGGGAACGACCTGGACGGGATTCGGCGAGGGCCTCCCCGACGGCGTCATCGTCTCGGACCTGAGCATTTCACCCTCGAACCGGAGCATCAGGGTCGGCACCCACGGCAACGGTGTCTACGAGCGGAAGATGCTCAACGAGGTGCCGGGCGGGTTCTTCGACTACAAGGCGTTTGCGGTTACTTCGCCTCCCGCCGGGGCCACATTCGACGTCAACGCGTCGATCAGCCCGCTCACGGCGTCGTTCAGGAACAGCGGCGTGACGTCGGGCGTCGATTCCTTCGACGTCCAACTGCGAATCGTGCACAACGCGTCCGAAGTCTATTCCAACACCTTCCGGACGAAACTCCTCGGGATCGCCGAAACCCGGCAGATCACGTTTCCCGGCAGTTACACCCCGGTCGACACCGGCCTCTTCACCGTGCAGGCGATCTCGCTCGAGACCGACGATGACCTGGGGAACGACACCCTCTTTTCGACATTTAACGTTGTGCTTGCTCCGACGATCCAGGGTTACCTGGTCTCGAAAATCGGATGTACCTATACCGAGATGGTCGGCGGCGCCGCCGGCCCCACCGGCGACGACGTCCAGATGACGATCCCGCTCGCGTTCCCATTCCTATTCGACGGCTATCCCTACGACCAGATCCAGATCAGCACCAACGGCTGGATCGAGTTCGGGACCGGGACGGCCGGCACGGAGCGGGGCGTCGCGACGGGTGGCCAGCTCGGCTGCTGCGGCGCGAACCAGAACGGCACACTCGGGACCACAGGACGTCCCACGAAGGCGATCGGCGCCTGGTGGGATGACCTGAATATGGACGTGGTCGGGTCGACGGTGAAATACCTCGTCACCGGCCCGGCCCCGAACCGCGTCTTCACCGTGCAGTGGAAGAACATGCGCGCCTACTACAACGCCGGGCTCACATCCACGGTCATCAATTTCCAGATTCGGTTATATGAGACGTCGAACGCGTTCGACATCAGCTACGGCCCGGTGGTCGCCGGCACCTTCGGCGGTTCGGACATCGGCGCGATGATCGGGATGAAGGATTTCCTGGGCGGAGACTACCGGTACGTCGACTTCGCCACCGGGTTGACCGGCCCGGCGGGCGACGTCACCACGACGCTCAGCCCCCTCACCGACTGGCCGGGGCCCGACAGCTGCATCCACGTCGAACCCGCGGCGGGCGGCTCGCTCTCGGTCGCGATCTCGACGGGATGGAACCTGATCTCCAGACCGCTCGACTTGCTCAACCCGACGGTGTCTGCCGTCTACCCGTCGGTCATCAACGGGACCACGTGGGCCTTCACCTCCGACAGCGGGTACGTCCACCGCGACACGCTCGTTGCGGGTTCCGGTTACTGGAGTAAATTCCCCGCCGGCGTCAGCCAGTCGGTGTCGGGCCTTCCGCTCGACTCAGCCGTGATATCGCTCGATTCCGGTTGGAACATCATCGGGTCGGTCGACCACGCCGTGAGCGCGCCATCGGGCGGGATCATCACAAGCACCGTCTGGGCGTACAACAACGGCTACGCTGCGGCGACCGTCCTCACGCCGGGGAAGGGGTACTGGGTGAAGACCAATGCGTCCGGAGACATCACACTCGGACCCGTGGCCGCGCCGAAAGTGGCCGCCCCGTCGACGGCGGGTCTCTCCGAGATTTCGATCTCCGACGCGTCGGGCGCACGGCAGTCGCTCTATGTCGGGACGGATGACCGGAGTGTCACGGCTTTCGAGATGCCGCCCGTTCCTCCGAAAGGCGCTTTCGACATTCGCTTCGCGGATAACAAGATGGCGGGACGGATCGGCACGGCCGCGACGGCCGAATTACCGGTCAGGATGCAAGGCGTGAGCTGGCCGCTGACGGTGACGTTCAAAACGGGTGCGGCGGGTGCCGCCGATCTCACGCTGGTCGAATACGCCGGCGGGAAGATTGTCGCGACACACGCCCTCCGCGCCGACGTGAAGATCGTCATCGCCGGATCGGACGCTCATACGATCGCCCTGACGACTACCGCGACGATCGCGACGCCGTCCGAGTTCGCGCTGGGCCAGAACTACCCGAACCCCTTCAACCCGACCACCCGTATCTCGTTCGACATCGCGGCCGGGTCCCGGGTCCGGCTGACGGTGTACAACGCGCTCGGCCAGCTGGTGAGGACGCTCGCCGACCGGGAGTATGCACCCGGAACGTATTCCGTCACCGCCGACTTCTCCGGCCTGCCGAGCGGTCTCTACGTCTACAAGCTGCAGGCGGGGACCTTCTCGGACGCGAAGAAAATGATGCTGGTGAAGTAGGTTTCCGAATCCCTCGCGAATACCTGACACAGCTCAATGACGGGACTCCCGTGAACATCCTCCTTATCGGTGCCACCGGTGGAACCGGACGGGCGATCCTTGCCCAGGCGCTCGAACAGAGCCACCGCGTGACCGCGTTCGTCCGCAGGCCCGGTAAGGTTGCGATAAAGCACGAACGACTCACCGTCGTTCGCGGCAACGTTCTCGATCCCGCGTCCCTCGAAGCCGTGATGCCCGGCCACGACGCCGTCCTCTCGGCGCTTGGCCACAAGCGGTGGTTCATCAAAACGACCATCCTCTCGGAGGGGACGAAAAACGTCATCACAGCGATGGAGCGCCACGGCGTGAAACGGTTCGTCTGCGAGACCGCGCTTGGGATCGGCGACACTCGCGGCCAGATGGGCCTCTATTATACGCTCTTCGTCATACCGGTCATCGTCTGGTTCTACTTCAGGGACAAGGAGCTGCAGGAGAAATACATCAGGAAGAGCGCGCTCGACTGGACGATCATCCGGCCCGGTCAGCTGACCAACGGGAAGAAGCGGGAGATGTATCGGCACGGCGACAGAATCGGAAGCTGGCTCTGGACGGTGAAGGTGTCGCGAGCAACCGTGGCCGATTTCATGCTCCGTCAGCTCACCGACGGCGCCTATCTTCGGAAATCTCCGGCTGTGGCGAATTGAGTACGGATGCCCGCTGACCCGACCAATTTATTTTCTGGCGCTCCACCGAATTCATCCAATCATTCACACGCAGGGAAGCACCCATGCGCATACCCCTCATGATCTTCGTTCTTCTATTCATTCCCCTCACTGCGGCCGCGCAGGGCTCTGCGGTCGGATATCTCGAAAATGCCGAGAGGCAATTTAACGAGAGGAAATATGACCTCGCCCTGAAGTCCGTCAACGAGGCCATCAGGCTGCAGCCGGATTACCCGCCGGCTTTCCTCTTACGCGGAAAGGTGTATTTCGAACTCAGGGACTATTTCTCCGCTTCGAATGATTTCACTGTTGTGATCGACTCCAAACCTGATTTTGTTGACGGATATATCGAGCGGGGGAAAACGCACATCCAACTCGGAAACTACTACTCGGCCATCGACGATCTTACGAAAGCCATCGAGCTTGAGCCGGACAATGAGGACGCGTTCTTCCATCGGGGCCGGGCGCACTATTTATCGAAAAAGTACAAGGAGTCGATTTCAGACGGGACGCGGACGATTGAGTTGGCCCCGGGATATGTGAACGCCTACAATAACAGGGCGGAAAACTACTCCGCATTGAAGGATTACCAGTCAGCCCTGAAGGATTACACCACGGCGTTGGAAATCGCCCCCGCTGACACTTTCGCGCTCTATGGACGGGGGTGGACTCTGGCGACGCAGCTCGGTAAGTACCAGGAAGCCCTGATCGACCTGTCGCGTTTCATTGAACAAAGACCGCGGAACGCAGGTGCCTATGGGACCCGGGCCTTTTGCTATATGTATCTTGAAAATGATGAAGCCGCCATCCGGGATTATGCACTCGCGATGGAATGTGAGCCGGCAAATGTCCTCTGGTACAACAGCCATGGCCACCTTTGTCTGGGCGCGGGATATCTCAAGGACGCACGGGAAACGTACCTGAAAATCCTCCAAATGTATTCCAACGCTTGGGACGCAGAACTGGGACTCGCCGTCATTTCCATGGAAGAAAATGATTCCAGCGGCGCCAGGATGCATTACGACAAAGCGGTGTCCCATAAGCCGGCACTAGGGAAGGGTATGGCGGGTTTCGATGAGCTCAATGGAGCTGTCAAGGGCATGCGCCCACTCCCCGAAAAATATCTGGTCAAGTACAGGCGTTTATTCGACCGCATGAAGTAGAACTGCATGGAAGACTTGCTGTATGCCAACGTCAACAAGCGGGTGCCTCCGCTCGTACACGGTGGAGACGAAGGAGGGCCGCCTGATATTCGGCGTTCGAATGTTTATATTACGTCATACCATTTGATCACGAGCGAGGAGTATTTATGTCAATCCGACCCGTAAAGCGAATCATCCAAAGCCGTCCCACGATGGAGGGGGCGGGCGTCCACCTGCGCCGCGCGTTCGGCTTCGGCGAGACCGACGAGTACGATCCGTTCCTCCTGCTCGACGATTTCAGGAACGAGAACCCCGACGACTACCTCGCCGGGTTCCCCTGGCATCCCCATCGCGGGATCGAGACCATCACCTACGTCCTGGCCGGCACGGTCGACCACGGCGACAGCCTCGGCAACCGGGGCACGCTCGGCGCCGGCGACGTGCAATGGATGACCGCCGGCAGCGGGATCCTCCACCAGGAGATGCCGAAGGGCGACCCGAAGGGCAGGATGCACGGGTTCCAGCTCTGGGCGAACCTCCCGAAGGTGCACAAGATGACGCCGCCCCGGTACCAGGACGTCCCGGCGACCGAGATCCCCGCGGTCACCGACGACGACGGGACCAGCGTGCGGATCGTCTGCGGAGAGTTCTGGGGAAAGCGCGGGCCCGTCGAGGGGATCGCGGCCGATCCGCGCTACCTCGACGTCTGGGTGCCTCCGGGGAAACGGAAGGTGCTCCCGGTCGAGACGACGCGCCACGCCTTCGCCTACGTGTTCGAGGGATCGGGCTCGTTCCGCGACGCGTCTGCGCCGCAGCCCGTGAGGACCGACCACGTCGGACCGAACGGCGAGGAAGAGACGAACCTGACCGGCAACCGGTCGCTCGTCCTCTTCGACAACGGCGACGAGGTGAGCGTGACGGCGGGCGACGAGGGAATCAGGTTCCTGATGGTGTCGGGAAAACCGCTGAAGGAGCCGGTGGCGTGGCAGGGACCGATCGTGATGAACACCCAGGACGAATTACGACAGGCGTTCGCGGAGCTGAGGCTGGGGACGTTCATCAGGAAAGGTTGAAGGCCGGGACGATGGAATGATGGGCGCGGCGGTAACGCCGCGCTGCGTCGTCATACCTCGCTCCACGCGAACAACAAAAGGGCCAGCCACACCAACCCCTTGAGGAGGAAGAAGAAGAAACCGGCCAGGCCGACTTTTCGCAGGCGTTCCGCGTCGAATCCCATCATAATGGGATAATATAAGAAATGTCCGGCTCCCCCTTTTGCGACATCCCCGAAATCGCCCAGCCGGCCCGGAAAATGTGTCACTTCCGGGCCGCTATGGGGCTTTTTCAAATAGCAGTTGCGTTTGATGCAGGACTTCTCCACATTTAGGTCAGATACCATCGACCGATCCGTGCTTACGAATGCAACCGTCTCCACCCCCGCGCCGTTGCGCGCTGCCAGGAACCTCTTCTTGGCCGGGTTCCCCCCCGGTGTCGCCGACCGCTCCCACATCTTCCGCCGCAAATAAACAGCAACACACTAGTCAAACACCACTACCAACTCAAGGAGTCACTCGATGAACATTTTTGTGGGCAACATCTCACGCAACGTTACGGAAGACGACATCCGTGCGGCGTTCTCGGCATATGGAAAGGTCGAGACCGTATCACTTATGAAGGACAAGTTCAGCGGCGAGCCGAGGGGCTTCGGGTTCGTTGAAATGCCGACGCAGTCGGAAGCCGAGGCGGCGATCGCCGGCCTCAACGGCAACGACCTGAAGGGCCGGGCGCTCACCGTCAACGAGGCGCGTCCCCGCACCGAGACCCGCGGCGGTGGTGGCGGCGGTGGCGGATTCCGTGGCGGCGGTGGCGGCGGCAATCGCGGCGGTGGTGGTGGTGGTGGCGGCGGCTGGCGTTAAGGCTTCTCCGCTGCCGGGCGGAAACGCGACCTGAAAAAATAATTCCACGCGTGGAATGCCGGGCAGTCCGGCATCACGGATGGGGTCCCGATGAGGGAGGCATCCGGTTGATAACTGCCCGTTCCGTCCGACGCGTTCGTGCTCCTGGCGACTTCGTCGTTCAGGGGCACTCCCGCCAGTGAGTTCGGGATCAGGATCCGGACGGGCGCCAACAACCGGCTCATCTGGACCAACCCATCGGCGGATCCATCCCCAGGGGGAATTCCCTTATCGTCACAGTCGACGGCGGCGCGTATTTTTGCTCGCTGCGTTCGGGGACCTTTTCCCAAACCATCAAATTGCTCCTGGGCAGGTAACATCCAGGGCCGCCCGGGCCCGATCTCCTCTGTCGGCCGTTGCATCAGTCGTGACGGGATGCTATCTTCATCCATGACATCCACACACTCGCCCGGCACCCGATGAACGAAACCGCGACGGTCACGACCCTCAATCTCAACCTCATCCAGACGCTGGCCGTGGCCGCGCTGGTGTACTACTCCGGCATCGTCCTGAAGAGGCGCATCCCCATCCTCGACACGCTGAACATCCCCTCGGCGGTCGTCGGAGGGCTGCTCTTCGCAATCCTGGTACTGATCGGCCGCGACAGGGTCCTCAACCTCGGGTTCGACACCGCCACCCAGCCGCTCTTTAACGTCGCGTTCTTTACGACGATCGGGATGATGGCCAGCCTCCCTCTCCTGAAGAAGGGAGGGATCCAGGTGGTCGTCTTCCTGGGGATCGCCACGGCGTTCTGCTTCCTCCAGAACTTCATCGGGATGGGCATCGCGCAGGTGTTCGACGTGAACCCGCTGGTAGGGATCATGGCCGGTTCGGTGACGCTCGTCGGCGGACCCGCGACCGGTCTCGCGTTCGCCCCCCTTTTCGAAAAAGCGGGTGTCGTGGGCGCCGACTCGCTGGCGCTCACGTCCGCGACCTTCGGCATCGTCTGCGGGGGAATCCTCGGCGGGCCGGTCGGAACGTGGCTGATCAAGAAACACAAACTTCACGGGAAGTTGGACGGGACGAGGCCCGTCACCGCGGCCCACGACGACGAGCCGACCGCGATCGGCGATCACGAGGTTTTATCGATCCAGATCGACCGCGAAGACCCCTCATTCGTCGTCAACCTCCTCATCCTCGCCCTGACGATGGGGGTCGGGACGGTGGTCGGATGGTATTTCGAGTCGCTCGGGTGGACACTGCCGGCCTACATCGGCGCGATGCTCGTGGCCTCCGTCGTACGAAATGTGGACGACAAAACGCAGTGGTTCGGGATCGACCAGAAGGCGATGGATTTCATCGGGACGGTGAGCCTGAACATCTTCCTCACGGTGGCATTGATGAACCTCCGGCTCTGGGAATTGCTGAACCTCGCCGGGCCACTCACCGCGATCCTCGTCGTCCAGGCGATCGCGGTCACCCTCTTCGCGGCCACCGTCTCGTACTGGGTGATGGGACGGGACTACCAATCGGCTGTGATGGCGGGCGGGTTCATCGGCTTCGTGCTCGGCACGACGGCGAACGCCGTGGCGGTGATGAAGACCCTCGCCAAGAAATACGGCGACGCGCCGCGCGCCTTCCTGATCGTCCCGCTCGTGGGGGCCTTTTTCATCGACTTCACGAACGCAATCATCATCACGGCATTCCTCAACTGGCTCACGTGACGTGGCAGGCGTCCCCGCGGCGCCCGGAAGCCGCCGCCCCGGCCTCTGACCGGTCGGGTGAAACTCCCGACCCCCCCCGCCCGTACGAGATGGTACGGGGTTTCCATTCCATC
>JANNFI010000125.1:0-2138 GCA_031379665.1 Ignavibacteria bacterium
AGCGGCAGATGGAAAAATTCGCCGGTATCACGGGCCGCTCGTACAAGCTCTACGAGTATGTCGGCCCCGCTGACGCCGAATCGGTCATCGTGATGATGGGCTCGGGCTGCGAAACCGCCTGGGACACCGTCGAATTCCTGAACGAAATGGGTCGAAAGGTCGGTCTCCTGAAGGTACGGCTCTACCGGCCCTTCGATGCCACGCGGTTCATCGCCGCCATCCCGAAGACGGTCCGCAACATCGCCGTCCTCGACCGTGCGAAGGAGCCGGGGAGCCCCGGCGAGCCGCTCTACCTCGACACCGTCGCCGCGGTGAGCGAGGCCTATATGGCCGGCGAGCTCCCGATGAAATCGTTCCCGAAGATCATCGGCGGCCGCTACGGACTCTCCTCGAAGGAATTCACCCCCGCGATGGTCAAGTCAGTCTTCGACAACCTCGAGTCTGCGACGCCGAAGAAGCGCTTTACCGTCGGCATCGACGACGACGTCACGCACCTGAGCCTCCCCTGGGACCCGCTGTTCACCATCGAATCGGAGAAAACCATCCGCGCGCTTTTCTACGGTCTCGGAGCCGACGGAACGGTGAGCGCCAACAAGAATTCTATCAAGATCATCGGCGAAGACACCGACCTCTACGCTCAGGGGTTTTTCGTGTACGACTCGAAGAAGTCCGGATCGACGACGACTTCCCACCTGCGCTTCGGCCCCACGCCGATCCACGCCCCGTACCTGGTCGACCAGGCGAATTTCATCGCGTGCCACCAGTGGTTCTTCCTCGAGAAAGTCAACATGCTGAAGTACGCCGCCCCCGGAGCGACCTTCCTCCTCAACAGCATCTACGGCCCTGACGAGGTGTGGAACGAGCTGCCGAAGCCGGTGCAGGAGGAAATCGTCAGGAAGAAGCTCGACCTCTACGTCGTCGACGCGTACAAGGTCGCCCGCGAAAACGGGATGGGCTCGCGCATCAACACGGTGATGCAGACTTGTTTCTTCGCGCTCTCGAAGGTCCTCCCCCGGGACGAGGCGATCGCCGCCAACAAGGCGTCGATCGAGAAGTCATACGGGAAGAAGGGCGAGGCGATCGTGAAGCAGAACTTCAAGGCGGTCGACGACACCCTCGCGAACCTGCACCAGGTGAAGGTCCCGGGAAAGGTCACGAGCACTGTGGAGTTCCCGCCCACGGTCAGCGCCGCGGCCCCCGAATTCGTCCGCGACGTCACCGCCCGGATCATCGCTGGCGACGGCGACGACCTGCCGGTGAGCGCCTTCCCGGTCGACGGCACATACCCGACCGGCACGGCGCAGTGGGAGAAACGGAACATCGCCCTCGAGATCCCGGTCTGGGACGAAGTGGTCTGCATCCAGTGCAACAAGTGCGCGCTCGTCTGTCCGCACGCGGCGATCAGGGTGAAGGTCTACGACCCGGCGTCGCTCAACGGCGCCCCGGCGACATTCAAGTCCTTCGAATTCAAGGCTCCCGAGCACAAGGGGAAAAAATACACCGTCCAGGTGGCGCCCGAGGACTGCACGGGCTGTTCGCTCTGCGTCGAGTACTGCCCCGCGAAGAACAAATCTGAAACCCGTCTGAAGGCGATCAACATGCGGCCACAGATGCCGCTGCGAGAGGCCGAGCGGACGAATTATGACTTCTTCCTCGCGATCCCCGAGGCCGACCGCCGCGAGGTCAAAACGGACTCGGTGAAGGGCTCGCAGTTCTTCCAGCCGCTCTTCGAATATTCGGGCGCCTGCTCGGGCTGCGGAGAAACTCCGTATGTCAAGCTCGCGTCGCAGCTCTTCGGCGACCGGATGCTGGTGGCGAACGCCACCGGCTGTTCGTCGATCTACGGCGGAAACCTCCCCACCACCCCGTGGACGAAGGACGGCTCGGGCCGCGGCCCGGCCTGGTCGAACTCGCTCTTCGAGGACAACGCAGAGTTCGGGATGGGGATGCGCCTCGCGGTCGACAAGCACGAGGCGATGGCCCGCGAGCTTGTGGAACGGCACAGGGAGGCGATCGGCGTCCACCTGGCCGCCGACATCCTCGCCGCCGACCAGTCGGACGAGGCCGGCATCCACGACCAGCGCGCGCGCATTGCGACGCTCAAGGAAAAGCTGAAGGGGAACGAATCACCGGAGACG
>JANNFI010000003.1:0-7965 GCA_031379665.1 Ignavibacteria bacterium
GGCGAAGAGGTGTCGAACAAGGAAGTGAAGAAGACCATCAGGTCGATCATCGACGTCGAGGATAGCCGCCGCCCCCTGAGCGACGACAAGATCGCAGAAATGCTCAAGGCCGACGGACTCCACATCGCCCGGAGGACCGTCGCGAAATACCGGGAGGCGATGAAGATCCCGGTCGCGCGATTGCGCAGGAAAATCTGAACCACACCACCCCGAGGGACCAATGCAGGAGATCATCCATTCCACCACCGTCATCGGTCTGACCCACGGCGGCCGGACCGTCATCGGCAGCGACGGGCAGGTCACGGTCGGGGCGGCCGTGATGAAGCAGCACGCGAAAAAGGTGAGAAAGCTCTATAACGATTCCGTCCTGGCGGGCTTCGCGGGAGCGGCCGCGGACGCTTTTACCCTGTTCGAACGGTTCGAGGACCAGCTCCAGCGCACCAGCGGGAACCTCGTACGCGCCGCGGTCGAAGTGGCGAAACAGTGGAGGACCGACAAGTACCTCCGCCAGCTCGAGGCCCTGCTCGCGGTCATCGACCGGAACAACTCCCTCATCATCTCCGGCACGGGCGAGATCGTTGAGCCCGACGACGGCATCGTCGCCATCGGCTCCGGCGGCAATTATGCCCTGGTCGCGGCGAGGATGCTCCGGGCACACACCGGGCTCTCGGCGCCGGAGATTGTCCGCCAGTCTCTCGAGAGCGCAGCGGACATCTGCATCTACACCAACAAGCACATCAGCATCGAGGAGCTCACGTGACGGTTGCCCCGAAGGAACCGCCACACTCAGGATTCGACGCCGCGGGAGATATGGCTCCCTCGCCCGTCCCCACCCCCGGACGAGAGCTCACGCCCCGGGAAATCGTCAGGGAGCTGGACCGGTATGTCATCGGCCAGCACGCGGCGAAGAAATCGGTCGCGATCGCCATCCGCAACCGCTGGCGCAGGCAGCAGACGCCGGAACACCTCCGCGAGGAGATCATGCCGAATAACATCATCATGATCGGCCCCACCGGCGTCGGCAAGACGGAAATCGCGCGCCGGCTGGCCCGCCTCGTGAACGCCCCCTTCATGAAGGTCGAGGCGACCAAGTACACCGAGGTGGGCTACGTCGGCAGGGACGTCGAATCGATCGTCAGGGACCTCACGGAGTACGCCGTCACTATGGTCAAGGCCGAGAGGGCGGCGGAGGTGAGGGGGAAGGCCGCCACACTCGCCGAGGAGCGGATCCTCGAGATCCTCGTCCCCGCGGCGAAGCGGAAGGGCGTTGTCGGGCCGGCTGAGGCAGGTGAGGAGGCGGTGGCCGGCCAGTCAGGCAACGCAGGTTCCCCGGCCCTCCCAGCCCACGATGACCACGGCGCCACGCGGGAAAAATTCCGTGAGAAGCTCCGGCGCGGAGAGCTCGATGCGAGGGTGATCGAGATGGATGTATCCGCGGCGCAGGCGCCCGCAATGCAGGTGTTCGGGCCGGTGAATATGGAGGAAATGGGCGTCAACCTCCAGGAGATGTTCGGGAACATCCTCCCCCGCAAGACGAAGAAGCGCCGGGTTACGGTCGCGGAGGGGCGCTCGCTGATCATGATGGAAGAGATCCAGAAGCTGATCGACACCGACGCGGCCGTGAAGGAGGCCCTGGACCGGGTTCAGAATTCGGGGATCGTCTTCATCGACGAGATCGACAAGATCGCGGGCGAGAAATCACGGGCCGGGGGGCCCGACGTGTCGCGCGAAGGGGTCCAGCGCGACCTGCTGCCGATCGTCGAGGGGACCACGGTGCTCACGAAGTACGGGATGGTAAACACCACGCACGTGCTGTTCATCGCCTCCGGCGCGTTCCACGTTTCGAAGCCTTCCGACCTCATTCCCGAGCTCCAGGGGCGCTTCCCGATCCGCGTCGAGCTCCAGAGCCTCAGCGAAGAGGATTTTGTGAAAATCCTCACGGTGCCGCGGAATGCGCTCATCACGCAGTACGTGGCGATACTTAAAACCGAGGGGGTGGAGCTGGAATTCGAGCCTGGTGCGATCGCCGAGATCGCGAAGACCGCGGCCCGCGTCAACGAACAGGTTGAGAACATTGGAGCCAGGCGGCTCCATACTATCATGACGACGCTACTGGAGGAGCTTCTGTACGAGGCGCCCGACGCTCACGTCGGGGAGAGGATCGTCGTGACGAAGACCATGGTCGAGTCGAAGCTCGGCTCGATCGTGAGGGACAAGGACCTCAGCCGCTACGTGCTCTAACGGCCGGGGCGCCCGCCCCGCACCGTCAGTGGACCTTGTCGCCCCCGCCGGACGGGGGTTGGAACCCGAGGTTCCCCATCGACGGCTCGCCCTGGATCTTGATCTCGCCGTAGGACTTTTCGAATTTTTCGATGTTGTCTCGCAGCGCGTTGAGCAACAGTTTCGCGTGCTGAGGCGTCGTGATGATCCTGGCGTGGACCCTCGCCTTCGGGATTCCCGGTAGGACCCTGGTGAAGTCGATCACGAATTCCGCCGGGGAGTGGGTGATGATCGCAAGGTTCGAGTAGATCCCTTCTGCTTCCTTCTCCCCGAGTTCGATGTTGATCTGCTGTTGAGGTCCAGGCGCTGCCATGTCAGTCCCCCCCGTTAATTTTTACGGAGTTCGTCGGCCTTCTTGATCGCCGCTTCGGCTTCCTTCAGCAACCCCCCGTTGGCGCACGCCGATCCGTAGAAGTCCCAGGCGTTGGGGTCGTCGGGCCGGAGGACGGTGAGTTTTTCGAAATACCCCGCCGCCTTCTTAAAGAGGTCGACATATCCCTTGCTGTTCGACGCCTTCTTCGGATCGTCCGACTGCGCCGCCCGCTTCATCTCGTCGGCAAGCTTCAGGTGCGCGATGCCCGCGTTCTGGACGGCGAAGGCATACGTCGGGTCGACCTCGATCGCGGCGTCGAAATGACCGATGGCTTCCTGGACTTTCCCGGACTGCATCAGGAGCACGCCCAGGTTGTAGTGGTAGTCGCGGTTCGTCGGATCGGTCTTCAGTCCTTCCTCCATCAGCGGAATCGCCTCCGGGGCCCTGTCGACCTTGATGTAGAGGTCGATCATGGCATTGAGGTAGTCGGGGTTCGCCGGAGAGGCTTTCCGGGCCTCGGTGAGCTCGGTGAGGGCGAGGGAGTAATTTTCCGTGGCGGCCGCCTCGTTGCCGGCGGCCTTCGCGGTGTCGCCACGGTCAATGTAGAGTTGGATCAGCGGCGCCATAACCTCGGGGTCGGCGGAGATCTTCCGGGCCTTCTGCAGGTAGGCGAGCTGGCGGTCGCTCAGCCCGTCGGCCTGGAGCGCGATCGCGGCGTTCTTGTACGGAAGGAGGCTGTCAGGGTTGATGGCGATAGCGGCGTCGTACATCTGGACGGCCTGGCCGCGGATCCCCGGCGCTTCGGCCGGCGGCGCCTTGATGCTCCGGTTGAACAGTTCGACCCCCGCGTTCAACGCCTTTTGCCAGCCGAAGAGCTTCTCGCTCTGGATCTGGGTTTGCCATTCGGGGCCCGACGCGAGCGATTTGTCGTAGGCGTACGTCATGTTCCCGAGGTCGGTGGCGACCTGGCGGTAATCCTTCGCGTCGAGGCTCTGTTCGGCTTTCCGGAGGCGTACCTGCCCGAGATAGTACCACGCTTCGGCGTTCGTCGGGTTGTTCTCGACTTCCTTCACGAGCGCCAGCTCGGCGGCGGGCCATTCCTTGCGCTGCATGTAAAGTTTTGCGCTGGTCGATTCCGCCGATCCGCACTGGAATCCGGTCACCATCAGGTAGAGAAGGGTGAGCGCAACGACGGTGATGAAGGATGAGGTTTTCATAAAGGCTCCTTGTGGTGGAAGTCGGCGTGGTTTTTGAACGGGAAAATATACGGAACCGTGCCCTGAGAATCAACTCTCCGGAGGGTGGCTCTTTGCAATTTCAGCGGATTTTTGGTATAGTAGGGCGACATTGTCCATCTGCGACCCGCTCTCGATGCCCCGTTGTGAATTTTGCTCCATCATCAGTGGCGAAGCTCCTGCCGAGGTCATCTTCAGGAACGAACACGCCATCGCGATCCTCGACATCCGTCCGATCCACCGCGGTCACGTCCTGGTCATCCCGGTGCGCCACTCGGGCGATCTCCTCGAGGTCCCGGAGGCCGACTGCGACGGGCTCTTCAGGGCGCTCAGGGTGGTGACCCGCGGGGTTGTCGACGCGCTTCGTCCCCCGGGATTCAACGTTTTCTCGAACAACGGGAAAGCGGCGGGGCAGTCCGTGTTCCATTTCCATTTCCACGTCACGCCGCGGTACCACGAAGACAACATCAGGTTCGTCCTCGAACTGAAATCGTATCAACAGAATGAAATGTCGGAGTACGGCCGGAAGATCCGCGACGCGATCGCGGCTCCGGGCGGAAACGACCAACCCACCAAGGAGACTCTATGATTACTGTATCGAACCCCCCGGTCACCGAGGGAGAAAAAATCAGGATGGTCAACGGAAAACTCGACGTGCCGAGCCATCCCGTGATCCCGTTCATCGAAGGGGACGGTACGGGCCCCGACATCTGGCGCGCATCGTGCCGGGTCCTGGACGCCGCCGTCCTGAATGCCTACGGCACAGCGCGGAGTCTCGTCTGGAAGGAAGTCCTGGCCGGCCAGAAGGCCTTCACCCTGAAAAAATCCTGGCTTCCCGACGAGACGGTCGAAGCGTTCAGGGAATATGTCGTCGGGATCAAGGGCCCGCTCACCACGCCGGTCGGCGGCGGCATCCGGTCCCTCAACGTCGCCCTTCGGCAGCTCCTCGACCTCTACGTCTGTCTCAGGCCGGTCCGGTATTTCAGCGGCGTTCCCTCGCCGGTGAAGACTCCCGAATCCGTGAACATGGTCATCTTCCGCGAGAACACCGAGGACATCTACGCCGGGATCGAATTCGCCCCCGGCACGCCGGAGGCCGCAAAGGTCCTCAGCTTTCTGGCCGCCGAGTTTCCCCGGCAATTCGACAAGATCAGGTTCGGGAACATCGAAGCCATCGAAGCGTGGAACAGGGCGTCCGGCATGGGCCACCCGAACGGGACGGTCCAGGTGGGAATCGGGTTCAAGCCGGTCTCCCATCACGGCACCGCGCGGCTCGTTAGAGCGGCGATCGGGTACGCGATCGAACACCGGCGGAAGTCGGTGACCATCGTGCACAAAGGCAATATCATGAAGTACACCGAGGGCGCCTTCCGCGACTGGGCGTACGGGATCGCCGAGAATGAATTCGGCAGCCGGGTCTTCACCTGGAACCAGTGGGAAATGGAGAAGGCATCGAACGGCGAACAGGCCGCCAATGAAGAGATGAAGAAGGCCGAAGCCGCCGGAAAGGTCATCGTCAAGGACGCCATCGCCGACATCATCCTCCAGCAGGTCCTCACGCGGCCGCGCGAATTCGACGTCATCGCCACGCTCAACCTCAACGGCGACTACCTGAGCGACGCGCTCGCCGCGCAGGTCGGCGGGATCGGGATCGCTCCCGGGGGGAACATCAACTACATCACGGGCCACGCGGTCTTTGAGGCGACCCACGGCACCGCGCCGAAGTACGCGAACCTCGACAAGGTCAACCCAGGCTCGGTCATCCTGAGCGGCGAGATGATGCTGCGGTACCTCGGGTGGAACGAAGCGGCCGACCTGATCATATCGTCCCTGGACAAGACCATCAAAGAGGGGGTCGTGACGTATGACTTCGCGCGGCAGATGAAGGGCGCCACCGAGGTGAAGACCTCGCAGTTCGGGGACGCGCTGATCCGGAACATGGGGTGACGCCCCCGGCGACGCGGCCTGGGACCGGGCGTGCCGGGATCCCTCGCCAGCCCTGACGGTGTACCGTCCACAAACGAAATCCGCCCACCGGGGTTCACCGGCGGGCGGATTTTTTATTATTTGATCAGGAGCATCTTCCTGTTCTGATTAAACGTCTGTCCGTCGTTCCCCTGGACCCTGAAGGTATAGAAGTACGCGCCCGTCGGGAGGGCGGAGGCGTTGAACTCGAGGGCGTGGTAGCCTGCGGCCCTCGCCTCGCGTGAGACCGGGGTCGCGACCGCTTCTCCGAGCACGTTGTACACCGTGAGGGAAACCACACCGTCCGTCGGAAGAGTGAACCGGATTGTGGTCGTCGGGTTGAACGGGTTCGGGTAGTTCTGGTCGAGGGTGTATGCGAGCGGGAGGCCATATTCCGCGATCGAATAACGTTTGCCCTCACCCACGTTCACCGTTACCGACCTGCCGTCGGCGAGCGTATGCGTCGCGGTGACTGTTCCGCCGGTCTTTTCGACGAGCGTGAGTGCCCCGGACCCTGAACGGGAGAGCGACGCCGTCACCCGGACCGCTCCAGAAACCCCCTGCAGCAGGATCGGCAGTTCCTTCCCGTTACCTGCGGCGAACAGTTCCGCGAAGCGGTTCGACGAGAACCGTACGTCGAACGCACCGGCCGGCGGCGCGGGCGGGAGCTCGAAGAGACCGTCCCCGGTCGCCTGAGCGTCTCCGGTCGACCCTGCGTCTGCGCCTCCGATGTAGAGCGTCGCCGATTGACCCTCGGTCCCGGGGACCGTGAACGTGAGCGCGTCCATACCGGCTGTGACCGGGTCACCTTCGTCCGGGGGAACAACCGGCACATTCTTCGACGTGTTTCTCACATCCAGGATGATCGTACCGGGTGCGGAGGCCTTCACCCAGTACGCGCGGCCCGGCTGGAGCGTGTCGCTCGAGCCGTATCCCGAAACGCCGTTGAAGGCGAAGTAATTGGACGTCACGAGCCCGCCGACGCTCTGGACGGCGGCGCCCTTGTGCATTGGGAAGGCGGTCGTTCCGATGAGGTTCCATCCCTGGTTGAGCGCGATGGTGTCGGTCAGGACCGGCGTTCCCGTCAGCGAAATGGCGGCCGAGGGCGGGTATTTCAACCAATAGCCGGTGCCGTTGACGATCGAGTCTCGCGAACTGTAGCCGGTCGGCGGCGGCAGGTACGCGAAGGCGTTCGAAATGGCTTCGGGATAGAGCGCGACTTTCGAGTTATTGGCGACTCCCAGCGGCAGGCTGATCATGTTCCAGCCGGAGAGGACGCTCGGCTCGAAGGTGACGATGAGCGTGAACTCGTCCGCCCCGATGTCGGGTTTGACCGGGTCCCGTGGCTCGCCGTCAAAATCACCCGTTACCGTCGCAAGCGGGGTTCCCGCGCTGTCGAGTGCAGGGTTCAGGGCGTGCAGGTTCGACGCCGAGTAGAACGCCGGGTTGACCGAGATTGAACTTGCCTCCTTACTGTTCGCCGACTGCAACGCGGAGAGGTTGGCCACATTGCCGTTCCAGTAGGCGAGGTTCGTCCCCGACGCGTACAGGTCGTTGTAATCGGAAGTCGTAATGCCTGCCGTACCTGCAGCGTCGACGTAAATGGCGTAGCCACCGCCCGGGTTGGCGAAGACGTTGTTGACGACGTTGACGCTGGTAGTGGTACCGGTGACGTAGAGGCCCAGGCCCGCAGTTGTGTGCGTGCTGGTGATGTTGACGCTGTTGAAGAAGACGTCCTGGTAGGTGCAGTAGTAGAGGGTGATGCCGTAAGCCCCTCCGGCGCCGCCGACGTTGATCATGTTATTCGAGACCAGGCTCCGGGGAGTGGGGCTTCCCGTTCCGCCGTCGCAGAAGTAGAGGTAGATGCCGTACCCGGTGCTGACGGAGAACTTGTTCTTCTGGACCTGGAGGTTGGCGTCGCAGTACTGGAGTTCGGCGCCGCGGTCGGTGTTGGGCCCGGTGCCGGTGTTGCCGTTGACCCTGGCGCCGGACTGGTTCTCGAGGAAGACGAACCCGTAGCCCTGGTTGGTAAACGTGTTGTTGTTGACCTGTGTGCCGGAAGAGAGCAGGGCAGTGTTGTAGCCGCTGAGCGAGACGGCCCACGACCCGTCGTTGAATGTGTTGCCGTTGACGATCCGGCTGGTATAGAGGGAGGCGGGGCCGTAGACCAGG
>JANNFI010000019.1:0-28261 GCA_031379665.1 Ignavibacteria bacterium
GGTAGCGACGCAGGACCGCCGCCCTCTCCCCGGGGAGGAAGGCCTTTCCGGCCGCGGTCCGACGGTCCATCCTGGCGATGTACGGGCCCAGGCAGCGCCCGGCGAGGATAGCTTCCTCATCAGGTCCGAGGGCTGTCGAAAGCTCCTCGCGGAGGATTTCAGGAGGGATTCCCTTGCCCTTCAACCGATGCTCGATCATCCTGCCGCCGGCGGGTCGGCGAAGCTGGGCGTCGTGGATATAGGCCCTCACGTAGGCGCGGTCGTCAGCAAGACCCGCCTCGCGGAGAGCGCCGATCGCGGATTCGATCGCCTGCGTCGGGAACAAGAGGGAGGTGAGCTTTTTCCAGATTTCGTTTTCGGTCCGCCGCCTCCGGCCCGCGTATCTGACGGCGGCCAGTCGCGCGGCGCCAAACTCTTCCTCTCCCCGGAGGAGTTCCAGGGTTTCGGGAGAGACGTCGTCACCCTTGCGAAGCCCCGCGCGCAGGAGCACCGGGGATCGCACGCCGACCGCAAAAGAGCCGTCGAGGAAGACCGAGTATCGTTCCGGGTCTTTCTTCTGTCGTTCGATCTTCGTGACGATCATCGCCGACGGTCGGGGGTGTCGGTCGTCAGGCCTTGACCGGCTTCTTCGCGACCTCCTGCTTCGCCACGGGAGGGGCCGCGGGAACCGCTGCCGCCGGTGTCTGTGCAGGTTGCGCGGGGCGCGCCGCGGGCTTCGGCGCCTCTTCGGCGAGTCCAAGGGCTACCCGGAGAGCCAGGTTGATCTCCGATGTTATTTTTTCGTTCTCAGCGAGATACTTCTTCACGGCGTCCCTGCCCTGGCCGATCCGTTCGCCGTTGTAGGCGAACCAGCTGCCGCTCTTCGCGATGATATTCCTTTCGACAGCGGTGTCGATGAGATCGCCGATCCGCGAGATTCCCTCATTATAGAGGACGTCGAACTGCGCCTCCTTGAACGGCGGGGCGACCTTGTTCTTCACCACCTTCACGCGAACCCTGTTCCCGACGATGTTGGTGCCGTCCTTGATCGCTTCGATGCGACGGACGTCGAGCCTGAGCGACGCGTAGAACTTGAGGGCGTTACCGCCGGTGGTGGTTTCAGGGTTGCCGAACATCACTCCGATCTTCATGCGGAGCTGGTTGGTGAACATCACGGTCGTGCGGGACTTGCTGATCGCCGAGGTGAGTTTCCTGAGCGCCTGGGACATCAAACGGGCCTGGACGCCCATCGTCGGGTCTCCCATTTCCCCCTCGATCTCGGCCCGGGGGGTGAGCGCCGCCACCGAGTCGATGACGACGACGTCGAGGGCCCCGCTGCGGACGAGGGTCTCGACGATCTCGAGCGCCTGCTCGCCGTATTCCGGCTGGCTGAGCAGGAGGTTGTTGACGTCCACGCCGAGCTTCCGGGCGTACGTCAGGTCGAGGGCGTGTTCGGTGTCGATGAAGGCGGCGATGCCGTTGTTCTTCTGGGCCTCGGCGATGATGTGGAGACAGATGGTGGTCTTGCCCGACGCCTCCGGCCCGAAGATTTCGATCACGCGCCCGCGGGGGACCCCGCCGATGCCGATGGCGGCATCGAGGGAGATCGATCCCGTCGATATCGAGTCGATCTTCGCGATGGGGCCATCGTCGAGCTTCATGATGGCGCCCTTGCCGTGCTGTTTTTCGATCTGTTCGAGCGCAATACGCAGCGCCTGCATCCGCGCTTCGTTTCTGTTGGTGTCTGCCATGAACTTGCCTTTCCGGTGCTGTGAGTGAGTGACGATTCGGGCGGAAATCCGGGACGTTCCCGTCAGTGTTCGTAAAATCGGTCGAGGAGGTCGGTGAGGATCGACTTCACTCCCACGACATCAAAGGGTTTTTCGACGTAATCGTCCGCACCGATATCCCGGGCGGTTTTCCGCGCGTCGAAATCGTCGATCGAGGACATGAAGACGTACGGTATCGAGCGCAGAGTGGGATCGCTCTTGACCTTCTCGAAGAGGTCAAACCCGTTCATCACGGGCATCCTGACGTCGCTCAGGATCAGGTCGGGTTTCTGCCGGACCATCTTCTCGAGGGCCTCCTCCCCGCCCGCGGCGGTGACGACCTTTACCGGCCCGCCCCGGACCGCAGCCTTCACCGCGTTCAGCCACATCGCTTCGTCGTCGACGAAGAGGACGGTTTTTCGTTTCGCTGACGGCGATGTTCGGGCCAAGGATCTCCTTTAGGACAGTCTTCAAATATTTCGGAGACGAGCGTGAGACGCGGATCAAAAGTAAGATTTTTTGATATGGATGTCAAGTGGGTCCCGACCCCCTGCTCGCGGACTCCTGCGATCATGATCTGTGGATGGAACGGACGATCCTTCTGTTGGAATCCGGGGGGGGAGCAGGTCCCGCGTCAATGGCGACGCGCAGAGCGACGGGCGCGCGGATCGCGGCCGCGCGTTATTCCAGCCGAAGCAGCTTCCGGCGGATCAGGTCGAGCGCCGCCGCGGTGGCACGTTCGACCACCCGTTCCCGGCCCTCGCCGAAGGTGTGCTTCAGGGCGACTGATCCCGAGTCGTCGGACCAGGCGATCCAGACGGTTCCGACAGGTTTTTCGGGGTTGCCGCCCGACGGACCCGCGATGCCGGTGACGGCGACGCCGATGTCGGACCCGGTCGCCTGCCGGACACCAAGGGCCATCGCCAGCGCCGTTTCCCGGGAGACAGCCCCGTGGGATTCGATCAGGGCGGCGTCGACGTTCAGGAGTTTTACTTTGAGCCGGTTGGCGTACGCCACCACGGAGCCCAGGAAATAGGAGGAGCTCCCCGGCACCGACGTGAGCCGCCTGGCGATAGCGCCCCCGGTACACGACTCGGCGCACGCAAGCGTACGGCCCGACGAGGAGAGGAGCGCTCCCACGACGGATTCCAGTTCGTCTCCTTCGGCCCCGAAGACGAACCGACCGCCGCGCTCACGTATCAGCGCTTCCGCCTCGCTGATCAACCGGCGTGCCCCATCGCGCGTCGAGCCGGACGCGTCGAGCCGGAGTCTGACGCCGGAGAGCGAAGGGAGGAATGCCAGTTTCACGCCGGCGGGGAGCGATGCCGGGACGCCGAGCCTGGCGCCGAGTGCCGATTCAGAAATCCCCGAGGTACGCAGCGTACGATGCACGCTGACCGGGCCGGAAACCTTCGCCGAGAGCAGCGGGACCACGGAGTCGTTCATCATCTGTTCCATTTCGTACGGGACGCCGGGGAGCGCGATGACGATCTTTCCCTTCCTCTCGATGAGGATTCCCCCCGCCGTGCCGTAGCGGTTGTGGAGGATGGTTGCCCCGGACGGCACGGTGGCCTGTTCTTCGGCGGCGTCTGTCCAGGGTATCCCTCTGGAGGCGAGGAGGGCTGCGATCCGTTCCTTCAGCGCCGGGTCGTGGACGAGCGGAAGGCCGAAGAAAGCGGCCACCGCGGCCTTGGTCACGTCGTCGTGGGTTGGGCCGAGGCCCCCGGTGACGATGACCGCGTCAGCGGCTTCGAGCGACCCCCGCAGGCCGCGATCGATTTCCGCCTTGTCGTCGCCCACGGTGAGGACCCGCAGGACGTCGATGCCGGCGTCGCTCAGGCCGAGCGCGATGACGGCCGCATTGGTGTTGACCACCTGGCCGATCAGCAGTTCGTCTCCGACGGTGAGGATGACCGCCTTCATCCGACGAGCCAGAGAATGGCGTGGGTGACGGCGTTGGCGTAGACCCCGGCCGCGACGTCGTCAAGCATAATGCCCCATCCACGTGCGGCCCTCTCGAGCGACGCGACCGGGGGAGGCTTGACGATGTCGAAGAGCCGGAACGCGGCGAACGCCAGGAGGATCGCCGGCATCTCTTTCGGCAGGAAGAGCAGGGCGACCCACATTCCGACTATTTCGTCGATGACCACGATCGAGGGATCGGGGTGGAGGGCCGGTCCGGGCTGGAAGATCCGTTTCGCGGCTGCCGAGGAAGCCTGCAGGGTGTTTCCGTCGGCGAGCGCGACACACTCCGCGGCCCACCGTCCGGCGAAGAACACGACAACGATCAGGGACGTGAGGACGAGCGGCGAGGAGACGCCGGGGATGAGGTAGAGGAGGAGTCCCGCGAGCGTCCCGACGGTGCCGGACGCCCAGGGCGCATAACCGGTGTACGCCCCGGTCGCGATGAACCGTGCTACCGCGGGGGCGCTCCGCCCGGTGGCCTCACCGGGGGCCGGCGGGTTCCGATGCGCGGGCATAGAGGTCGGCGAGAAAGCGCCGGTTGTCGACGCAGTACATAAGCCCCGTGGCGACGCTCGAGATGGTGACCACCAGCATCATCCCGAAGAGGACCTGGGGGTCCGTCAGTGCGTCGAGTGTGCCGGAGAATTCGAACCGGATCACCGGAACCGATCCGGCGACGTGCAGCAACAGGATGTACCAGATGACGATGAATTCCCCAAAGGTCTTCGCCTGCGCCGTTTTCGAGGTCACGATGGGGTGGTCGGTCCATTCGCCGTAACTCCGCAGGGCCGTGATCACGATGTCGCGGGCGACGATGACCCAGACCATCCAGGCGTCGATCAGTCCGAGAGCCGAAAACGTGAAGAGCGCTGCGCTTGCCAGGATCTTGTCGGCCAGGGGGTCGAGGAACTTTCCCCACCGCGACTGGCTCCCATATTTCCGCGCGATCCAACCGTCGTACCAGTCGGTCAACGCGGCAACGACGTAGACGACGACCGACAGCTGCCGCTGGAGCGATGAATCCGAAATGAGGAGGACGACGAACAGGGGGGTGAGGAAGATCCGAAGGATCGTCAGCGAATTTGGCAGTGACATCGGTCGCGGGAAGGGTTACGGTCTTTGGTGGCGTTGATTACCTAATTGATTACCCGATTGATCGTCCAATTGTTTACCCAATCGATCACCAAATCGAAGTCCCAATATATCCAATCCCGGGAAATAAAAAAGCCCAACCAACGGTTGGGCTTCGGTATACTGTTCGGGAGAACGAGTGTCAGGCGGCCTTGCG
Source organism: Ignavibacteria bacterium (assembly GCA_031379665.1). Classification (GTDB taxonomy): domain Bacteria; phylum Bacteroidota; class Ignavibacteria; order UBA10030; family SZUA-254; genus SZUA-254. The sequence continues at coordinate 5,002 of JANNFI010000019.1, forward strand.
CACCAGCCCCTGCTTGATGCAGGTAGTGCAGACGCGCATACGTCGGACCCGGCCGTTCACGTCCGCGCGCACGCGCTGGAGGTTCGGGAGCCAGCGACGGCGTGTTTTGTTGTGGGCGTGGCTGATGTTGTTGCCGGTAACCGGCCTTTTTTCACAAATTTGGCAGACTTTTGACATTGCTCTATCCTAACCTGTCTTTCCCTGGGATGATTCGATTGAATTTAGATTCCAATATACGAAAAAGTTCGTATTGCGCAAACGCTTCCGCCCCTGGGCCCCTGGGGTTTTTCCGCCCTCCTGGCGCCTACCGGAAGAAGTATCGGGCGCCGATCGCAATGTTCAGCTGGAGGGCGAAGTCGGGGGCGACATCGATGACCGGGACGATCTCCCCGAAGAGGTCGATCGGAGCGTCGGGAATGTAATAGGCAATCCCGCCTACGATGCGAACGCCGACCCGGTCGGCGTCGGTGCCCCCGGTCTTGATCCTCCCGCCAATGCCATAATACACCGGGAGGTCGGCGCGCTTCGTGACGCCATCGGTATGGAAGATGTAGTCGACGTGCACGTGGAACGTTGTCTCGTGGGCAAAGGACCAGGCAAGCGCGGCATCGAGCGCGGTGGTCTGGCCCATCCAGCCCTTGAACGCGATGCCCGTCGGCTCGCCCGCGATGATTCCCAGGCCGAAACCGTTCATCTGTGCCGTGGCCGTCTGCGCGCAGAATCCGACGACGACGATGAGGAGGATGAATGTGGCGATTTTCGTGAAAGACATTGGTGCTCTCCTGTGGTAAAGTGCGGTTAAGTGTTCAGGTCGCCCGGAGGGCGGACACGATGTTCATCCGCGAAGCGCGGACGGCGGGGAGGAATCCCCCGATCACGCCCATGATGAATCCGAAGACGAACGTAGACACGATCACGTCCGTCGTCAGGTCGAAGCCGAACGCGAGTTCGGTGAACGTTCCGAAGTTCATTGTCGAGATCACCAGGAGCTGAAGGAACGACGCGGCGAAGACACCGACCGCCGAGCCCGCCAGGCCGATGAGGATCGCCTCGAGGAGAAAGGTGGAAAGGATCGTCATTCTTCGGAAGCCGAGGGCGCGGAGCGTGCCGATCTCGACAGTCCTGTTCGACACGGCCGCGTACATGGTGATCATCGCGCCGATGACCGCCCCGAGGCTGAAGATCACCGTCACCATCGTACCGAGGATGGTGATGAACGAGGCCATCATGCTCGACTGTTTCGCGTAGTACTCCTTTTCCCTGAAGAGCTCGAGATAGTTCATACGCTTGTCGCCCTCGATCCGGGCCTTCAAGGCCGCGAATTCCGACGGGTTCGTCAGCCTGAAGGTCAGCGAGGAATAGACCGGGCGTCCGAACGACGGCATGATCTGGTCCACATCCCCCCATATTTCCGAATCGAAACCGGTCCCGCCTGTCTCGAAGACGCCCACGATCTTCCAGAGGGAACCGCCGAATTTCAGCTCCCGTCCGATGGCGACCCCGTCGAAATTCTTCGCGATGTTCGCCCCGACAACGATCTCACCCGTGCCGAATGTGAACATTGCCCCCTCGGTGATCCGCACCCGGTCGCGCAACGGCATCGCCGCCGCCTCGACCCCCCGCACGGTCACGTTGCCCATATCCCCCGTTCCCTTCTTCAGAATATTGATGAGGACGAAGATGTCGGCCGTGGCCATCGGCTTGCTGTCGGGTCCGAGGGCGATTTCCGGCTGTGTCTTGATGATGTTGATGGCGTCGCGGTCGATCTGGCTCATCAATTCCGTCTGCGCCGCCTTGCGAAGAACGACACCGTTGTCGTCGGAACCGGTCTCGACGAGGGTCCGCTCGAGGCCCTTCGCGAGCATCAGCACCGCCGCGAAGACGAACGCGACGAGGGAGATGCCGGTGAGCGTGAGGATGAACGTGACGGGGCGGCTGACGAGGCTCCTGCGCATATAGATCCTGAGGTTCCTCGACAGCCTCGCGGCGACGATCAGGACGATCAGGAGGGGAAACGTATAGAAGAATTCGGTCATTGGCGTCTGCTCCTCATCCGACCTGCCGCAGTCCGTCGACGATCTTCATCCTGACCGTCCGGGCAACAGGGACCATCGCCGCGACCACTCCCGCGACGAACGCGGCCACTGCGGCGTAGACGAGGGTCACCGGGTTGACGATGAAGACCGGGAACCATCCGGACGGCAGCCCCTGCTCGACCACGGCCGCGACCGGGAAGGTGAGCGCCACGCCGAGGGCGCTGCCGAGACCGGCGATCACCATCGACTCCCCGCCGATGAGGCCCACGAGGTGGGCGGTGGAAAATCCGAGCGTCTTGAGGACGGCGAATTCACGGAACCGCTCCCTTGCCGTCATGATCATGGTGTTTGACAGCACCAGCAGAATAATCCCGACGATCACGACCGAGACGAGGTTGATGGCGGTGATGATGGCGCTCGACATCGAGACGAAGCTCTGCTGGAACTCCTTCTCGGTCTGCGTTTTCGTTTCGGCGGCCGAATTCGCGAACAGGGCGTCGATCTCCGCCGAGATCCGCGCCCGCTCGGTCGCATCGCGGATGTCGATGACGTACCAGCCCACCCTCCCGGCGCGGGCCGGCTGGGTCTTGATCATCGTCTGATCGAGGTACTCCCAGTTGAAGAGCATCTGCGATTCGTCGGTCCCCTCGTCGCGTCCCTTGTAGACGCCGACCACCTTCATCTCCCAGTCACCGGGGTAGATGTCGCCCTGCAGAGGGATGATGTCGCCGATTTTCAGGTTGTATTTCTCGGCGATCAGCGCGCCGATGATAGCGCCGTTGCGCTGTTTCGCAAGTTCGGCGAGGGCCTCGTCCGAGACGATGAACTCGGGGTATACCTTGAAGAACGTTGCGGGATCGACGGCCAGCCGCGCGAAGAAATTCGTCTCGTCGATGTAGATGCCGGAAAACCAGTTCGCCCACGAGACCGTCTCGATCCCCTGGAGCTTCTCGATCCGCGCCTTGTAGGCGAGAGGGAGCGGATAGATGAACGATACGGAGTGTACCACGATGAGCCTGTCGGCCGCCGAAGCGGCGACGCCGGCGTTCCACGCCGACACCACCGTCTGCATCATGCTAAAGGCGAGCACGGCGATCGTGATGCCGAGGATCGTCAGGAACGTCCGGAGTTTGTGCCGGAGGAGGTTTTTTCGGATGAGTGTGAGGATGAACATGGCCGGCCCCCTAGGAGAGTTCGCCTTTGTCGAGATGCCGTATGGTGTGGGCCTTTTCGGCGGCCCTCGGGTCGTGCGTCACCATGATGATCGTCTTCTGGAACTCGCGATTGAGCCGCTCGAGGAGGTTCATGATCTCCTCGGCGGAGATCTTGTCGAGGTCTCCCGTCGGCTCGTCGGCGACGAGCAGGGTGGGATCGGTCCCGATCGCCCGGGCGATCGCCACGCGCGGTTCCTGTCCGCCGGAGAGCTGCCGCGGGTAGTGGTGGACCCGGTCGCCGAGTCCGACCACCTTGAGCGCGAATTCCGCGCGTTCCTGCCGTTCCTTCTTCGTCATCTTCGTGAGCAGAAGGGGGAGGGTGACGTTTTCAAGCGCCGTGAGCACCGGCATCAGGTTGTAGAACTGGAAGACGAAGCCGACGTTTCGTGAACGCCAGACGGCGAGGGCCGATTCATTCAACGCCGTGACGTCGGTGCCGTCGATGACCACCGACCCGCTGGTCGGGCGGTCGATGCCGGCGACGAGATTCAGGATCGTGGTCTTCCCGGACCCCGACGGTCCCATCAGGGCGAGGAATTCCCCCTTCGGTATGTCGAACGAAATGTTCTTTAGTACCGGGATCTCGAGCGAATCTCTCCAGTACGATTTGGCGATATTATTAATCGATACGAGCGACATCGTGGTGTTCTCCGTTACGTCGTGTGGGTCCGGGCGGCCGTCAGTCCCTGAGGCGGACCTGGCTCCCCGTGGAAAGTTTTTCCGGCGGGCTGATGACGACCTTGGTCCCCTGGGTGAGCCCTCCGGTGATTTCAATCATCGCGCCGAGTGTTACGCCGGTCCTGACCGGTGTGAGCTTCGCCGTGGTCCCGTCCACGACGAACACGGCTGGCCCGTCAGCGGTCCTTATCACTGCCCTCGCGTCGACGGCCAACAGGCTCGTAGTGGACGCGGCGGTATCGGCGGGCTCATCGCGGAGGAAATGGGCCTTCGCCCCCATCTCCGGCAGGACGCGCTCGTCTTTTTCGATGAACCGGATCTTCGTCATCACCGTCGCCTTGGCGCGGTCGGCCGTGGGCACGATCTTGTCGACCATCCCCCTGTAGCGGCGCTCAGGATAGGCGTCGAGCGTCAGTTCGACCGGCTGGTGAATCGATACGTTGGTGATGTTCGACTCGGAGACGTCCGCTTCGACCTGGAGCGATGTCATATCGGCGATGGTCACAACGGCAACGCGGGAGCTTGCCCCGGCGGCGAACGGGGCGACTACCTCGCCGACGTCGGCGTTCTTGGAGAGCACGGTCCCATCGAACGGGGCGCGGATGTTGGTGTTTTCGAGGGCGACTTCGGCTGATTTCACCGAAGCTTCACGGGACCGGACGACCGCCTTCACCGATTGGTACCGCGATCCAGCGGCGTCGAACTCCGCCTGAGAGATGAGGTTGCGGGCGATGAGCGTATCCGATCGTTCGTAGATCCGCCGTGCGTCGAATAGCGACGCGGTGGCGACCTCGAGTTCCGCCCTCGCCTGTTCGAGCGACGCTTCCACGTCCTCGCTTTCAATTTTTGCGATGATGTCTCCCTTGCGGACCTTGTCCCCCTCCCTGAAATAGAGGGCGATAATCCGTCCGGTGGCTTTCGAAGCGACGGCCGCCTTGCGTTGGGCCACGACGTACCCGCTGGCCGTCAACACGGTCCTGTCCATCGATGGGGAGATGAAAGATGCCGTCGCGATTTCGACAGTTTCCGGCTCCTCGGTAAGCGTGCGGATGAGGAAGAGGGCGCCGAGGACGATCACGATGGCGCCCACCGAATAGAGGAGGATCGCCGTCCGGACGCCCGGTTTCGGGGCGCCATGGGCCGGCTGTTCCCGGGTGATTCGTAATTTTGAGAGGTCCGCCTCTGGCTGATCGGGCATTTCGTTCATGGCTGCAGAAAAGTCGAACCAAGGTATGAAAAACCCGAAAGGAATCCAAATAACGGCAGTTCCGCGTGCGCACCCTTTTGGAATTCAAGACGAGTTTTCGCTTATTTCCCTTCCGTATGAATGTCCTTGGCATCGAATCATCCTGCGACGAAACCTCCGCGGCCGTCATCTCCGACGGCCGGCTCCTTTCCAATATCGTCTCGTCCCAGATCGATCACCGCAGGTTCGGCGGCGTCGTGCCGGAACTCGCGTCCCGGATGCACCTCCGGTTGATCGTTCCGGTGGTGGAGCAGGCTCTTTCGGTTGCCGGGGTGGGACGCGAAGAACTCCATGGGGTGGCGGTGACCTCCGGGCCCGGATTGATGGGTTCGCTGATGGTCGGCGTAAATTTCGCGAAATCGCTGGCGTACGGGCTGGGAATTCCCTGCGTCGGCGTCAACCACATGGAGGGGCACATCTACGCGAATTTCCTTCAAGAGGGTGCCCCCGGGTATCCCTTCGTCTGCCTCACCGTTTCCGGCGGACACACCCAGCTCGTCCTGGTACGAGAGGAATTCCACCACGCGATCCTCGGAGAGACCCTCGATGACGCCGCCGGCGAGGCGTTCGACAAGGTCGCAAAGATGCTGGGCCTGCCCTTCCCGGGCGGACCGGCGATCGAACGACTCGCCCGGGATGGAAATCCCGCATTCGTGACATTTCCACGCTCGATGGCCGCCGACGGGACATTGAATTTCAGTTTCAGCGGCGTCAAGACCGCCGTCCTCTACTGGCTGAAGGCCCACCCTGCCACGGCGCCAGACGGAGAAAGTGCCGCCGGGAGGAAACTCCTCGCCGACCTCTGCGCCAGCTTCCAGGCCGCCGTGACCGATGTTCTTGTGTCAAAAACCGTCTCTGCCCGGAATCGTTCGGGCGTCCGCGACGTCGCGGTCGCCGGCGGCGTCTCGGCGAATGGGGAGCTTCGGCGAAAGATGCAGGCCGCCGCCGGGCGGGAGGGCTTCGTCCTGCACGTCCCGAGGCTGGAATTCTGCACCGATAACGCCGCGATGATCGCCTTCACCGGGTACCGGAAGTTGGCGGCCGGCGTGTCGTCGCCGTATGCCCTCCAGGCCGATCCGAACCTCGCGATGACGGCGTGACCTGACAATGGTCGCACGACGGAGAAGGGCAGGCTCGGCAGGCTCGGTAGCTCCGCTTGCCCGCGGACGGCTCGCCTGGTCGCTCGGGGTCGTGCTCGTCCTGGGGCTCGGCGCTCTCTACGTCACGCTCTGGGCGCCGAACGGCTTCGACGGAGACCGGATCATCACCGTCTCGAAAGGAGACACCTTTCGACAGATTGAGGACACGCTGGTCACGTCGGGAGTGGTAAGAAACCGCCTGCTTTTTAATGTTGCCGCCCGGATTCTCGGCTCGACGAGAAGGATGCAAATCGGGCGCTACCGGTTTCGCTCCGGGATGTCCAACAGCCGCATCCTCGAGGACCTCGAGTTCGGCAAATCGGTTGAACTCGTCACCCTCGTTGTCCCTGAGGGGATGCGGGCCCGGCGCGTCGCGGCGCTCTACAGGCGGAACCTCGGGCTGGACACTGCGCTCTTTATGGGGCTCGTCCGGGACACCGCGTTCATCCGCAAGATCGGCATCGACGCCCCCACGCTCGAAGGATACCTGTTGCCGAGCACCTATGAATTCTACTGGCAGGAGTCGGAGGAAACCGTGCTCGCGACGATGGCCGGCGCGTTCACCATCTTCTTCGACGACAGCCTCCGCGCGCGCGCCTCGCGGCACGGGATGAGTGTGCACCAGGTCCAGACGCTCGCTTCGATCATCGAAGGCGAAACATCTGTCGATTCCGAGCGGACTACAATCTCCGGCGTGTACTCGAACCGGCTCCGCAAACAGATGCGCCTCCAGGCGGACCCGACCGTGCAATACATCCTTGAAGACGGGCCACGGCGGCTCACGTATAGCGACCTCCAGCGTCCGTCCCCCTACAACACCTACAGGAATTCGGGGCTTCCCCCGGGCCCGATCAACAACCCGGGGAGGGCCTCGATCCTTGCGGCGGTCAACCCGGAGCGGCACGGATACTATTTTTTCGTCGCGAACGGGTCAGGAGGCCACACGTTTTCCAGGACGTACGCCGAGCACCTGCGCGAAGTGCGAAAATTCCAGCGACGGCGCGCCGCCGCCGCGCGAGCCAGGTTGGAGAATGATACTCTGCCCCCGCCAGCCGCACCGGCGGACAGTCTTGCCAGGGAGGGGGTGCCGGGCGATGGCCGCTGAACCTCCCCGCTACGCGATGGCGCGCGGCCTCATCGCCGCACGTTCGCTTTGGATCGCCGTTTTGCTGTGCATCGCCGGTCTTTGCTGGATCGCCGGGTGCGCGTCCCAGGGCCCGCCGGTCGGAGGCCCCCCCGACAAGGAGCCGCCGGTGGTGGTGCGCTCGTCCCCCGAACCAGGCGCGCTGCGCTATCGTGAGACGAAGCTGGTTCTGGAATTTTCCGAGGACCTCGACCGGCGGTCGTTTCAGGAATCGGTTTTCCTTTCGCCGTCGCCGGGCGCACTACGGTACGATTGGAGTGGGAGCGACGTGGAGATCTCGTTCGCTGAGTCGTTGAAGGCAAATACCACGTACATCCTCACCATCGGTACGGACGCGAAGGACTCGAGGACCAACCGGCTTGCCGAGGCGTTCAACCTGGCGTTCTCGACCGGCGAAACTATTGACAGCTGCAGCGTGGAGGGTCGGGTCCACGACTCCGCTCCCGGCGGGACCATGGTATTCGCCTATGACGTGGGGGAGGGTCGCGGCGATACGCTCAACCCCGCATCGGTTCGACCCGATTACCTGACGCAGACCGGCGAGGACGGCCGTTTCACGATTCGAAACATGAAGAAGGGCCGGTACCGGCTGATGGCGCTACGCGACGTGTTCAAGAACCAGCTTTACAACATCCAGAACGACTCGTACGCCATGGCGTCGGACGATGTTCGGCTCGACGACAGCGTCAGGACGCTCCAGGGGATCGGATTTCGCCTCGCCCTGGAGGATACGCTCCGGCCGTTTCTCTCCGGTGTCCGGACGAGGGACGGGTCTTCGGTTCTCCTCCGGTTCAACGAAGCGCTGGCTCCGGCGTCGGACTCGTTCGTCGGTTCGATCACCGACACGTCGCACGGGACACCCCTCGGTGTACTCGACGTGGCGCAGGCCGACTCGACCGGGCGCGACTACCTCGTCACGACGACGCCGCAGGACTCCGGGGCCGTGTACCGGCTGGTCCTCGGGCCGTTCACCGATCGGCAGGGCAATCGTTCAGTGTCCCCGGGAATGTCCGGCCTGTTCACGGCGGTCCCCGACCCGGACACGGTCCCGCCGGTGATCACACTCAGCATTCCGCGCGACAGCGTCACCGGGATTCTGCCAGACGACACCGTGCGCATCAGCTTCAACGAACCAGTCGATACCGGGTCGTTCACCGGCGGGTTCTCACTGCGTCGTGCCGATCTGTCCGCCATCGTGGGTGCGCTTCGATGGCGCGGGCCGATGATGGCGGAGTTCCTCCCAGAGCCCGCATTCGCGCCGGGCGAGTGGTACGCACTCTCCGCGCGCCTCGATTCGGTCCGGGACAGGGCGGGGAACGTCCCGCGAGATTCAGTGATCTCCCGACGGTTCAGGATACGGGAAGAAAAATTGCTTGGGAGCATCGGGGGGGATGTTGTCGCATCGGAAGGCTCGTCCCCCGGGGCGGGGGCGGTTTTCGTCGAGGCGGAGGGTCCATCCGGGGCCGAGGCGGGGCATCGCCGGGTCAGGGCCGATGCCTCAGGGAAGTTCCTCTTCGACCGGATCCCCGATGGGCTCTACCGGCTCTGGGCGTTCGTCGACGGGAATGGAAACGGAGTTCACGACAGCGGGATACCCTATCCGCTCCGATTCGCGGAGGAGTTCGGGGTCTATGCCGACACGCTGAAAGTGAGGCCGAAGTGGCCGATCGAGGGGGTGCGGATCGGGATCGGGAAATGAATTACCGTCCCGCGCTCAGCGGGGCGTTTCGCCGGCGTCGGTGGAGTCCGGGATGAGGGCGGCGGGTTTCGGGGGCGGGTTACGGACGATCCTGTCGGGGACAATCCAGGCGTCGGGAAATCCCTGTCGGCGCAACCGCTCGAGCATCTCCCCGGCGGCGAACCGGTCCACGAAATTACCCACGCGGATCTTGTAGTACGGCGCGTGGTAGACCACGTACACCCACTCCTTCGGCAGTTCCCCCGAGAGTGAATCCCTCAGATTGTTCGCGTCATCAATGTCTCCCGTGATCGACACCTGGACCCTTACACCGGGGATGGAGTCGGGCGACGCGGCCACCGCCGGGTCAGCGCCGGGGATCACCTCGCCGGACGGCCTGACCAGCGTGTCCTGTTCCCAGGTCTCGACGCCGTAGTCGGCCGGTCGGAAGGACGATTCGGCCTGGGGGACGTCCCCCGGGAAATCCCCCTTCGCGGAAGTCGCGCCGCGCTGAGCCGGATCAGATCCTCCGCATCCGCCGACGAGCAGGACGAGCAGGACGAGCGCGGCGCCGGGGAGGCCGAACCGGAAAGATTTCGGAGAGAACATCCGGGAGACTAACCGTGAGACTATCCGAAACATCATTTGGCCAGTTCGGAGACCCACGCGTCGCGGTAATCGTCGGGGTACTGCCTCACGATCGTATCGCGAAAGGCCCGGGCCAGGTCTTTCGTGTCGAAGACGCCGAGCATCACCTTGTAGAGCCCGTCGGCGTCGTTGACGACCGTGTAAACTTCCTTTGAGAAGCGCGACTTTGTCACTGAGGCGATATTTTCCGCCCCCTCACTCGACTGGAACGCGCCCAGTTGGACTGTGAATTTCCCGGGGGGAAAGTCAGGGGTGGTTTGCGCGTCCAGCGACCCCGAAGGTGGGGCTCCGGTGGAATTGGACGGATTCGAGCCGTCCGTGCTGCCGCCCGAGCCGGAGCAGCCGGCCAGGACAAGCATCGTGAGCGCCATCGTGAACATCATCTTCATCGGGGTGGTCCTTTCCTGATTTGGAGGGAAGTATACGAACGCCGATCAAGAAAATCAAGCCGGCCGTCGATGACGTTGCCTTTTATTCGTCGAATGCCTAGATTACACACCACTGTTCGAAGCCCGGAGACGGTACCACAATGCGTCCATACGTCCGACACGCGTTTGTCATCTGCGCCGTCATCATCGCCGGCGCCATTCCGGCGCAGGCGGGGTCGGGGAGCACTTTCGATTTTCTCCGGACCGACGTTGGCGCCAGGGCCGGCGCGCTCGGCGGCGGCATCCTGACCTTTACCGACGATCCCAACCTGATCTTCTACAACCCGGCCGGGGTCGCCACCCTCACGAGGCGCAGGTTCTCGATCGGTTACTTCAAGCACATCCTCGACATCAATTCCGCCAACCTCTCCTGGGGAGAGGAAATCGACGGATTCGGCTACCTCGGTGCGGGAGCCCTCTATATGAATTACGGGGATTTTCAGAGGACAGGTCAGGAAGGGCAGAACCTGGGGACCTTCGGGGCGGGGGAGCTGAGCATCAGCGTCGGATACGGAAACGCTCTCACCGAGCGGCTCCGATACGGAATGGCCGTGAAGTTCGTCCACTCGTCGATCGCTGAGTACAGCTCAGCCGCCGTCGCGCTCGACATCGGCGCACAGTTCGTCGCGGTGCCGGAGCGCGTCGTCGTGGGCGCCTCGCTCCTCCACGCAGGGACGCAACTCGATCCGTACGCGACGGTCGGCGAAGCCCTTCCTCTCGATCTGCGCGTCGGCGTCGCGCTCACTCCGGAACATCTCCCCGCGACGTTCATCGCCGAAATCCATAAACTCACCGACGAGCGCGACTCCTTCGGCGACCGCTTCAAGGCGTTCTCGGTGGGCGTGGAATTCACACTCAGTCCGAACGTCTTCCTCAGGGGGGGATACAACAACGAGCGGAGGCAGGACCTGAAGCTGGGGGAGGGTACGGGGAGCGGACTCGCGGGGTTCTCCATCGGGATGGGGATCTCCACCGGCGATTACCAGTTCGATTACGCCTTCACCTCGAACGGCCCGGTCGGCGCCTTCCACCGGTTTTCCCTCGCATTCTGATCCCCCGGGGGATCAGAGCATCATTCCGATCAGCTGCTTGCTGACGTAGAAAAGCAGCATCCCTCCGAACACCAGCAGCGGCGTGACCCTGTTCCCGGACCGGTTAATCTCCGGGATAAGGTCGCTCGCGCCGACGTACACCGCCGTGCCGGCGGAGAACCCGAACGCGATCCCGGCCGCGGTGGCGCTCACCGTGTCCAGGAAGAAGAGGGCAAGCACGCCGAGGACGGTCGCCGCGCCGACGGCGAGCGACGCCTGGAACGCCCGGCGGCGGTCGTGGTTGGACGCCAGCATGATCGAGGCGATCGTGAGACCCTCGGGAATCTTGTGGAGAAAGACGGCGATGAAGATCAGGACCCCGATCGCCGTGTCGAACCGGAGGCCGGCGGAGATCGCGAGGCCGTCGAAGAACGCGTGGACCATCAGGCCAAAGAGGGCGGAGAGGGAGGCGGTTCTGGAGATCATCACGTCCTTGTGGGTCTCCTCGCCGAAATGGAGGTGGCCGACGATGGTGTGCTCGAAGAAATGGAGCATCGAGTAGCCGGCGAGGAAACAGAGCGAGGCGGTTTCGCCGAGGAGCTTCAGACTCTCCGGGATCAATTCAAAAAACCCGAGGGCGAGGAGGAATCCGGCGCTCAGAGCGAGGAGATGTTCCTGGACCTTCCGCGGCCATTCCTTGCGGAGTGTGACGAGGGCGCCGCCAAAAACTTCCGCGGCCGCCGCGATGAGCCCGAAGATGAGGGCGAGGGTCACCGTCGGTTCACAATTTCACGTACGGAGCGTTCTTGTACCGCAGGGCCTGCTCGTGAGCCAGCTGGTAGTCCTTCAGAGCGAGCACCTTGTCGTACTGCTGAAGGGCCAGGTCGCGCTTCCCCTGGAGGTCGTAGATCATCCCTATCTTCAAGTTGGCGAGCGTCATGAAGCCGCTCTGCTTCTGGACATCGAGCGTCCTCGAGAGTTCGTCGCACCGGTAGAGGTGCACGAGGGCGCTGTCCAGCGCCCCGTTCTGCAGGCCGATGGTGCCGAGGTAGTACCGGCTCTCGCGTTCCACGATGCCGCCGTACCCGAATTTGCCGGCACGGACCCTGCGCGAAATCTCGCCGAAGCTCTCTGCGGCGGATTCCCACTGCCCGAGCGCGGCCGCGGTCCTGCCGGCATACCGGTGGAAGAGCGGGTTGTCCGGATACTTCGTATGGAGGTCTGCTGCGATCAGGCCGGCCTCGGCGTACTGCTTCTCGAAGTTGTAGAGGATTTGCAGGAGGAAATACGACGCCTCGGTTTTTGCGTATTTCGCCTGCTTCGACGCCCGGCGGAGCTGTTCAAGCCCCTTCGCCTTGTCTCCCTCGGGGAAGAAGAGCATCAGCGGCTTGACGAACGGATACATCTCGGGAACGATGGCGGCGTAATAATTATAGATACCCATTCCGAAGAGCACGTCCTCGTTCTCCGGAGCCAGCCGGTACGTTTCCTGGACGATCGGAAGGGCGTTGCGGCCGTTGTTAGCCGCCTTGATCCAGTCCTCACGGTTCCCGTGGAGCCGCCCCTGGAAGCCGAGAGCGCCGCCCTTGAAGAAGAGCGCGGCGACGTCATTCTCGTCCTTGTCGAGTCGCCGGTCGCAGACCTCGATCACGCCGTCGAGCATCCCGATGAAATTTCCGTCGTATGCGGTGTTCTCGATGTCGGCCATGATGCGCCACCACTCGACCGCCGCAAGGAAGAAATGGCCGGCGGGGTGGTCGGGGTGGTTTGCGACCACGGCGCGGAATTCACCGCGCGCGCTGTCGAGCTGGAGGTTGTAGATGTGCTCGATCCCCGAGCGGGTGAGCGCCTCACTGGCCGAATCGCCGAGCCACTGGGCGCGGAGCCCGCCGCCGAAGGGGAGGGCCGTGAGCGCCAGGCTGGAAATGAGGGCGATGATCGCCGCGCGCCGGGTCGTGGGGCGCAACGGTGGGTTGGCGGTCATTTGATCTGGTTCTTCTCCGCGGCGTCCTTGAGGTCCTCGTTGGCGAAGATGGCGATCTCCACGCGGCGGTTCGCCTGCCGGCCGTCGGTCGTGTTGTTGGACATCACGGGCCGGCTCTCCCCGTAACCGAGGCTGGTGAACCTCTCGCCTCTGACGCCCCTCGACCTGGCGTAGTTCGCCACGCTCGCGGCGCGACGCTCGGAGAGCTGCTGGTTGTGTTCGGATGTTCCCGTAGAATCGGTGTGGCCCTCGACAATAATGTTGGTGTCGTCGTACTTCTGGAGGATCGTGGCGAGTTTAGCGATGTTTTCCCCGGCGGCCGGCTGAAGTTCCGACGAATTCGTGGCGAAGAGGATTCCCGACGGGAAGGTGATCTTGATCCCCTCGCCGATCCGCTCGATCTTCGCGCCCTCGATGTCCTTTTGCATTTCGGCCGCCTGCTCGTCCATATAGTTTCCGATCAGCGCGCCGGCGGTACCGCCGACCACAGCGCCGATGATGACGCCTGCCGCGGTGTTTCCGGCCGCGTTCCCGATGATGCCTCCGAGGATGCCGCCGGCGGCCGCCCCGATGGCTCCGCCCTGGATGGTCTTACTGGTCCCGCACCCGTTGATGACGGGCATCGACGCCACGGCCAGCGTGAGCAACAAAGCTACAATGTTCTTTCTCATGATTCGTTCCGTTCCTTTCCCTGTTAACCCGGGGTTGACTGCATTTTGTCGTTAAGATAGGAAAGAACCTTCTGACTCGCAATACGGTCCTGGGCCATCGTGTCTCTGTCCCTGACGGTGACCGTCTGGTCCAGGAGCGTCTGTGAATCGACGGTCACGCAGAACGGCGTGCCGATCTCGTCCTGTCTCCGGTACCGCCTTCCGACGGCGCCGCTGTCATCGTAGAACGCCTGGTGGTGGGGCCGGAGTTCCTCTTCGATCTTTTTTGCGATCTCCGGCATCCCGTCGCGGTTGACCAGCGGGAAGATCGCCACCTTCATCGGCGCCAGCCGCGGATGAAGTTTGAGCACCACGCGCGTCTCCGACGCTCCTTCCTCCGAGGTTGGGGCCTCTTCCTCGCGGTAGGCGTTCACGAGGAACGCCATGAACGACCGGCTCGCGCCGGCGGACGTCTCGATGATGTACGGGGTGAACTTCTCCTTCGACTCCGCGTCGAAGTACTTGAGGCTCTTCCCGGAAAACTGCTCGTGCCGGGAGAGGTCGAAATCGGTCCTGTTGTGGACACCCTCGATTTCCCCCCATCCGAAGGGAAACTGATACTCGATGTCGTAAGCATCCTTGGCGTAATGGGCGAGCTTGCCCGGCTCGTGCTGGTGCCACCGGAGCCGTTCCTTCTCCATCCCCAGCGACTCGAACCACCGCATCCGCTCTCCACGCCAGTATTCGAACCATTCGACGTCGGTCCCGGGCTTGACAAAGAACTGCATTTCCATCTGCTCGAACTCGCGCGTTCTGAACAGGAAGTTCTTCGTGTTGATCTCGTTCCGGAACGCCTTCCCGATCTGGGCGATGCCGAAGGGAACTTTCTGCCGGCTTCCCGACTGCACGTTCAGGAAATTCACGAATATCCCCTGGGCCGTTTCCGGCCGGAGGTAGACCACCGCGCTGGAATCCTCGACCGGACCCACGAAGGTCTTGAACATCAGGTTGAAGGTGCGCGCATCCGTGAACGTCTCTTTGTTGCCGCACGACGGGCAGGTGAGCATTTTCAGGATCGCGGAGGTGTCGGCCTCCGCGCGCTTCGAGAATTCATCGGCCACCGTGTCGTCGGAATGCTGTCCGGCGAAGCGCTCCGGCTCGAGGGCGCGGAGGATCTCCTTGCGTTTCTTGACAGACGTTTCATCGAAGAGAATGTCGAGGCGGAACCTCGCCTTGCACTGCCGGCAATCGACCATCGGGTCGGTGAAGTTCTCGACGTGGCCCGACGCCTCCCAGACCCTGGGGTGCATCAGGATCGCCGCGTCGAGGCCCTCGACGTTGCTGCGCCTGGTCATTTCGTTCCACCATGCGTTCTTGACGTTCCTCAGGAGCTCGACGCCGAGAGGACCGTAGTCCCAGGCGCCGTTCAGGCCGCCGTAGATTTCGCTCGACTGGAAGATGAACCCCCGACGCTTGCAGAGGGAGACGAGCTTCTCCAGCAATCCCTGTCCGCCTTGCTTGCCCTGCCCGATTTGTCCACCTTCTTGACCCGGTGCGTCTTTCGCCATACGCTGTTCGTCTGAATAATACGTGAAATGTGTGAGATCGCCCGTCCGCCGGGACGGCGATGTGCGCCGCGGATGATCCGGAATGCCGGTCCGAAGCCCGGTAATATAAAAAAATCCCTGTATTAAGTGGCGGGCCGGCGGCCGCCGTGAGCGGAATTGCGGGGAGCCTTCCTGAGGATGACGGTATGCACGATCCGGCCGTCCAG
The DNA here is from genome assembly GCA_031379665.1 of Ignavibacteria bacterium. Classification (GTDB taxonomy): domain Bacteria; phylum Bacteroidota; class Ignavibacteria; order UBA10030; family SZUA-254; genus SZUA-254. The sequence goes on from JANNFI010000019.1 coordinate 20,652, forward strand.
CTCAAGATGGACAGTCACGAGCCTGAGGCGCAGGTTCTCTGATGCGACGGCGCGGGCGTTGAAACGACGCGCCAGGTCGTTCAGCGCGGCGTTGACGCTCACCGGGACGATCGTGTCGGGGATGGACACGAGGCGTTCGGTGCGGGTGAGTCCTTCCCCGGGGATCTCGTACGACTGTTTTTTCACGCCGGCGCTTGCCACGCCGAACAGAGCGAGCACCGAATCGATCCCGTGGTCGAGACGGGCGATCGTCGCGAGGCGCTCGGCCGGGTCGGTTACGGGAGGTATGGCCGTCGGACGCTCGGAGGATGTATAAAGAAAAAGCGCGAGGAGGATGCCCGCCACAAGCACCGATCCGCCGAGCTTCACCGCGAGTCCGGATCGTGAAGGTGTCACGATCCGCCGAACGCCGGTTTCCGCTTTTCGAGGAAGGCCGCCGTGCCTTCGCGGAAGTCGGCCGTGCCGCAGAGCTCGCCGAAGAGGCCCGCCTCGACGCGCAGGCCCTCGCTCAGCGGCAGCTCGAAGACCGCGTTCAGGGCCTTCAGCGCCATCCGCACGGCGAGCATTCCCTTTCCGGCGATCGCCGACCCAATCCCGCCTGCGTGTGTCATCAGCTCAGCCGCCGGCACGACGTTGTTCACGAGTCCGATCCGGAGCGCCTCCTGCGCGTCGACCTGTCGCCCGGTGAGAATCATCTCCGCCGCGCGAGCGTACCCAATGACGCGGGCGAGCCGCTGGGTTCCGCCGTACCCTGGGATGATCCCGAGGTTCACCTCGGGCTGTCCAAACTTCGCACTGTCGGCCGCGACGCGCAGATGGCAGGCGAGGGCGAGTTCGCATCCCCCTCCGAGCGCATACCCGTTGACGGCGGCGATCACCGGCTTTCCCAGGTGCTGGACGGCGTCGAAGAGTGACTGACCGCCTGCGGCGAACGCCTTCCCGGAGACAGGGTCCAGCTTCGTGAGCTCGGCGATGTCGGTGCCCGCCATAAAGGCCTTCGGGCCCGACCCGGTGAGGATGACGGCGTGGACGGACGCGTCAGTCCGGAGGGATTCCAGCAGCTTGAGCAATTCGGATTTGCAAAGTGTGTTGAGCGCGTTGAGCTTGTCCGGCCGGTTGATCGTAATCGTGGCGACGCGGTCGGCCACACCGTAGAGCAGCGTTTCGAATGTCATATGAGGTTGAATGTGGGTTGAATGACGGTCAAATTTATCGTCCGCGGCCCGCCTTTGTCGCGCGCACGCTGCTGCGGAACGAGGCAAGGAGTTCGTCGTATCCGGCCTGCTTGAGTTTACCCTTCGCGACGGCGACGCGGGCCACCTCCAGGGCGCCGATGGTATAGAGCGGGATGAATTCCGGCGCAAATTTCTCGAGAGCGCCGAGATGCGCGGCGATCGTCCCGGTGTCGCCGCGCAGGACAGGTCCGGTGAGCGCATCGGCCGCCGAGGCGCGGACAGTGTTTTCCATCGTCGCCGTCATCAAGGGGCCGAAGACGTCGGTCCAGGGGAGAGATATCCCCGAGCTCCGGGACAATGTCGAGACCGCATGCATTACCACCGCGAGATAACCGGAGGCGAAGACGCAGGCCGTGTGGTAGAGCGCCCGCATCTCCGCCGGGACGGCGAGCGGTTTTCCGCCCAGATCGGTGGCGAGCTGGCTGGCGACGGCCGTCGCGATGTCGTCGCCGTCGATGCCAAAATAGATGCCGCGGACCGACGCGCGAAGGCGAGCGGGGGAGGTAGAGCCGGCGGGAAACGTCTGGAGCGGATGAAACGACGCGATCGAGGCGCCCGCCTTCCGCAGTGGGGAGAGGACGTCGGCGGAGTGTACGCCGGAAGTATGGATCACCGTGCATCCCTTCAGTTTCAGCCCGCGGATTCCGGCCAGGGACCGGACGGCCCCACGGAGGTCTGAGTCCCGGACGGCGATCACGATAATGTCGGCGGACCGGTCCACGTCGGCGATCTCCGTCGATGCGCGCGGGCAGGAGACGCTCCTAGCCAGCGCGATCGCCGCGGGGCCGTTGCGGCTGATGACGCTCAGGATCCGGTATCCCTCCTTCGCCAGCACTGAGATGAGCGTCGACCCGACGACGCCGGCGCCGATCAGCGAGACCGAGGGATGCTTCTTCTTCACGACGCCATCGCCACGGCTGAGACGTACCCGACAACTGAGGAGGTGTCGCCCCCGGTGTCTCCTGAATTGCACGCTCGGCGGACAACTACGCGGTCGGCCCCTGCGGCCGATGCGGCCGAGAGCGCGGCGACGACGGGACCGCCGCCGCAGGCCTCGAGGCTTCCGTCGTCGAGCCCCTGGATGATGCCCTGGACGTCGAACTGTTCCAAGAGCGCGACGAAACGAGCGTCAATCCGGCGGGCGACATCCGAGGGGTGGTAATGCGAAAGGTCGGTGCTCGCCACGATCAGCGCCCTGCGGCCGGCGAGGGCCGCGGCCAGCCTTGTTCCAAGGTGCAGGCAGAGCCCACCCCGCTGGTCTCCCATCACGACCGGCAGGAAGGGGAGGGCCCCGAACAACGCGATGATGAACGGCAGCTGGACCTCGACGGCGTGCTCATCGCGGTGACCCTCCTCCGACACCCTGATGAACCGGTCGTCCACGGTCAGCGCGCGGCGGAGGTCGTCGTCGACGGACAACTCGCCCATCGGCGTCGCGTACGATTTTCCGGGGAAGATCGATATGCCGTCGAAATATTCACGGTGGCTTGGGGCGACGATGACGACAACGTCGAATTTTCCCGAGCGGACGGCGCTGTACCCTTCGGCCGCCGTGGGGCCGGAGTACCGGTACCCGGCGTGCGGGCTGACGAGTGCGACCGGAACGCCCGCCGGGATATGGCCGTAACACCGGCCCAGCATCTCGTTGACATCACGCTCGAGCGTCACCGGATCGGCGGAGTAGAACTGCCCCGCCACCGCGGCGCGTCGGACAGCGCCCGTATCCGTTTTCCGATCCGGCCGTAGGGTCATCGGGGTTTCCCGGACTGGGTCAGGGGCGGAGTCCGGGGCGACTCCGGTGGGTCGGAGAAAATCTCGGCGCTGAACCTGTACACGGCGACTCCGGGGGTTCCGATCGGCACGGGGAGGATTTCGCACTTCCTGAAGAGGTGGAGAAGGAAGGTGTCGGCGTCCCACCCGTACTCGGTCGCGACCTGCGGAAGCAGGAGCCATTTCGCGGACCCGGTCTCGAGGTAAAGGCCGTCCCTGCCGATCACGATGTCGGAGGTCGCTTCGACGCTGACCTTGGGGGAGAGGAGCGAGATTTCGATCCCGATCCGGTGGAGCTCCGCGGGGCGAACCGGCGCGAATCGGTGGTCGTCGAGCGCGGCCTTGACGGCTGAGCGCCACACAGCCTCAACGATGGGATAGATCGGCTCAAAAAAACCGATACATCCGCGTAATTCGCCGGAAATCGTGAGGGTGACGAAGGCGCCGCAGGGCTGAAGGAGAATCGGGTCGGACGTATCGGGGGAGGGAGGCGTCTGTTTCCTGACGGCCGCCTCCATCGAGCTCCTGCCGCTCCGCAGGAGGAAATTTTTCTGCACCGGCGAGAGCCGGAGCGCCGTGACCTCGGTGACAGCCATCGATGGATAGTAAGGAAAAGCGACAAGAGATACAATACGCGACGAACTAGCTAGCCTCGCCGTCTTGACCGTCTTCCGGTTTTTCGGTATGTTTCCGCCGTTCGGTGCGGGCACCAACCGGAACGGAATTCGCCGGCGCGAATGAGGAGAAACCGGTATTGCATGCTTCCGCCCGTTCAGATAGATTATCCAACAATATAGGTGCGACGACGATGTCATTGATGGTCAGTATTTCCGGGGTCCGGGGTGTGGTGGGCGATTCGCTCACGCCGGAGGTCGTGGTTCGGTACGCGGCCGCGTTCGCGCGGTACTCCGGAGGCGGGAAGATCGTCCTCGGGAGGGACGGCCGTATCACCGGCGCACCCTTTGCGAACATCATCTCGTCGACACTCCTCTCGATGGGGTGCGACGTCCTCGCCCTGGGGGTCGTTCCCACGCCAACGATCGGCCTGACGGTGGCGACCGAAGGCGCCGCTGGCGGGATCTCCATCACCGCCTCGCACAACCCGATGCAGTGGAACGGCATGAAATTCATCGGCCCCTCGGGGATGTTTCTCGACGGCCCGGAGAACGCGCGCCTCCAGGAGATTCTGTCAGAACCGCCGCGGTACGCGCCCTGGGATGGAATGGGGCGCCATACAAAGGACGAGGCGGCGGCCCGCCGGCACGTTGACGCGGTCCTATCGCATCCCCTGGTGAAACCCGACGCGATCCGGAAACGCTCATTTAAAATTGTTGCCGACTGCATCAATGCCGCCGGGGGGGTGGTCGTCCCGGGAATGCTCCGCCTGCTCGGATGCACGGTGATCGGCTTGAACGACGACGTCAGCGGGGTGTTCGCGAGGACCCCGGAGCCGCTCCCGGAGAACCTCGGCGCGCTCTGCGAGGCGGTGAAGCGCAATGGCGCGGACCTCGGCATCGCCGTCGATCCGGACGTCGATCGCCTCGTCTTCATCACGGAAAAAGGGGAACCCTTCGGGGAGGAGTATACCGTCACCGCCGCAGTGGACTACGTGCTCGGCGCTTCGCCACGGGGCGCCGGCAAGGTGGTCGTGAACCTCTCCACCACGCGCGCCGTGGAGGATGTCGCCGCGCGGTATGGCGCGAGCGTCGAGCGGACTCCGGTGGGGGAAATCAACGTCGCGGGGAGGATGAAGGCGATCGGAGCCGTAATCGGCGGGGAGGGAAGCGGCGGGGTGATCTTCCCGGGAATCCACCATATGCGCGACGCCATTGCGGGCATCGGGTTGATCCTCTCATCGCTTGCGCAATCCGGGAAAACGATGTCCGCATTCAGGGCGTCGCTCCCGGAGTACGTCATCAGGAAAACATCGATCCGCTCCGAGGGGAAGGACACGGCCGCTCTCATCGAGGCGGTCGCGTCGCGACTTTCGACGACCGCCCACACCAACCGCGACGACGGCGTGAAATTCGATTTCGATGACGGCTGGGTGCATCTGCGCAGATCGAACACCGAGCCGATCGTCCGCATCATCACCGAAGCCCGCACCGCCGCCGCCGCCGAAGCCCTCCTGACGAGGTTCAAGGACGAACTGGGCTGAGGACGCGGCCCGCGTCCGGGAACTCCTGCTCCTCGGCCGGATCCCGGGCATCGGCGTCAGGAGATTGAGGTCGTTGGTGTCATTCTTCGGCGATCCGGTCCTGGTCCGCCACGCGGCCGAACCGCGACTCACGGCGGTCCCCGGATTCACCGCCCGCATCGCCGCCGACGTCCAACGTTTCTTCGTTTCACCGGCGCTCGCGGTGGGGGAGGTCGAGGTCTCGCGACAACTCTCGGAGCTCGCCTCGGCAGGAGGAAGCATCCTCCACCTCTGGGACCCGCTCTACCCGCCGCGTCTCGCGGCCATCTTTGACGCCCCTCCCGTCCTCTTCGTCACCGGCAATCGTGAGCGCGGCTGCGATCCCTGCGTCGCCGTCGTGGGGACCCGGCGTCCCACGCCGTACGGGCTGGTGATGGCGGAATATTTCGCCCGCGAACTGGGCTCCGCCGGGGTAACGGTCGTGAGCGGGCTCGCCAGGGGGATCGATACGAGGGCACACCGCGCGGCGCTCGACTCAGGCGGCGCGACCATCGCGGTCATCGGCACGGGGCCAGACCGGTGTTACCCGCCGGAGAACCGTCGTCTCGCCGGCGATATCGCGGCCTCGGGGGCGGTGTTCTCAGAATATCCACCAGGGGCGGGCCCCGAGCCGGGAAATTTCCCGAGGCGGAACAGGATCATCAGCGGGCTCTCCCTCGGCACGCTGGTGGTCGAATCTGACGACGACGGCGGGGCGATGATTACCGCCTCGATGGCCCTCGACCAGGACAGGGAGGTCTTCGCCGTCCCGGGAACCGTCCACTCGCGCAAGAGCAGGGGGTGCCACGCCCTCATCCGCGACGGGAAGGCCAAACTGGTGGAGCGTGTCGACGACGTCCTCTGTGAAATCGTTGGCGGGTTGCCCGGCGGAACCCCGCCGCAGGGTGCGACCACGCCTTCGTCCGCGATGGCGCGTTCGCGCGAACCCCGCGCGCTTCCCCCTCCGGAACGGGCGGTTTATAACCTGCTCGGGGGTGAACCTGTCCACGTCGACGAGCTGGCAGGGCGGTCGTCGCTCGCGATACCTGACCTCCTCGTCACCCTCCTCTCGCTCGAAATGAAAAACCTCGTTCGGCAGCTCCCGGGAAAATATTTCATCAGGCAGATCTGAGGCGCCGGAACCGCGCGCCCGGTCACTCGCGGCTTTCCTCTTGCCGGGAATTTTCGTATTTTGGCTCCGATATGATGATCATCGGCGAAGTACTCGTGGACGACGACGTCGCGACGGAGCGTTTCAGTTGCGATCTCGCGAAGTGCAAGGGCGCCTGCTGCACCCTCGAGGGCACGCGCGGGGCACCGCTGCTGGACGAAGAAAAAGAGTTCGTCGAGCAGCACTATCCGTCCGTCCGGAAATACCTGGCTCCCCGGAACATCAAGGTCATCGAACGAAAGGGGATGGTCGACGGATTCGCCGGCGCCTATGCAACGGCGGTCATCGACAACAAGGAGTGCGTATTCGTGATGTGGGAGGGGGATGTCGCGAAGTGCTCGTTCGAGATGGCCTTCAACAATGGCGAGATCCCCTGGAGGAAACCCCTCTCCTGCCATCTGTTCCCGCTCCGGTATTCGGGCGGAGAGCCGGGACTCCTGCGGTACGAGGAGATTCCGGAATGCACCGCGGGACGCGAGAAGGGAAGCGCGGCCGGTACGAGGCTCCACGAATTCGTGAAGGACGCCCTCGTGAGGCGCCTCGGGGCCGACTGGTACGGCCTGCTCGACGAGCGGAGCGCGGCGATGGCCGGATCTGCGGAGAGGCCTGAGGGGGAGGCGTAACCGACGATGCTCCATCTCTCACAGCGCCTGTCGCTCCAGCAGAAACTCACACCGCAGCAGGTCCAGTACCTCCAGCTGCTTCAACTCCCGATCCTCGCGCTGGAGCAACGGATCAAAGCCGAGCTCGAGATGAACCCCCTGCTCGAAGAAGAGACCGAGACGGAACAGGTTCAGGAGAACGCCGACGCAAAAACGGCGGAAGCGCCGGAGGCGACCGAAACGGAATCGCGCGCCGAAACCACCGCCGACCGCGAGAGCGGCGAATTCTCCGCCGAAGATTACATGAGCGACGATTACGACGGCTACAAAACCGGGATCGCCCGCTCCGACCACGAGGACCGGGAGGATTACCCGCAGCCGGCGGAGCAGACCCTGATCCAACGCCTCTCCGACCAGATCTCGTTGCTCGACCTGCAAGGCGAGGAACGACTCCTCGCCGACGAAATCCTCGGCAACATCGACGAGGACGGCTACCTCCGGAGGAGCCTCTCGCTCATCCTCCAGGATGTCAACCTTGGTCACGGTCTCTCGCTCACGACCGAATGCAGCGAAGCGGTCCTCGCCCGCATCCAGCGGCTCGATCCACCCGGCATCGGCTCGCGCACGCTCCAGGAATGCCTCGTCGTGCAGATGGA
>JANNFI010000034.1:0-74673 GCA_031379665.1 Ignavibacteria bacterium
GCGCCACGGGTGATGGTACCCGGGTTTCCACGCTTGCCCTTGAACATCGGGGGATTGGAGAGCCGGAGTCGGAAGAGGAGATACTGGGCGACGGTCTGGAGCGTGCGGAGCCCGTACATGACGCTTCTGCTTAAGTTGATCGACGAGGCGGTGTCGTGGTACCTGACCGGCACGGGGATTTCTCCGATCCGGAAGCGAAACGCCACGAATTGCACGAGCATCTGGCTGTCGAAGACAAAGTCGTCGGAATTGTTCTCCCAGGGGACCGTTTCGAGCACGTGGCGGGTGTAGGCGCGGAACCCGGTGTGCCATTCGGAGAGGTTCATCCCTGTGAGGATGTTCTGCGTGAAGGTGAGCAACCGGTTGGCGATGTACTTATAAAGCGGCATCCCGCCGGCGAGGGCCTCGTCCCTGGTACGAATCCTCGATCCGAGCATGACGTCGTGGTAGCCGTCTTTGAGGAACGCGACAAGGTGCGGCGTGAGCCGTGAGTCATATTGGTAGTCGGGGTGGATCATCACCACGATGTCGGCGCCGTGCTCGAGCGCCGTCCGGTAACAGGTCTTCTGGTTGCCGCCGTATCCTTTGTTCGCTTCGTGGCGGACCACCGTCAGGCCGAGCCGCTCGGCCAGCGCGACGGTGTCGTCTTCGCTCGCGTCGTCGACCAGAATGACCTCGTCGACCGTGCCCGGCGGGATGTCGCTAATGGTCGCTTCGAGCGTCCTGGCCGCGTTATAGGCCGGGAGGACGGCGATGACCTTTATTGTCGGGCGGGGGCTCGGGCGCGCGGTCATCCGGATCAGAATTCCCTGCCGGCGACACGCCGGATCTTCGCACCAAGGTACCGGAGTTTCTTCTCGAGGTGGTCGTACCCCCGGTCGAGGTGGTAGACCCTCAGGACCTCGGTCTTCCCGCCGGCCGCGAGCCCCGCGAGCACGAGCGACGCCGACGCCCGCAGATCGGTGGACATCACCTTCGCCCCGAAGAGCTTCTTCGCGCCGTGCACCACGGCCTCGTTCTTCCGGATGCCGATGTCGGCGCCAAGGCGGATGAGTTCGGGGACGTGTTTGAATCGGTCGAAATAAATAGTGTCGGTGACGCGGGCGCTCCCCTTCGCCACACTCATCAGCGCCAGCCACTGCGCCTGCATGTCGGTCGGGAATCCGGGGTAGACAGCGGTCGAGACGTTCACCGCCTTCAGGTGTCGGGGCGCCCTGAGCGACACCCAGTCGGCGCCGCTGCGGATCGAACAGCCCGTCCGCTTCAGGTGCGTGAGGAGCGAACGCAATTGCGACGGTTTGCACCGCTCGATGCGCACGTCCCCGCCGGTGATCGCCGCAGCGACAAGGAGCGTACCCGCCTCGATCCGGTCCGGGATCATCTCCTCGTCGACCGGATGGAGCGCGTCCACACCCTCCACCTCGAGCCGTTCGGTGCCGATCCCCCCGATCTTCGCGCCCATTCGTACAAGGAATTTCTCGAGAGCCACGATTTCCGGTTCGCGCGCGGCGTTCGTGATGAGTGTCGTGCCCCTCGCCAGGACGGCCGCCATCAGGACGTTTCCAGTCGCGCCCACGCTCGAGACGTCGAAGTCCACCTTTTTTCCTATAAGCCGTTTCGCCTTGGCGATGATGTATCCCCCCTCGATCGAGATGGTGGCGCCGAGTTTCCGCATCCCCTCGATGTGGAGGTTCACCGGACGCGGCCCCCAGGCGCAACCGCCCGGCAACGACACCTTCGCGTAGCCGTACCGCGCGATGAGCGGACCGAGGACATAAATGGACGCGCGCATCTTCTTCACGTGCTCATATGGGGCCTCGAACCGGTTCACACGGAACGTGTTGATGCGCAGCGAGTGGGTTTCGCGCTCGACGTCGACTCCCATCGTCTGGAGGAGGCGGCCCATCGTCGCGATGTCCCTTAGATCGGGAATGTTCGTGAAGGAATAATTTCCGCTGGCCAGCAACGTGGCCGGCATCAGCGCGAGGGCCGCGTTTTTTGCCCCGCTGACGGCGACGCTTCCGTGGAGCCTCGCGCCGCCTTCGATGATGAATTTATCCAAGAGGGTTCACCTGTTTTTCGGAGGGAAATATACTCCATCACGCTCCAAGAAGCAATGAATGCGTGAAAGCGATTGCTCCCGGTTCAACGGGATTCCGCGATCTCCCTGGCGGTTCGACGGCCGGAGTGTAAGGCCCCTTGCATCCATCCCGGCCAGGGTGATGTGTGGTCGCCGGCGAAATGGACGCGGCCTTCCGCGGTATGGACATGGGGGAGGAGTATCGTGGTGTCGCCCGGGGCCATGTACGCCCAGGCGCCTCGGGCCCACCGGTCCGTCGTCCAGTTGAAAACCGCTCCGCGCTCATAAGCGCTCCGGAGCGAGGGATACATCCGATCAGCCTGTTCGACGACGTCCCTGATCAGCGCCTCTTCATCGGGCCGCCCCATCGCCTCGGCGTCCTCGCCGGTCATATACGCCGCGATGAGGCCCCTTAAACCCCTCTGGAGACCGCCCGCATTCCAGAGCTCGGAGATCGCGAGGTCTGTCTGCGCAAAACCGTCGGTGTGCTCATTCTCCCAGAAGCGCGTGCGGGTCTGGATGAACACTTTCATGCACGGCGTGTGACGGAGGGCGTCGATCGCGTTCCTTTTTCCGTCGCTGCACGGGAATGACATTCTCACATCGCGAAGTACGGAAAAGGGTATGGAGCAGACCAGGTGACCCCCCTCCACTTCGGCCTGCTTACCGTGATCGAGGATGGTCACCCTGACGCCGCTCTCCGTCGCGTCGATTCCCGTCACCGGGGTTTCATATCGCACGGACTCTCCGAGCCGGGCGGCCATCGCCTCCGTGAGGCGGTCGTTTCCGCCTTCTATCTGCGAGAGGGTCCCCCGGCCGTGGCTGTTAAGCGTGGAGCGGATCCAGGAGAGGGCCGAGGCCCTCCTGACCATGCCGCTGCTGTGTCCGAGCGTCAGGAGCCGGATCGCGCCGGGAGAGGCGCCCCGCGACGCGAGGAATTGCTCCCATGTCATGTCGTCGTACTGTTTGAGCGACGGAGGCGGCCAGTCATAGGTGGCGAAGCCTTTGGTGTCGCCGGTCAGGACCGGCATGATGTACTTTTCCCGCAATCCGCCGATCGAAAGGTTCCGTTCAGCGTCGTTCAGGGAGACTGGCCACGCGACGGCCTGTCCCCGTTTCGCGACGAGCCGTTTCTCCGAAAGATAGTAAATTGTCGAGGGGCCGCTCTGGCGGAACGGCACGAGGGGCAGATCGAAAGCCCGGCAGTATTCGAGCGTCAGGTCGTGGTTGTCCGGGATCCTCGTCGCGCCTGCTTCGGCGTACAGACCGTCATCGAATGGGGCCCTCAGCGTGCGGACGCGCCCGCCCGCGCGTGCCTGGGCTTCGAGAACCGTCACTTCGTAACCGGCCGTCCTGAGGTCGAGGGCGGCGGTTAATCCGGCGAGTCCCGCGCCGACGACGATCACCTTTTGGCTCTTCGCATCACCCCTGGTCGATCCCCGCATAGCCCCGGCGAATGTTCCGCCGGTCATCGACATCGTGCCTATTGCGGCCGCTGTGTATCCCGACTGGCGCAAGAATTCCCTCCTGCCGATTTTCTTCTTCATGTCCCGCCCTGTGTGAAGGATGAAAGTTCGTGTTCGACGGCGAGCAGCCAGGCACGCACAGTCCGGATGAACCTCGGGAACTCGACGGCGTGCGTCTGCAGGTCCCGCGGAAAACCCGGGAAGAGGGTCCTGCGGAATCCGGCGCTCAACTCGAGCTGCACGCCGGCGAGCGCGCACCGGTTGATGAAATTGTCGGGGTTCGCGCCCCCCAAACCGGCGGCTGTCGGGCCGGCGGGATACCCTTCTCTCACAAGGATGTCACCGAGCCTCTGCGAGTAGTCGCCGTTGCCGCCGCCAACCCCGATTGCTGGTTCGGATCCTTTGCTCCCGTGCACGGACAGCGCGGTGATGGCGGACCGGACCATCCTTTCGCAGATCGGTTCATCGTAGTTCACGCTCGTGACGTGCAGTGTGGCGTGACAGTCCCGGGACATTTCGCCGCGAAAGACGTAATGGTCGAAGTCCGGGCCCGCGAGCTCCGCCACGATTCGTCCCGTGCACGGTTCGATGCTTCCGCCATGGGGCGCGAACAGCTTCACCCGCGACGACCGGTCTTCCACCGCGGCGATGGAATAGTGGCCTTCCGGCCTGAGGCGGAGGATGAGCTCAGTCATGGTCTTGAATCTGTCCATGGCGGAGGCCCGGCCGGGGTCAGAAGGAGAACGCCACGCCGGTCCCGACGATGTGGACCTGGTAGTTGCCTGCGTCGCCGGTTTCACCGAGGTTGGTTCTGTTCTCCTCCCAGATGTAATGGACGAAAATCCCGATGCCGGAGGGGAAATCATAGTCCAGTTCGGCGGCGAACTTCCAGTAATCGTCCCTGCGGCCGTAATGGTAGATGTCGCCGGGTTTGCCCGAGAGATATCCCTGGCGTTCGTAGGCCACACCCGTTTGGGTGGTGAGCGGAAGGGCAACGGCGCGCCGCATGTCCCACGATACCCTGGCTTCCAACCGGTTGTATTGCGATGAAATATCGGCGAGGCTGTCATACGCCGGATCGCTGAAATTGTCGCGCCCCCTGGCCCACCGGATGGCGTACATGTAGTCCAGGCTGAGCCTCACCGATCGGGTGAGCCGGTAATCGGTCTCGATCCGCACCGCATGTAGGCTGTTATCCCGTTCCTCGAACAGCGTGGGGTAGGTGCCCCAGTCGTACCCGTACTTGACGGCCAGCCTCAGGGAGGGGCTCATTCTTCTCCCCAGCTCCAGGCCGAAATCCGTCCTCTCGACGACGGCACGGTCGTAGTGTGAGGGCGCGCGGGAAGGGATCTGGTATCGTTTATAGTAGAGGTTCCTGAGGTAGTAGTCCGGAACCCGGATGAAGCGGAGGGAGATGTAATTCACCCCGAATATTCTCTGGGTGAGCTCGACGCCCCACGTCCGGTGGTCCTTGACGGAATTGGTGCGGTACCAGTCGCCGGTGAATCGCAGACGCAACCTGGTCCTGAAGTCAAGATCCCCGAGCGGCGGCGTTAGATCGAGACGGGCCCTCATGGAGCCGATTGCGTCGTCCGCGCTGGTGACGACGTATTTCGTCGGACGGATGCCGTTGGCCAGCTCGTTCAGATCGCGGGGGGAATATTCCATGAAATTGTCATCGTACGTGCCCTCCAGGACCAGGAGCCCCGAGATCCATTGCGGCGCGTCTGCAGGTGGATCGTCGGCCTGCTGGGCACGGGAGGTCGTCGTCGGCAGGAACACCATACAGGCCGCGAGCAGCGCGCGAGACACCGGCCAGAGCGCGGAACGCCGGGACGGACCGGCCGTCCGCGAAGACTCATTCTTCATTGGCCACGTCACTCTGGGGAATTGAGAACCTCAGCGAAACGGAATGGGCGAGCGACTGGTCGAGGGCGAAGGAATAAACATGCTCGCCGTCGGGGACTTCAAACGAGAATGACATCGCCTTCCCGGGGACCACTTCCTTCCATTCCTTGTAACTGAGGTCGACGGACTTGGTCGTCTGCAACGGTCGCGCGACGACCCTGACGCCCTTCTCCGACACGACGACCGAATATTTCTGTGAGCCCTTCATCGTTTCATCGTAGTTCAGCCGTGTCGTCACTCTCACTTTCGTGGGACCGATGACGCGCAACGTCGCCTGACGATCCACGGAGGAAACGAAATAAGCGATGAGTTTTTCGTTGACTGTCGCGGTGACGATCCTGTCGTAGGTGAGAGGCTCGATCGCGGTCCTTTTTCCCGACTGTTTCGAGCCCTGGAACGAGAACCGGAGCGCCGCGTCCCCCGACGATTCCTCGAGGAGGAACTCGTAGGTGAACATCCCCTCCGGGACTTTCATCGTGAATTTTCTGCTCTTCCCGGCGGATTCCCCGGCAGGTTTGAACGCGGCGTCCGATTGTTCCGTCTGCGTGGAATAGAGCTTGAGAGTGTTCTTACCCTCCTTCACACGGATGCTGTATCGGGGGTTCGCGCTCCCGCCCGCGGGAATTTTCACCCGGCTGGTGACCGTGAGCTTGCCCGGGCCCTCGACCTGGAGCGAAACGGGGGCGCCTTTCTTCAGGATGTAGTATTCCCGCTCCTTCCCGTCGATGAGGACATTGACGATCGTTCCGCCGGTCGGCACCAGCCGTACCGTTTTCCTGCCGCCGGCGTGCAGCGGCGCGACGGCCGCCATGAGAAGCATCACAGCCACGATACACAGGGTTTTCGTTATCATCTGGTTGTCTCCGCCCCGCTGGGGGTCTGTTTCCGGAACAGGTAATGCTTGACGTCGATGCGAATGACCGCGAACACGACCACCATCAGGATCACCGTCAGGATGATGGTGCTCGAAATGGAATAGCGGTCTTTAAAATACAGCGTTCCCTCCCCGAGATCGGGGGCCTTGTCGAGGACCTCGACGGGGAGGTTGTACCGCACGGCGATCTTTTCCACGTCCTGCAGATTGATGACCGGCATCCCCCGCTCGGCCATCAGGTTGATCACGCCGCGCTTCGGAAAATTCTTTGCGGCCAGGTGTTGCGTGAGCCCCGGCGGAATCAGCCGGGAATTGGCCGCTCCGCCGATCGACGCGCTCCCTCCGCCGATGTTCACGTAGCAGGCGAAGGGGGTTCCCGCGTTCGCGCTGTCGTAGATTGCAATCCTCTTCGCGATGCTCTCCTGAAGTGTCTCCTCATTGAGCAGCCGGATATCGTTCCGCCCGATCGCCGCAAGGATCAGCTCGCGGCCCTCCGGCGACAGCCCCCTCCCGTTGTCCGACGCGCCGCCGACGGAGGACGCCACCGATCGGAACCTGAGGATCCCCCGCTCATCCAGTATCCTCTCCATGTCGAGCCAGGTCAGGTTTGGGAGGTTGGCCCCCCAGTCTGAGGCCCCCACGGAGGAGATCACAACCGGCTTCACCTCCATGGCTTCGCATGCCGCGAGGAACGCGATGTTCCACCCGGGCAGTGAACCTGTCATGCCGACGGCAATCACATCGTTCTTCTTTACCTTTGCCCTTACCAGCATATCCACGAACACCGCCGCGTAGTTGGGATTCGTCGCGAGGATCTTGGCATTGACGATACCACGATCCGAGGTGATCGGCGTCCGCTCCTGTCCGATGAGGCCGGTGCGGTACGGGTCGTTCTGAGCATCGATCGGGATGCCGAGCGCGCGGGAATACTCCTTGATCGCCTCTCCCGCCAGGAGGGCGGTTTTCGCGGCCCCGAGTTTCCGCTCGTAGTACGGCTGGCGGACGGGCTCCGCCGTCTTCTCCGCGATCACGAAAACAATGATCGAGAACACCGCCAGCCCGACCAGCGTGATGTTGTCCGGTTTTTTCTGGGAGAGCTTCATATGACCCAGTCCTCCGTGATGAAGACCTCGCCGCCGGTCGTGATCATCAGGATCAGTCTGATGAAGACGGCCGCGATGATCATGGTGGATATGGTCTTGACGATCCCCTGCTTCTCCATCCAGTTCGCGATCAGGCCCGGGATAATGAGGCCGATCGACTGGAGCTCGATGGAAATGCTGCCGGTCTGGAACATGAGGACCTCCCGGGAAAGCCAGCCGAAGGCGAATCCGACCAGGATCACCAACACGATCCTCCGCCGGCCGTACACGAACATGTAGTTCGACAGGTACTTGATCGTCGCGAAGGTCAGGAGGCTCACGAGGATCGTCCCCACGATCCGGAGCGGGTGATGGATCATCAGCGCGACGTACCCCGGGACCACCATCCCGCCCGCCGCAAGCCCCAGCGTCTCGCTGAAGATCAGGCTGAGCACCAGGCCGATGCCGACAGACTGCATGACGATGTCACGCGCGGCTTCAGTAAGCATACTCTCTCCCTCTGTTGGTGATATGGGTGACGATGTCCTCCCCGAAACCGACGATATTGCCGATCCCGATCACGATGGCGTGGCTCTCCGATGTGGAGAGTATTTTCTCGTACACTTCTTCGGCGCTCGCCCCCACGAGATTGGAAATCTTCGAACCCGGGAGCCCGAGGGCCCGCGCGCGGTGCTCAAGGGCGGTGGTGAGTTCGCCCACGAGCACGAAATGGTCAGCCCGGATTTTTTGCGAAATGAGTTCCGCCATGCTCTCGGTACGCTGGACCCTGTCCTTGCGGCAATTGACGACCACGACCACTCTTTTCCCGGCCGTCATGAAGGGCGCGATGAGCTTCCAGATGACGACGTAGGAATCGGGGTCGTTCGCCGCGAAAGCGTTGACGAACTCGATCATGCGGTCCGCCTGCGAGAGGGTGTAGACCCTCAGGACGCCGGGGTCCGGGACAGCCGCCTGCATCCCCTTCAGCGCTTCTGTGGCCGGCACACCGGCCATTTCGCAGACGGCGAGGGCGAGGGCGACGTTGCTCTTGTGTTCGAGATAGGTGAAGCCTTTCATCATCCCATCGGTCACCCCGTCTTCGACGATGAGCCGCACATCGCTGTTTTTCCTGCGGGCAGCCTCTTCGAAGATATGGAGGTAATTTCTTTCGCACGTGAAGAGCGTCCCGCCGGTGGGAACCGTCGCGGAGAGCGACCTCGCCACGTCTTCGACGGTGGGGCCCATTTCGTCGAGATGATCCGCCCGGACGTTGGTGATGACCCCGATCGTGGCGTGGATCATCTGGTCCTCGGCCAGCCTCTGGTTTCCCGGGAGGACCGCCATGCATTCGACCACGAGCGCGTCGATCCCGAGCGATACCGCGCGTCGGGCGACCCTGACCTGTTCGATGATGTTGGCCTTCCCGATCCGCTGGATGCGGATCTGCTCGCCGGAGGGGTCGAGGTAGCAGGGCATGGTACCGGTGGTTTTCCCGAGCGTCCGGATACCCCCCGCCTGGAGACCACCGGTGATCAGCCTGGTGACCGATGATTTCCCCCGGGTGCCGTTGACGTGGATCCGCGTGGGGATGCGTCGGATCGTGGCCTGGTGGTTGCGGTACTCCCGGGTACCGAACCATACCAGGAACGCGAGCAGGAGAAGCGTGAAGATCATGCCGGCTCCTGCTCAGCGAAGGAGGAACATTTTTTTCGTCAGGACCTGTGTCGCCGAGGTGCCGCCTTCCATCGACGCCTCCAGCCTGTAAAAATAGACCCCGCTGCTCATTCCTTCAGCGTTCCACGTCACGGCGTGGTGTCCCGGCCCCTCGACACCGTCCACGAGTTCGACGACGACCCTGCCCAGGACATCGAACACCGCGAGATGGACGCGCGCGGCGGATGGGAGGTCGTACCCGATGCCAGTCGAAGGATTGAAGGGGTTGGGTCTGTTCTGGTCCAGGAGGAACGTCACCTGTCCGGAGGCGTCACTCGGGCCTGGCGATTCTACCGCCAACCGGCCGATGGTGATCCCGGCGTCCAGGTCGAGTTCGGCCGAGCCGTATCCCTGCAGGGAATGTCCGGTCGACCTGCCTCCGCGTATGACATCGAGCCTGAGGATGAACGCAGGATCGTCGATTTCCCACGTCACGCCGACGATCCCCCCGCCGGAGGATACCTGAATGGGGATGTTTCTTCCCCGGCTACCCGGTTCCAGAAAGATGAAGGTACCCTGCGTCGCCACGACCCTCACATCGATGATTCCGGAGGGAGGTAGGGGCGGAAGCCCCGAGATATCGAACTCCGGCGCGGGACCGGCGTAGAGCGTGAGCGATCTCGTGACGCCGTCCGTGTCACGGAAATGCACTGAGCCGGCCTTGCGCCTCTCGGGCACGGCGTCGACCCTCCCGCTGCTGACGGGCGAAGACGCCGGACCGGAACCGAGAATGATCTCGCCCGCCTGGTTCACCTTGATCCAGTAACCCGAGCCGGGGTGGACCGAATCCGCGATGATGTAACCGCTCACGCCGGAAAACCCGTACGTGGAGGAAATCACGGCGACCGGGGGAACGGGCAGGAGCGACGTCACGGGAATCGGTTGCGACGCCGACCCGATGATGTTCCACCCCCCCCGCACCGCGAGGGTTTCGTTTGCGAGGCTGGCCCCGCCGAAGACGATGGTTGTTGATGTAGGGTACTTCAGCCAGTAACCCGGTCCGTTGCTGAGGGTGTCCCTCACGGCATAGGACCCGATGTATGCATAGGCCTGCGATGTGGATGTCGGGAACAGGGTTCCCTTCCGGAAATCCGGAACGCCGACCGGGACGGAGACGAGGTTCCATCCAAACTCAACGCCAACGGTGACGATGCTCGACGAGCCGGGATCAAGAACGTGGATGACCACCGTCTCGCTGTCCGCGAGGATTCCGTCCGAGGCATGGAAAGTCACGGGGTGGTCCCCGAGGTCCGATGGGGAGGGTATCCAGGTGAACAGGCCCCGGCCGTTGAGGCTGTCGGTGAAAAGGGCCCCTGGGGGCATACCGGTGGCAGTGAGGGCCGCATCCGTCCCGTCGGCGTCCGTCGCCGAGACGCTGATGAGGAGCTGCTGGTTCATGAACACCGACCTGTCACCGATTGTGCTCAGCACCGGCGGCGAGTTGACGAAACTATAGAATGTCCGGTAGACGCCGTGCGACCCGCTCCCGGCGTAAAGGGTGGGGGTGATCCCACCGTCGCTGACCAGGGCACTGATCTCGGAGTCGGAGAGCCCGGTGTTCATCGCCGCCCAGTGGATCCCGCTGTCGACGCTCACAAAGATCCCGTCGCCGAACGTGGCCGCGAAATAAATCCTGTGGTCGTTCGGATGGATCAGCACGGATCGGACGGAATGCGTCGCGGGCAGCTGCGCGAGGAGCGACCACGCGCTCCCGCCGTTGCTGCTCCGGTAGACCCTGCCGCTGTCGACGCCGGCATACAGGACGTTGCTGTTGGCGTAATCGACGGTCACCGAGCGGACATCATGGTCGGTGGGCAGGAAACCGTTCGCGGCGGTAAAGTTCGTCCAGCTCGACCCGCCGTTGGTCGTCTTGAAGAGGAACAGAGAGTCCGTTCCCGCGTACAGGGTATTCACATTCGAGGGGTCCAGCGTCGCCGACCTGATTGCCGTCGACGCTGGAATCCCCGTATTGACCGCACTCCAGCCCGCGCCGCCGTTCGTCGTCTTGTAGATACCGTTTCCCGTACCGGCGTATACGACATCCACGTTCCCCGGGTCGGCGACGAGGGTCCGCACGAAGATGTTCATCGAGGCGGCATCGGTAAGTGTCCACGTCGTCCCGCCGTCGGCGCTCCTGTACACGCCGGAGCCATAGGCTGCCGCGTACACGATCGACGGATTGCCCGTGATGGCGAATGAAGTGATGGAATTGACGGTATTCAGTGTTGCCGCTTTCGTCCATGTCGAACCCTGGTCGGTCGACCTCCATATCCCGTCGCCGAAATTGGTGCCGAGGAGGATGTCGCCGTTCCCGTTGACGGCAACGGCGCGGGCGTAGGTCCCCAGCATGCCTGCGTTTCTCGCGGACCATGTGAGCCCCGTGTTGAGACTTCGGTAGACCCCCGCCCCTTCGGTGCCGAGGTAGACCTCGTCCGGATTCGGGTCGTTGACATCGATGCTACTCACGACCGCGGCCGTCCCGGGAAGCCCGCCACCCGCGACCCAGCCGAGCGTGGTGTCCCCGAGATCGCGAGCATAAAACCCACCGAGCGAGTCGGTCCCCGCAAACCGGTGCGTCTGACTGAACGCAACCGCGTTGATCTGCAGATCGGGGAGCGGGCCGGGAGTCGTCTCTGCGTTGATCTGCGTCCAGTTGGTCCCGGCATTGGTCGACTTGTACACACCCCTGTTCGCGGTCCCGATGATGAGGCCGGTCGCGGGAGAATTCGAACTGATCGCGATCGAACGGACGCTGCTCCTGATACCGATAACGGGTTGGACTTGGATCCACGTCGATCCCGCGTCGGTACTCCGGAAGAGCGCACCGCCGGCCGAGATGTCGAGAATGGATCCGCCTGCATAGAGTGAGTCCGCACCGTAAACGCCGATGGACCAGACGTGGGTGAGCGTTTCAAGAGTGACCGGGTCTGTGATGGTGACCGTCGACCACGAAGCGCCGAGGTCCGTGCTCCGGTAGATGCCGTTTCCATAGGTGCCGGCGTAGACCGTTCCGCCCGCCGGGTCATAGGCGAGCGCCCTCACTGAGAAGGGGGTAGCCTGCGAGAGCGCCCAGAGCGAACCCGCGTTTGTGGTCTTGTAGACGCCGTCGTTCGTGCCGGCGAAAACCAGGCTATCGGAGATGACCGCGAGCGACCGGACGTAGGTGTTCGTAAGCCCGTTCTGCCTGGGGTTCCAGGTCGCGCCCCCGTTTGTGCTCCTGAAGACCCCCCATCCGAATGCCCCGGCATAGACCACCGAGGTGTCCTGGGGTGAGACAACGACGGTCTTGATGACTTTATAGCTGGGGCCCAAATTTGTCCACCCCGCGGCGGCGTGAAACGTTTCGACGACGAGGAGTATGGAGACCGCGATCGACGACAATGATGTTTTCGTAATGTTCCCTTTCGAATGATCGTGATGAGTGGGGACGGGTGTAAACATCCTTGACGCAACCCCCCGAATCAATGGGTCAACGGACTCATTCTTTCACAGGATCGGGGGTCGCGGGGTAATGTGTATCGGACGGGAATTCGGGATATTCCCTGAAGAACAGCGAGGCATAAAGAGCCGAGGCATCGAGTTTTACTGAAGAAACAAGCGACTCGGACGCCTGTGGATATGATCAATACGTAGTTGATTCACTAAACTATCATTTTCCCGAACAAGAGTCAATATTGGTCCTCCGATCGCCAGCATTGGGATTACCCCATTTCATGGACAGCGAGGTAAACCAGAATCATTTGTTGTTGTTCAAAAGCCACTGGTGATTTGTAACCGAGGGACGGGTGCCGCGTACCCGTTCGTAGAACTGCTCAGGATACTCGAACAGTCCAGGCACGCTTGGAGTGAGATCATCGAGAGACACCGCGTCGAGGGGGGATTTTCTGTGAATACCCGCCGTTGAATTCTGTCCGAGATCCAACCTGTTCACCGTAGCATGCTGCATTTCAGCCTGCAGGTGCGAATATACCGGCGTTACCGCAATACTCGAGCGATCAAGTGGTTTCTGCACCTCGCAGGTCGACACCCCATTCCGCACCAACCAGCTTGCGAAGCCGTGTCGGAGGGAGTGGAAGGGGAGTCCGGGACCCACGGCGCGGCGGGGATCCGGCGGTGATTTTGGGATATCTGAGCATCACAGCTTTTGAGTGCGAAAATTCTGCGTACCGGTCAGGTTGGTCAGGACTACTCTTACTTTCCACATCCCCACCTGGCCGGCGTCACTCTGGAAGGTACCGTTGGCGGATGATGAACTTGAGTACCGCTGGACCTGGTTTGAGTCGAATTGATCCATTCCTTTCGCTTAATTACCCGGCACACGGTTTTTCAATTGAGGCATGACAATGCCTGGCTCCCATTAATCCGGGTGGACGTCGACAGATACACAAGAAGGCTTTTGATGCGAAACATCCGATGATGGTCGAAATAAATCTGACCGGATATCGGCGGTCGACAAGTTCCTGTCCGGCAACATCATCCAGCATTACAACCACGGGAGAAACGGGATAAACGTGCGGATCTGTCGTGCCGAGGCAGATCGGTCGGGATGAAGCCTGAAAAAATCCGCGAGATTCTCCCATTCCATCAATGCCGGAGGATTTTCCATCCTCAGCGATGCACTGTTGAATTCCTCGACAGGTTTGTTTATTATTCGCTGTTTGCCGCCCGCAAGGTAGCTGTCTCTTTCCTGGGGGTGGAGGAATTATTTTCGACGAGGACATGCTCCGGGTCGATGCATGAAAACCGGTCTGGCAGCGGCGATCATCGTGGTCACAATCCTGGCTGCGCTGCATCTCGCGGCGCTCTTCCTTCCGCCGGGGCTGACCTGGGGATTTCATTTCCTGGAATTCCTCGGGCCGGTCCACGTGGCGGCGTACGCACTCCTCGTTGCGCTCCTCGTCGCAGCAGTTCGTACCGGCAGGATCGATCCAGTCGTCGATCGCCTCGGCGCGGCGTGCCGTGACCGCGCGACCCTCTTCTTCACCGCCTCGCTGGCGCTTTTCGTCGCCGCAGGATTCGCCTTCCGCATCGACGTGCCGCTCCTCGGGGATAGTTGGTTCCTGGTGACGAACTTCGCCGGGGCGCTCCGTGGGACCGAGGAAATCCTGCCTCGTCACGAACCGCTCGCCACCTACTACCTCTCGTTCGTCATCGGGCTCTTCGGCGTCAAGACCTACCAGGGGTTCCTCACCGCTTTTTTCGCGGGAGGAATGGTGCTCGGCGCCGGGTTCCTCGGGACGACGTTCGCGGCAACGCGACTTCTGTTCCCCGAACACCGTGAACGGGCGATCGCCTGGCTGACGGTCTGCTCGCTCCCCTGCCTCGTCCTTTTCTTCGGCTACGTCGAGACCTACGCCGTCGTCTTGTTCGCCCTCTCGCTGTACACGCTCGCGGGCGCGCTCTATCTCCGCGGGCGGGTGCCGTTCGTCGTCCCGGCGGTCGCCTTCCTCCTTCAGGCGCTCACCCATTACCTCACCGTGCTCACCCTCCCCGGGCTCTGTTACCTCGCCTGGATCGGGCTCAGGCGGGGAAAGCGCAACGACGTCGCGCTCGGCGTCGGGTTTTCCTGCGTCGCGTTTCTGCTGATCCTCATCGCGATCGGGTTCGACGTCGCGGACTATGTCTCCCAGGTCCCGCACAAGCACTATCTCCCCCTATTCACGCCCGACGACCAGGTGGAGCGGTATTCGTCCCCCTACACTCTCTTTTCACCCTTCCATTTCCTCGATCTTGCCAACCTCTCGCTGCTCCTGCTCGCGCCGGCGATCGGGATGGTCGTTGTCCGGTTCGCGATGAGACGGAGCATCTCCCCCGGTGGGACGGGCGGGACGGGCGAGACATCCGGCGCCCGTACGGCGAATCCGGCGAGAGGAGATACCCTCATCCCACCCCCATCCGACTCCGAATGGTTCCTCCTCGCCTGCGTCCTCCCGGTCGCGCTCTTCGGCTTCGTCGCGAAGTTCGACCTTGGCACCGCCCGCGACTGGGACGTGCTGGGTCCGTATTCATTCCTCTTCGTTCTCCTCGCCCTGGCATGGTGGTTCCGGCGCATCCCGCCGCCCGCCTCGACCCGCATCCTTTCCGTCATCACGCTCGGCACGCTCCTCAACGGGCTGCTCTGGTGGTCGGTTGTCGGCTCGGATTCGCCGGCCGTCGATCGATTTCGGACCTTGATGGACCATCGTCTCAACGGCCAGGGGGGGATGTACAGTGCGAGCCTGTACCTTTCCCGCTACTACCGTCAGATGGGGAGAGGGAGCGAAGAGTCGGCGGAGCTCTGGCTGCAGTATCTCTTGCGGTACCCAGGGGACATCCGGGCGTACCGAAACGTCCTCACCAATACGAAGGAGGAAGGCGCGACGGCCGCGGCCGACAAAATCAGGGGATGGTCGCAGGCCTTCAACCGGAACCCGCTCACCGACGCCACGATGGTGACGCTCGCCCTCGAGTGGGGCAACGCGGCCCTTGCGGAGAACCGCGACACCGACGCGGAACTGTTCTTCGAAGCGGCCCTCGACGTGGACAAACGGAATGCCCCGGCCTGGAACAACCTCGGGACCGTCCACGCCCGCAGGGAGGAGTACGCCGCCGCCGCCGCGATGTTCAACCAGGCAGTCGAGCTCGACCCGATCTTCGCCGATGCCTGGTTCAACCTCGGTCGCGCCTGGCTCGCCACCGGCAGAAGCACCGAAGCGCGGCAGGCCTTCAGCGAGTCGGCGCGTCTCGGGAACAGATCGGCGAGGTCGCTTCTCTCGACCGGGACCGTCCAGCCGTAGGCGTTCAATGAATGACGCCCAGGGGAAGAAAGCCGGCAGGTTCGGTCGAATCGCGGGCATCATCGAAGGACGCCCGGGAACGGCTGCCGGGATTCTGATCGCCGCGCTCCTCGCGCTCGCCTGGGCGCACCGGTTCGTTCAGGACGACGCGTTCATCTCGTTCCGGTATGCGAAAAATCTCGTCGACGGAATCGGGCTCTCCTGGAATGCCGGGGAACGCGTCGAGGGATACACGAACTTCCTCTGGACCCTGCTGGTCGCCCTCGGGCTTCAGCTCGGCGCCGAGCCCGTGGCTTTCACGCAGACGCTCGGCCTTCTCCTCTTCGCCTGGTCCCTCGCACTCACCTGGCTTCTCGCGCAATCGATGGGGCTCGGGACCGCGGCCTCGCTCGCAGCGCTCCTCCTCACCGGCGCCAACTACACCTTTTCATCGTACGCCACCGGCGGACTCGAAACGCCTCTCGTCACGGCGATCTTCCTGACCGGGCTCCTCGTCGCGGCGCGGGTGATGTCCGGGGATCTGGAGCGCGGCCGCGGGCTCCTGGCGCTCTCCGGCCTGTGCACCGCCGGCATCCTCACCAGGATGGACACGGCCGTCCTCTTCGCCGGGCCGCTCCTGGCGCTCTTCGTCGGCGGATCAGTCCCCCCGGATGGAATGAGGCGGCGGATCGCCACCGACCTCGCCAGGATCGCGGTCATTCCGGTCGTCTGCGTAGGGTGCTGGCTCGCCTGGAAACATTCCTACTACGGAGACCTCCTCCCCCGCGCCTTCTACCTGAAGGCCGTGAGCGCGTCGTCGCTCGAGCGGGGGTTCAGGTATTTCTACTCGTTCATCGTCTCGTACAGCCTCACGCCCTTCGTCTTCTTCTGCATCTTCTTCTTCGGGTTGATCTTCCGGAGGGAGAACAGAGTCCAGCTGATGATGGCGGCGACCGCCACGCTCTGGTTCTTCTACGTGCTGAAGGTCGGGGGCGACTTCATGGAGTTCAGATTCCTGGTCCCGGTGATCCCGCCGATGATGGTCCTGCTCGTGTGGCTCCTCTTCTCGTGCGCCGTCAGGACGTGGATCAGGGCGGTCGGCCTCGTCCTCGCGCTCGGAGGAAGTTTCCACCACGCCACCACCTTCAGCTACGATTACGAGACCGGCATCGAGCCGATCGGGATGCTCCGCGGTCATCTTTACGCGCCCGGAGAACAGTGGGTGGGGATCGGGAGGGCGCTCGCGGGGGCGTTTCGACCGTCGGACGGCGTGGTGATTGCGACGACGGCCGCCGGGGCCATTCCATACTATTCCGGTTTGCGGAGTGTCGATATGCTCGGGTTGAATGAACCGCCGGCGCCAAAGATGAAAGAGGCGGGCGGCGATGGCGAAAGCGGGGAAGACGAAGCGGGGTCGCGGGGCGTTGCCGTAGGGACCATCCCCGGCCACCAGCGGGTGCTGACGTTCGAATACCTGAACGGCCGCGGAGTGAACCTCATCATCTCACATCCGATCGTCTCGAGGATCGGGGATCCGCCCGGCGCGCTCCCGCTCCTCCCGGCCGCCGGCCCCCTTCACCTGAACACAAAGGTGATCAGCCTCCCGATCGGCGGCGGTTACCAGGTCGAAGCGCTCTATATCAGGTCGAATGCCGCAGTCGACTCGGCCATCGCCAGGAACGGCTGGCCCGTCCGGACAGTGGTCTTTTAATTTTCCTTCTCCGTCCCGAAGGTCAGCCTGCGGTCGTACTCACTCCGGTTTGCGAGGATGCCGACGGCGGCCGCGAGCTGGCCGTCGCCCTTCAACCCCGCTTCGATCCTCGCGGCCTCTCCCCCGGCCATCCCCTTCAGCTCGGTCTCGATGGCCGCGACGATTTCGTCGCGGTGGTCGACGATGGAACTCTCGGCGAGCCTGGCCAGTCGTTTCCGAAGTTCCACGATTTCCGCCACCACCGCCGTGTCGGCGCCCGATTCCCTCACGAGGCGGGCGGTTTCGTCGAGGTGGTTCACCGCATCGTCCTCGTATCGGAACTCCTCCACTTCCAGGAACTTCTTGAATTTTGAGAGCAGGGTGTCCGGCCCTTCGACCGGGCCGGGGTGTTCACGACGATAAGCCGCGGCGAAGCGGAAAAACATCGACTGGCGCATCAGCGCGCCGTAGACCGGGCTGCGCCTGGCCTCTTCCACCACGGTATCGGGCGCGACTCCGCCGTTGGCGAATTCGCTTCGCCCCTTCGACGTTTTGAAGGAGGCTTTCGCCACCGCGGTGTCCTTGAGGCCGCCGTTCGCATAGTCGATCTCCTGCAGGCAGCGGCCGCTCGGCGTGTAGTATTTCGCCGTCGTGATCTTGAGCTGCGTATTGTAGACGAGCGGCGTGACGGTTTGCACGAGTCCCTTCCCGAAGGAGCGGGTCCCGAGGATCACCCCGCGGTCGAGGTCCTGAATCGCGGCCGCGACGATCTCGCTTGCGCTCGCGCTGTTATTATTGACGAGCACGACAAGCGGCAGATTGCTCGCGATCGGGTCCGAGGTCGAGAAGTATTTCCGTTCGCTCTCCGGCTTCCTCCCCTTCGTGCTGACGATCAGGCTCCCCTTCGGGAGGAATTTTCCCACCACGTCCACCGCCGCGTCGAGCAGTCCGCCCGGGTTGTTCCGGAGGTCGAGGACGACCCCGCGAAGGGTCCCACGCAGCCTGAAGTCCTTCAGCGCGAGGGCGATCTCGTCTCCCGCGTCGCGGGAGAACCGCTCCAGGCGGATGTAGCCAATCCCATCGCCCACCATCCCGGCGTAACTGACGTTACTCAGCCGGATCTCCTCACGCACGAGGATGAATTCGAGGGGGGCGTCCTCCCCGTCCCGGTCGATGACGAGCTTCACTTCAGTCCCCGGGTTCCCCCTGGTCAGGACCCTGACTTCCGACGGTTTCAGGTCGGCGATCGCCCGGTCGTCGATCTTCATGACCCGATCGCCCGGTATGAGCCCCTGCTTCTGTGCGGAGTAACCGTCCATGACCGACATGATGGTGATGTGGCCGTCGCGGGTACCCACGGTGACTCCGATCCCCCCGTACCGGCCGCTGGTGATGAGCTCGACCTCGTCGCCCTCTTCGTCGTTGATGAAGTTGGTATAGGGGTCGAGCGACGAGAGCATCCCCTCGATCCCGGCCTCCATCAGTTCCAGCGGTTCGATCTCGTCGACGTAATTCATCGAGACCTCACGGTACACGCGGCCGTAGACGTCGATCCCCTTGTTCAGCTGGTAGAAGAAGTCGTCGCCCGGCAGAGTGAACCCCGACAGGATGGCGACCACGACGACGAGCGCCCCCGCCGGCAGCCTTCGCAGACGCCGCGGTGCCGCACCCGTCGTGCGCGAGGCCGGGACCGATCCGATCAATTTTTTCATTTAGCGTCCTTCGGCAAGTTGAGTTTATTGGCGATCACCGTCCAGATCGCCCCGTGCGTTTCTTCGACTGTCCCGACACCGCGAATGACCGCCACGCGGTCCGGCTCGCTCTCCGCGATCCGGCGGTATCCTTCCGCGACCTTCGCGTAGAATTCGTCGCCCGACCGTTCGATCCGATCGGGCGCGCTCCCGGCCTTCAGTTTTCGCCGGCGGATCTCTTCCCGCTCCACTTCCACGTATAGCGTCAGGTCGGGTCTTGTTCCGCCCGTGGCGAACCTGTTGATGGCGCCGACGTCGGCGAGCGGGAGGTCCCGGCCGTGGCCCTGGTAGGCGGTCGTGGAGTCGTAAAAGCGGTCGCAGACGACGATCGTTCCCTCCCGGACCAGCGGGACGATCACCTCCCTCACAAGCTGCGCGCGCGCGGCGTTGAAGAGCAGCAGCTCCGAGACCGGATCGATCGCAAGGTGGCCCTTGTCGAGAAGGATCGCCCTGATCCTCTCGGAGAGTTCGGTCCCGCCCGGCTCCCGGACGTACTTCACCCGATTCCCGAGGGAAACCAGCCGTTCGACCGCCAGACGCGCCTGCGTGGTCTTCCCGGAATAGTCGATGCCTTCGAACGTGATGAACATTGTGAAGGAAAAGTAGTCAAAATCCCATTTTGTTCCAATACAACGGCCGGGGAGCGCCGGTGAGACCTTGCCTCTGGAGCTATTTTTGCCTATGTTATCGGGCTCGCTGTCTTCAATCCGGTGAATGGCCAGACAAAAGAAAACCGCGCACGGCTCCCCTCCACGGGGACGGAAGAAACACGCCACCGGGGCCGGTGAACCGCGCCCCGACGCAGGGAAGACCGGGTCCCGCCGCGAGGACATTCAACTCATCAGCGCCGCCATCAAGGGTGATCAGGCCGCCTACAAGGCGCTGATGAAGAAATACCGCGACTCCATCTTCAACCTCATCTACCGCATCATCCGTGACAGGGAACAGGTCGAAGACCTGACGCAGGAGACCTTCGTGAAGGCCTTCGGGTCGTTGCGCAACTTCAACCGGGAATACGCCTTCTCGACCTGGCTCTACAAGATCGCCACCAACAGCAGCATCGACTACATCCGGAAGAAGAAACTCCCCACGATGTCGATCGACAAACCGATTTCACACGAGGATTCGGATTATAGTTTCGAGATTCCCGACTCTACCTATGAACCGGACAAGTTCATCATCCAGCGGCAAAAGGTAAAAATCATCGCGGAGGCGATCGACCGCCTCCCGCCGAAGTACAAACAGGTGATCATCCTGCGCCATACCGAAGAGCGGGATTATTCTGAAATCGCCAAAATCCTGAAAATCCCCATCGGCACCGTGAAAGCCCATATTTTCAGGGCCCGTGAGCTCCTGAACAAGTACCTGCGTGAGCATATCGCCCATTATTGAAACCGGAGCCCGGATTTTTCGTATTGAAGGTATGGAGATGATGATATGACCAGACCAAACCCAACAACCCGGTTCGTTTTCGCACTTGCCCTCTTCGTCGGACTGACGGGATTTGCCTTCGTCCTGACCGATTTCAAGCCCTTCAAGAAAATCCCCCTCGGTAGCGAGAAGGAGCTGAAGGCGACCATCGAGGGCGGGCTCGCCGACATCCAGATCGCGCGTGGGAACGCCTCCCACATCCTCGACGCCGAAATGGCGCGCGAGGACGACGATGCACCGATCGGCACCGTCGATTATTCCACCCGCGGGGGCGTCGGGTACGTGGCGATCGACCTGAGCCCCGACGAATGGGATGACGGCAAGGGGAAGAAGAAGGATCGGAACATCCACCTGAGCTCGTCCTCCTGGAAACTCCTGTACACCGACGCCATACCGATTTCGTTTGACATCGAGCTGGGACTGGGGGAAGGCGACATTGATATGTCGGGACTGAACGTAAAGGATTTCGATCTCTCCACGGGTGCCTCGTCGGTTCGCCTCGCGTTCAACGAGCCGAACAAGGGGGCGATCGAACAGATGACCATCAAGGCGGGGCTGAGCAAGCTCCGGGCGATGGGCCTCGGCAACGCGAACTTCCGGCGCCTGCACTTCGACGGGGGCGTCGGCAAGTACACGCTCGATTTCCACGGCTCGCTGAAGAAAGAGGTTGACGTCGACGCTGAAGTCGGGATGGGCGCGCTCACAATCATCATCCCCTCGAACATCGGCGCGCGAATCATCTACGTGAAGAACTGGATCTGCGACCTCGACATCGACCGCGATTTCGAGGAGCAGGACGACGGCACATATCAGACCGCCAATTACTCCACCGCCCCCGGGAGGATCAACCTCCACGTCGAGGCGGGCTTCGGGAGCGTCAACATCCGCAGGGACTGACCGCCCGGGCCGCCACCACCGCCCTCCTTCGATACGCGCACCACCGGCGGAACCGCAGGAAACCCATCCGGTTCCTCCCACCCGACCCCTCAGGTCGGGTTTTTCATTCCACCTTGATCGTCCTCACGTTATAGACGTGCCGGAATGCCCGATCGCGTGACACGGATCACCTCCGGGCTGTAAAGTTTTGCAACCCGGAGCGGGATTGGGTATTCTGTCTACGGATGAATACCCAAATGAACACCCGAATGAATACCGAATGAATACCCGACGCCTCATATTGAACGCCATCTGTTTACTGCTCGGGCTGGCGCTGTTCGCTCCGCTGAGCCATCTCCTGTCCCAGGACGTGGTCTCCGACGCGCTCAGCCAGCTCTCGTCAACCAACGTGTGCGGGTACGTTCAGCCCATCGTGGACGGTTTCGGGGCCAACATCAACTCCGGCCTCTACCACTCCCCCGGCCTCGACCGGAGAGGGTTCCACGCGCGCATCGAGCTCGTCGGCTCCGGGACGCTCGTCGGTGAACCGCAACGATACTATTACGCGATGCCGCCAGACCCCTTCGACCCGGAGCCGGTCCGTACCGCCACGATCCTCGGCGGCACCGGCAGTTCTGTCACCGGTCCGGGCGGAGTCGAATACCAGTTCCAGAACGGACAGATCAAGGCGGACCTCTTCGGGATGGGGACTCCGCAGCTCACCATCGGCAACTTCTTCGGCACCGAGGCGATCCTCCGGTACGCGGTGGCTCCCTCGATGAGGGATTTCCCGTCGAGCTCGCTGCTGGGTTACGGACTGCGGCACAGCATCAGCCAGCACCTCCCGATGCTTCCCTTCGAGGCCAGCGTCGGCGCGTTCCACCAGGAGCTGAAGATCGGCGACATCATCGCAGTGGATGCGTCCAACGTCGCCCTGATGATCGGGAAGTCGGTCTCCATCTTCAATCTCTACGGCGGCGTCCAGTACGAGACCACCACCATCGGCGTGGACTATGTCTACACCGGGTACGGCGCCACGCCCGACACGAAGGTCAGCCTGAGCTACGCCTCCGAGAACGTCGTCCGGTGGACCACCGGCTTCGGGATCAACCTTGTCGGATTGAATTTGAGTACCGACATTGGCTTTGGCCGGGTCACGGCCGTGACAGGATCCATCGGTGTGGGATTTTAATGGAGGGATGACGGCGATGACAGGACATACGAAGCACCCGCGACCCCCGTTCGCGCGAACTGTCCGTCTGGCGGTTCTTCCCGCCCTGACGCTGTGCCTCCTCGGAGCCGGTCTTGCAGGATGCGAATTCGGCACGAACCCCCTCATCATCGACGGGAGCGTGGCTTCCGCGAATTTCCCGGTAAACGCCGACATACCGTCGTTCCTCCCTCCTTCGTTCACCGTGCAGGATTCGGTCGACCTCTCCGGCATCTACGACGACGCCGGCGACGTTGATTCAATCAGGTTCTACAACCTGACCTTCATCGCGGCGGGGGATGCCGCGGGCCTCGCGGTGAGGGTGACTGGAACGATCACGGTCGACGGCGAACCGCTCCTGAATTTCGACGACGTACCGCTCTCGGCGTTCGCGCCGGAGCGATCGATGTTCGACCCCGTGGCGGGGTTCAGCTACGACGCGCGCGGCGTGGGCGTCATCCGCAGGGCCCTGGCGCCCGGCTCGACGGACAACAGCCTCACGATGCGTGGCGTGTTCCAGGCGAACAGCCGCTCACTCCATTTTTCGATGCAGGCGAAACTCTACACTCAGGTATTCCTCGGAAGCGTGAACTGATTCCCCGGTGCCCCGGTCGCGCGAGGGCTAGCGGCCGGCCCGGCCTTCCGCGTCCCTGACCAGTCTCCGGATTCCAGCCGGAACGTTCGTAATCACTCCGTCCACCCCGTAGCGAACGGCGCGTTTTAACCGCACCGGCCCGTTCACCGTGTATTCCATCGTCCTCAGCCCCGCTTCGTGCGCCCGGGCAACGAACGATTTCCTGATGTTGCCCCCGCTGTAGACGAGCCACGCCGCCCCGATGCGTCCGGCGAGGCGGACACCGGAGGTGGTCGGGACCCCGGGAGGATACACGAGGATACCGGTACCGATCTCCGGCGCGATTGAGCGCTGCAGGGCGAGCGCCGCGTGGTGGAAAGAAGTAATGATGATGCTCCCCTGGTGGCGGGATTCACGGACGATGCCGCAGACCCTCCGGACCAGGGGACCGGGGGCTTCCCGGCGAGAGTCGAACTTGAGCTCGATGTTCACGCCGACCCTCCCGCCCGCGAGGTCAAGCGCCTCCTCGAGGAACGGCACCCGCTCGTCGGCGAACGCATCCGAGAACCACCTTCCCGCCGATAACCGTCGGATCGATGCGGCCGTGGCGTCCGAAACGCGGCCCTTGCCGCCGGCGGTGCGCGCGAGCGTTCTGTCGTGGAAGACGACGACGGTGTTGTCTGCGGTGAGGCGAACGTCCAGCTCGAAGGCGTCGGCGCCGTCGGCGACGGCGCGGGAGAATGCGGCGAGAGTGTTTTCGGGAGCGACGCCTGAAGCGCCCCGGTGGGCGACGACCAGCGGGCGCCGGTCGTCATTCCAGGAGAACATCGCGCCCGCTAGGAATGGTTCAGGTACTGAAGGATCTTCAACTGCACCGACTTGACCGATCCGAAACCCGAGATGTCGCTCAGGATGCCGAGTTTCTCATAGTACGAACGGACGGGCTCGGTCGACTGGTGGTAAACCTGGAGCCGCTTTTTCACCGTCTCCGCCTTGTCGTCGTCGCGCTCGACCAGTTCGCCGCCGCACTTCGGGCAGACGCGGTTGCCGCCCGGGTCGTCGATCCCGATGTTCAGGATCGAGCCGCACTGGCTGCAGCTCACCCGCCGGCTCAGCCGACGGATGATCTCGTCCTCGTCCACGATGAAATTGAAGACCCTGTCGATCTTGATGTGCAGGCCTGTGAGGAGCGAGGTGAGCGCCTCGGCCTGGGGAACGGTACGCGGGAAACCGTCGAGGATGAACCCCTGCGCGCATCTCGGCGACTGCAGGACGTCCCTGATGATGCCGATCATCACGTCATCGGGGACGAGCTTGCCGGACGACATGATCTCCTTCGCCTGCCTCCCGAGAGGCGTCCCCGCGGCGACCGCCTCGCGAAGCAAGTCGCCGGTGGCGATCTGCGGGATGTTCAGCTTCGAGTTGAGGAGTTTCGCCTGGGTCCCTTTACCGACTCCGGGTGGCCCGAAAAAAATTACGCGCATGATGTCGACCGAATCAATGGTTATTCGTTTTTAACTTCGATTTGTTGGATGGCGTCCCGGATCGCCTGGAGCAGTCGGGGGTTCTGTTCGACGCTGAGCCGCCTGCGGAGCGGTTCGAGGGAATCTTCCTCCCCGGCGTTGCCGAGCGCCTCGATCGATGCCCGCCGGACGTGGAACATCGGGTCTTCCATCAGACCGGCGATGTACTCGAGTTCGTCTTCCGTCGGCCAGTTCTTCGCCAGCAGGGAAATCGCGAGAACGCGGAGGTTCCGCTTCATCCCCTTCGCCGTGTACGACCGGACCGTGTCGATGACACCGGAGACGCCGGAGTACGTCGCCAGGTACCGGAGCCCCGCGTTTCGCACCGCGTCGTCGTGTGAATCACGGCGCAACGCCTCCAGGCAGATCCCGATGCTGTTCGCCGAGTCGGCCTTTACGAGCGAGCGGATGGCGTTCACGGCGACCGTGTAGCTCGAATCGCTTTCGAACGCGTGCCGGAGCGTCTTGACGACCGGCTCGCCCTTGAAATTGCCGAGCGCCCGGATGACCGCGCCGCGGACGCGCGCGTCCCTGTCGCCGTACGCGGCGATGAGCGAGTCGCCCATCAATAGCTTCGAATCGGCGAGCGCGAGCGCGGCCTCGTAGCGGACGCCCCAAAAGCGGTCGTTGATGAGGGCCTTGAGAAGGGCCGGTTTCACCCCCGGGGTATCGATGACCCATCGCAATTCGGAGACTGCCGAGACCCTGTCACCGGCGTACTCCGCGTTCAGGAGCTGCTCGGTCCACTGGCCCGTTGGTTTGGGAAATTGCACGCTCGCGAGGAGGTTGCTCCCCTGGTCGAAGATGATCAGTTTCGGCTCCCGGTAAGCCGGGTAGCTGAATTCGTGCACGCTGTCGGTGATCATCTCGGTGAACGTCTCCGGCTCGTCGCCGACCCAAACCAGGATGTCCACCGGCGTCGTGAAGATGCCGGTCAGGGAATCGGGCGTCTGCGTCTGGCGGACCGTCACAATCGCCGAACGGGTGAGCGCATCCCACCGCTGGTCGACCTCGAAGCGCGGGTACCCCGCCCCGTAGATCCACTCGTCGAAGAACCAGTCGAGGTTGTAACCGGTGGCCTCCTCCATCGCGAGTCGGAACTGGTTCGTCTCGGCCGACCTGAATGCGTACTCGGCGACGTATTTCCTGAGCCCCTTGAGGAAGGGCTCGTCACCGACAGCTTTGCGCAGCATGTGGAGGACGCAGGCGCCCTTGCCGTAAATCCTGTTGTCGAAGAGGTCGGACGGCTGGACGTAGCGCTTGGTGACGGTCGGCCGGCGGCGATCGCCGATGTCAGACGACAAGACGTTTTCCTGCGTCTGCCAGAGCTGGTACGAATATTCGTCGGCGCCCTTGTCATTCCCCTCGGCGAGAAGCGTCAGGTAGGTCGCAAACCCCTCGCTCAACCACACCTCCGACCAGTCGCGGAAACTCACCAGGTCGCCGAACCACTGGTGTGCCAGCTCGTGGGCCACGAGCCCGTCGCTGTTCCGGTCGAGGTGGGCCCGCGAGTCGTGGATGGTGCCATCGGTGAGGGTGGAAATGCTGACGTTCTCCTGCCCCGCGAAAATGAAATCCTGCACGATCGCGTGCCCGTATTTCTCCCAGGGGTAGGGGTAGCCGGTGACCTCGCTGAAGAGGTCCATCATCGCCGGGGTCTTCCCGAATGACCGCGCCGCGTCCTGCACGTTCGATTCGTAGACGTAATTCAGGATCGGTTTGCCGCGCCAGGAGTCCTCGACCAGCCGGTACTCGCCGACGACAATCGAGACCAGGTAGGAGACGTGCGGGAGTTCTTCTTTCCAGTGGTACGTCGTCTTCGCGCCGCTCGCGTCCTTCTGCGCGCCCACGAGCCGTCCGTTGCTGATGGCGGTGAACGCCGACTCGACGGTAATGATCATTTCGCTGGTGGCCTTGTCGCTGGGATAGTCGTAGCAGGGGAACCAGTGGTGGTTTTCGTCCGTCTCGCCCTGTGAATAGAGCTGCCACGGCCGGTCGGGATCGGAGTCGTCAGGTCCCGAAAAATAGAGTCCCTTCGCCGGGGCGGTCACGGAATAATCAATGGTGAGTGTCAGGGTGTCACCCGGCGCGTACGGCCTGCCCAGAGGAACCAGGAGCGTGTCTCCGGTGTGCGTGAATTCCAGGCCGGCCCCCCCGGCTCTGACCCGCGAGACGACCATCCCCGCGGCGGCGTCGAGAAGCACCTCGTCGAAGAGCGGCCGGACAGGGACGAGCCTGATCTCCGCCTCGCCGGCGACGGTTTTCTTCCTGAGGTCCGCTTCGATCGTGAGCCGGTAATCCAGGACGTCGTAGTCACGGTCCCTCGGCCGGTGGAGCGGCGGGACGTCGCCGGCCCGGACCGCCGGAACGCCCAGCAGGACGGCAAGCGTCGCCACGGATAACCGACGGGACAAGCCGGACAGGTTAAACAGGTTAGACAGGCAACGTAGACTAGACAGGTTAAAATTGCAGCGCATTGGAATGGTCACTTTGACGTGACCGATGTGCGTCGCGTCGCGGCCGCGGCCGCCCGAGGCGCCCGCGCGGCGTGCCGGACCGCCAGCTGTCCGCAGGCGGCGTTGATGTCCTCGCCCGCGCTGCTCCTGACGAACACGGTGACGTGCCGGTCCCGGAGTTTACGCGCGAAGGCATCGATCCGCCGGGCCGATGCCGGGCGCAGCGCCACCGGCATCGGCGCCGGGAGGCTGAATTCTATGGAATGATACGGTATGATGTTCACTTTCCCGGGTATTCTTTTCAGGAGGGTGACGAGCCTGCGGACGTCCGCGTCGGAGTCGTTCCATCCGTCGAAGAGGATGTACTCAAAGGTGATACGTTGTTTCGTCCGCCCGTAATAATGTTCCGCCGCGTCCAGCAACCCGGGGAGCGGGTGTTTTTTCGTGACCGGCATCAGTTCCATCCGCGCCGCCTCGTCGAGCGTGTGGAGCGAAATGGCGAGTTTTACCTTCCGCCGTTCGTCGGCCATCCGGATGATCCCAGGCGTCCAGCCCGCGGTCGAGACCGTGATCCGCTTCGCGGCGATCTTCAGGCCCGTCGAGATGATGTCGGCGGATTTCATCACCTCGTCGTAGTTCAGGAGGGGTTCCCCCATCCCCATATACACGACGTTGGTGATCTTCCGTTCGGCAATGCGACCCGCGGCCATCACCTGGTCCACAATTTCACCGGCCGTCAGGTTTCTCCGGAATCCCATCGTGGCCGTCGCGCAGAAGATGCAGTCGAGCGCGCAGCCGACCTGCGTCGACACGCACAGAGTGAGACGTTCGCGCTCCTGTTTGATCTCGCCCGCGTCGTCCTGGTCTTCGGCCCCGGGGTCCGGTCCGCCGCGATAGGCGGTCTTGGGCGGGATCAGGACGCTCTCGATGTTCCTGCCGTCTTCCAGTGCGAAGAGGAGCTTGGTCGTCCCGTCGGTGGCCGAACGGTTCCTGTCGCGCAGCTCGATCGAACCGATCCTCGCCTCAGCCTCCAGCCGCCGGCGGAAGCTCGACGGGATGTTCAACATTTCTCCGAACCCGGCCGCCTGCCGGTGGTAGATCCATTCGAACAACTGCCTTCCCCTGAACGGTTTTTCACCCGTCGAGACGGCAAACTCCTCGAGCTCGCGCTCCGAGAGCCCTTTCAGGTTCGTGGGAATCGAATTCGCCATCCGGAAGCAATTAATGTAAGAAATGGCCGCGAGGGGCGCAAGGAATCCGTTGCGTCAAGCGGAAAAATGGCACAAGTTGGGGATAAAATACGCATTTAATCGGTGGGAACGAAAAAAAGCCCCCGCCGGTCTGCCGGCGGGGGCCACATCCCTGAAACGTCCCGCGGGACCTATTTCATGATCACGAGCTTTCGTGCGTCGGAGTAGTCCCCCGCCTCGATCCGGTAAAAATAAATACCCGAAGTCAGGCCCGTGGCGTCGAAGACGATGTCGTGGACGCCGGCGGCTTCAGGACCGTCGACGAGCACGGCCACCTCCCTGCCGAGCAGGTCGTAGACCGCCAGCTTCACGGCGGCGTCGACCGGCAGGTCATAGGCGATCACCGTCGTCGGGTTGAATGGGTTCGGGTAATTCTGCCGGAGGGCGAAGCGTGCCGGCACGCCCGAGAGGCCGGCCGTGATGTCGATCGGACCCGCTTCGGCCATCACCACGGAACCGCTGCCCGACATCCTGACCGTTCCGTTGAACACGATTGTGCGGCGGTCATTCCCGGCCACGTTCCAGCGCACGGTGATCGGGTAAACGGCGGATGTGACTTTCGCGCCGAAGCGGTGTTCACCGTTGCCGGCGTAGAATTGCGCCCAGGTGTCGTCGCTGAACCTCGCGTCGAGGATTCCGGCGGGCGGGGGCGGGGGCATTTCGGCCACCGTGCCGGCGAGCTTCGCCGTGGTCTCGCCAAACCGGAGCGTCTGTTTCATCCCGCGAGCGTCCTCGATGGTAAGCGTGTGCAGCCCGGAATAGGGATCGACTGCAGACCGCGGGGCCGCGACGGCGCTACCGTCGAGGACGAGGGCTCCGGCGGACGATGTCTTGACCCAGTACCCTCCGCCGGGCGTGAGCGAGGCCGCGTGGACGTAGCCGTTTTCGAATCCCCAGAAATTCGAGAGGGTGATGCCACCGGGGATGGTCGTGACCGCACCGACCGCCACCGGGTCGCTGATCGATCCAATCATGTTCCATCCGGCGACCACGTCAAAGGTGTCCTGGTGGACCGCGCTGCCGAAGAGCGGGATGGTTTCAGCGGAATCGAATTTCAACCAGTACCCCTTCCCCATCACAAGGTCGTTGTCGCCGATGTAACCGTTGTCGAAGTAAAAGGCATTGGAGATCGAGGAAGGGAAGAGCGTGTCTTTGTGCATTTCGGCGGCGATGAGCGGGACCCCGATGATGTTCCACATCGCCGCGACGTCGACGTTGACGGTCGTGTCGGCGGCGAGGGCTTCCGGCGTCCCGACGGGTTTGTTGCGCTGATGTGCGTGCGAAAAAGAGTGTGCGGCGAGGAGGAGGAATGCCGCGAGCGGAACCGTTCTTAACAGAGTATTCATGCGAACCCCTCTTTCTGGTTGTGATACCCCTCCGACCCATGAAGCGGCCGGTGATGCCGTGAAAGAACGATCCAGTGCGGAATGATACGAACAACCGGGCCGAGTGTCAAGACGCGGCGACCGCCGGAGTGCCCGCAGCGCGGTTTACCCGGCGATTTCGATGATCTTCTTTTTCCCAAGTGTCCCCCGCGCGATCGAAACCCTGCTTTTCGGCACCCCGAAGTGGCGGGCGACGAGCTCGATGACCCGCGCGTTGGCTTTCCCGTCGACCGGAGGCGCCGATACACGGACCGTGTACACCCCTACCTCGGAAACCACGACCCCTTCCTTCTTCGAATTCGGCTTGACCGTGACGGATATTTTCATCGGCGCGGGCTCATAACGGAAAGGCCGTCCCTGCGGGGGGACGGCCTTGCGTTTCGATGATCGAAATGGTCAGCGACGCTCGAACAGATCCTTCGCATCCACGACCCTGGATTTCGACCGGTTGACCTTCACCGGGAATCGTTCGATGAGCTTGTCCTCGTCCAGGATGTTCTGCGGTTTCGGGGAATCGTAGGTGATCGGCGACGGGACGTTGTTCGCCAGGTTGTCGAAGAACTCGGCGCCCTTCCCCGCGTCCACCACCACTGCGATCTTCACGTTGTCGGCGGTGAGGTATTTCCTGATCGCCGCGTTGACGTCCGCGACGGTGAGGTTCTTCAATTCCGCCTCGATGCGATCGATGAAGTATGGGGTGCCGTAGAATTCGCTGTCCATCAGGTACCCGAGCCGCCTGTTCGCCGTGGCCGCCCACAGCTTCGAATAGTTCATCAGGAATTTCCTGGTCTGTTCGAATTCCTGTTCGCTCAGCCCGGCGTCCACCAGGCGCTTCAGTTCGAAGAGGGCGTTCCGGATGCCGAAGTGGGTACTCGCCGGGGGCATCGGGCGGAGCCAGATGCTGAAGTACTGCTGGCGCAGCGGCGTGTTCACGTTCGGAAGCGTGGTGTTCCCCGTCCCGCCGGTGAACTTCTCGATGTAAGAGTAATCGCCGTAATTCAACCCCCGGTTGCCTCGCAGGCTGTTCATCAGTACGCCATTGAAAGTCCGGTGCTCGCCGAAGTGGGAGTTCGCCACCATCAGGGCGTAGAAATCCTTTTCCTTGCGGGTGACACCGATCGGGAATCCCATCGAAACGCCGTACGCCCTGGCGGGCTTCTGGACCACTATCACCTCCGCACCGTCGATGGGCTGGGGCGGGGGAAGCGCGACCTCGCGGAACTCGCCGTCCGGCGCGCCCGAAAAGTCGGTACGGACCTTCCCGGCAAACCCGGCCGGGTATCCGCCGGCGAGGCCGACCCAGAGGGTCGCGCGCGTGTAGGTCTTTGCGTAGTACTCCTTCACGTCGTCGAGCGTGATCGCACTGAGGCCGCTCACCGTGCCGTACTCGGTGGTACCATAGGGGTGTCCGTCGAACATCAATGTATTCAGCGCCTGCTTCCCGAGGTTTTCGTCATCGGTCGAACGCAGCGTGTTCACGAGGAAGTTCACCGCGTCCTCCTTCACCCTGGCGAAGTCCTGCGGGTCGAAACGGGGAGCGAGGACGAGCTGGCTGAAGATCGTATAGAAGGCTTCCAGGTGGTCGCGGTGCACGTCGCCGGTGAAGGTCGTGAGTTCGTGGTCGGCCTGCGACGAGATGTTCGCCGCCCAGGGATAGAGCTTTTCCATCACCTGGGAGTAGGTAAGCTCCCGGGTCCCGCCGGATCCTATGAGAGATGCGGTGAGGGCGTTGAGCCCCTCCTTCCCCGCCGGGTCGTTGACCGAACCTGCGCGCAGCGCTATTCGGACGGTGACGAGCGGGGATTTTTCGCTCCTGAGCTCCGTGATCTTCACGGAAGCGCCCTCGCGGGCACACAGGGTTGCGGGCGTCAGGGCGATCGTCAGGGCGGTCATCAGTACCAGTGCGGTCGTTTTCATTGTGAGCTCTCCTCCTGTTTCAGGATGACCGTGGTGCGGTTGGCGGTCGTCATGAATTTTTTCGCCACGCCCATGATGTCCTCGGGGGTGATCTGGTCGTAGAGCTGGTAGATGCGGTTGACTGATTCGGCGTCGCCCGTGAGCTGGATGTAGTGGCTGATGCTGTTCGCCACCGAGTTGGGGTTGTCGAGGCCCATCGCGTACTGGTACCGCAGGTACGACTTGATGGCCTTCAGGCGTTCCTCCGGGACCGGTTTCGTCTTTGCTTCCTCGATCGCCTTCTCGATCTCGCCGCGGACCAGGTCGATGTTCTTCGGGTCCTTCACGCGGGTGTAGATCTGGAAGAGTCCGGGGTCGCGGCTGTCGCCCTGGCTCCCCTGTACAAACTCCACGAGCTGTTCCTCGACGACCAGCTTCTTGAACAGGTCGGAGGTCGGCGAGAACAGGAGCTGCGAGAGGAGGTCCATCGCCGGCATCTCGCGCGAGTTGTCGCTGAACGCCGGCCCGTGGTACCCCATCGCTACGATGGGCAGGGTCTTCGCCTTCCAGGGGAGGTTTACGATCTTCTCCTGCGTCTGCGCCGGCTCGGCGGGGATATCGAGCTTGTAGGTTCCGCGCTTCCAGGGGCCGTAGTACTTGTTCGCGAGCGCCAACAGGTTGTCCTGCTTGAAATCGCCCACGACCACGACCACGCAATTCTCGGGCCGGTACCACCGGTCGAAGAACGTCAGGCTGTATTGGTACTGGTTGGGCATATCCTCGATATCCTTCAGAAACCCCATCGTGGTATGCTTGTAGGTG
Source organism: Ignavibacteria bacterium (assembly GCA_031379665.1). GTDB lineage: Bacteria > Bacteroidota > Ignavibacteria > UBA10030 > SZUA-254 > SZUA-254. Next base: position 32,743 of record JANNFI010000034.1, read on the forward strand.
TGCTGGTCATACGCCGCCTCGCGCATTTTCTCGAAGATCGTCATGAACGGGCTCGAGTAATTCTTGTTGTACTCGCCGAGGATGGCGCCGGCCTCGGTCTTGAAGTCCAACTCGGAGTACTTCAGGTTCATGAAGCGGTCCGACTCCATGTCCATCATGGTCTCGAGGGCGTCGGCGCTCGCGAGCGTGTGGTAGACGGTCTCGTCGTCGGAGGTGAAGGCGTTGTTGTCGGCCCCGATCGATTTCAGCATTTCGTTGAACGCGTCCTTGCTGTACTTGTCCGTTCCCCGAAACATCATGTGTTCGAAGAAGTGGGCGAACCCCGATTTCCCCGCTTCGACTTCGTTGCGGGAACCGGTCCGGACGACGGTGTAGAAGGCGACGATGCCGGGGCTGTCGAACGGTATCGAAACGATCTTGAGTCCGTTGTCGAGTGTCACGTTGTTGATCGTGTACGGGAAGACTTTGTCGATGTCCCCTTGCGCGGTGAGGGCCGTGGCCCCCACAAAAAAATAAATCCCGAACAGGGCGAACATCGCCGCGTTTGTGCCTCGAAGCATGATTTCCTCCATGAAGGATTGAGAGAGTAAGGTTTTTCTGCGGAGACGCCCCGGATGCTACTGTAAGACGTACCCGGGTGTACGTCTCGCGGGATCGATTGTTGCTGAAAATACGAAAAATCCCCGTGGGAGTGAAACGGCCACGTCAGCCGTCCACGTCCCTGCCGGTGAGGAGCACAAGCGCTTCGCGGTAGAGGTCGGTCGTTTTTTCGATGATGTCGGCGGGGAGCGTCGGTCCCGGCGGTTTCTTGTTGAATTTGATCGAGAGCAGGTAATCGCGGACGAACTGCTTGTCGTAACTTTCCTGCGGCCTCCCGGATGCGTACCTCGTCTTTGGCCAAAACCTCGAGGAGTCGGGCGTAAGGAGTTCGTCGATGAGGATGAGCCGTCCCTGCGCGGTGCCGAACTCCATCTTGGTGTCGGCAATGATGATCCCCTTGTCGAGCGCGATCTCGGTGGCCCGTTCGTAGATCTTCAGCGTGGTGGCGCGGGCCTGCTCCGCGAGCTCCTTCCCCGCCATCGCCGCCGCGGTCTCGAACGGGATGTTTTCGTCGTGCCCCTCTTCGGCCTTCGTCGCGGGAGTGAAGATCGGCCGGGAGAGCCGGTCCGATTCCTTCAGCCCCGGCGCCAGGGCGATGCCGCAGATCTTTCCCGTTTCCCGGTACTCGTTCCATCCCGATCCGGAGACGTACCCGCGCGCAACGCATTCGATCGGCAGCGGCTGGGTTTTCCTCACGATGACGCTGCGGCCCGCCAACACGTCGAGGTAGGGCTCGCACTCGTCCGGGAAATCGTCGGCCGACGTCGCGACAAGGTGGTTGGGGATGATGTCGGTCATCAGCGAGAACCAGTAATTCGAAATCTGCGTCAGGACCTTTCCCTTGAGGGGGATTGGCTGCGGCATCACGACGTCGAACGCCGAGAGGCGGTCGGTCGCAACGATGAGGAGATGCTCGCCGAGGTCGTAGAGGTCCCGCACCTTTCCGCGGCGAACGAGTTTCAGTGTCGGAAAATCAGTCTGAAAGATCGCGGTGGAATTCATTGTCGATGTTGAGGAAATTGGTCGATGATCGAGGTTCGGCGTTTAAAAATTCGGTGTTCGATGCTGGCGGATATCCGGCGCTCAAGGGTCGGAGGAGGTGTGGTCGTGGACGATCCTCCACCCAACCCCGGGGAATTCCTTCAGGACGACGGTGAAGACTCCGCCGGGCCGGTCGCCCGCCCGGTTGAGTTCCCAGCGCCCGAATACCCACGCGGCGCCGGGGGCGGTCAGATGGAATTCCATAGTTGAAAATTCCAGCCTCCCCATCTTCTCCGGTGTGTCATACTTTGCCGCATATGCGTCGAGCGTCGCTTTCCACCCCCTTCGAACGGTTCCGCCGCTGGTAAAGAGGAGGCTGTCCGAGTTCCAGTACCCTTCCATATATCCGGCCACATCCCCCCGGTTCCAGGCGCCGGCCTGCGCGGTGAGGACCGAGTCGACCTCTGAGCGCCAGTCGCCGGCGGGTGGACCCCCGCAGGATGAGAGAAGGATCGCCGCGGCGATCGATAGCGCGAGGGTCGCGGCGGTGCGCGCGGGCGTCCTGCTCATTTCCCGATCACGTGCAGCTGCCACAGGTCGCGGTGCGTCGTGTGCAGGAACGGCTTGATCGCGAGCATCCCGGTGGCGCCGATGCTCTTCTCGAGATATGCGAGTTCGGTGAATTTTTCCCGGATGTCCGGCTCCTCCTTCGATGCGAACCCGTGCTCCCGCATCAGCAGGATGCCCTTCGCGCGGATCGAAAGTTCAAGGTGGAGACGAAGCATGCAGAGCATGTCGGCGACCAGTTCGCCGGGGAAATTCGATTTCAGCGTGATCAGGTACTGCCCGATCTTGGTTTCCGCCACTACGCCGGTGTCGATGGCCTCCAGGAGTGCGGCGTCGGAGTCGAAGCCGACTCCGAGCCACTCCCGCGTCGATTTTTCACTCTGGCGGAAGACGAGGACCATCAGGACCGGAAGGCCGATCAGCAGGATGGCCGTCATGAACTGCGGCGGGAATGGAAAGTGGTTGAAGAACGAGTGGATCGCCATCGCGGTCAAAACGCCCGGCACCGGGTGCCAAATCTTGTGAACGGTCGTCCGCTCGGCGAGGTTTTTCGTGATGATGGCGAGGATCGCGGTGGTTCCCCCGTGCATCATCGCAGTCCCGAACCCGCGGATCAGCCAGACGAGGACCGTGGAATCCCCTCCCACCGTCTGCAGGTAATAGATGTTCTCCATGAACGCGAAACCCGCGCCGACCGCGAAGCCGTGGATGGCCGCGTCGACCATGAACCCCACCTTCCCGCTCCTGATCAGGTAGACGATGAACACCGACTTCAGGATTTCCTCTGTCACCGGCGCGACGTAGCGCGGAAGGATGTGCATCCCCCGGGGGACGTACTGCGCGATCCAGGTGTTCACGAACAGCGCGATCACAGCCGCGAGCGCGCCGAAGATGATCGTCCCGACGATCTCGGTCAGCTTCACTAGCTTGTAGCTGTCGAGGAAGACGAGCGCCACCAGGAAGAGGAACACCGGGAGGAGACTCACCGCGATGTCGAGCAGCCTGTCGGCGGAGACTGCGCTCATTTTGGCGTCGCCACTCGATGCCCTTTCGACACCGGATTCTCGTTCGACACCGGATGCTCCTTCACCGCAGGATCTTCAACGAAAACATCCACTCCCTCGTGGGGTCGAGATTCGGCCGGAACGCCGTCGCGAACCCGCCGGAGAGCGTCGATTCGAGGTTCGAGAAGAGCACCAGCCTGACGTCCACCTGCGCGCCCACGCTGACGGCCTTCATCCTCGCCGCGTCATCGTCCATGTTCGTCACGAGGCCGCCCGAAAAGAGGGCGAGCCTCGCCCAATTGGCGTATATGTTCGGCAGGCCGATGCGCCGGAAGCGTAGCGGCGGGAGATCCCACTCGAGCATCACCCGGGCGAAGTTCCTCCCCCCGAGCCCCGCCTGGTCGTCGAGGTTCACGCCGGGGAAGCTGTAGTAGTCGCGGTATCGGCGCACCTCGGCGTGGTCCACCCAGTTGTTTCCGAATCCCGCGAAGTAGAAGTTCGCGAGATTGTTCGTGCGGTCGCCGAACGAGTGCCCGGACGCCGCCCGAAGCCAGAGAGAGGAGTGCGTCCAGAGGATCCACCCGTAATCGAACGTGGTATGGAACCGGGGGAAGTATTCCTTCGTGCCGTACTTGCCGCTGGTGCTGAACGTGACCTTCATCCCCTTCTCCGCGTCGTTCGCCCCGAGGGTCCTCATCAGCGCCGTATAGTTCAGCCGGAGGCCGAAGGAGAGGAACCGGTCGATCGTCGGTTCGACGTTCTGGTAGTCCGGGAGGCGGTCGATGTCGGAATATCCGGAGAGCGAGAGGGACATATCGAAGACGCGCGGCCGCTCCTCGAAGAGCGTTTGATGGTATTCGACCGACGCCGTGTATCCCTTGCGACTCGACTTCGTGGGGCCGAAGAGGTCGTAGAAGTCGGCGGTGTTATACCCCGCGCTGAAACTCCACGCGCGAAAGAGGTATTCCGCGTGGGCGTGGAACCGCTCCTTTTCCGGTAGGTCCCGGTTCGGCGAGTAGGAGCCGGCGATGCTGAAGTAATGGACCGGCAGAGGGTCGGAGATCTGAGCGGTGAGCCCGAGAGTGTAGACCTCCTTGTAACCCTGGATGATCGGGTACATCGACGCGAGCCGGAGACTGCCGAGCCCGTCGTACTCCCCGCGGTTGATGGTGAGGGAGTCGATGTCGATGCGCTCGGGACTTGGCGGCTCGAGTTTCCACTCCTTCACGACCGGGTGCCGCTCGACGACCTGCTGACCCAGATAGTTGATGGGTGCGATGTCCTCGGTCGGCCGGATCGGGATCGCCACCGGGACGAACCCCTGGCCGGTGTATTTGAACGCGATGATCGAATCGGCGGTGTACGGGATCGGCCGGAACATTCCGGTTTCGGCGTTCGTCAGCGCGTCGAGCTTCTTCGTCTCCAGGTTGATGCGGAAGACGTTCGAAACGCCCGTGTAGTACGACGTCCCGTAGAGATCCTTGCCGTCCTTCGAGAAGACGAAATTCGCCGGCGAGTTGTTCTCGAACTCGTAGATCGTTTCATGCGCCCTGTTCCCGGCGATGAGCGAGTCGACGTCCATCCTGACAAGCTTCTGTCGGCCGTTGATCTCCAGGAGCACGCCGATGAGGGTCTTCCCGTCGGGGGAGATGTCCAGGTCGAACAGGTCGTTTCCGTATGCCAGTTCGAGGATTTCGTACCGGTAGACGTACGGGTCGGGCATCCGGATCAGCGTCGAGATGCCCCGGTTGTGCGAAACGCCCCAGAGTGATTTGTCCGCCGGGTTGACCACGAGATCGCCGATCCTCGCATCGCTGAAAAGCATTCGTTCGTCGCCGCTCTCCAGGTCGAAGACCCTGATGTCGCGCCAGAACCGCGAATTGTCGGTGGTGAAGAAAATCTTCCGGATGTCGGGGTCGTACGCAACCGACGCGACGTAATAAAGAGTCGGCGTCCGGACGTCCGCCAGCGCCTCCTTGGCGCCGGTCGCAACGTCGATCGCGGCCAGATGGGCGGTCTCGCCGGGGTAGTTGACGCCGCAGTAGAGTTTGCCTGTCGCGGGGTCATAGAACTGGCGGGAGACCGAGCCGAGGACCCCGTCGTAGATGACCCGGTATGGGGTCACCGGGTGGGACCGCACCGAATCCAGGTTCGACGCCTGCCACCGGCGTTCGAATTCGATCCATCGCGACCACTCGTCGTCGAGACTGCTGCCCACCGCCTTCTCGAACTGCGCCGCGAAGTACGCGTCACTCCCCTCCGACCTGTTGAACCACTCCAGGACCTTCTCCGGGCCGTGCGTCAGCGCGACGTAGCTCACGAACCTGGTGCCGTAGAGGTACGCATTCGCCCCGATCTGGAAATCGATGGTGGTCCCCTCCGATTCGATGCCGACGAAATCGTAGAAGTATGAGGAGTCCGCGACCATCGTCCGGAACATCATTTCGTCGTAGCCCCCGAGCGCCCTCCCGATCCCGCCAGCCATCCAAGTCTCGAGAAACGTCGCGATCCCCTCGTGGTACCATCTCGGCGAGTACCACCGCGGGTTCGTCAGGAAACTGTAGAACATCGAGACCGGGTTCTCCGCCACAGGCAGGACCTTCCCCAGGAAAAGCCCCTGGAAGAACCGGTCGCTCCCGGCCGCCTTGTCCACCGCGACCATATGCATCAGCTCGTGGTTGAAGACCCAATTCATCCTCTCGTTCGTCGGGGCCGTTTCATAGACGTAGTCGTACGGCTCCACCCCAATGTTGAGGAAATTCCAGGGGATGGTGCTCGCGCCCCCGGTGCCGTAGTCGTTGAAGTCGTGGAGAAAAACCGTGACTTTTTCTGTGGGTGTGTAATCGAACAGCCGACGGTGGAACCGCATCGCGTTCTCGAAGGACCGTCCGGTGTGGGGAATGAGGTAATCGAGCCCGGGGTCGTACCAGATCAACCGCATCATATCCGTCTCGAGAAACTTGAGCTGGGCCGCCACCGGACCTGGGGACACCAGGACCAGGAGAAGCAGGGTGGACAACGAGAATCGGCCGGGCCTGACGCGGGGGGACTTCCCGACTTCGCTGATGGTAAGCATGGTTGGTGAATATATTAAAAAAACGGGAAACGGGGAGGCTGAAAACTGTAGAAAGGGGGGTGAGAGGGGATAAAAAAAGGGGGACGCGCAAGCGTCCCCCCTGACTTCGCCGTATAAGGGCGTTATTCCTTGGTGTCGACAGCCCTCCTGTCGAGGGTCAGCGAGCGGGCGATTTCAGCCTGCGCCGCCTTGTCCATCGTGAGCGACCGGAAGAACTCGGCCTGCTTCTCGAGGGGAGCGGACCGCATCACGTCGGCCTGCTTGTCGATCGTGAGGCTCCTGAAGAGGCCGGCCGTACGGTCGATGTCCATGCTGCGGAGCAGGTCTGCCGTCTTCTCGAGGTCGGCCGAGCGATAGATGTTGGCCTGACGTTCGATGTCGGCTGACCGGAAGTAACCCGCGCTCTTCTCGAGATCGGCGCTGCGGAAGAGGTCCGCCGCCTTCTCCAGATCGGCCGAGCGATAGATCTGCGCGAGCTTTTCCATCGTCAGTGAGCGGAACAGTCCTTCCATCTTTTCGAGGTCCGCGCTGCGGTAGAGATCGACTGACTTTTCGTACTGCGTGCCCTTCAGGATGTCGGCCTGCTTCTCCATCGTGAGCGAGCGGTAGAGCCCCGCGCGGCGCTCGAGGTCCGCGCTGCGGAACATCTGGGCGGTTTTCTCGATATCCGCGGAGCGGGCGATACCGGCCAGTTTCTCGAGATCCGCGGAGCGGGCGATGGCCATCGCGCGTTCCATCGTGAGGGAGCGATCCATTGTCAGGCTTCTGTACAGGTCGGCATTCTTCTCGAGGTCGGCCGAACGGAAGAACTCGACCTGCTTCTCGATGGAGATGCTGCGGAACAGGCCCGCCGCACGCTCTTTATCCGCCGAGCGGAACATTTCCGCTGCGCGCGCGAGGCCGGGGTTGTTTTCGGATCCGCCGACGGAACCGTCCGTCGAATTTTCCTGACCGACGACAACGTCCTTGTCGGTGATCTGCTCTGACCGGTACTTCTTGGCTCCGCCGATCGTTCCGAAGAGCTCGGAATCCGCGGGCCAGGGGTACAGGACGGCGAAGTAGAGAACCGCGATGGCCGCGAGCGCTCCGCCGATGATCAATTTATTGTTGTGCATAGCTACCTCCTGTGAATGAGAGAACGTGAATAGTGATTTGATGGTGTGAACTATCGTGTGCCGGGAAGGGGATGCCGACGAATGGATCGTGTTGAGTATGACTTTTTTCAATTCCGGGGAGGGTTCCACCCTGGCGACGGATCCGAGGAGGCCGTAGAGCGACCGGCTTTCCTCGTAGAACCGGCGCGCTTCGTCGTCCGCCGCGAGGGCGCCGTGGAGGCGGGCGCTCTGCTCGGGCGTGATGTCGCCGTCGAGTTCCTTGTAGATCAGCTCCTGGTATTCTTCTCGTGTCATCGTTCGAGCCGTTTCGATAATATTTTTTTCAGCGATTGACGCGCCGTGAAGAGGCGCGATTTTACCGTTTTGACAGGCAGGTCGAGGATGAATCCAATTTCGTCGTACGACAACTCCTCGAAGTGCCTCAGGACGATGACGACCCGATTGTCGTCGCTCAGTTTCGTCAAACCCGCTTCGACCGTCTCCGAAAGCATCCCGGCCTGGAGTATCTCGTCCGGGCTGCTTCCCCCGGTGGCCAGATCCTCAGAGAGCGCCTCGCTTTTTCTGGCCGAACCCACGAAGTTGATCGACTCGTTGACGGCGATCCGGTAAATCCAGCTGAAGAACTTGTACGTCGGATCGTAAGAACCCAGTTTCTCCGACGCCTTGATGAAGACATTCTGGGTGATGTCCGCCGCGTCATCGGGATCGTTCGCCATCCTCAGCGCGACATTGTACACCGTCTTCTGGTATCGCTCAACGAGGGGTTCGAACGCTTTCCGCTCCCCCTCGAGAAACCGCCTGACAAGTGTCTGATCGTCGGTCATAGGAAATACAGGCGATTGGCCAAAAAGTTGGTGACTCCCTTGGAAGTTATTGGCGTTTTGTAAGAAATTCGAGTATTCCAGAGATGGAAGGGGATTTTCTATGCAATTTCAAAAATCTTGTCAAAACCGGCGTATTGGAAGACATCCCGGATGTGTTTGTTCATATTGATCAATTTGATGCTTTTTCCTGTTTCCCGCAGGCGCCGCTGGGTCATCAGCAGGATTCCAAGGCCTGCGCTCGAAATGTACTCCAGCTCCCCGAAATCCACAACCGTGGAATCGTTCACCAGGTCGAAGACCGCCCTCGCCTTCTCCACCTGGGCGGCGTCGAACCGTCCGGACAGCCGGACCTGCCCACCTTCCGCGTTGGTCGCGTTGAACATGCTAATCCTTGAGTTTTTTGGTCAAAGTAATGATACTGTCGTTTCCAACGTACTCGTAATTGAACGTGTCCATATACTGCTTCACGAGGTGGACCCCCAGTCCGCCGGGCCTTCTCTCGGAGAGGGGCTTGCCGGTGTCGACGGGTGGAGCGCTGGTGGGATCGAAATATTCCACGCCGTGGTCCACAAGCCGGATCGTGAGGGAGCGGGCGTCACCGTCGAGACCGATCAAGACGTCGTTCCGTGCAGAGGGTTGATACTTCACCATGTTTGTGAAGATTTCCTCGATCACGAAATTGAGCGTGAAGACCGTGGCCTCGTCGAGCGACAGTCCCGCCGCGAACGACCGGATGAACCCCTCAATCGGCTCGAGCGAGCTGAAGTCCTTCCTGAATGTTTTTTCCATCAGATGCGGTTCGCAGGAACGGGACGGCACGCCTCCGGACACGGGTCCGTGGTTGCTCGCCAATGATCGCCGTTGATTGATTGCCCCGGGAGTGCGGACTCAGACGGTCGCTTGATCGACGCCGCGAACGGCGTCGCCGACGCTGGTGTGAAAACGAAAAATCAGCTGGAGCTGGGCGGTCTCGAAAACACTCCGCACCTCCCGGGTCGTTTCCGCCAGATGGATGTCACCCCCGGACCGCCGGAGGGTCGTCAGGGCGCCAACGAGGGAGCCGATGCCGCAACTGTTGATGTAGTGAACGTTTCTCAGGTCCACGATGAGGCGTATTTTTCCGACGCGCACGAGGTCGCGGACCTTCTGCTGGAAGGTCATCTGGTCCGGTTCGCTGATGAAGTCCCCGGTCAGGCGGAACACGGTGACGCCGTCGACCTGGCTTTCTTCGATGATCATTGATGAAGGATTGAACGTACGGGAATGGGTTAAATTACCGATAATATATAACAGTGTCAATATGCGGAATCGTGCGATTTCCCGCCGAAACGGGGGAATTCCGCATTCTTCGTAAGAGCCGTTGAAAGGAGGCCCAGGTAGGCGACCCGCGGAATTTCGACCGCCCCGAGCGTCGCCAGGTGCGGGGTCAGGAATTGGACGTCGAGCAGCGTGAAACCTCCCACACGCAGGAATCTGTCAAGGTGGACAAGCGCGACCTTCGAGGCGTCACTCCGGAGGCTGAACATCGATTCACCGAAGAACGCACCCCCGAGCGAAACGCCGTAGAGTCCGCCGGCGAGAAGGTCCCCCTGGCGGCATTCCACGCTGTGGCCGTGGCCCAACTTCCAGAGCGCAATGTACGCGGCCTGGATCTCCGGTGAGATCCAGGTTTCGTCACGCTCGGCGCACTGGCTGATGACCTCCGGGAAATCGAGGTCGGTCGTAACCGTGTACGTCCCGCGGTCCACCGTCCGTTGCAGGCTCCGGGTCACCCGCAGACCGTCGAGCGGGATCACGGCCCTTGGGTCGGGGGAATGCCAGGCGATGCTCCCATCCTCCTCGTCGGCCATCGGGAAGAACCCTTCCGAGTAAGCCCTCAGGAGAAGGCCAGGGTCGAGCGCTGGGGGTTTCGGGACGCGTTTCATTGATGAGATGCGGGTGGGGGGCGGCCGCGCTCAGCAATCGCCGAACGTGATCCCGGTCCCCCTTGCGGCGGTCACGATCTGCGACCCCTCCTCCACGACTTTCCGTTTTCCAATTGCGTCTTCGAGCCGGACGGTTTCGACCTCGGTTCCCCGCAGGCTGACCATGCACCCGAATTCGCCGCGTGACGCGGCATCGAGGGCCATCACGCCGTACTTCGAGGCGAGGATGCGGTCGAAGGCGGTCGGGCTCCCCCCCCGTTGGAGATGCCCGAGGACGGTCACCCTGGTCTCGAGGCCGGTCTCTTCGCTTATTCGTCGCGCCACCAGGTCGCCGATCCCGCCGAGGCGGACCGGGTCCGTGCGCCTGGCGTCGCGTTCCTTGACGACGGCGTCGCCGTTCTCGGGCGCCGCTCCCTCAGCCACGCAGACGATGCTAAACCGCGCGCCGCGGCTCCGTTCGAGGACCCTCTTATAGATGCATTCCCACCGGAAGGGGATTTCCGGTATGAGGATGATGTCCGCCCCGCCCGACAGCCCCGCCCCCAGGGCGATCCACCCGGCGTAGCGCCCCATCACCTCCAGGACCATCACCCGGTGGTGGGACGACGCGGTGGTATGGAGGCGGTCGATCGCCTCGGTCGCGATTTGGAGCGCGGTGTCGTGGCCGAAGGTCACGTCGGTGCCGTCGAGGTCGTTGTCGATGGTCTTCGGCACGCCGATCACGTTCATCCCCATCCCCGAGAACTTCCGCGCGATGTGCATCGTTCCATCGCCGCCGATGGCGAACAGGACGTCGAGGTTCCAGTCGCGGTAGTGCTGCATTGCCCGGGCTGAGCAATCCTCGACGGTGACGACGCCGCCTTTCACCACGGGGTACCGGAACGGGTCGCCCTTGTTGGAGGTCCCGAGGATCGTGCCCCCGAGCCCGATGATCCCCGAGACGTCCAGCCAGGAGAGTTCCTTCATCGAACCCTCCACGAGACCTTCGAAGCCGTCCTGAATCCCGATGACCGTCGAACGGTAGAAGCTCATCGCGGGTTTGCTGATGGCGCGGATGACCGCGTTGAGGCCGGGGCAGTCGCCGCCCCCGGTGAGGATGCCGATGCGTTGAAGTTTTACGCCCATACGTTCATTCATCATTGTTCCTGATTTTCACTCTCGCCCCGCCCGCCCCCGGCGGCCTCGTCCGATCCGCCCGATACCCGGCTCCTGATCCTGCACATCCGCCTGAAGTCGCAGCTCCGGCAGACTTTCGCGGGGTCCCTCGGCTCGACGGGGAATTCTCCCCGCGAGATTCGCTCCGCGTAGCCGTCGGCAGTCGCCACGGCCCGTAGCACCTGCGCACGGAGGGCGCCTTCGTCGGGCGCGAGGCGGAACCTGCGTTCCGGATCGAGGAGCGATCGCTTGAACGATTCGCTGCCGATCCTTGCGGGGGCATCGAACGCGGGTTTAAGGTGATAGTAGAGTCCCGCGCCGCCGGTCATCTCGCGGCCGCCACGCTCACGGAAGATCGCCTCGGCGCAGTGCAGGTACAGCGGAAGCTGAAGGCTGGCGCCGTCGTCCACCTCCTTCTTCGACGGGATGACCGAACCGGTCTTATAATCCACGACGCGGAATGCGTCGCCGGCGACGTCGATGCGGTCGATCTTCCCCTGGAGGTAAATTTCCCCCGCCGGGACCGGTGTGTCGCTGAAGAGTTCCGGGTCGGAATGCTTCAGGTCCTCCCCCGTCTTCCCGAACCGCACCTCAAAGAATGACGGCACGGCGCTCAGGCCCGACTCCCTCTCGGCGGCGAGCATCGCCTCGAGCGTGCCGCGACGCCCGGGGCTACCCAGGACGGTCTCGCGGCTGATCTCCCAGAACACGTCATCGATCACCGTCTCGTCGAATTTTCCGGCGGCGATCGCCCGGAGCCCGGCTACGGCCACGGCAAACGCGTCATCATCGAGGCCGGCGACCGTCGGCAACCCCCGCGCCCTGCGGTCGGCGTAGAATTCGTAGAGGATTTCGTGCAGGAGCCTGCCCATCTCCCGGGGGGTGATCCCCTCCTCGGGCTCTTCGGTGACGCGAAGATTGAGCACCCGGTCTGCAAAAAACCGGAAGGGACAGGATCCGTAAGTTTCCAGCTGCGTGACCGAATAGGTGGCGTTCCGGAACGAACCGAGCCGTGCGGCCGCCCTCTGTGGAAGCGCGGCGGGTGCGAGGATCCCCCGGAATGTCTCTGCGCCGGCGTCACGCCGCCTGGCGTTCTCAGTCACGATCGCGGCCCTGATGTGTGAAAGCATTTCCTCCCCGACTACCGTCGGTCCGTCGACCGGAGGTCCGCCGCGTTGAGGCCCGTCGACCGCGCCGTCGACAGGTCCGCCACCCTCTTCGACACTCCGCGTGAGCAGGTCGTCGGGTGTGACCAGTGTATGCGCCCAGGGTTGGTCGCCATTCAGTTCGAAGCGCGCGATGGAGACGGCCGCCTCGAGTCCTTCGAGGAAACCGGACGGGTTGAGGTCTACGTCGTTCTGCTTGACCGGCCACGTGAGGTAGAGGCGGTCCGAGCACCCGGAGAGCGCCTGATAGAACAGATACCGTTGTTCGTGCAGGTGGTAGCGCTCCTTTCGATCCCGACCCCTGGGCGTAAGGAAGACCTCCGGCTCGTAGACGGAGGGGAACTCGCCGTCGACCAGCCCCGCGAGTACAAGGACGCGAAAGGAGAGCCCCCTGGTTTCGTCGATCGAGGTGACGAGCACCCCTTCGCCGAATCGCTGCCTGACGTTGAAGCGCAGTTGCGATAGGAGCGGCCGGAAGCGTTCCAGGTACCAGGAGAGCGGGTGCGCCTCGGCGGCGGGCGACTCCGTGCGGAGGAGTTCGGGAAAATCGTCCATGAACCTGTGGAACTCGGCGTGGGCCCTCGCCTCCCGCTCAGCGTCTGCGGCCCCCGCGCCGCTGGCGCCGGCCGCGGCGAGTCTCTTCCCCGTCCCGAGGTCCGCGGCGAGCAGGACCGCGGCGTCGCGAAATTGGACCGTGGTCATCGGCTGACGCAACCTCCCGATGAGCCGGTCCAGCTCGGTGATGTCCGCGGCCGCCTTCACCAGCCGGGCATCCTCCGCCGCGGCGCGCCGCGATCCGGAGCCTTCGTCGGCCGGGTGGGACCTCTGCAGGAACTTGTGCCTCGATTCGATCCGGTCGAACCACCGCTTCCGTCCCGAGACCATCCTGAGCTCCGAGGCCGTTCGGAGCAGGTTCGCCGCATCGATGGGGCCCTCGCTCCCGGAAATTTCCAGGAAGGGATTGGTGGCGGCGCGCATGATGTCCTCGATCCGGAAATTGTTCTGCGCGATCTGGAACATCGACACGATCCCTGTCACGAGAACCGACTCCTCGAGGTAGAAACGGTCCGTGATGTTGGCCGGGATCCCGGCCTGTTCGAACACCTCCCTGAAGATCGCCGAATAGAGTTCGGGCCTCGGCATGCAGACGCAGACGTCGGCCAGCCCGAGGCCAGGCGTGTCGGCGACTGCGGTCTTGATGATCCTGGCGATCAGTTCCACTTCGCGGACCCTATCCGTGGCCGGACAGGCGGTGACGACGGCGGTGGCGTCGAACGTCGCGTGCTCCGCCTCCCCCGCGGGAGCGAAAAGCCTCCGCGCGATGTGGGCGTGGAACGGCCGTATTCCGGCAGCGGGCGTTCCGGCCTGCCGAAAGCCCATCGCCAGGAACTTCGTGTAATTTTCCCTCAGGTGGCCGAAGAGGTTTTCGTTGTCGGGGTGGTAATCGAACGAGACGACGGTGCCGAGGCCCGGCGTGTCCGAGAGGTAATTCAGGAGGGTCAGCTCGGGATCGGAAAATTCGTCGAAGCCGGTGACCGCGAGAAAATCGACTTCGGGGTATGCCGCGCGGAACGCCTCACCGGACCCGGGCCTGGTCCACGCGAAGTTCGCCTCCTTGAAGAGGCCGGGAGGATCGATGTAACGGTCCCCGAGGAGCGCCTCGTACGCCTCGTAGATCGTGGCGATGTCCCTCAGCTTCAGCTGCTCGCTCTCATCCCCCTCGCCGATCTCCCTGGTGAGGGTGGAGAGATAGACGCCGCCCTCCTTCAATCTGGTGATGACGTTGGTGATCCTGGAGAGGGTGCCGCGCGGGAGTCGGCGTGCAGGGCCCCGGAGGGTGAAATACCGCAGGTCGGATGCGCGCTCGCGGATGGCCTCCTGGACGAGGGCCGCCTGGAGCTGCGCCTGAAGCAACCGTTTCGGCGGGCAGAGGAGCGCGTGGACGGCCTCGGCGAGCGTCTCGAGAGTGAAAATGCTGAACGGCCCCGACGCGCCGGACCGAGACCCCCAGAGGAATTCCCCCTGAAGTGAGCGCACCCTGCGCTTGGTGGGAGCGACGTAGAAGAACGACCCTGACCGGCCGGCGGCGATCCGCGCTGCGATTTCCGCCTCCGGCGCGCCGGAGAATCCGCTCAGGTTCTTGATGAGGACGACCGCCACGTGAGAGCGCTCCCGGTGGTTACCTGAACCGCTCGGGGACGTACTTCTCGAACATCTCGAGGAGCCGTTGTACCGAGAGTCTGTCGAGGTCTTCATCGTCACGGTCGCGCTTTCGCATCATCTCGAAGTCGTCATTTTCCCGGCCCCGCATCTTGTGCGCGTACTCCCTGAGGGTTTCGATCATCCTCCGTTGTTCACTCCTCGTCATCATCCGCTCCTGTCCACCGTGTCCTCCGGTCCGGGCCGGTGGAATCCCCTGAATTGTTTCCATCCTTCCGCGAAGCCGTAATACGCCGCCGAGAGGACGACACCGGTCGAGAAGAGTTCGATCACCGGTATGTCCCGCACCGGAATGATCTGTGCCCGTTTGGCCACGAGGAGCACGACCGTGAATGCGATTCCTCCGCCCAGGAGGCGGAACGGCAGCCGGGAAAGGATGCAGATCTGGGGCGCCGAAAAACGGAGCGGCGCAGCAAGCGTGGCATCCCACACGCGGTCGGCGAGCCGGCCGGCGGCGATCAGCAGGATTGAGGCAGCGAAGAACACCGCCACGTGGGCGAGGCCGGTCGGCGCGGTGAACTTCGCCGTCAGGAACGACACCGCGGCCATGATCGACGCCGCGGCGAGGTCGGTGCGCCTCATCGCGAGCCTGCCGGGGCCGCTATGGGAGATTCCGCCGGACTCTGACCGGACTCCGGGCCGCGAGGGCGGGTCTTTCCGACAGCCGGCATCACATCCTTCCGTCGATTTTCCAGAGGGCGTCCTTGACATAGGGCCAGGTCACGTACTGAAATCCGAAAACGTCATCCTCGTGGAGGCCGGTGAACTTGTCAGCCAGCGCCACCGCCTTGTTGTTCGGCTTGATCATCTCGAGCCTCAGTACCGGGTTGTCGGCGCGGAGCACTCGCGCCGGGTTCATCATCGCCTCCCTCACCCCCCTGCTGTCGAGGACGGTCCCGTAGGGCCCCGCGAGCTTCTGGAGCCGGGAGCCGCTGTTCATCGGGTATCCCACGAAGTCCGGCTCGTTCATCTCCGGGATGAATGTCTCCGGGTCGATGCGGATCACGTCACCGCACGAGATGCCGACGCCGAAACCCATCGGCGATGGGAAGCTGAGCTGCCGCGCGATGTACCAGTACCGCTTGTGGATTTCGAACGAGGCGGAGAGCGCCCAGTGCAGCGCCTCGCCGAGCGAGCCGTGGTCCTTCGCCTCCCAGATCAGCAGGAACCCGTCCCCCAGGAACTTGTGGAACGTGTGTTTGTAGAAGAACGACAGCTGGATCACCCGATCGTAGACGACCTCGATCACGCGGGTGACCTGTTCCGGTGACGCCTTCAGCGACCAGTTGGCGAAACCGCGGAGGTCTGCGTACACGATGACCGCGCTCTCCCGTTCACCGCGGATGGAGGTGACCCGGTCGGAGATCGTGAGGGAATTGTTCTTCAGGTACATTTGGATTTGCGCGTTAAGAGGTAATGAGAAAACTGGTGTCACCCTTGCCCTGGCGGACAACCACAGGGTGCTCCCCGGTCAGGTCGAGGATCGTGGAGACGTCGAGCAGGCCGTGCCCCGATTCGAGGATGAGGTCGACTTGCGACGCGAACTGCGCCTCGATCTCTTCCGGCGAGTTCAGAATTTCGCCGGCGCCGTCGGTGACACTCGCGCTCAGGAGCGGATGCCCCAGCTCGCGGATCAGCGCCTGGCACACCCGGTTGTCCGGCACCCTGATGCCGACTGTTTTCCGCTTCGTGATGACGCTCTTCGGTACCTGTTTCATGCGGCTCGCCGGGAGGAGGAACGTGTACGGACCGGGGACCAGCCGTTTCATCAACCGGAAGGCTTCGTTCGATACGACGGCGTACTCGCTGATGTGGCTCAGGTCTGAACAAATGAAGCTGAACGGCTTGGTGCGGTCCTGGCGTTTGATCCGGTAGACTCTCTCGACGGCGTCCGCGCGGAGAATGCTGCAACCGAACCCGTACACCGTGTCCGTCGGGTAGATGATGACGCCCCCCGATCGCAGGACCTCCGCCGCGCGGGCGACGTGCCGTCCCTGGGGGTTCACAGGGTGGACCGAAAGCCTCGCGGCCGCGTTCTTCAGTGCCATCGTCGTCACGGCGGTCAGCGCGCGACCCGCCCGCCGGCGGTCTCTTCGGTCGTCGCACCCTCTGCGATCGATTTCCTGAGGATATTGTCGAGGCCCCCCTCGAACCGGGTCAACCGGGTGTCGGTGTCGTCGTATTTTTTGCCCGCATTCTCGAAATGCGTCCCGAGGACGTCGAAGGCCTCGCGCAGCTTCCCGGTGTCGCCCTGCAACTGCTGGAGATCGGCGAGGATTTCCTTCGCCCGCTGTTCGACGTAGAACCCCCTCAGGCCGAGGGCGATCACCTGGAGGTAGGCGTAGAACGAATTGGGCGAAACCGGCACGACCTTCTTCTCGAGCGCGTAGCTGTAGACGCCGGTGCCGTTGGACGCCTCGTCCTTGATGATGATCTCGTAGTAGACGTTCTCCGCG
Source organism: Ignavibacteria bacterium (assembly GCA_031379665.1). GTDB lineage: Bacteria > Bacteroidota > Ignavibacteria > UBA10030 > SZUA-254 > SZUA-254. Next base: position 49,832 of record JANNFI010000034.1, read on the forward strand.
GGGACGTACATCAGCGCGAACGGGAACGTCCCCTCATCGGGGAGAATGTATTTCCCCGCGATCGCATCAATGTGCTTCTTCACGTCGGAGAGGAAGGCCTTCTGGAGTGTTTTGCGCTCGGCGTCGCCGGCACCCACCAGGCGCCTGAAGTTTTCGAGGGGAAACTTGGAATCGACCGGGACCATCCGGTCCGAGGTCCTGATCACGGCGTCGACCACGTCGCCGGTCCGGAACCGGTACTGCATCTCGAAATGGGTCGCGGGGAGGACCTGCTTCAGCAGGTCTTCGAGGAGGTATTCGCCGAGCCCGCCCCTGAGCTTCGGAGCTTTCAGGAGCTCCTCGAGCTTCGACACGCTCTGGCCGAGCTCCCTGATCTCCTCGGTGGCCTTACCGAGTTCGCCGAGGTTCTTCTGAACGTCGCCGATCACCTTCGTCGCGTTGTCAAGCCGGTTGCCGACCGAAGCCGTCTGCGACTGGATCTGTTGGTTGACCATCGAGAGTTGCTGCTGGATCAGGCCGGAAACGCTGCTGAGGCTCTCCCGAAGGTCCGTCCGGAGCGCATCGACCTGATGCTGTATGACGAGGAACGCGGACTCTTCCTTCCCCTGAGTGCGGGTGAGGCTACGCTGGTATAATAGAAGCGCGCCGACGGCGAGGCCGGCGATGAGTATGGCCGTCAGATCCACGGGGGCCCGGCGGGCGGTTCGGTCGTCCTGGATGGGCGCGCGGAGTTGTTCATCGGGGGAAAACTACTAAAAATGGGGTTCATTCACAAGCAGAATGGGGTGAATCACCCACGGTTCGGCGGGATTCCGGAACTAACGGTGCCCTTCTCCCTGCATCACCGGGAAGGCGTGGAAGAGTGCGGGGAAGAGCGCCTTCGCGGCGTCCGCTGCCGCGGAGGGTGACCCCGGGAGCCCGACGATCAACGATCGCTTTCTCGTCCCGGCGATGCAGCGTGAGAGCATCGCGGTCGGGTACCGCTCCTGGCCGTAACCAAGGAACGCCGCCTCCACGCCGTGCAGCCGCCGGTCGATGACGCCGGCGATCGCCTCGGCCGTGACGTCGCGCGGGCCGAGGCCCGTCCCGCCGGTGGCGAGCACCAGGTCGATCCGACGCCGGTCGCAGAGTTCCCGGAGCGCGCGCCCGATGCCGGACAGGTCGTCGGGAAGGACGCGGTAGACCGGCACCGACGCCCCGTACCCCTTCAGCATCTTCACCAGCAGTTTCCCCGAGACGTCGCGCGAGCGTTTCGCGCTGACCGAATCGCTCAGCACGAGCACGGCCGCGCGCAGGCCTGAGCCATCCATCTTCGCGCCCGATTTCCCACCCGATTTGTGCGTGAGCCTGACGTCGCGGATTTCGAGCGAGTCATCGATCGGCTTGAGCATGTCGTAGAGCGTCAGCGCTGCAGCCGATGCCGCGACGAGCGCCTCCATCTCCACGCCGGTCCGCCAGATCGCGGTCACTTCCGTCTCGATCCCGATTCCGTTTCCCTCAGCCGTGATCGCCACCCTGATCCCGTCGATCGGGACCTGGTGACAGAAAGGAATGATCCGGCTGGTCTCCTTCGCGGCCTGTATCGCCGCCACTTTCGCCACGCCGATCGGATCCGCCTTGGGCGTCGTGCCCTTGCGCAGGGCGCGCAGCGTTGCCGGTTTTACCTTCAACCGGGCGACAGCTCTGGCGATCCTGAGCGTGACGGGCTTGTCGGAAACGTTTCTCGTGGCTGATTCAGATCTCATCCTATCCTCCGATCCGGCTCATGGTCCTCTCCGGCCGGACGAATTCCGGCTGGTTGATGAGGTGGCCCGCTTCCTTCGCTGCGACCGCCACTCTGATGATCCCCTCGATCTCATCGTCGTTCGCCCCCGAGCGCAGGGGGCCCTTGAGGTCCGTCTCGTCGAGCGAGAAGAGGCAGGTCCGCAATTTTCCGTCGGAGGTGAGACGGATACGATTACACGATGCGCAGAAGGGATGGCTGACCGAACTGATGAAACCGATTTCCCCGTTCCCGTCAGCAAAGCGGTACCGTTCCGCGGGATGCGTCCCGTCCCCGCCCACCGCGACGATCTCGTGGCCGAGCCGGCGGATGACCGCGAGCACTTCGTCCGTCGTCACGACGCGGTCGTTGGACCATCCGTCCCCTTCACCGATCGGCATGAATTCGATGAAGCGTACCACAAAGGGCCTGGACCGGGCGAGTTCCGCGAAGGCCGGTATCTCTGAGTCGTTGATTCCCCTGATGAGGACGACATTCAATTTCACAGGCCCGATCCCCGCGGTGGCGGCCGCCTCGATTCCCGCCAGGACGCGGTCGAGGTAGCTCCGCCTCGCCATTGCCTCGAAGGTCACCGGATCGAGGGAATCGAGGCTGACGTTGATCCGCCGGAGCCCCGCCGCAGCGAGCGCCCCGGCCTGCTCAGTCAAGAAATAACCGTTCGTCGTCAGGGCGATGTCGTCGAGGCCGTTGATGGCGATGAGGCGTTTGACCAGCTCGTGGAGCTCCTTGCGCATCAGCGGTTCACCACCCGTCAGCCTCACCCTGCTCACCCCCATCCCGACGAGGACTCCCACCACCCGCGTGATTTCCTCGTAGGTGAGGAGCTCGGAATGGCCGAGCCAGGCCATCCCCTCTTCGGGCATGCAGTATGTGCAACGGAAATTGCATCGGTCGGTCACCGACACCCTGATATTGTCGATTTTCCTGCCGAAGGAATCCCGTAAATCGCGCGATTGGGGCATCAGTTCAGCGCCTTGAAATAAATGCGTTTTGTGACGCAGGGCACATCATTTATCGTCGTCCCGTGCGTACCTTGTAGAAGCAGGTTGTTCCTCCGCAGCCTGCTTAGTGTTAGGGGAAAGCCCGGCGCGTGAAAGCGTCGGGCTCGATTTTTTTATGGGCCCGCCCATGCGTGACCTTCGGCGAAGACTTCCTTCTTCCAGATCGGGACCTCTTTCTTCAGCGTGTCGATGATGAAGCGGCACGCCTCGAACGCCGCCCCCCGGTGCACGGCCGACACCGCGATGACAACGCTGGCCTCCCCGATCTCGACCCTCCCGATACGATGGACCGCGCAGACTCCCGCGAGCGACCACCGGGATCGCGCCGTCTCGGCGATGACAGTCATCTGCTTGAGGGCCATCGGGCGGTACGCTTCGTACTCCAGGTAGCGAACCTCCCTCCCCTCTGACGGCGTCCTGGTCGTACCGATGAACACCGCCGTTCCGCCTGCCGCAGGGTCCGACACCGCCGCGATCAGTTTCGCGCTGTCTATTCTCCCTTCGACGATGTCCACGACGACCGGCGGCATCCTATCCACCACTGACCGGAGGAATAACGGCGACCTCGTCGCCCGGGGACACCCTTCGCTCCATCGGGACATACTCCTGGTTCAGGGCGACGCGGAGGTACTGCCTCCAGGGTTCGAGTGGCGGGTACCGACCGATGAGCGCATCCAGGACGGTGGCCGTCGTCTCCGCCGGCCCCGCGGGCAGGTCGACCGTTTCGGCGCCGACGATTTCCCTGACCTTTCCGAACACACGGACCCTGATGGCGTTCACAGCGTCTCCACTTCGACGTATTCCGACTCGGCGATTTCCTTCCGGTCCTCGGGAACGATGACGAGGCAGTTCGCCCCGGCGAGCGACGATCCGATATTCGATTCCTGGGCGCCCAGCACGCGCGCGACCGGCTCGCCGTCCACCATCTCCAGCCGGCCCCGCAGGTAATGCCTCTTCCCGTCCTGCTTGACGATCCGGCCGGCCAGCCGGGCCCGGACGCACTCCCTCCGTAACGGGTCCGGATCGCCCGACATCTTCCTGATCGCGGGCCTCACGAACTGGAGGAACGTCACCGCGGCCGAGACGGGGTTGCCGGGAAGCGAGAAGAACGGCACATCGCCGCGCATCCCGAACAGCACGGGCATACCGGGCTTGATGTTCACCCGGTGAAACACGATTTCGACGCCCGCGGCCGTGAGGACTTCCGGTACCGTGTCGTATCGGCCGATGGAAACTCCCCCCGTGGTCACCAGCAGGTCGCAGTCTCCGCCGGCGGCAATCGCATCCGAGAGCAGCTGCTTGTCGTCCGGCGTGATCGGGGCGCTGCGGACCTCGCACCCTTCGCTGCGCAGGAGTTCCGTCACCAGACTCGAGTTCGCATCACGTATCTTTCCCGGGCCGAGCGGTTTTCCGGGGGCGGTCAGTTCATTCCCGGTGGGAATGAACCAGGCGACCGGCGAGCGTTGGACCGCAATGAACTCGACGCCGAGCGATGCCAGCACACCTTCCTCGAACGCCCGCAAGAGGTGACCCCTTCGCAGGGGGATGCTCCCCGCCGCGATGTCCGAGCCGGCGCGGCGAATGTGCGCGCCGGCGGAGACGGGTTTCAATATTCGGACCTCGCTCTCCGACACCCGCTCGGTCCACTCGACCTGGACGACCGCGTCGGCTCCCGGGGGTACGGGCGCGCCGGTCATCACCGCCCGGGCGCTGGAGGGCGCGAGCGGCGGGCCCGGCGGGTCTCCCGCCGCGGTTTCACCGCTGAACCGGAGAACGACGGGGGCGCTGGGGGCGCTGGGGGCGCCGGAAATACCGTGATTGGAAGAAAAATCCGTGGAACGGATCGCGTACCCGTCCATGGCGGAATTGTCGAACGGGGAGACGGCGGTGCCGGCGACAACATCCGCCGCGAGTCTGAGGCCCGAGGCCCGGCGTAAGGACATCGTGACGGTCCCGAGTACGCTCACCCGCTCCACGATCAATCGTCGCGCCTCATCTACGGAGATCATTGAAAAATATACTCCGCCGCCGGTTGAGACACAAGCGTCCCCGTTTTCCCCCGCCCTGCGCGGGGCGGGGTTCACCGGCCGGGGATCCCGAGGAGTGCGTCGGGCAGGAAGATCCTCCCCTTTTTGATCACCATCACGATGGTACGGGTGTTTCGGATGTCCGCGATCGGATCGGCGTCAATGATCAGGAGGTCCGCATCCTTCCCCGGCTCGATCGTCCCGGTCTTCGCCAGGATCCGGAGGAACTTCGCGGATAGGAAGGTCGAAGCGGTAATAGCCTGTAGCGGGGTCAGCCCGGCTTTCACCATGTACTCGAGGTCGAGGTGGGCCCCGATGCCGGGGAGCGCCCAAAAGTCGGTGCCGAGGGCAAGTTGCCCGTAGTTGGAGGCGATCGAGACCGCGTTCTCGTCGATGGTCTTCAGGTGCGAGGCGACGAACTCCCGGTTCGGATACCGTTCGAGGTACGACGCGGCATATCCGGGCGATGTGAGCACCGCGACGGTCTCTGCGGGAAGGGAGTTACGAAACGCACTGTCGCTGAACGCCCGCGCCATGAAGCTGTCCGGCCCCGCGAGGAAATGGTAGAGAGAGTATGCCGGAATGGTGAAGACGTCGCCGGCCAGGAGCGATTCGACGTATGGCGCGTCCACCCGCGCGTCGACCACCCCGTGGATGAAGGCGCTCACCCCGGCGGACGAGGCCGCCGAGGCGTCGGCGAGGGCCGGCGCCTGCACCCCGACGACGATGCGAAGCTTCTTCGCCTCAGCGAGCAATGCGCCCATCACGACGGTGTCGATCTTCGCGAGACGCGGGAGCGGATCGCGGCACCATCCCAGGTCGTCGACCATCACCCTGATCCGGGAGATCCCCTTCGCGTGGAGAGCGCGAACGGCGGCCCGCGCTTCGTCGGGGGTCAGGGGGAGCGGGCTCGCCCCGGAGTCGGGTGAGAAGCCTCCGCCCTCCGACCAGGCTCCCGCCGCGCCAAAGACCGGCGTTGTCGCATAAATCCTCGGCGCCCGAAGCGTATCGGACTGGCTCCACGCCTCCCTCTCCAGCGCAGTGTCCGTATCCTGGTAGAGGCAATTGACCGAGGTGACGCCCCAGGCCAGGTACCGTGGCCAGTCGGCGGGGGTCGTCTCGCGCACGTTCGCGTCGATCAGCCCGGGGATGATGAACTTGCCGCTGACGTCGATCACCTCAGCGTCCTGCGGGATGATCACCTTGTTCTTCCTCCCCACTCCCGTGATCCGCCCGCCCTCGACCACGACGACGTGGTCCTTCAGGGGGCGGTCGAATATCCCGTTGATGAGTGTGGCGCCCTGGAGCACGTAGCGGCGCTGGGCCACGGCGTCCGGAGAAATGTGTGTCATCGCGAGGAATGCCAGCAGGAGGGCGGGCCGGAGGTGGGAGCGGATCGTTGTGTGCACGCTGGATTCCAAAATTGGTAATTGTACGGATCGTCGTCTATTCATAACATTGCTGGTCACCGGAAGTTCCCCCCGGTGTCGAAGCGCACCGTGGAGGGACCTTCGGCGAAGTATATCAAACCCGCGGAACTAATCCAACGCCGGAAAGATTTGTTTTTCAGGCCGGAGTTCGATACAATGTCAGCGGAATATGGATCCCCTCCGCCAGATCGTTGCCGCAGTGAAATCCCCCAACCCGGCCGAAGTCCGGGAGTTGTTGCGAAACCACCCCGAACTCGTCAATGCCCGGGACGAAACAGGTGATTCAATCCTCCTGATGAGCATCTACCGGATCCTTCCGGAAATCCGCGGGATCATCCTGGAACACCACCCCGACATCAACCTCTTCGAGGCGGCCGCCCTGGGCGATACCGCCGCCGTGCGCGAGCGCCTCTCGGGTTTCCCCGAGTTGGTCCACGCGTTTTCGCACGACGGGTTTACGGCGCTCCACCTCGCGGTGTTTTTCGGGAAAGAGGACACCGCCGTCGCGCTGCTCGATGCCGGCGCGGCCGTCAACGCCGTCTCGAGGAACCAGACTTTCGCCCGGCTCGTCACGCCGATCCACAGCGCCGTGGCGGGCGGATGGTTGAGCATCGTCCGCTTCCTGCTGAGCCGGGGCGCTGACGTGAACGCGAGGCAGTCCGGGGGTGACACTCCCCTCCACGCCGCTGCGTTCGCCGGCAACGCCGACATGGTCCGGGAATTACTGCGGCACGGGGGGGATCCGCTCCTGAGGTCGGACGATCATCGCACGGCCGCCGACCTCGCCCACGACAGGGGATTCCAGGAAATCGCGCGACTTCTCGCCTGACCATCTCTCAAACCATCCTGACACCGTGCCGACACTCGACGAATTGAACGCGCTCCCCCCCGACGGCGCATATAAATTTTTCATCTCCTGCTGCGGATCGTCACGGTGGGCGCTGAGCATGGCCTCGTGCCGCCCCTATTGGAGCGTACAGGTCGTGTTCAACGCCGCAGACGTCATCTGGCAATGCCTGGTCGACGACGATCGGCGCGAGGCGCTCCAACACCGGCCCGCCATCGGCGGGGAGGAACTCCCACACGCCCTCCGGGAGGACCTTGAGTATTATCGGACGAAGTTTGGATACGAGTTCTCGCTGGCCCCGCCACTGCCCGCCAATACGGAGCTCGAGGTAACGGTTCGCAGGCGGCTCGAGTACCCGGCGCGGGCTGAATTCGAGCTTGCCTGCGGGGAGGAATTGGCCACCCTGCGGGGTGAGATCAGGAGGAAGGTTACCGGGTAGGGGCTCCGGGGGCCGCGGGCGGAAGTTTTTCTGTGATCTGGAGGACGTCCTGTCCGCGTGCTGCGAGGTACCGGAGTACTGTGGGAGAGTCGAAGATGAGCCGGCCGCCCTTCCTCGTGAGCACCGCATCGTAGAGCGGCCCGATCGTTCCGTCCACGAGCACCGCCGACCCCTGCGCTGTCGACACCACGCACGCTACACGCCGCTGCCTGCCGGTCGCGAAGGTGATCGTCGCCGCGTCGACAGATTCGTATGCCGGGGATTCCTTCCCGTCCAGGACCAGCCGCCACTTTCCGTCGAGTTTCGCAGCGTAGCAAAGGCTCCACGAGTCGGGGCTGAAGACGGGGTTCCCGGTGGGGATCGCCTCGTACGGTTTTCCCTCGACGCCGTCCCGCACGACGATCCGCTTCCCGCCGGAGATCGCCACGTACGCTGCATGGAGTCCGTCGGGGCTGAAGGAGAATGTCCCCACTCCGATTTCGTCGTACAATTTGCCTTCCTTGGCGTCAATTACGACGCACCACTTCGAACCCTTCTGCGCCATGTACGCGAAGCGCTTCGAGTTCGCGCTGAAGGCCATCGTCTTCGCCACAATCCTCTCGTACCGGGCTCCCGGCCTCCCGTCGAGGTACACGTACTCCTGCGCGCCCTCGTACGCTGCCACGGCGAGCCGTTTTCCGTCGGTGCTGAAGAGGGCCCTGTTCGCCTCCGACACCTTCACGTCCTTCCGGGGCTTCCCGTCGATGACGAGCACCAGGGAGTCGGACTGAACGGCGACGTACGCGGTCCGTTTTCCATCGCGGTTCAGCACAAGGGAGCTCATCACGATCGCGTCGAACGGCTTCCCCTCGAGGCCGTCCAGCACGACGAGACTCCGCGGGCTGTCGACCGCGACATACGCGAGGTGCTTCCCGTCGGCGCTGAAGACGGGTCCGATCGCGCCGATGCCGGCGTAGGCCTTCCCCTCGCGGCCGTCCGCAACCACCAGCTGGCGGTCGCCGGTCAGCGCGACGTAGGCGACCCGTTTCCCGTCGGCGCTGAAGACGGGATCGGTCCCGATGCCGTCGTATTTCTTCGACTCGACTCCGTCGATCACCATCACGGCTCTCCCGCCGGCCTTCGCCATGTAGGCCCAGCGCGCGCCGCCCGGGGCATACGTCACACCGGGCATCCCGATCGCATCGTAGTCCTTCTGGATCTTGTCGCCGAGAATGACCGCCATCGTCTCATTGGATGTCTTCACAACGAACGACACGCCCTTCGCGTCGGGGCGCTCGACGACGGATTCAGTGATCGCAGTGAGGGAGTCGATGGTGGCCACGCGTTTTTCCGAGATGTCCTTCCGCACGATGACCTGAGAGGACGCGCTCTGGAGGACCGCGGCGCCGAACAAGGTGACCAAGGCGAATAATAAATGTTTCATCGGGGGTTCGATTGTCGGTGTAGGGGTTTATCGGGAGCGGTGAGGGGAGGGGATGCCCGCACCGCCCTTCCTTATGGTAGTAATTCACGGGGGAAGTTACAAGTTCCCCCGTGGACGAATCACTGGAATTTCATCGCCCTATAGCGCTTCAATTTTCCTTCGATGACGGCGATCAGGAGTTCCGGTTCGATCGGCTTGGTGAGGTAGTCGTCAACGCCGAGCTGGATGCCGGACCGCACGATCACCCCGTCGGAGAGGGCGCTCATGAAGATGAAGGGAATCGCCGCGTACGGCGGGATCGCCTGGACCTTCTTGTAGAACGCGAAGCCTTCGAATTCGTTGTCAGAGAATTTGATATCGCTCAGGATCAGGTCGAACGGCGTGGAGCGAAGCTGGTCCACCGCCGCATCGATGTCCTCGGCGGTGACGACGGCGTACCCGGCGTCCGTGAGCAAGTCCTCGATCGTGCGGAGCAGGAGCTTGTCGTCGTCGGCCACGAGGATCCTCCCCTTCATCTTGAGCTTGCCGAAGCTCGCCAGGAGATGGTGTTCCAGGGCCTTCGCCTCCTCCTCCAGGATGCCGTACTTTTCCTTGAGCTTTCCGAGGGCGACCTCGTCCGCGGGATCAAGCGAGCCCGCGACGATCAGCTTGCGGATCCGGTCAGAGTAGGTTTTGAGCCGGACCTCCCCTTCGATGGTCAGGTGCTCGTCGAACGTAAGGTTGAGCAGCTCCTTCAATTGCAGCAGCTTCTTCGCGTCCTCGATGTCCAGACTCCCCTTTGCGTAGCGGGCCACCATCGCGTCCCGGTAGTAGTTGATCTGCTCCGCCTTCGTCTCCGGCAGCCGCACCCCGAGGAGATCGAGTTTTGTTTCGTAGTCGGCGGCGAGTGATTCCATCCTCTTGAGCAGCTCCGCCTCCATCTGACCGCGGAGCTCCTTCCTGACGGACTTGAGTTTCTCGCCTTGTTCGCGGACCTTCACATCGTACTCGGATTCGAGGCGGACCTTCTCGGCCGAGATCTTCTCCTCGGCGTCCCTCCGCACCTTTTCCCGTTCGTCGTGGAGCCTTGCCTCGAATTCAGCCTGGAACTTCGATTCGAGCTCGTTCCGGATCGTCGCGGAGCGCCGCTCGAAATCTTCTTCGAGCTGCCGCCGCGCGGTCGCGATCTGTTCGGCAACGCGGGCCTCAGCCTGTTGCTTCAGCCGTGCCGCCTCCTCCCGGGACGACTGTTCGAGGGAGCCCCTGAGCTTTTCGTATTCCTCTTTGAGGGTGGTCCGTTCCCGTTCGAGCTCCGCGCGGAACTCCGCCTCCAGTTTTAACCGGACCGACTCCTGCTCCTCCTTCATCCGTAGCGCCGCCTGTTCTTCGTAGGCGCTCTCGGCCTTTCGCACCGATTCGAGAAGTTTCCGGTTGAACTCCTCGCGCAGCTTCTTCTCCAACTCCTCCTGCGACTGTCGCGTCCTCGACACTTCGATCTTGTGGAGGTCGTCGCCCTTCTTCTTCGTCTTCTCGTACTCCTCCTTCAGTTTTTCGCGCTCGTACCCCATCCGCTCCTCGAATTCGGTGGTGAGCACGATCTTCAATTTCTCCTCTTCCCGCCGGTGCAGCTCCTGCATCTGCAACCGCAGTTCAGTTTCGCATTTCTTGAGCTCATCGACGAGCCGCTTCTCGAACTCGGCCCTGAGCGCCTGTTCCATCTCCACCGCGGAGTGCCTCTCCTGGTCGGCGACGCCGCGCAACTCGTTCTTCAGTCGTTCCTTCTCCTCGACCAGATCGGCCTGGAACTGTTGGTGGAGCTTCGTCCTGAGGTCGCCGTCGAGCCGGGCGAGCTCCGACTGGTACTCCCCCTCCAACTTCACCTCGGTCTTCCTGATCTCCGCCGAGAGCCGGTCCTGGTATTCCTTGTCGAACTGGAGCTTGACCCGCTCGAACTCACGCTCGTTCTCGAGCCTCTGGCGGAGAGCGTTCTTCTCCAGCTTGTCGCGTTCCTCCGAGAGAAGTTTTTCCGCCCTCTCCTCCGCCTTCCTCAATTCGTCAGTATACTTGCGCTTGAATTCCTCCTCCACCTCCTGACGCATCTCGGGTGAAGCGAGCGTGTCCTCCGTGGCCGTCGACGGGCCGTCGTCCGGCGCTTCCTCCACCCGCCCCGCGGAATCCCCGGCCGATGCAGTCTCTTCCCCCACGGCGCCCGACGGGTTGGCCTTGGCCTCGAAGTGGTTGATCCTCTCGATGAATGCGTGGATGAAAGGGTTGTGCGGATCGACCTTTTTGGCCTTGGCCAGTTCGCTCCTGGCCTCGGTGAAATTACCCTCGGCAAGGAATTTGTCCGCCTGCCGGAGGTGGGACCGAAATTCATCCTGGTTGATTTGACTCGTTGCCGCCATATTTTTTCTCCCTCCCGGAGTAAATAACGCCCGGTCCGAGGATCCGGACCTGGTAAATCCCGAATAACCGTATGATTTTCAATGCCTTCCGGCATAGCATATCCTTTTTTCCTTTAAAAATCAAGCCCATTCCCGTACCTCGTTTGACATTGAATCCATTTCAAGGTACATTTAGCCCGAATTTGAGACAATGGAGGTGATCGTCATGGTGGATATTCGGCACACACTCGCCGGTTTCATCCTTCTGATGCTGGGGGGGGCGGTGGCTTCGGTCGACGCCCAGACCGTTGAAGACAAGGTCGATGAGTATGTCCGGAAGGTCTCTGAAGGTCGGTACGGGGAGATCCGGAAGGAAATTGACCGATCGCCGGGCGGAGGCCGAACCGGCGATCCCGGGATGATCTACCTCGAAGGGCTGATCGCCCCCGACGGCACGACGTCGATCAGGTTGTTCCAGCTGGTGGCCGACAGCCTGGGCGCGAACCCCTGGAGGGACGACGCGCTCGCGAGGATGGTCGAGTTCTACTCACGGATAAACGACCGCCCCAGGGCGTCCGAGGCCTTCCGGATATTGCGGACCGATTACCCCGCCACCCCCTACATCACGACCGGCTACCTCGGAAGGGTCACGACCGGGGAAACGACGGATGAGCGTCCGGATACCTCCGGAAGGGTCGTGGCCGTCTACGCGATCCAGGTGGGCGCGTTCTCGGTCTTCGAGAACGCCGAGAAGCTCGCCCACGTCCTGAAGTCGAAGGGTTTCAGCGCTATCATCTACGACAACCTGCTCGACGGAAAGCACCTCCTCCACCTCGTGTGGGTGGGGCGCTACGACAGGGAGGAAGACGCCGCGCCGGTCATGAAGAAGATCGAGGAGCTGACCGGCATCAAGGGCGTGCTGAGGGAGCAGATGATCTGGAGGCGCTGGTAGCGCGTCGGTGGGAGCCGGCGGGACAGGTTCAGACCGTCTTCGAAAAAAGCGGCCGGTCCTTCCGCATCGACTCGAGGTAGGGGTCGAAGCACATCGCGATGTTCCGGACGATCAGCCTGCCCTGGTCTGAGATCACGATACTGTCCGGCTTCAGTTCGAGGAGCCCGTCGGCGGTGAACTTCGCGAGCTTCGAGAGCGCGTCCGCAAAGTAGTCGTCGAATGAAATTCCGAATTCCCCCTCCACGTCCGCCTTCAGCACCTCGTTGTTGCACATGATCTTCATGATGACGTCCCGCCGGATCACGTCGTCGCGCGTCATCCTGTAGCCCGCGTGAGTGGGGAGCTTCCCCTCTTCCAGCCGGCCGTAATAATCCCAGATCGATTTCAGGTTCTGGTGGTAGACGCCGCCGATGAAGCTGATCGCCGACATCCCGAAGGCATACAGGTCGCACCCCGACTTCGTCGAATAGCCCTGAAAATTCCGGTAGAGGGTACCGTTACGCCGGGCAACGGCCAGTTCATCCTCGGGTTTCGCAAAATGGTCCATCCCGACGTTCACGTACCCCGCCCCGATCAGTTTTTCGAGCGTCATCTTGAATATTTCAAGTTTCATTTCGGGTGAAGGAAGCGAGAGCTCGTCCAGCACGTTCTGGTGCGGCTTGAGCCACGGGACGTGGGCGTAGTTGAACACCGCGAGGCGGTCGGGCGAGAGCCCGATGACCTTGTCCACCGTCACCGCGAAGCTCTCGACCGTCTGGTGCGGCAGGCCGTAGATGAGGTCGATGTTGATGCTCTGGAAACCGAGCTCCCGGCTCCACTCCACCGCGTCTCTCGTGATCTCTTCCGGCTGGATCCGGTTGACCGCCTTCTGCACCGCGGGGTTAAAGTCCTGCACGCCCATGCTCACCCGGTTGAACCCCGACTCCCTGAACGCCTCCATCCTGTCCTTCGTCAGGCCGCGCGGGTCGATCTCGACCCCCGCCTCGATGTCGGCGGCATACGTGAACCTGTTTTTCAGGAAACCGCCCAGGTCGCGGATGTCCTCGGCGCTCAGGTACGACGGCGTTCCTCCGCCCCAGTGGAGCTGGGCCACCTTCCTCGACGCCGAGACAAGCGGCGCGATCACGGAGATCTCTTTCTTCAGGTACTCGTTGTAGGAGGTGATCTGCGTCAGGTCGTGGGTGACCTTCATCGTGCAGCCGCAGAAGTAACAGAGCGTGTCGCAGAACGGGAGGTGGACATAGACGGAGATGGGGGCGTCTTCCCCGGGCGGGTTCGTGTCCCTGATTTCGGCGAGGTACTCGTCGGACCGGAATTTTTCGGAGAAGACCGGGGCGCTCGGATAGCTGGTATACCGTGGCCCGGCAACGGAGTACTTCCTCAATAATTGAACGTCGACGCTGGTGGTGCCCATCGGAGCCCGGGGAAGAAGATGATAATGGTGAATTTAACGATTTCCGCCTGAAGATGCCAGCGCTGTGCTCACCCGGGCTCTACCGTGGGACTCCGGCGCGGGGCTCTACCGCGGGGCTTCCCGGGGCCGTCAACCGGCGGCGTCGTACGCCTTCCGGATCCAACCGATGAGCGTCTTGTCAACCTCCCCCGGATCGGCGATCCTGACCTTGTACGGTGACATGCTGTTCGGGGGATTCTCGATGAGGCGCGCGTTCGGCTTCAGCTCCTTCGAATTGATCCCCACTTCCACCTGCGTCTTCGTCGCGGGTCCGATCATCGCGAATTGCTTCTTCCTCCGGAGGCTGACGTACGCCTTCTTCGGCGCGATCTCGAATGCTCCGAACTTCGCGATCTCGGCCATCAGGCGGTCGTGAATCGGCCTCAGGGCCGACTTCGGTCCCTCGTAGAGCGCGGCGACGACGTCTCCGGTCGAGAGGTTCGCGGCCGCGGCGGCGCTCGACCCGTCGGATTTCAGGACGTGGTGCACCAGCGTGTTGGCGTCCCCGTGCCCCAAGCCGAGTTCCTTCTTCAGCATGTCGCGGATTTCGCCGTGCTTTTCAAGCCCGCTTGAGCGGATGAGTTTTTCGAGCTGGGCCAGCGTCTTGCCGGTCCGCTTCTGGATGTTTTCGATTTGGGTCGCGAGCGCTTTCACGGGATCGGGCATCGGTTGCTCCTTCAGGATTTTTTCGATGAGTTGCTTCTGTGGATCACGATTTTCTTCATGTCCCTCACCGACTTCACCACGAGCGTTTTCAGCGTCGGGAGGTGGATGTCGTCAAGGGTCCGCACGTACAAACAGGACTTGCCCGTCTTGTGGGGTCCGAGCTTCTTCATCAGGGCGTCGTACCGGCCGAAACCCGGCATGATGTAGAGCGACAGGTTTTTTTTGCGTGGGGAAAACGCGATGAGGGGCCAGTCGCCTTCCTGCCCGCTGGCGTAGACGTAGTGATAGGTTCCGAACCCGACGATGCTCGCTCCCCACATCCTCGGGAGGGCGCCGGTGGCGTCCTTCATCAACTTCACCAGCGCGCTGCAGTCCCGTCGCGCTCGTTCGTCCGCGAGAGCGGCGATGAATTTCTTTACGTCGCCGTCGTTGACCCGCGTTTTCAGCTCCGCCATCGTAATCCTCTTAATGCTCGATCAGTGGCGTCGATCGATGCCATACGCCTTCAGCCCGAATGTAAAGCGATTGATCTCCAGGCCTGATTGGATGAACTCCCCTTTGATCAACCCAACGGAGGATGGACGACGCCGTGGTTTGCGGTTTTACTCTGAGGTCTGCTTCCCGCCGAGAAGGCGGGCCGGGAGGAACAGGACGGTCTTCAACAATATGAACACCCCCTCAAATGCGATGCCCACGATCCTGAACGGCAGGAGCAGGAGCCAGACGATCGGGTAGGCGATGAGCGCGAGGATCGCCAGCGGCCAGCAGAGCACGAGAAGGATGCACCAGCCGATGAAGCCTGTCAGTGTTTTCAATCCTTACCGCTCCTCTCGAAATCCGGTTCGACGGTCCTGTCCATAGGGGGAATTACGAAAAAAGATTGGAAATGTTACGGAAACGAGAGGACGGCAGTCCGGACCCTGTCCGCGGTCCAGGCGAACACGAGCCGGTTTCCGCTCCGTGCCATCCTGGGAAAACCGCTCGACCGGGCCGATCCCGTGGGAGCGATCGTCACGGAGGCATCGCGGCTTCCAACGGGGCGGACGCGTCTCGCCCTGACTTCCGCCGCGCCTGCCACCCTCTCCATCCAGCTCACCACGGCGCTCCCGTCGCCGAGCAGCACGACGTCAACCCTGCCGGACGGGGATCCATCGTCAATGACGATCGGGAGGCCGAACGTCACGCCGGCGTCGGCCGAAAATGCGAGCTTCACCCGGGGCGTGTCGAGCGCGGCGGTGAACCACGCGACAGCCACCGACCGGCCCGAGGCGTCGATCGCGGGACCGTTCACCGGGCAGCCGTCGATTTTCCAGCCGTCGTGTGAAACGGTTTTCGGCGGTCCCCACACCCCCGCCGTCCGGCGCACAACGGAAATGTCCCTCACCTCGCCGTCGAGCCGGTCGCGGTAGACGATGATCGGCCCCTCGGTAGTCATCGCGGCCGAAGTCTGACAGCACTCGCAGACCCTGGCATCCAGGACGGACTCCTCCAATATCAGGCCCGGCTGGCTGTCCGGCCCCGCGATCGCGGCATAGCGAAGCGTCATGTTTCCGTGGGAATGTTCATCACCGGACTCTGTGCCCGCGTCGCCCTCTCCGCCGGCCATCTCACGGCCATCCAGCCAGATCGAGCCGAGCGATCCGTCCGGTTCCGGAAAAAGCGAAACGAATCCGTGTTCGGTCTCGGTGCTGTCGCGGTGGGGTGTGAGCGGCTTTGTCCAGGTTGCGCCGGCGTCGAACGATCTCGAGATCCTGACATCGTAGGCATAGGTGTCGGGTCCGCTCTTCGCCAGCCAGTGGGCGGCCATCGAACCGTCACCGGAGACAGCGATCGATGGGAAATCGGCCCAATTAACGAACCAGTCCTTTCCTTCGGCGATCGTCTGCGGCGACGACCATGATGTCTCGCCGAGGGCCGAATATTTCAACACGTGGCCCTTCCCTGCATCGCGCTCGACCCAGCTCAGGTATACCTTTCCGTCAGGAGCGGCGGCAAGGAACGGCAGTGAGCTCCCGCTGTCGGCCGGTGAGGCGAGCGACACGAGTTGTCTGCTTTCGATGCTCGTTTTCGCGAAATCAACCCACGTCCCGTCCCTCCGGAGCCCGATCTGGCTCGCTTCCTCGCGGGCTTTGTCGTACTCCCACCCGTCGCGCACCACGCGCCGGATCATCCAGAATGACCCGACCCTGATCGCCGCCGTGCAATGAATGAAAGTCCTCCCTTTCCCCGAAAGCTCATCGGTTGCGCGCAGGAACGAATCGACATCGGCCCCTTTCGGCGCGTCGTAGTCGACGGGGATGTTCAGGTAGGCGATCCCCATCTCCCTGGCCTTCGCTTCCTCACGGGCCCAGTCGTGTTCTTCGTGCATCCTCAGGTTGATGATCGTTTTCACTCCCTCCGCTTTCAACAGCCCGAGCTGGGCGATCGTCGGCTGTCCTCCGGTCCAGACGCTGTCGTTCACCTTCAGGAAAGCGGGGATGGCCGTCAACGTCAACGTCGTGGCCCTGTCGACCATCGCCATTCCGCAGTCGGGGCAGGGACCCGGTGTGTCGAGGAGGGTTTCGTCGCGGTCGCAACCGCAGGGCGGGCAGACGTATTCCGTCTTCCCCTGGCCAGCGGATGCGGATCGACCCGCGGAGTCCGCCTGGCTGGCGACAGGAAGCGGGATGAAAACAAGGACAAACAGAACGAGGAGATTGCGCATTGATACCTCAGGTGTGATGGATATTACGGTTTTCGGAGTCGAAAACAAACGATCGATTCGTCCTCCCACGCCGGGGGACCGAAGAAACGCGTGAACTCGGCCGCGAGGACGGGCACTGATGCATAACGCACCGGAACGGCGTCGGTGTTCCCGCCCGGGAGGAACCGTAGGGCCATCACCGATTTGTGCAGTACGACAAAGTCCGCCCCCGAACGGGAAACTGCCCCAGGGTCGGTCACGTCCACCAGGTTCCGGAACCGGAGCTTCGACCGGTCCGCGGCGTGCGAGAGGATCTGGTCCGCACCCAGGAGGCCAAGCCTCAGCGGCTGGTCCTGGCTTCCGGGGGGCAGTTCCGTCCTGTGCCCGAGGAACGACCGCTCGGGACAATACCCGGCCAGCACCTCTTTGGCGTGGACGCGCTGATAGAACCAGAACAGGTTGTTGTAGTTCGTGACGTCGAGCGGGTATTCCACGATCGTTGCGACGTCGCGCATCTCCCACAGCCGTCGGTAGAATTCAGGGACGTCGTTTCTCGCGACGGAAAAACCCGGGTACACGTGGCGAGAGTCGGAGCGGGCGTCGTCCGGCGGATCGTATGAACCCTGGTATGCCGAATGGTTGGTGAAATTGTTCGGCCGTGTGTAGATCGCCGGAAGGGGACCCGCGATGAAGAACGAGACGAGAAACATCAGGAAGACCAACGGGGCTGCGGCAACGGCCGCCGCGGGTCGACGATGCCCCGGTTCATCGGCCGCTGAACCGCCACCCCCGGCGTACCTCGTCCAGAGCGCGTCGATTCCGGCCGCGACGACCGAAAGGGCAATCGGGACGACGACGATCGCATATCGAAGCGCCACGACACCGGTGTCGAGCCCCAGCGGCCGGCTCACCATCAGCACGCCAAGGTAGAGGGCCCCGGTGGCTGCGTACATCCGGGCGAGGAGTGGATTCCGACGGAAAAGACTCACGATCCCCCATCCGAGTAATCCGTACCACGCAAGGTTCAGCGGCAGGCTGGTGGTCCCGCTCAGCAGGGTTGCAGTGTCGCGCAGCCCGGAGAACGACCAGGCGCCTCCTCCCCACGGCAATTTCGCGCTGGCCGAGAATATCAGCCACGCGAGTGGGAGAAGGACGACGGCCTGAATCAAACCGTAACGCCGTACCTCCCGCTCCGGAAGGTTGATCCCGGCCCCCGTCGAAGCGGTCTGCGCCACCGTCGAGAGAACCATCCCCCCCGCCGAGGGGATCTTCTCCCCTGCACTCCCCCGCCCGAAGGCCTTTAAGTAATATAGCGCGAACGGTACGACGACCACGATCGCTGCGAGCGGATGGGTGTACGAGGCGATCGTCCCGGCGGCGAGGAATCCGGTCGCGGAGCGCCGCTCACCGGTCGAGAGCCAGCGGTGCGCGTACAGGAGCGACAAAAATCCGAAAAGCATCACGACGACGTAGGCCCGGGAGAACCGGCTGTAGAAAATCGCAAACGGCGCGACGGCGAGTAGGAACGCGAAGACGAGGGAAACCCGGTCGCCCAGCGTTTTCCTGACCGCGAGCGGCATCAGAATGAGACCGAGGAGCCCGGCCATGATCACCGGGAGCCGGATCGTGAGTTCGGACCACCCCACGGTGTGGAGGAGCGTCCAGTGATACAGGTTGAGCGGGAGACTGGTATTGTCCTTCGCATCGAAAGTGGTCAAGACATCGGAAAGGGAGGCGTCGATCACCTGGTTCAGTCCGTGCCACTCGTCGTCGAGCAGGATCTGGGACGGAAGGATGTACAAGCGAAGAAGTGCGCCGATGACGACGGCGCACGCCAGGAGGGCGGCGTATCCGGTAACGCGTGTTTTAACCGATGTCATTTCGCGACGACCGGGAACATCGTCACGGGGATACTGAGAGAAGCGCGTCGAGGTCGAGCGGTCTGACGACCATCGAGAGGGAACCGTCGCTCTCGCGGGGCCACTCGGCCTCCGGGCGATCGCAGTAGAGCTCGAGGCCGTTCCCGTCGGGATCGCGGAGGTAGAGCGCCTCGCTCACACCGTGGTCGCTGGCCCCGTCGAGCGGGATTCCAGCCGTCATCAGGCGGCGCAGGGCGTCTGCGAGCGCGACCCGCCCCGGATAGAGGATCGCCGCGTGGTAGAGCCCTGTGGTTCCCCGGGCCGGAGGCGGTCCCCCCGCGCTTTCCCACGTGTTGAGGCCGATATGGTGGTGGTATCCACCGGCCGCGAGGAACGCGGCGCTGTTCCCCATCCGCTGCGTCAGCCCGAAGCCGAGCACGCCGTGGTAGAAATCGATCGCCCTCCCGAGGTCTGAGACCTTGAGGTGGACGTGCCCGATGCGGACTCCAGGGTCGATCGGCGCACTCCCCTTCGTCATTGGCGTACCTTCGCTGGTTTCGATGGCCGGGCCGGTCAGAGGGCGGTTTTTTTCAGCCTGAGGGAATTCGAAACGACGCTCACCGAACTCAGCGCCATCGCCGCGGCTGCCACCAACGGGTTGAGGAGGCCGAAGGCCGCGAGGGGTATACCCACAATGTTATAGATGAAAGCCCAGAAGAGGTTCTGCCTGATCGCCGCGACGGTTTTTTTCGAAAGGCGGATCGCCGCGGTGACCCCCCCGAGCTCGCCGCTCACTATGGTAATGTCGGCGGTCTGCATCGCGATGTCGGTGCCGTGGCCCATGGCGATGCTCACGTCTGCGCGGGCCAGCGCAGGGGCGTCGTTGACGCCGTCCCCCACCATCGCGACGATTTCACCGCCCGCCTGGAGCTCGCGGATGCGCTCGGCCTTATCGCCAGGCATCACGCCTGCAATCACCCGGTCGATGCCGGCCTGGGCCGCGATCGCCCCTGCCGTGGCCTCATTGTCTCCGGTGATCATCACCACGGCGATCCCCGCCGCGCGCAGCCCGGCCACGACTTGTGTCGCCCCTGGTTTGAGCGAGTCCCCGATGGCAATGACCCCGGCGAGGGATCCGTTGACAGCGACGTAGACCGGAGTCTCGCCCTCGGCCGATATCCTCGCGACCGCGCCGGCTGAGAGCTCCAGGCCGATCGCGTGTTGCTTCATCAGTCCCGTGTTCCCTACGGCCACCGCGTCGCCCGCAACGACGGCCGTCACCCCACGCCCGGTCATCGATCCGAACGATTCGACCTGAGACGGGCCGACATTCCTCAGCCTCGCGGCATCGACGATCGCCCTCCCCAAGGGGTGTTCGGAGCGTGATTCTACCGCCGCGGCGTACCGAAGGACCGACGACTCGTCGTGGGACCCGAAGGCGACGACCTGCGCCACGCTCGGCCTCCCGGTGGTGAGCGTCCCCGTCTTGTCGAAGACGACCGTCGTGACGCTGTGGGCCCGCTCGAGGCTTCCGGCGTTTTTTATGAGAATGCCCCTCGTCGCCCCCAGCCCGGTCCCCACCATGATCGCCGTCGGGGTGGCGAGCCCCAGGGCGCACGGGCACGCGATGATGAGTACCGCGATGAAGTTGATCATCGCCGGCGTGAACGGGAGACCTCCCAGCGTAAACCAGCCGAGGAAGGTCAGCGCCGCGACGCCCATCACCACCGGGACGAACACCGCGGCGACCCGGTCGACGTGCGCCTGGATCGGCGCCTTCGAACCTTGCGCCTCTTCCACGAGACGGACGATGTTCGCGATGACGGTCTCGTTACCGACGGCCGTGGCCCGGAACTCGAGACCCCCCGAAAGATTGACTGTCCCGCCGGTGACCTTGTCGCCCGCAGCCTTGTCCACCGGCATGCTCTCACCGGTGATCATCGACTCGTCGACCGGGGAGGAGCCTCGCTCGACGACGCCGTCCGCAGGGAGCCGTTCACCCGGGCGGACGATAACGGTGTCGCCGTGCCGCACCTCACTTGTGGGAATGTCCCGCTCGATCCCGTCCCTGATCACCCTGGCGGTCGCCGGGCGGAGCATCGCGAGGCCCCTGATGGCGTCGGTGGTACGGCTCCTGGCGCGCGCCTCGAGCATCCTCCCGAGCAGGATCA
This sequence comes from Ignavibacteria bacterium, assembly GCA_031379665.1. Lineage (GTDB taxonomy): Bacteria > Bacteroidota > Ignavibacteria > UBA10030 > SZUA-254 > SZUA-254. Next base: position 70,929 of record JANNFI010000034.1, read on the forward strand.
GGGTGACGATGGTCGCGGCCGTGTCGAAATAGAGGTGACCGGCGTGGTGGGCCTCGGGGAGCCACCGGGGAAAAAGCGTGACGATGGAGCTGAAGAGGTACGCCGTCCCGGTGCCGACTGCGACCAGGGTGTTCATGTCCGCGGTGAGGTGTTTCGCCATTGTCCAGGCGACGGTGAAGAACCTGCGGCCGGGGCCTGCGATCACCAGCGTCGTCAGGAGGAAGAGAAGCGTGTTGACGTCGGACATCCCGAGGGGAAACGTGCGGGCGAACCAGTCGGTCATCGCCGCCATGCTGATCGCCATCACCGGCGCACTCAGGAGCGCGCTCAGGATGAAATCGGATTTCAATTTCCGGAAGGCGGATTCCTGCGGGCTTTCGAGTTCGCGGGCGGACGACTCCGTCGATTCGGACGGCTCCGCCGGGAGCCGCAGAGTGTACCCGGCAATCCGCACCGCCGCGGCGATCGCCTCAAGGCCGGTCTTCGCCGGGTCGTACGTGAGCGTCACCTTCTCGGTCGCGAGGTTGACGTTCACCTCCCCCACGCCCCCCACCTTCTTCGCGGATTTTTCCACGCGCGCAACGCAGCTCGCGCAGGTCATACCCTCGACGCTGAGCGTGACGGTGGTGTCGCTCATCCGTACCCCAGTTCCTCGAGCCGGTCCTCGTCGATCCCGAAATGGTGGGCGATTTCGTGGACGACCGTGATCTCGATCTCCTCCTCGATCTCCTCGATGGTGTCGCACATCTCCTCGATCGGTTCCTGGAAAATGAAGATGGTGTCGGGGTAGAGCGGGGGATCGGTCGCGGAGCGTTCGGTGAGCGCGACGCCCTGGTAGAGGCCGAGGAGCGTGTCCTCCTCAGGGTCCATGCCCATCTCCTCGAGCAGTTCGGGGGACGGTTCTTTCTGGACCGAGATGACGACGTTGTCGAGGTATTCGCGGAGTTCTTTCGGTATCCTGTCGACGGCCTGCGTCGCGAGCGCGTCGAATTCCTCGGGGCTCAATCTCATTTGCTCACCGTCTCATCCTTCGCCCGCTACGCCGCGGCGTCCGGGGCCGGCAGGCCCCCGGGGGGAAGTTCACCTTCCCACCGTGCCATCACCGCAGCGGCCAGGCAGTTGCCCACAACGTTGACCGTGGTGCGGCCCATGTCGAGGAGCTCGTCCACACCGAGGATGATCGCCACCCCTTCGAGAGGGAGGCCGAAGCTCGCGAGCGTCCCGGAGAGGATCACCAGCGAGGAACGCGGCACACCCGCCACGCCTTTGCTCGTGAGCATCAGTGTGAGCATCATCAGCACCTGCTGGCCGACGGTCAGTTCGATCCCCGCGGCCTGCGCCACGAAGATCGACGCGACGGCGAGGTACAAGGTAGAGCCGTCGAGGTTGAACGAGTATCCCGTAGGAAGGACGAACGACACGATCCGGTTCGGCACGCCAAAGGCCTTCATTTGCTTGAGGGCGTCGGGGAGCGCCGCATCGGACGATGTCGTGGAAAAGGCGATCATCGCCGGCCCCTTCACCGCGCTGAGGAACTTCCTGATCGGGATTTTCGCGATGATCATCACCGGCACGAGGACCAGCAGGACGAACACCGCCAGCGCGCCGTAGAGAGTCAGCACGAGTTTCCCCAGGTTGATCAGGACTCCCATCCCGCTGTGACCCACCGTGTATGCCATCGCCGCCCCGATGCCGAGCGGCGCGAATTTCATCACGTATCCGGTGAACTTGAACATCACTTCCGAGAGACCCTCGAAGAGGTTCAGCATCGTCTCCTTCGGCTTTCCCTTGACCTGGCTGAGCGCCACGCCGAAGAGAATCGCGAAGAACACGACCTGGAGCACGTCGTTCGTGGCGGCCGCCTCGACGATGCTCTGCGGAACGATGTGTTCGATCATCCCCTGGACGGTGGTCTTCTTCGCGGCCAGCTCCTGCCCCGTGGCTGCGGTCGTCTGCAGGGCCACCCCAACGCCGGGCTGCGTCAGGTTGACCGCGACGAGGCCGATCACCAGGGCGAGCGTCGTGACAATTTCGAAATAGACGATCGAGCGGAACGCCAGCCGGCCCACCATCTTCAGGTCGTCGCTATGCCCGGCGATGCCCATCACCAGCGTGCCGAAGAGCAGTGGAACGATGATCGACTTGATCATCCGCAGGAAGATGTTCGAGACGATCCTGACGTTCTGGGAGAATTCAGGGAAGAGCCAGCCGGTCAGGACGCCGATCGCCATGGAGATGACAATCCATTGCGTCAGGCTGATCCGGCGGAGGATGTTCACCATTGGGTGTCCTTGGTCATTGACAGGGATACCCAAGATAAGAAGGTTTGGCGTATTGGCAAAGCATCGAGCTGGCCGGGCTACGGCGCCAGCGTCGAATAGATGAGCTCAGGGATGGTGTCTCGGAAGTCGGTTGCGTATGGCAGCAGCTGGACCATCACCACGATGATCATTTTAGCCTCCGGGACCACCACGTAGCGGCACCCATACGCACCCCTCCCTCCGTACGTCCCCTCGGGGAACGGGCCCTTCGCGCCCTCCGTCTCCACGGTTTCCACTCCGAAGCCGAAGCCGAGCCCCTCCGTGCCATAGAGATCGTCGACCTGGTTCTTCGTCATCTCGTCGACCGATTTTTTCGACAGGATCCGCACCCCGTCGAGCTCCCCCCTGTTCAGGAGCATCTGCAGGAACCGTCCGTAGTCGCGCGCGGTCGTCACGAGCCCGGCCCCTCCCGAAAAACTCTTCCGGGGTCCTTCGACGTAATCGCCCTGGCCCAGTGCACCGTCGGGCGCTCGCCGGATCTTTCCGTCTTCCCCGACGGAGTATACCGTCGCGAGCCTGCGGGCCTTGTCGCGCGGGGGAAAAAAATGGGTGTCGGGCATCCTGAGCGGATTGACGATCCGCTGCCGGAAGAACTCGTCGAGCGACATCCCGGAGACCTTCTCCACGATGCAGCCAAGCACGTCGGTGCTGTATCCGTAGACATACGCATCACCGGGCTGCGCCACGAACGGAAGGCGCCCCAGCCGGTCGACCGTTTCGCAGGCCGTCGCACTCTTGTCGGCCAGATACCAGCCGAAGCCGGCGGCGGTCCCGAGCCCCTGCGCCTTGTAGAGCGGAGCCACCTGCGAGTCGGTGCCGTAGGAGATCCCCGCAGTGTGCGTCAGGAGGTGGCGGATGGTGATCTCGTGCTCCGCCTCTACGAGCGCCAGGCCGGTGTCGGTCTTGACGGCCACGGTGGTCTTTTCGAATGCGGGGAGATACTTGCCGACTTCGTCGTCGAGGGAGAGTTTTTTCTCCTCGGCCAGCATCATGATCGCGACGCTGGTGATGGGCTTGGTCTCGGAGGCGATCCGGAAGATGGCGTCCGCACCCATCCGCACGCCGCCGTCCTTGTCGGCCCACCCGACCGCCCGCTGGAATGCGAGCCTGCCGTCGCGGAGCACGAGCACGACGGCGCCGGCGATTTTCCCTTCGTCGATGTAACGAGCGAGTGCGGTGTCCACCTGCGCGAGGTCCTGCTGTGGCCGCGCGGGCGCCCCGGACTGGAACAGGACGATCGCCAGCAAGGCGACCACCAACCGATGGTTCATCATCGTTGAACTCCCCCTTATCTGATGAAAAGTATTCAATGGTCGGACGGTTTGAATTTTTCGACGCCTGGCGCCGGGTTCCACGGATGATCGCGCTCGAAGTGATGCCAGAGGAACGATGAAACATCTCTGATCAGTTCCCAACCTTCATTG
>JANNFI010000071.1:0-1707 GCA_031379665.1 Ignavibacteria bacterium
CCGGTGTGGCTTCCAAGTTGCCCACCTGGTCGCGGGCGATGCTGTAGAACTCGTACGTGTGGCCGGGCAAGCCGGTAAAGTCTGCCTGGGTCTCAATGGTATTGACCTGCCAGGAGACGAACGGCCCGTCGTCATCGGAGACATAGATCGTGTAAATCGGCCACTCATAGCTTGCAGTGACCATCGTGATTTCCTCGGGGCACGGGGCTGTAAAGGAATATCCGGAATAATCGGTGACATTGCTGCCATCGGGCACTGGCGGATCGCCGAGGTCGTCGAACTCGACCGCCACTTTCATGTCGATTTTGATGTCATTGCACTCAAACAGGATTACCGCTGAAGCGCAGACCTCCTGTTTGAACTGTGCTTCGGTCAAGGTGTTGTTCAACTGCCCGGTGCGCACTTTGCGACCGACTTCGTCGACGGCGCTTTCAAGCATCTGTCCTGCGAAGAATATCAGGGAGCATTCGATGATGCCAAACAGCAGCACGAAAAACGGCCCGCCCAAAATGGCGAACTCGATCGCGGTAACGCCGCTCTCGTTTTTGCCAAAGCGGCGAATGAATTTTGGCGCGCGCACAAAATCGCGAAATTTCCGGAAATTGGTTTGATCCCGCAATTTCATCCAAGCCACCCTGTAAAACTGCGCTGCGTTAGTCAGATGCAATATCACAAGGAACTTAAGGGAGTGTTCAGGGGTACAGGCGAAGCCGCAGCCTGCCGTTAACCAGCGGTTAACCGTTATTTGGCAGTCAACAATTTCACTGCTTATTGCTTGGCGTCGGACAGCGTGTTGCGCGCGATGATCTGCTCGGAGGCAAATGCGAATGTCTTGGCGTTGTCGCCAATGGTCAGCGTCGGCTCGCAAACCGGCGCGCAGGCCATGGTTTCGCGTTCCGCACGCCGGTAGATGCGCACGGTGTTGGCTTCGTGACCGCTTACAACCAGTGTTTGGTCAACAATGGCTTCGCCGTTTACGTCAAGAACAATAAGATTGGTAACGCCAAACGAACGCCCGGTAAGCACCAGGGTTTTTTCATCTTCGACCGTTGCGTCTGCAATTGCCGGGTTGCCGACGATAACTGTCGCTGCCGGGCGTGAAACCTGGAAGACCTTGGCGCGGTCGACCGTTACCGTGATCGGTTCGCCAACGCCTTCGGCGGCCTGGGTTTCGACCGCAAGCGCGCCGCCAGCACTGCCCAAGACAAGCATCACAACGGTCATTGCGCTGGAAAATCGTTTCATGGATCAACTCCGATACATCACTATTTCAGGACATTGCGACATTTAGGTTTAGGAAAGGTAAACTTGGCGCTTGTCCCGCCACAGCGGCACCCGCGAGGCAATACTCTCTATATAGGGACTGAAGCCTTTGACCGGTCCTGCGGCCGCCGAAGCGGCGGCTTTGATCGCCCGGGCGAGTCTGGCGCATTTGAGCCGGTTACATTTTTATCAGCTTGTGTTGTCTGCTGTTTACCAGCTTCACCTTTGTGCCGCGTTAACGCTTTGGCAAGACTGATCCTTAACCTGTCTTAAATCCCCGCAGCCTATATTTGCTTTTGCCAGAACGGGGAAAACACCCGATCGGCTCGCACCAGATGCGATAACTGTGGACCAAGGAGCACTCGCATGAAACTCGTAGCACGCTTTCTCAAGAACGAATCCGGCGCAACAGCCATTGAATACGGCCTGATCGCAGCCCTGATT
>JANNFI010000075.1:0-15000 GCA_031379665.1 Ignavibacteria bacterium
GAACTCCTCACCCTCGATTTCGGCTGCGTGGTGGACGGCTACCACTCCGATATGACCCGGACCGTCGGCGTCGGACGGCTCTCCGGCGAGACGAAAAAAATGTACGCGCTGGTCCTCGATGCCCAATGCGCCGCGGTGGACGCGGCACGCGCCGGAGTGCGGACCGCCGAGCTCGACGCCGTCGCGCGCGGCATCATCCGCAGGGGCGGCCACGACAAGCACTTCCGACACTCGCTCGGCCACGGCATCGGGCTCCAGATTCACGAAGCCCCGCGCATATCAGTCCAGAGCCGCGCGCTCCTCGCCCCGGGGAACGTCATCACGATCGAACCGGGAGTCTATATCCCGGGGATCGGCGGCGTCCGGATCGAGGACGACGTGGTGATCGGCGCCGACGGCTGTACAGTGCTCAACCGGTCGCCCAAAGAACTGTTGATCGTCTAGGATGCCGGAGCGCAAGGTCCTCGTCGTGGCATACTACTTCCCGCCGCTTGGGCTGAGCGGCGTCCAGAGGACGCTGAAGTTCGTGAAATACCTCCCGCAGTTCGGCTGGACGCCGACGGTCCTGACCGTCACGCCGACCGGGTACTACGCGCACGACGAATCGCTTCTGGATGAACTCCGGGACTCGGGCATCAGGATCGAGCGCGTAGGGTCGCCCGACCCGAACAGCATCCTCAAGAGCAAGGGGACTGTAAAGATGCCGGCCGAATGGACGCGAAAGGCGCTTTCATTTTTAAGCGATCTCTTCTTCATACCCGACAATAAAATCGGGTGGAGGAAGAAGGCCGTCGCGCGCGCATCGGAGATACTCTCGAGGGAGAAACATTCGGTGATCTTCGCGACCGCGCCGCCGTTCACCGACCTGTTGATCGGCCTCGACCTCAGGGAAAAATTCAACATCCCGCTCGTCGTGGATTACCGGGACCCCTGGCACGATTATCCGAACAAGCACTTCCCGACGCCCTACCACCGGTGGAGGAACACGTCGCTCGAGAAGCGGGTCCTCAAGAGGTCGTCGGGGGTGATCACCACCAACCGGCGGGTGAAGGAGCTCATGGTCAAGCGGTTCAAGGTCCTCGAGTACAACGACGTCGCGATCATCCCCCAGGGGTACGACCCGGCGGATTTCGATCCGGCGCTCCACCCGGCGCGGGACGGAAGGTTCAGGATCACGCACGCCGGCGTCTTCTACGGCGGCAGGAGTCCTCGCCGGTTTCTCGATGCCGTGGTGAAGCTGAGGATCGCCGACACCGAGGTCTACAAGGCGCTCGACATTCAATTCATCGGGGCGATCCAGGACGAACACGTCCGGCTCATCAAGCGAATGGGGCTGGAGGAAAAGGTGCGCGTGAGGGGGTACCTCCCGCATCGCGAGTGTGTCCGTGAAATGCAGTGTTCCGACGTGCTCTGGCTGACGCTCGACAACGACACGCAGTCGCCTGGCAAGCTCTACGAATACCTCGGCGCGCGGCGGCCGATCCTGGCCTGCGTGCCGCCGGGTTTCATCCGGCAGACCCTCGAGGATGCGGGCGCCTCAATCGTCGTCGATCCGGGCGACGTGAACGGCATCGTCGCGGCGATTAGGCGGCTCGCCACGATGCACCGGAATGGGACGCTCCCCGCCCCCAACGAGGACGAAGTCCGCCGGTACGACCGGATCGCGTTGACCAACGAACTCTCGAAGATCTTCAGCTTTCTATCGGAATGAACATTCTGGTGATAGGATCGGGCGGACGCGAGCACGCGCTCGTCTGGAAGCTTCGGCAGAGTCCGTTCGTCACGAACCTCTACTGCGCACCGGGAAACGCCGGCATCGCCGCGCAGGCGACGATCGTCCCGATCGCCGCGAACGACATCGGCGCCCTGCTGAAGTTCGCGATCGACGAAAAGATCGACCTCACGGTGGTCGGCCCCGAACAGCCGCTTACCGAGGGGATCACGGACCGCTTCGAGGCGGAGAGGTTGAAGGTCTTCGGCCCGTCGAAGGCGGCCGCGCGGATCGAGGGGAGCAAGATCTTCGCCAAGAACTTCATGAAGCAATATTCGATACCCACCGCCGATTTCAGGACCTTCACCGCCGCCGAACGGTACGACGCCGAGCGGTACCTGAGCGAAGTGCCGACCCCGATCGTCATCAAGGCGGACGGCCTTGCGGCCGGGAAGGGCGTGACGGTCTGCGAGTCGAGGGACCGGGCAATCGAGGTCCTCGACGCGCTGATGGAACGGAAAACCTTTGGTGAGTCGGGGAGTAGCGTCGTGATCGAGGAATGCCTCGCGGGCGAGGAGGCGTCGATCCTGGTGCTGACCGACGGCCGCAACTACCGGATCCTCCCGGCGGCGCAGGACCACAAGAGCATCCTCGACAACGATATGGGCAAGAACACCGGCGGGATGGGGGCGTACGCGCCGGCTCCGGTGGTGACCCCGGAGATCCTCTCGACCGTCGAAGAAACGATCGTCCGGCCAACGCTCGAGGGGATGCGCCGCGAGGGACATCCGTTCCGCGGCTGCCTCTACGTGGGACTGATGATGACCCAGACCGGGCCCAAAGTTATCGAGTACAACTGCAGGTTCGGTGACCCCGAGACGCAGGTAGTTCTCCCGCTGGTGGAAAACGACCTCGCGGTGCTCTTCGGGGAGGTCGCCGCCGGCGCGCTGGAATCGCCGCTGGCGCTCGCGGACCGGACGGCGGTCTGCGTGGTCATCGCATCGGGCGGCTACCCCGACGACTACGAGACCGGCAAGCCGATCACCGGTCTCGAACGGCTCTCGAACGACCAGAACGTCGTCGTATTTCACGCCGGCACGAAGGCGGTGAAGGACGGCATCGTCACGTCCGGGGGCAGGGTCCTCGGCGTCACCGCGCTCGGCGCAGGGGACGACCTCGAGGGAGCCATCGGAAACGCCTACCGCGCGGTCGGCGAAATCACGTTCGACGGCGCGTACTACCGATCGGACATCGGCAAGAAGGGGCTCACTCGCGCCACTCAACCAGATCGGGGGAACTGATGAATGTTCAATTGAATATTCTCGTTACCGGGGGGGCCGGCTTCATCGCCTCGCACGTCGCCGACGAATGCGTCGCACAGGGCCACCACGTCGTGGTCCTCGACGACCTCTCGAGCGGGGTGATGCCCAACGTCAACCCGAAGGCTGTGTTCCACCGGGCCGACATCCGCGACTCCGGCCTCGACGAGCTCTTTACTAAAGAGCGGTTCGACGTGGTCATCCACCACGCGGCGCAGATGGATGTCAGGAAATCGGTACAGGACCCGGGCTTCGACGCCTCGGTCAACATCCTCGGTTCGGTCAACCTGCTGGAGAACTGCCTGCGCAGCGGCGTCAAGAAATTCGTCTTCGCCTCGACCGGCGGAGCCATTTACGGCGAGCAGGACTACTTTCCCGCAGACGAGAAGCACCCGGTGAGGCCGCTCTCGCCCTATGGCATCGCGAAACTTTCCGTCGAAAAATATCTCTTTTACTACGCCGAAGTCCACGGACTACAGTACGTCAGCCTCCGGTACGGCAACGTTTACGGACCGAGGCAGAACCCCCACGGCGAGGCGGGGGTCATCGCCATTTTTTCGGAAAAAATGCTCGCCGGCGGCCAGCCGGTGATCAACGGCGAGGGGCTCCAGACCCGCGATTACGTCTTCGTCGGGGACGTCGTGAGCGCAAATATGTTCGCACTTGCCTACGACCGCTCCGGTATTTTCAACGTGGGCACCGGGCTCGAAACCGACGTCAACACTCTCTTCCGGACCATCCGCTCGCTTGCCGGATCCTCCTGCCGGGAAGAGCACGGCTCCGCGAAGAAGGGGGAGCAGATGCGGAGCGTCCTCGACGCGAAGCTCCTTCGCGAAACGTTCGGCTGGACGCCGCGGACGGCAATCGCCGACGGCCTGAAGAAGACGGTGGAACATTTCCGCGCAAGGACGCACCCCGGCCGATGAAAGATGTCCGATGAAAGATGTCCGATGAAAGCCGATCTATGATAGCCGACAGGGCGTTCGTTGAGAAGGTCAGGTCCGGCGACCGGGGTTCGGTCGCCCGCGCCATCACGATGGTGGAAAACGAACATTTATCTTCCCCCGACCTGCTCACATCCCTCTACCCTTACACTGGCAGGGCCTACCGCGTCGGCATCACCGGCCCTCCGGGCGCCGGGAAGAGCACCATCACCAACAAGCTGGCCAAACACCTCCGCGGTGCGGAAAAGAAAATCGGCATCATCGCGATCGACCCCACGAGCCCCTTCACCGGCGGCGCCCTTCTCGGCGACCGCGTCCGGATGACCGACGTCGAGCTCGACCAGGGGGTTTTTATCAGAAGCATGGCGTCGCGGGGGAGCCTCGGCGGGCTGAGCCGGAAGACCCGCGAGGCCGCCGACATCCTCGACGCGGCCGGGACCGATTTCATCCTGATCGAATCGGTGGGCGTGGGCCAGTCGGAGCTCGACATCGTCAGCGCTGCCGACACGACCGTCGTGGTCCTCGTCCCGGAATCGGGAGACTCGATCCAGGCGATGAAGGCCGGACTGATGGAGATCGCCGATTTCTTCGTCGTGAACAAGGCGGACCGCCCCGGCGCCGACCAGGCCGTGATGTCGATCAAGACCGTCCTCGGGTTCAAGCCGCACAGCGATGCGTGGACGCCCGACGTCCTGCAGACCGTGGCGAACGAGGGGAGGGGAATCGAGGCCGTGGCGGACCTCATCGAGCGCCACCGGACGTACCAGGAGGGCACCGACCTTCTGAAGCGCAAGCGGATGGAGAGGATCGGCGACCGGATCAGGGAGCTCGTGGGCGAGCGGCTCAGGGTCCGGTTCTGGAACGCCGAACGGGAAGGTTTCCTGGCGAAACAAATCGAGCCCGTTTACCTGAAGCAATCCACCCCGTATGCCGTGGTGGAGGAGCTGGTGAGGACGTTCCCGGGCTGACCCGTCTGGGCCTCCCGGCCGATTCTCCCCGGTTTGATTCATTGCAAATACCGTAAAATCGCCCTACATTATTTCATTTTTACTCCTTTCTCAACACGGCACACCAATGGCAGAAGACGTAACGACCGGGACGAGCACGCCCGACTTTACTATCACCGAGAGCATGCGGATGGTCTCCGAATCCGCCCGGAGTTTTGCGGAGAAGGAGATCCGGCCGAATATCATGAAGTACGACGAGTCGATGGAATTCCCCCTTGAAGTCGTGAAAAAGCTTGGGGAGCTCGGCTTCATGGGCGTGATCTTCCCCGAGGAGTACGGTGGGGCGGGCCTCGGCTACCTCGAGTATGTGTGCGTCATCGAGGAGATCTCGAGGGTCGATCCCTCGGTTGGGCTCACCGTGGCCGCCCATAACAGCCTCTGCTCGAACCACATCTTCACGTTCGGCAACGAAGCGCAGAAGAAGAAGTACCTGACGGACCTCACCACTGCGAAGAAGATCGGCGCCTGGGCGCTCACCGAGCCCTCGTCGGGGAGTGACGCCGGCGGGATGCTTACCACGGCCGTGAAAGACGGCGACTTCTATGTACTCAACGGCAGCAAGAACTTCATCACCCACGGTTCAGTGGGTCAGACCGCGGTCGTGATGGCGAATTCGAATAAAGCACTGGGGAAGAAGGGGATTTCCGCGTTCATTGTCGAGACCGATACCCCCGGCTACACCGTCGTCAAGAAAGAGAACAAGCTCGGGGTCCGCTGCTGCGACACCGCGGCGCTCGCCTTCGACAACCTCCGGATACCGGCCGCGAATCTCCTGGGGAAGGAGGGGGAGGGGTTCCCCCAGGCCCTCACGATCCTCGACGGCGGACGGATCAGCATCGCGGCGCTCTCCCTCGGTATCGCCCAGGGGGCCCTCGACGCGAGCATCAAGTACGCGAAAGAGCGGAAACAGTTTGGCAAGCCGATCGGTGATTTCCAGGCGATACAGTGGAAGCTTGCGCAGATGGCCACGCAGCTCGAGGCGTCGCGCCTGCTGACGTATAGGGCCGCCGCGGCGAAAAAATCAGGCAAGGACGTGACGCTCCTCTCGGCGATGGCGAAATACTACGCCAGCGAGGCGGCCGTGATGATCACCAACGAGGCGGTCCAGATCCACGGCGGGTACGGGTTCATCAAGGAATTCCCCGTCGAAAAGTTTTACCGCGACGTGAAAGTGGCGACGATCGGCGAGGGCACCACCGAAATCCAGAAGATGGTCATCGCCCGGGAACTCCTCAACCGGCTGGCGTCCTGACCATGACGCACATCGGCAAGGCGATCAAGAACGAGCTCCAGTTCAACACCTATGAGGACAACCTCAAGAACCTCCTCCGGGTGTTGAACGTCCGTTCCGATACCGTCAAGATGGGCGGGGGTGCGGCCGCGATCGAGAAACAACACGCGAAGGGGAAGATGACCGCACGCGAGCGGATCACCCGGCTCATCGACCAGGACAGCTACTTCCTGGAGATCGGCCTCTTCACCGCGTGGGAGATGTACGAGGAGCACGGCGGCGCGCCGTCGTCCGGGACGGTCTTCGGCATCGGCAAGATCCACGGACGCGACGTCGTCATCGTGGCGAACGATGCCACCGTGAAGGCGGGCGCCTGGTTCCCCATCACCGCAAAGAAAAATCTCCGGGCGCAGGAGATTTCGATGGAGAACCGCCTTCCGATCGTCTACCTGGTCGACTCCGCCGGCGTTTTCCTCCCGATGCAGGCCGAGATCTTCCCCGACAAGGAGCACTTCGGACGGATTTTCCGGAACAACGCCGTGATGTCATCGATGGGGATCCCGCAGATCGCCGCCATCATGGGACCCTGCGTGGCGGGCGGGGCCTATCTGCCGATCATGTCGGACGAAGCGCTGATCGTCGAGGGCACCGGCAGCCTCTATCTGGCCGGGCCGTACCTGGTGAAGGCGGCCATCGGCGAGGAGGCAGCCACCGAGGACCTCGGCGGCGCCGACATGCACTGCGAGATCAGCGGTGTCACCGATTATAAAATGGCCAACGACGAGGAATGCCTCGGGACCATCAGGGCGCTCGTCGGAAAACTCGGCGACGCGTCGAAGTCTCCCTTCGACAGGATTGCCCCGAAGGACCCGCTCTATCCCGCGCAGGAACTCTACGGCCTCATCCCCGACGACCACGCCCGGCCGTACGATATGCATCAGGTGCTGGCCCGCCTGGTCGACGGCGGCGAGGTCGAGGAGTACAAGGCGGGCTTCGGGAAGACGATCATCACCGCGTACGCCCGCATCGACGGGTGGGCGGTCGGGATCGTGGCGAACCAGCGCTCGGTCGTGAAGACGAAGAAGGGCGAGATGCAGGTAGGCGGCGTCATTTACAGCGAGAGCGCCGACAAGGGCGCGCGGTTCATAATGAACTGCAACCAGAAGAAGATTCCGCTGGTGTTCCTGCAGGACGTGACCGGTTTCATGGTGGGGACGCGGGCCGAGCAGGGCGGGATCATCAAGGACGGCGCCAAGATGGTCAGCGCCGTGGCCAACAGCGTGGTCCCGAAATTCACCTTCATCCTCGGCAACAGTTTCGGGGCCGGGAACTACGCGATGTGCGGGAAGGCGTACGACCCGCGGCTGATCTTCGCGTGGCCGACGGCAAACATCGCCGTGATGTGCGGAAAGCAGGCGAGCGAAACGCTCCTGAGCATCCGGCTCAACCAGGCGACCAGCAGGGGCAAGACCGTGAGCCCGGAGGAGAAGCAGAAACTCCTTCGTGAGATCGCCGATCGCTACGAGCGCGAGCTCGACCCCTACTATGCCGCAGCCCGCCTCTGGGTGGACGGCATCATCGACCCCGCCGATACCAGGCAGATCATCTCCCGGGGCATCGAGATGGCGTCGAACAACCCCGTCATCCCGGCGTTCAATCCCGGGGTCCTCCAGGTGTGATGAAGCACGCAGCCGCGACAGCGATCTGCACCTCTCTGCTTGCCGCCGCTTCCGTCGCGCAACCCGTCGGCGCGCAACCCGTCGTTGCGCAACCCGTCGTCGCGCAGACTGACGGTGCGCATCCTGTCGGCCCACAGATCGACGGAGCACCCGCGGTCCCGGCCGACGGACTGGCACCGAGCCCAGCACCGAGCGCCGCACTCCTCTCCGCCTGGCTCACATTCGATGAACCCGGCCCGTTCGAGGCGCTCTTCACCTGGTACCCGCCGCTTTTCATCCTCAACGGCATCGACCTCAAGGATTTCATCCGGAGTGACGCGTTCGCCGAGTTCAGGAAGCGGGCCGGTGACGCACGCGCCGTCGACGCCATATTCGTCCGCGCGATGTCCCTCACCGCCAACAACACGGCCGTCGCGCTGATGATCGCCACCGTCGCGACGTTCGACCACTATACCGTCGGCGTAAAGGCGCCGTTCTTCAACCTCGCCTTCCCGCTCTCGAACGAATCGTACGAAGACTTCACTGCGCGGGTGCGCAACCTCCCTGGGGAATTCTATCCCGACACGCCCCCGGGGGATCGCGGCGACCGGGACAAGCTCCAGCACTTCTTCGGATCGGCGTTCGTCGCGCTGGCGTTCGAATCGCGCGGCGCGGCCCAACGGGTGGGGAATTTCATCGAGGCCGGCGAAGACGCGGTGATCATCGACGGCGTGCTCGACGACCGCGACGAGCGCGCCAACTGGAACGGGCGGGAGTTCGGCCTCGCCCTGCTCGCCGACAACCGGCGCTACCCTTCGGAATTCTTCCATACACCCATTGTCGGGAACCGCTGATGCCCACGATCCTAATCGTCGACGACGAGAAAAGCATCCGGGATTCGATCCGGATGATCCTGGAAGCCGAAGGGTACGAGATCGCGTCGGCTGGGGGTGGACAGGAGGGAATCGACTTGTTTCGCGCCGGCGGATGCGACGCCGTCCTGCTTGATATCAAGATGCCCCCCGGGAAGGACGGGCTGGAGGTGCTCGCCGAGCTCCAGCAGCTCGACCGTGAAGTGCCGGTCGTCATGATCTCGGGCCACGGCACCTTCGACACGGCCGTCGAGGCGACCCGGCTCGGGGCGTTCGACTACCTCCCCAAGCCGCTCGACCGCGACAAGCTCCTCGTCGTCCTGCGCAACGCCGTCGAGCGGATACGGCTCCGGTCGGAACTCCTCAACCTCAAGCCGAAGTACAGGATCCTCGGGGAGAGCGGCGCCATCTCAAAAGTCCTTGCCGTCGTCCGGCAGGTGGCCCCCGTCGAGGCCAGGGTTCTGATCACCGGCGAGAGCGGGTCGGGCAAGGAACTCATCGCCCGCGAAATCCATCGCCTGAGCAAGCGGGCGTCGAAGCCGTTCGTCGAGGTCAACTGCGCGGCGATCCCCTCGGAACTGATCGAGTCCGAACTGTTCGGGCACGAGAAGGGGTCGTTCACCGGCGCGACGGCGCTGCGGATAGGAAAGTTCGAGCAGGCCGACGGCGGGACGATCTTCCTGGACGAAATCGGCGACATGAGCCTCCAGGCGCAGGCGAAAGTCCTGCGGGCACTCGAGGAGAACACCATCGAACGGGTGGGCGGGAACCGCCAGATCGCCGTCGACGTCCGGGTGATCGCGGCGACCAACAAGAACCTCCAGGCCGCGATCGCGGTGAACGCCTTCAGGGACGACCTCTTCCATAGGCTGAACGTGATTCCCATCCACGTCCCGCCGCTGCGGGAGCGCCGCGAGGACATACCGGCGCTCGCCGTGGCGTTCGTCGCCGAAGTCTGCACGAAGAACGGGTTCGCACCGAAGGAGTTGTCGGCGGCGTCGCTTTCCGGACTCGAATCGATGCCGTGGAGTGGGAACGTGCGCGAACTGCGGAACTACGTCGAAAGGCTCGTCATCCTGTCTCCGGGACGGGTGATCGATGCGACGGGCGCCGCGACGTTCAATCCGGTTGGCGCGGGTGCGTCGGCCGGGCCCGGCGGACCGGGGGCTCCGGGTGCGGAGGGAGGCCTCGAAGAGATGGTGAGCGGGTCGAAAACGTTGCAGGAGTTCAAGGAGAGGTCGGAGGCGGCGTTCATCAGCCACCAGCTGGAGCGGTTCGGCTGGAACGTTTCGAAGACCGCCGAGGCGCTCGGGATGGAGCGGAGCAACCTCCATACGAAGATCAAGAAATACGGGCTCGAGCGGAAATGAAAAACCCGGTCCCCCCGCGACGGGTTGGACCGGGTCAACGATATTGAAGAGGGGCGGCCGGACCGGGCTCATGTAAACCCGCTCGACCCCCGGTGCTTAGAGGGCAGGCGTTTCCGCCAGCTTCTTCCTGCGCTGTCGGACCACTTCGTACATCAGGAGCGCCCCCGCAACCGACGCATTCAGCGACTCCACCTTCCCGTAGAGCGGGATGCCCACCAGAAAATCGCACTTCTCCCTGACCAGCTGGCGGATTCCCTTTCCCTCGTTGCCGACGACGATCGCCACCGGCATGTCGTACTTGATTTCGGTGAAATCCCGATCGGCGCCGGTGTCGGTGCCGACGATCCAGAGACCCTTCTGCTTCAGTTCGTCGAGCGTGTTGGCGATGTTCACCACCTTCGCCACCGGCATATGCTCGCTCGCGCCGGCCGACGTCTTCGCGACCGTCTGTGTGACGCTCGCCGCGTGGTGCTTCGGGATGATGACGCCGTGGAACCCGGCGCATTCCGCCGTGCGGATGAGGGCTCCGAGGTTCTGTGGATCTTCGATCTCGTCGAGCACGAGCACCGTGGCCTGTTCCCCGCGCCCCGCCGCGATGGCCAGGATGTCCTCGACCTCCACGTACTCCTTCGTCCCGACAATCGCCACCACCCCCTGGGTCGTGGTATCGCTCACGAGTTCGCGGAACTTCTGTTTTCCCACCTCCACGTAGGGGACGCGGCGCTGCCTGGCCATCTCCTTGATCTTTTCGATGATGGTCCCCTTGATGCCGGCCAGGACCACGACCTTATCGATCATCGTCTCGGCACGGAGGGCCTCCATCACCGGGTTGCGTCCGGCGATGATGTTCGCGGAGGGTTTCCGGTCGTGGATCACGCGCAGCGGCAAGGGCGGCGTTTCGTGCTCACCATTTTCTGTGTCGTACATTGCGGTCTCAATTCTTCCTGAATTTTTTCCCGATGAGTCGGCCGGCATAGAAGACCACGACGCCGCCGAAGAAGGTGTAATACTCGAACCTGATGTTGCCGAAGATGCCCTGGACGAGGCCGATGGCCAGCGCCGCGATTCCGATCGCCTCGAGCATTTTTCCGAGGACAGTCATATATACGTCAGCGGGGGGAAATTGATTCGGGGGCGGCAAGGATGGCGACGATCGCGCCCCGTTCGACCCTGTGACGGCAGACTTCAATCTGGTCAACCCGGATCACCGGGATATCGTTCCCGAATTTACCGATCAAATCCGGGTGATCCTCGAGATAGGTAAGTTTCAGGGAGAAGGGGTATTCCACCCCAATCAGGTCCAGTTCACCCAGGGCCAGGTCGCACAAATGGCACCCCTTCCTGGTGATGACTTCCACCGTTCTCACGCGTTCGCCGGCGTACTCCCGTCCCGGCGTGAGAGTTTGGCGTATCCGATAATACCGGCGAATAAGATAACTACGGAGATTAACTGAGCTTCGGAGAGTCCGAAGAGGAGCCGGGGGTTCAACCTGAGAAATTCCACGAAAAATCGGGAAGCGCCGGAATACACAAGGTAGACCATGAACAACTGCCCCGCCGGCCGGGGATTTTTTGCGAGCCGGGTCACGATCAGGAACCCGAGCACTCCGAGGATAAATTCATAGATCGGCGTCGGATGGACCGGGATGGTGTCGGGCACGACGCCGTTCACCCCGTACCGCGCGACGATCTCCGGAAACGCGCTGAAGGCGATGGAGGGGGGGTAGGTTCCGCCGGAATAGACGCTCGCCCAGGGGAGGTCGGTCGGCATCCCGTAGTCTCCGTCTCCGGCAAGGTGACAGCCGATGCGCGCGACGCCGTAGCCGAGCAACAGCGCCGGGGACGCGGCGTCGCAAATATCCGCAAACCGGATCTTCCGTTTTCGGGCGTAGATGTATATCGCGAGCGTCGCCAGGAAAAAGCCTCCGTACCAGGTGAGTCCGCCGGGAGAGTAGAGGATGGCCGGCGTCCGCTGGAAGGTGGTCCAGTTTTCGATCACGTAGAGCAGCTTCGATCCGATCACGCCGAAGACGATCGCCAGGAGGGTGAGGGTGTTCCCGAGCCCGGGGTCAAGCTTCAAGCGGCGGAGTTCCCTCCCCAGGACCATGCTGGCGAGAATGAAACCGGTGCCGAGCATCAGGCCGTAGCTGTACACGGTGAAGGGGCCTATCTTGAAAAGTTCGGGATGCATTGGGGTTCCTTACCAGTCCTCGATGCGCGTGACGATCTCCGAGAATCGTTCCCCCGGGACCTTTTCCACCTTGACCTCCGCGGGCGTTACCCGGACGGTATAAGAGTCGAACATCTTGTTGTGTTTCGAGACGACCACGTCGTAGGTCCCCTCGAAGTCCTTCCGCTCGAGGCGGAACTCGGCCGGGCCCATCGCCGGGAGGGTGAGCTCCGGTGCGCTCAGGCCCTGGATCAGGAGGGTGAGCGTGCGGCCGTCGAGATTCGGCTGGACCACCAGGTCGTACCGGAAGTTGGTGAATTCCCTGACGGTCCTGAGCCCGATGAGCGTCACCTTCTCGCCCGTGCGGGGGTTGATGTAGGGCGTAACGAGGAGGATGTATTCGGCCCCGAGTACCGGCTTTTCGCGCTTGCCCCGTTTGGCCAATCGGTTTCCGTCTATTAAAGTGTTTCGCGTCGCGGGTCCGCGACCGGATGATCCACGGTCGAGGCGGCGACGATCGCCTGTGTGAGCCCGTTGAGATCGACGGGGACCTGGCTGCCCGTCGCCATTTCCTTCATCGTGCCCTTGCCCGAGGCGACTTCGTTCTGTCCCACCACGATCACGAACCGGGCCTGCTGGCGATCGGCTTCGCGCATCTGCGACTTGAGGCTCCGGCCGAGGAAATCCGTCTCTACTGCTACGCCGTCGGCGCGCAGTTTCATCAGGTTTGCAAATGCCCACTTCCGTCCGGCCTCGTCGGCAGCCGCGATGAACAACGCCGGCGAGAGAGAGGGAATTGTTCCGCCCGATTGCTTCTCCTTCACCATCAGGAGGCGTTCCATCCCGGCGGCGAACCCGACGGCCGGCGTCCGCTTGCCGCCGAGCTCCCCGGCGAGGAGGTCGTACCTTCCGCCACCGGCGAGCGCGTCCTGCGATCCGAGGTCGGTGCTCGTGATTTCGAACGCCGTCTTTGTGTAGTAATCGAGCCCCCGGACGATCGTCCCGTCGACTTCCGCGTCGACGCCGAATAGAGGGAGAGTCTCGAGCAGGCCGGTGAAATGCGCACTGCACTCCGGACACAGGTGGTCTTTCATCAGCGGCGCGCCCTTTGAGAGCTCGCGGTCCGACTCGTTCTTGGAGTCGAGGATCCTCAGGGGGTTGGCCTCGAACCGGGTTTTACTCTCTTCCGAGAGGGAAGCGAGCTTCGGCCTGAAAAATTCCTGGAGCTTCGTCTTGTAGCCGGGCCGGCAAACCTCACAGCCCACCGAATTGATCCGCACGCGGAAGCCGGTCACGCCCGCGCCGCGCAACACAGCGGTGGCCAGCGCGATGATCTCCGCGTCGATCTCGAACGCGCCGCCGCCGATCGCCTCGGCGCCGTACTGGTGGAACTGGCGAAGTCGCCCCGCCTGGGGCCGCTCCTGCCTGAACATCGGGCTGAGGTAGTAGACCTTGACGAGGGGGGCGTTCTCGCCCATATTGTTCTGGATGAAGGCGCGCACCACCGCGGCCGTCATCTCCGGCTTGAGCGTGAGGCTGTTGTCCGAGCGGTCGGTGAAGGTGTACATCTCCTTGGCGACGATGTCGGTGAGCTCGCCGATGCTGCGCGCGAAGAGCGAGGTCTCCTCAAAGACGGGCGTGCGGATTTCACGGTAGTTGAAGCCGTGCATCACCGACCGGACGGTCTCCTCGGTCTTCTGCCAGAGGAAACTTTCGGGCGGGAGGATGTCCCGCGTGCCTTTGATGGACCTGAATTTCATTGTGAGGAATGGGTGATTCGGGTGTACCGGGTTTCGCGCGCGAACCGAATGTCCGGGGCGCGAGGTGCGCCGTTGAAGGTCAGCGGCCCGCCGCCTTACATCTCAGCGTAACTCGCCTCTTCCTGCTTGAATGCCTCGAGGACCTCGGCCGGGGAATGTTTTTCCAGGAGCCGGTTCCGGAACTCTTCCTTGTGCATCAGCCTGGAGATGCGGCTGAGCATCTTGATATGGAGCCCGACGAGGTTGTCCCTCCCGACGAGGAGGAACACCAGGCGGACGGGTTGTTCGTCGAGCGATTGGTAGTCGATGGGGCGCTTCGTGATGCCGAATGCCGCCACGATGTCGGTCACCGCGTCGGTCTTGCCGTGGGGGATCGCGAAGCCGTTCCCGACCCCGGTGGACATCTTCTTCTCGCGCTCGAAGATGGCGTCGCGCATACGGGCCGGGTCGAGGACCTTCGTCGACGTTCCTGCCACTTTAATGAGCGCGTTGATGATCTCGTCCTTCGACTGGCCGTCGAGGTCGGTGATGATCAGGCTCTCGTTCAGAATGTCGCTGATTTTCATTGGCAGAAAGTGCTCAAAATGTATCGAAAAAAACGGTAGGCCGCAACCGTTAGCGCATCGCCTGCTTGAGGTCCGAGATGATGTCCTCCACGTCCTCCAACCCGACGGATATCCTGACCAGCCCGTCGGTGATCCCGATCGCCTTGCGCTCGTCGGCCGGGATCGAGGCGTGGGTCATTGTCGCGGGATGGCTGATGAGCGTTTCCACTCCGCCGAGGCTCTCGGCCAGGGCGCAGAGCTTCACCTTCTTCAGGAACCGCCTCGCCGCCGAAAGCGACCCGAGGTCGAAGGAGATCATTCCCCCGTAGTTCTTCATCTGTTGATGCGCGAGCCGGTGCTGGGGATGCGACGCCAGGCCGGGAAAGTAGACGTGTTTGACCCGTTTCTGGTTG
>JANNFI010000104.1:0-37043 GCA_031379665.1 Ignavibacteria bacterium
CTCGGCGTTATCATCGTTGGTATCGCCATTGCGGTCGGTATCTCAATGTTCAGCTCGGGCACGGTCCAGGCGAACAAAGATGCCATCATCAACGATCTGAATAACCTGGCCGCCAACGGCTACCAGTATCGCATTCGCCCGGCCACGATGGGCGGCGGCGGCGGCGGGTATACGGGTTATACGATCCCGGGCAAACTCGTGACCAACGAGAACGCTTCGTACGCCGTCAGCGGCGTCTCGGCCACGGCGATGACCTTCACCGGTACGTCGGGGCAGGGTTACGGAACCGTCGTTGCGGTTCTCGACAGCACGGGTAAGCTCGGAACGTTCAGCGGCACGCTGTACACGCAGTAAGCCGTTCGAAGAACCAAACGTATGCATTGCCAGTAGCATGGGTGGGTACACGTCATGTTATTGGCAATGCGCGTTTTTTAGGAACACTAATTAATGGAACTGGGCATAAAGTATCAATAAAACGAGATAGGCCATGGGCACTCAGCAAATACTGCTTGTCGTACTCGGCATCCTGGTGGTGGGGATTGCAATTGCAGTGGGCATCGCGATGTTCGGGGCGACCCTGGCCGAATCGAACAAGGACGCCATCGTCAACGATATGATGAACATCAGTCAGAGCGCCTACCGGTACAAATTGACGCCCGTTCCCTTCGGCGGGGGCGGAAGGACCTATTCGGGCTATGCGATACCGGAGAAGCTCGCCGACAACGAAAACGCAAGCTATATTGCGACGCCGTCCACGCAGAACTGCTCGTTCACCGCGACCTCGAAGCTGGGCTTCGGGACCGTGGTGGCCGTCCTGGACAGCATGGGGGTGCTTGGTACTTTCACGTACACCGGGGAGTGGTGATGCACGGCCGCACATCCAGTCCGAAACGGGCGCGAGAAAGTGCCCCAAATCACAGGGCAATTGGATTTGAATGGTGATCGGGATATTTTCGGAACAGCAAATGCGAACTACGCAGCGTTTAAAGGGGATTAAAGAAAGAATGGAGCCTGTCTATGCCTGAATTCAGAGTCGAGGGTCTCTCCACTGGAGGGAAACCGGTCCAGGGGATCATCGAGGCCGAAAACCTGAGGGTCGCCAAGCAGAAATCGGTTCTGATGGCGTCGCAAAGGAAATTTAAACTCATCCGCGTTCTTCCGCGGGCGACGTTCTTGTACCGCGTTCAGCGCGGGAACGAGAAGCCGGTCGCCGGCGAACAGAAGGCCTTCACGAAGGAAGAGGTGCAGGACGCCCTGTCGAAAATGGGTTTCCGCGTCCTCACCGTCAAGAAAAAGCTCGTCGACATCAAGATGAAGCCGCCGACGACAGAGATCGTCACCTTCGTCCGGGTGAGCGCCGACCTGATCCGGCAGAAGCTGCCGTATAACGAGATCCTCCAGCTGATGGTCAACGACATCGAAAACAAGACCCTCAGGGACGGTATCCGTGAGATCAATAACGAATTGAAGCAGGGGAAGGATTCCGAAAAGGTCTTCATCAAGCAGGAAAACGTCCTTGGCCGGTTCACGGCCCATATGCTCGGCCTGGCCTCAAAGAGCGGCAACATGGCCGAAATTTACGACAGCACCGCGAAGTTCCTCGAGCGCCAGGCGGAATTCAAGAAGAACCTCAAGAGCGCCCTCATTATGCCGATCGTGACGCTCATCGCGTTG
The DNA here is from genome assembly GCA_031379665.1 of Ignavibacteria bacterium. GTDB lineage: Bacteria > Bacteroidota > Ignavibacteria > UBA10030 > SZUA-254 > SZUA-254. The sequence continues at coordinate 1,675 of JANNFI010000104.1, forward strand.
TTCGGCGCGTGCATCTATTATGTGGGCTTCATCTTCCCCGGGATGGCCGAGATCTTCGTCCGACTGAAGGTGGACATGCGGCAGTTCCCGATGACCTACGCGACGCTCCAGTTCAGCGCCTTTCTGCAGGAGTATTTCGTCATCCTGCTGATTGCGTTCATCGTGCCCCTCGTGATTGCGGCGCGCTACTTCACCACCGAGAAGGGCCGGTTCGTGATGGACAAGTACCTCTGGAGGATCCCGGTGATCGGTTCGCTGATGCACAAGACCTCGATCGAGATCTTCTGCCGCGTGTTTTACGCGCTCTACAGCGGCGCCGGCGAGAACATCGACGTCATCAAGATGGCGGCCGAAGCGAGCGGCAACCGCTATATGGAGCACCAGGTCAAGACCGTGGCCATCCCGATGATGGTCGAGAAGGGCGCGGGTATCACCGAGGCGTTCGAGGCCTCCGGCGTTTTCACCAAGACGGCGTTATCCCGTCTCCACTCGGGGGCGGAGACGGGTACCGTCAAGCACACGGCGCTTCAGCTGGCCGAGTACTACGAGAAGGAAACGACGTATAAGATGCGTAACGCGATCGACTTCATCCAACTCTGGATCAGCTTGATCATCATGGTCGTGCTGACCGGGCTGACGCTCGTATCGTCGGAGACGGCGACGTTCCATCCCAATACCACGCCGGGACAGAACTGATCGGCAGGGCGGAGGGCCCGATGAAAAACGTCGATATCACCGACAAGATCGGTTATACCCTTCTCAAGAAGGGGATCATCGATTACGAGACGCTCGAGAAGTCCCTCGTCATTAAGGAGGGCGAGGACAAGAAAAACCGGCGCAACCTGGGCCAGATCCTCGTCCACGACTTCAAGGTGGACCACGACATCGTCTTCAAGGAAGTGGCAAACCTCTACGCGTTTCGCGAGGTTCACCTCGCCGACGAGATCCTCGACCAGGAACGCATCGATTTCATCAAGAAGTACGTCGATCGGCTGCCCGACCAGGTAAAGGACCTGGTCATCCAGCTCCGCGTGCTCCCCCTGCGGTTCGACGAAAAAAATCCCGACAAACTGATCATCATCGCCGCCGACCCGACAGACCGCGGCATCCCGCTCGTCGCGCGCGGGTTCGGGGTGAAGAAGTACGAGGTCTGTTACTGCCGCAACAAGGACATCCAGATCCTGCTCGAGAAGGCGGTCGTGCTGGAGAACGAGTTCCTGAAGATGCTGGCGAGCGCTGATGTTGACATTTCGTCTTCCGAGGACGAAATCGTCGTCGACGAGGAGGCGCTCGATTCCGAGATCAACAAGAGCGCGCTCGTCAACCTGATCGAGGGAGCGCTGGTCGAGTCGGTGCGCCAGGGCGCCAGCGACATTCACGTGATCGGCAAGGAGGGAAGGAAGACCGAATTCCTCTTCCGCGTCGACGGCAACCTGAAGGTCTGGCACATCCAGGAAAACTCGATGCCCGAGGCGATCGCCGCGGTCATCAAGGACAGGTCAAAGAACGTCGACCGATTCGAGCGCGAGGCCTCGCAGGACGGATTCATCCAAAGGATGGTGGACGGCCACCAGATCCGGTTCCGCGTCTCGATCATGCCGATCGTCGGCACCGATTTCAAGCACAAGTTTGAGAGCATCGTCATCCGTGTGCTCGACGACCGGAAGGTCATCACCGACCTGAACAAGCTCGGCTTACAGGGCCCGGCGAGGGATTTCTTCTACAAGGCGATCTCGAAACCCCAGGGGATCATTATTTTGACGGGGCCGACGGGAAGCGGCAAGAGCACGACGCTGATCGCCGCGCTCCACCAGGTCATCGACCCCACGGTCAACGTCCTGACCGTCGAGGAGCCGGTCGAATACATCATCAAGGGCGCGCGCCAGCTGAAGATCAGTGTGAAGATGGGCTTCGATCAGGCGATCCGCGGCATCCTTCGTCACGACCCTGACATCGTGCTCGTGGGCGAGATGCGCGACAAGGAGACCGCCGAGATCGCCATCAAACTCGCGAACACCGGCCACCTGACTTTTTCAACGCTTCATACCAACGACGCACCGAGCGCCGTGGCCCGTCTCTTCAAGATGGGCATCGAACAGTTCCTCATAGCGTACGCGATCAACATCGTCGTCGCCCAGCGACTGATCCGGACGCTCTGCCCGAAATGCAAGATCCCGTTCAAGCTCAGCGAGCGCGAGGAGGAGATCTACAGGAAGTTCGGGTTCACCGACGAAATGATCCGCCGCGGCAATTTCCACAAGGCGAGCGACGGCTGCGACTCCTGCACAATGGGGTGGAAGGGGCGGGCGGCCATCCACGAAGCCCTCTATTTTACGCGCGAAATCAGGGAACTCATCGTCGCCTCAGGCAAGGATATCGACGAGGCCGCGATCCGGACGCAGGCCCAGAAAGACGGTATGTGGAGCCTGCGCCGCGCCGGGATGGAAAGGATGATCGAGGGTTCGACCTCGCTCGAGGAAATCATCGCCACCACGATGGACGAGGACTAAGTCCCCGTCCGACCCCTGGCAGGAGGTTGCATCCGCCGGGGACTTCCCTTTTCGTCATCCCCGACGACCCCGCGTCCAAAATCAGCCGCTATGACGCACCTCACATCGCTGTTGAATACCGCCCACCATTCAGGTAGCTTAAAAAGAAAAAACGGGTAATGCATGCATACTGGTCAAATGATGACGGTTTTGGGGGCCATCTGCCTTCTCTCTCTGGTGAGCCTCTCAATCAATACGATGATTATCGGAAAAACGACCACGATGCTTGAGGCGGAAGCCCAGCTGAATGCGGTTTCCATCGCCCAATCGATGATCGACGAAATCATGACCCAGGCGTACGATGCCGCGACTGTCAACACGAAGGTCTACGACGATTCACTCTTTACCGGCGCCGGAAGCCTCGGATGCAGCGGGGGGGAATCGTCGACGGTGACCCAGCCCGATACCTACCCGTACAAGTCCGCTAACGGATATAACGACGTGGACGACTATCACCGGTACCGCAGGAACGTGATGACCCCCAGGATGGGGCTCTTCGACGTTCGCGACTCGGTATGGTACGTTGTCGAGACGAACCCCGATCAGAAATCGAACACCCAGACATTCTTCAAGAATGTGACGGTGACCATTCGGCACCCGAATATGCCATTCCCGCTGAAAATGTCGGACGTGGCTGTATACAGACGTTATTTTTAAGGGACGACTATGTCAGTGATGCTCGATGTCATCGGCGCTGCGCTCCTCGTCGGAATGCTCATGCTCACGATCCTCAACGTGAATGTGAACATGACGCTGGAAACGTTCAAGAGCGCGAGCGAATTCCACACGCAGACAGAACTGATCCAGCTCGCGAGGATCATCGAGTTCGACCTCTATAAGATGGGGTATGGGGTGGCGAAGCCGTGCATCGTTTCGGCCGACACGTCGCACCTGAAATTCCGCGCAAACCTGCAGGACGTCGCCGGCAACCGGGACAGCGTGGAATACGTCCTCGGAACCCCCGTGACGACGTCGGAAAACCCGAGGGACAAGCACCTCTTGCGGGTGGAAAACGTCACACACGTCTCAATATCCTACAGCGTGACACGGATGGTCCTGACCTATTACAACTCGCGGGATTCGGTCATTCCCACCCCGGTCACGGGCTTCATGCTCGATAGCATCCGTTCCGTCAAGGTGTTCCTCTCCCTGGAGAGCCCGGCCCAGTACGATTCCTCCTATGCCGGGGCGTTCTACGAAAAAATCATCTATCCTCGAAACCTACAGTAGGGGCTGAGCAATGGGAAGAATGGCGATCATCATCGTTATCGGGTTGTCGCTCACGGTCGGGATCGTGGGGTACAGTCTGAATAGTGCGAAATCCGGCACGATCGAAAACGTGGCGGGGTTCGACAAATACACCATCTCGCGAAACATCGCCCACACCGCGGTCAATATGGCCCTCAGGGCGCTCGACAGGAACGACTCCGTCTTTATCGCGTCGCGGGCGATGTCGATGAATATGATGGGCGGCAACGCCGTCGTCAGCGTCTCCTTTCCGTTCGCGACGATCGACACGCTCGACCTCACCACCACGGCGACGTTTATGGACACGACCCGGGAGATGCGCCTGCGGCTCCACCGCCGGCCCGTGCCGTTCCCGGCCATCGGATCAGCGGTCGGCTTGAGGGTGCCAAACGTGAACTTCCAGATGAATGGTAATCCCGAAATCGACGGACGCAACCATAGCATGGCGGGGGGATTGCTCGCGCCGAGCGCGAATGACAAACCGGGCATAGGATTCATCACCCCTGGGGATACCGCCGACGCCGCCCCGCATGCGAGTAAGATCAACGGGGTCCCGAAGGATGCCATCTACGACAGTACGATCGCCGATCCGTTTGCCTTCGTCGGGGAGTACATATCCGCGGCCGACCGCGTCTATACGACCGGTGTGTACGGATCCAATATGGTCTGGGGTTCTCCTACGACCCCCTGGATCGTCTTCGCCGACGGAAACGTGAAATTCAACGGTACGGTGGATGGATGGGGGATTCTTGTGGTGCGGGGGACTCTAACCCTTGCCGGTAATTTCAAGTTCCGCGGCCTGGTGATCGCCTACCAGGATTATACCATCGACGTACAGTTCTCCACCGGTACCCCCGACGTCATCGGGGCGGTTCTTATGGCGGGTGGGGCTGGTGGATTGTACCAGATGAAGGGTAATAGCTCTGTCGTCTACAGTAAGGAGGCCCTCGATATGGCAATGTATATCAATAAATTACAAGTATATAGGGTACTTCGGTGGTACGAATGATCTGATAAATCGCCTGATCGATATTAAATACCTTGAGAATTCGCAAATTTTCAAGGTATTTTTTTGGCCTATTCGTGACCAGGATGTGATATAACACACTAAGTTAGCAGGTCGCTATTGACAACTCGTGAGGATTTATCTATATTTCCCCGCAATTTAATAGTCTAATATACGTCTTTAGTTAAAGTAGAATTTTAGATTAGGTAGATAAGTGGAAGAAGCCATATCGGTCATCCGACAAATTGTCGCGAATATTCCGGACACCTCACTGGGTGTAGAACGGCAGATGCTTATCGGAAACCTTTGTTCGCGTCAGTCACCCGAAGAACGGACCGTTATTAAAAGCTTCTTTGACAGCTTTCTCTTGAAAATGTCCGGGATCGTCGCTTCTGACATCGATCTAGGCGGATATGGTAGCCAGGGCAAGATTTGGTTCAGGATCTATGGTACCAAGAAACCCGATCCCGATTTACCCACTTTTAGTTTTGATGAATGCAATGTGCTCATCCAGTCGGTTTTGATGGAGAGGCAGAGACAGTTCCTCTATGAGAACAGAAACCTCGATTTCTCCTATACAATAACGGAGGGCGAGACGATGCTCAGGTTCAGGGCCGATTGTTACTTCGACCTGGACCAGATCGCGCTCAATATGAGGGCGATCAACCAGACCATCCGGCCGTACAGCAGCTTTGGGTTCCACCCCGGCGTGACCCGAGTGGTGAGCCTCCAGCATACCAAGGAGGGCCTGACCCTGGTCACAGGTATCACCGGATCGGGAAAGAGCACGACCCTCGACGCTATTATAGACGCGAACAACCATTCGGTGGACGCCCATTGTGTCATTATTGCGTCCCCAATCGAATATGTGCACAAATCGGACCGCTGCATCGTCCGCCACCGCGAGGTGGGCCGCGACGTGCTCTCGTTCAAGGACGGCGCCGTGCAGGCCCTCCGCCAGGACCCTGACATCATCGTCATCGGCGAGTTGCGCGATCCAGACACCATCCTGACGGCCCTCGAAATCACCGATTCGGGGCACAAAGTCTTTTCGACGCTCCATACCTCCTCGGCGGTGGAGAGCATCGACCGTATCATCGGTGAGGTGCCCCCGATCGAGCAGGAACGCGTCCGCAACCGGCTTGCTGACATCGTCCAGTGCGTCATCTCGCAGAAGCTCATCCCCAGCGTCGACCGCAAGCGGGTCCTCGCGAAGGAAGTGATGCTCGCGACGCCGTCGGTCCGCGCCGCCATCAAGAACAACAACACGAGCGAAATCTACCAGATGATGTCGGAATCGGGCGAGCTCGGGATGACCACGATGGAGCAGGACCTCAAGAGATTATACCTCGCGAAGAAGATCACGCTCGACACGGCGATGAGCTTCGCGAATAACAAGCGCAGGTTGCAGCAGATCCTGAACCTGGTCGCGGCGGATTGATGAACACAACCCCTTCACACTTCACAGAGGAACGATATGGCATCCTTACGAGGAAGTAAGACAACCGCTGTCGGCATGTATGCCGACGGGTACGAGTTGAAGCTCGCGAAACTGTCGTTGCGGCACGGCCAGGTGGTGATCGACGAACTCCAGTCGACCACCCTCGCCGCGAAGCTCGAGGAAAGGCGGGCCGCCACGGTGGAGCTCAACCAGCTCAACGAGAGCCCCGACACCTTCGCGCTCCCGACCTCCTCCGAGGCGGACGCCGCGGCGGGCGTCGACAACAACAGCGTCCTGCTGGCGCTGCTCTCGAAATACCCGACGTCGGGATACGTCCTCGGATACGCCGTATCGGAGCCGAGCATCTACTACCACTCGCTCGAGAGTGACTTCGGCCTGAAGGGAAAGAAGCTCAAGCAGCGCGTCGCCGACGAACTGCGGATGGTGCGCCCGGTCCAGCCTTCGCTCGACAGCATTGACTTCTTCCACGGCACCGATAAGAGCCTGATGTGCGTCGTCCGTGAGGACGGGATGACGATGCTGCGGCTCCTCGAGGAGGTGAAGCCGTTCCTCGGCAAGCGCCTCCCGAAGATTGCCCTCATCGAGGACTCCGACGTGGCCCTCCTGAACCTGGCGCGGGCCAATTACGCCTTCAACCCCGACGACATCACCGCCGTCGTCTACATCGGTGTGGAGTTCACGAGGCTCATCTTCATGAAGGGCGCCGAGTTCTTCCACTTCGCGCCGATCATCGGCGAAGGATACGACACCCCCAACGTCCAGAACACGGTGTACAGCCGCCTGCTCCTGGAGCAGGACAATATGGGGATCGCCAAGATCGACCGGGTCCTCCTGGCCGGCGAATGCGGCAGGATCGGCTTCGATACGTTCCTGCGCGACCAGCTCGCCGACGTCGAGGTGCAGTATATGCGCACCCCGCAGCTGAACACGACCGCACTTTCGCCCGAGGCGCAGGAGCAGATCCCTGAATACGCCGTCGCGATCGCGACCGCCTGGAAGATCCTCGAGGAGGGCAAGAAGTCGTTCTACCCTCTCAACCTGCTCCCCGACGACGTCCGTGAAGGCCAGAAGACCTTCAAACTCGCCTGGCACGGGTACGTCCTCTTCGCGCTGATCTTCCTCTCGACCTTCTTCTTCACGAGCCGGTACGGGTCGCAGACGGTCGAACTCGAGTCGAAGACGAACACCCTGGGGCAGCTCCAGACCAAGGTGACCGAGAACGAGAAGATCCGGGGCCAGGTTCAGGGTCTCAACGACCAGATCGCCCGGTACAACACCGCGCTGGCGATCTACGACTCCCTCGTCCCCGGCGCCGAGCGCTGGAACAAGATGGTGGAGGCCCTCACGAAGGGCGTGGCGGACATCGGCTCGCTCTGGATCACCGAGATGAAGGGGCTGCCCGACGGTACGACCAGCATCATGGGCTACTCGGTCGCCAGGAACAGGATCCCGCGCATCGCGGCGCTCTTCGAGAACGCAACCCTCTCGAGGGTGGAAGTGAAGCAGATTAGGGAGAACTCGCCGCCGGTGTATAACTTCGTCATCACCGTGCCGCCCGAAGAGCGGGCGAAAGCGGCGACGGGCGCGGCGCCCGGAACGGCTCCGGCCGCGGCAGCCAAACAATAAATAACGTATCGATTAACAGAACCGGAGACTACTGTGTCATATACCATACGAAATACCGTCATCCTGGGAATCGTGCTGTTGCTTATTGTCGGCGCCGGTGGATTTTTCACCCTGTACCAGATTCCCAAGAGCCTTGCCAGGGTGGACAAGGACATCAAGAAATTGAACGACGAACTCCAGAACACGCCCGACCTGGCGAACCAGTACAACACCACGGCCGCGCTGCTCGAGGACGTGAAGGTGCGCTGGGAAACGCGCCACAAGGAGGTCCCGTCGAAGGACGTCACCGGCGAAACGTACGGTTACTTCAACCGGACGATGGACCTGAGCGGCGAGGTCAAGATGGATATGACCTACGTTGGCCCGAAGGATTTCCAGAACTACGGGTATAACGTCTACACGCTCAAGGGCGAAGCCACGTACGGGAACCTCTACAAGTTCATCTGGTACAGCGAGAGCGGGCGCCGGCTCTTCAAGATCTCGAACCTCACCCTCCGCGGGTACGAGGCAAAGGATCCCGACACGAAGACCACGAAGATCCTGGTGCTCTTCGACATGGAGCTGCAGGCATTCTACTCCAACATGCCGGAGCTGAACAACGCCCCCGCGCCGAAGGTGGGAACGCCCGCGAACCTGAAGTCGAACCCGTTCTATCCGCTGATCATGCGCGAAATACCGCCGCCACAGCCCGACGAGGTCGAGATCGAGCGTTCGGACCTGAAGGCGGTCATCCCGGGCAAGGCCTTCATCATCGACCAGAACCAGAAGTCCCGCATCCTCGAGGAAGGCGCGCCCGTGTACCTCGGGTACGTCACGAAAATCGTCCCCGATGACGGCCTGATCGAATGCCTGCTGAACAAGGGCGGCGTCGCGGAAAAGTTCGTACTGAAAATCCGTCAAGGTCAACCGATTAAATAGATCATATTACGGAGCATCCATGAAAATCCACATTCTGTTCTTTGTTGCGCTGGTGATGGCGGTCCAGGTCGGATATGGCCAGAGCCGGGACGTGAGGCTGAGGACGAAGGGCTACGTCAACCCGCAGGAAATCATCTCGCTCGATTCGTCGATGCGGATGGACCAGGCCCTTCTGGTGATCAATGAGCTGAGCAAGCAGTATGCCGGCAAGCTGATCATCGACCTGGAGAAGCATTCCACCCCGATCAACGTCTACATCGTCAACCAGCACTGGCGCGACGCGCTCGACATGATCCTGACGCGGGCCGGCCTCTCGTACATCGAGGAACCGGAGTTCATCCAGATCGTGTCACAGGGCGCGGTACCGATGCTCAGTAGCCAGGCCGGGGCGCCGGTCGAACCGCCCCCCACTCTCGAGGCCCAGGACGTGAGGATCTCGGCGGTCTTCTTCGCTACCAACGTCACGAAGCTGCAGGACTATGGCGTGAGTTGGAACTTCTTCCGGTCGAAGGGCGGCAAAGAGCCCACCCTCAGCGGGTATCTCGCGACGGGGATCGGTCTGGGCGATACGGCCTCACCTGTTCCCCCGTCGGGTACGACTGGTGGCGCCGGTGGCGTGTCTCAACGGATCGTTCCGGCCCTCGACAAGGCCATCGGGGTGATCTCGAGTCCCCCGGCGTTCACGTTCGCCAACATCGACCTCCTCGTCAAGTTTTTCGGATCGAACGGCCTGGGCGAGGTGATCACCAGCCCGGAAGTCGTCGTGCGCGACGGCAAGGCGGGCAGGATCCAGGTCGGTAAGGACATCTACGTGTCCACGAGGGACATCGCCGGCAACACGATCAACCAGCTTGTCTCCACAGGTACGATCATCGAGGTGGTTCCGAAGATCTACACACAGGCGGATACCCAATTCATCTACCTCGACATGACGATCGAGCAAAGCGACGCGTCGCCCGGCCCGGTCATCAACCGGTCGCAGGTGAAGACGCACGCGCTCCTCTATAATGGAGAGGAAACGGTGATCGGCGGACTCTTTACCACCCTCGAGTCGGAAGTTCGCGAAGGCGTGCCGTTCCTGAAGGACCTGCCGTGGTGGTTTTTCGGCCTGCGCTACGTCTTCGGCTCCGAGAGCACGGTGAAGACCAAGAACGAGCTCATCATCCTGCTCAAGGCGGAGCTCACCGAGGAAATCCGGAACCGCATCCCGCACCCGCGGTCGGCCCAGGAGCTGATCAACGACAAGCGGATGGAGTACCGGAAGGAATTCAGCAAGTAACGGCGAACGAAAACGACATCAATGACCAAGGAAATTTTTATGAATGCTAAACTGACAATGCTCAAGGTCTTCCTCGTCGCCGTGCTCGGAGTGCTTTTCCTTGCGGGTTGCGAAGACCTGCCGCCGGTTGACGAGAGCACCGACACTGGTGCGAACAAGGTGATCCAGGGCCAGGTCCGTGACCTGGGGACGGGTGACGTTGTCCAGAACGCCACGGTTCAGCTGGCCTTCGGCGGCAGCACCGACGGGGTGACGGCGGGCGCCGACGGCGTCTTCCGTTTCGAGGTCAATCTGAACGCTTCGGGCGACGATGTCGCCCAGCTATCGGTGTCAAAGGCGGGCTTCGTCACGAAGGTGGTGACCTTCACCGTCGTGTCGGATACGAACCTGGTGGTGGAGTTGAACGTTGATTACTCGGCCTCCGCTTGGGTGAACGGCACCCTGCGTGACAGCGCGACGGGATTCCCGCTCCGGAACGCGATTGTGCTCCTCACACTTCCCGGCGTCGTGGACCAGTACCTGACGGCCGTTGACGGGAAATTCATCATGGCCGCGAACCTTGTCGACCGGGATTCGATGCCGGTCAGCCTGACCACCGTTATCGACGGCTACAAGGTGAGGACTCTGACCGTGATGACGTACAGGGGTGACACAACGAAGCTCGGCAACGTCCTCCTCCAGGTGGACGCCGGCTCGACGATCGGCCAGGTATCCGGCCACGTCGTGGACTTTCTCACCAACTTCCCGCTGGGTAACGCCACCGTCGTGCTGAACTCGCCGATCTTCGTGGACAGCATCACGACGAGCGGGGATGGGCTCTACTCGTTCGCGGTCAACCTCCAGGGCCTCGCCGGCATTTCCGGCACGGTGAGGGTGTCGAAAAACGGGTACAGCACCAGCACCTTCAACTTCACCGTCCAGGCCGGACAGATCGTCAGCACGGACGTCGAGCTCGAGCGCGACACCACGACCGGTGTGCCGCCCGATCCGAACGGTACCGGCGACGCGCGATCGATCGCCTTCGTGAGCCTGTCGGCGAACCAGATATCGGTCGCCGGGGTCGGTGGGATGGAATCGTCGATCATCACGTGGGAGGTGAGGGACTCCCTCGGCTTCCCGATTGACATCGACCACAGCGACACGGTCTTCTTCCAGCTCGTCGGAACGCCGATCTTCGGCGGCGCGTACGTCTCGCCATCGTCGGCGGTCACAAACGTTGCGGGCCGCGTGGCGACCACGATCAACAGCGGCACGGTGTCGGGCGCCCTGCAGTTCATCGCGACGCTCGTCAGGAACAGCGACGGCGTCGTCATCACGTCGATGCCCGCGGTGATCACGGTGAACGCCGGCCTGCCCGACCAGGCGCACTATACGATCGGGCCGCGGCAGTTCAATTTCGCCGCGTACAACTGGCTCGGCCGGACCAACGATATCACCGTCCAGGTGGGCGACAAGTACAGTAACCCGGTGAAGACCGGGACGGCGGTGTACTTCAACACCACCGGCGGGGTGATCGGCGCGAGCGGATTCACCGACATCACCAGCCACGCCACGGTCCAGCTCTACAGCGGCAACCCGCTTCCGCGGGACGCGACCCTCACGCCCCCTTCGATGTTTGGGGACGGGACGGGGTACGCGTGGGTCCGGGCGCATTCGCTCGGCGAGAACAGCGCCAACGTGATCGATTCGGTGCTGATACTGTTCTCAGGCGTCTCGAACATCACGCTCTCGACCTCGGTGATCCACGTGCCGGCGAGCGGCTGCGTCGACGTCTCGGTGGTGGTCGCCGACCAGAACGGCAACCCGCTGGCGCCGGGTACGCAGATCAAGACGGAAGTGGAATTCACGCCGCCGGAAGGGACCAACTGGAGCGTGCTGGCATCGGGCCTGCCCGAAGATCCGTTGGGGGATTTCCTGACGCGTGGGAACGGCAGCACCGACTTTACGCTTCACATCTGTGACGGCACCCCCGGAGGGATACCGGACACGATGCCGTTCAACGTGAAGATATCAGTGACCGGTCCGAACGGTAATACGTTTGCGACCGTCAGTGGAGACACGGGGCCGTAAAGAGAAGGCGGCCTTTGCAACAGAGAGCCATCCCGGTTAATGCGGCCGGGATGGCTCTTTTTTTATACGGCGCTTAGGGGTCCGTAACGCTTCGGGAAGTTTTGTGGGAGGCGCCTGGGGTCAGAGTTTCGCCAGGGATGAGCGGTGCGCCCGGAGGGTCCGTTCGATGTCCCGTTCGGAATGGGCGGCGGAAATGAACGCGGCCTCGAACTGGGAGGGCGGAAGGTAGACGCCGGCCGAGAGCATCAATCGGAACCAACGTCCGAAGAGGGCGGTCTCGGCGCGCTTCGCCGATGCGAAATCAGTCACCGGTCCCGGAGTGAAGAAGAGGGTGAACATCGATCCGACGCGGTTGAAGGTGTGCGGTATTCCGCGGCGGACGAGGCCCTCGGTGAGTCCCTCTTCGAGGGCGCTTCCCGCCGCCTCCAGGTCCTTGTAGACGCCCCGGCGTTCTGAGATCATAGCGAGCATTTCCAGCCCGGCCGCCATCGCAAGCGGGTTGCCTGAAAGTGTCCCTGCCTGGTAGACCGGCCCTTCGGGTGCCACCATCTTCATCAATTCTTTTCTGCCCCCGTAGGCCCCGACCGGAAGCCCGCCGCCGATGATCTTCCCGAGCGTGGTGAGGTCGGGTCTGATGCCGTACCGCTCCTGCGCCCCGCCCGCGGCGAGCCTGAACCCCGTCATCACCTCGTCGAAGATGAGCACGATCCCGTGACGGGTGCAGAGTGTGCGGAGGTCGCGCAGGAAATTCTTCCCCGGCGGAACGCAGCCCATGTTCCCGACCACCGGTTCGACGATCACCGCCGCGATCGAGCCGCCGCGCCGTTCGACGAGAGACCGCACCGACCCGATGTCGTTGTAGGCGCAGGTGAAGGTCTTCTTCGCCAGGTCGCGGGGAACTCCGGGGCTGTCGGGGATGCCGAGGGTCATCGCCCCTGAGCCTGCCTTGATCAGGAACGAATCGGCGTGCCCGTGGTAGCATCCCTCGAACTTCACGATAGCCTCACGCCCGGTGTAGGCCCGGGCCAGCCGGACCGCGCTCATCGTGGCCTCAGTCCCGGAGTTGACCATCCGGACCCTCTCGACCGACGGGACCAGGGCGACGATGGCCTCGGCCATCAGGACCTCGGCCTCGGTGGGAGCGCCGAAACTGGTGCCCGAGGCCGCGGCGGCGCGAATTGCCTTCACGATCCTGGGATGGCCGTGCCCGAAGAGCATCGGACCCCACGACCCGATGTAGTCGATGTACCGGTTGCCGTCGACGTCGTGGAGTACTGACCCTTTCGCCCGGGCGATGAACACCGGCTTGCCGCCGACGGAGCGGAAGGCCCGCACCGGCGAGTTCACGCCTCCCGGGGTGACGCGCGTCGCGCGTTTGAACAGCGATTCGGATTTTCTGGTTTTCATTGCGAGTGAGGATGGTGTTCAGAGCGCGTTGTTGTCGCGATACCAATTGTATGCATCGCGCAGCGATTGTTCGAGATGGACAGGGTTGTACGAAAGTTCCCGGCCGGCCTTCGCCGAGGAATACCACTGGAATCGTCCCGCGCCCGCTACGAGGTCTCGCGTGACGACCGGCTCGGTCCGCGTAAGCGTCGCGAACAGTTCGGCCGCCGTGGCGAGGGCGCGAACGGCTGTCGGTGGGACCTTGAACAGGGGGCCGCGAACGCCGACGAGCCCCGCCACGTACGAAAACGCCTCCCGGTGCGTCAGGTTCGTTCCGCCCAGGATGTACCGCTCGCCCGCCCGGCCCTTTTCGGCCGCGGCCAGGTGCCCCGCGACCACGTCGGCTATCCCGACGATGTTCATTCCGCCGGAAGGGTAGGCGAAGAGCATTCCCCGGACCCCGTCCCTGACGAGCTGGCCACCGTGAACGTACCGGTCGCCCGGCCCTACGATCACGGCTGGGTTGACGATGACGGCGTCGAGGCCGCGGCCCGCTGCCGAGAGTATTTCCCGTTCTCCCAGGTGCTTGGAATATCGGTACGTGAGGGACGACGGCCAGTTGAATGCCACGGTTTCGTCGATGAGTTCTCCGTCGGCCCGGTACCCGAGTGCCGCGATCGAGCTGGTGTGGACGAGCCGGCGAACGCCGGCCCGGAGGCACGCTTCGGCGACGGCCCGGGCGCCCCCGGCGTTGACCTCGAGCTGTTCTTCGCGGTCCTGCCGCTTGAAGCTGACCATTGCGGCGGTGTGGAATGCCAGGTCACAGCCCGAAGCGGCCGTCTCAAGCGCGACGGGGTCGCGGATGTCGCCGAAGAAGAGTTCGACGTTGCCCTGCTCCTTCCCGCCTGCGCTTTTGTCCATCCCGATCAACCTGAGCAGTCCGGCCGCGTCGAGCCCGCGCTCGCCCCAGGCGGGCCGGGCGAACGCCCGGATCTGGAACCCCCGCGAACAGAGTTCCCGGATCAGGCCCGGGCCGAGGAACCCGGTCGGGCCGGTCACCAGGGCGGTCGGCATCGCGCTCAGAGGAGTTTCGCCGCGTCCTTGGCGAAGTACGTCAGGATCATATCGGCGCCGGCCCGCCGGATCGACATCAGCATTTCCATCATCACGCGCTCCTCGTCGATCCAGCCCAGCTTTCCCGCGGCCTTGACCATCGAGTATTCCCCCGAGACGTTGTAGGCGGCGGTGGGCATTCCGAATGTGTCCTTCACCCTCCTGATGACGTCGAGGTAGGGCATCGCCGGCTTGACCATCACGATGTCCGCGCCCTCGTCGATGTCGGCGGCGACTTCCCGGAGCGCCTCGTCGGAATTGCCGGGGTCCATCTGGTGCGAACGGCGGTCGCCGAACTTCGGCGTGCTCTCGGCCGCTTCGCGAAACGGGCCGTAAAATCCCGAGGCGTACTTGGCGGCGTACGCCATGATCGGGAGCGATAGGAAGCCGCCAGCGTCGAGCGCGTCGCGGATCGCAGCGACCCGGCCGTCGAACATATCGGAGGGCGCGACCATATCGGCTCCCGCCCGCGCGTGTGAGAGGGCCTCCTTCGCAAGGAGGGCGATCGAGGCGTCGTTCACGATCTGGTCGCCGCGGACGATCCCGCAGTGGCCGTGCGACGTGTATTCGCACAGACAGACATCGGTAATGACGACCAGGCCCGGCACTTCTTTCTTGATGGCCCTGACCGCCTGCTGGACGATACCCTTGTCGTCGTATGCTTCGGATCCGACATCGTCCTTCTCGCGGGGGATCCCGAAGAGGATCACAGCCGGAATGCCGAGTTTCTGCGTTTCGGCGCATTCCTTCACGAGGACGTCCACCGACATCTGGAAGACCCCGGGCATCGACGAGATGGGTTTCTTCACTTTCTTCCCGTGGCAGACGAAGAGCGGATAGATGAGGTCGTCCCTGGAAAGTGTGGTTTCCCTGACCATCGAGCGGAGGGGAGCGGTCATCCGGGTGCGCCGGAACCGCTGGAACGGCGCCGCCGGGGATTCGATGCGGGACTCGTTGCGTGGCATGGCGTACTCCTGATTCAGCTTGATGATCGTTTCAGTTTGTGTAGAAAATTAAAGAGGTGCGTGGTGAACTCCTCGGGATTCTCGAGGTTGCTCAGGTGGCCGGCGTCCGGGATGACGTGCAATTCGGCGCCGGGGATCTTGTCCTTCATCGCCTGGGAAGCCGACGGCGGCGTCACCACATCGTGTCTGCCCACCATCAGGAGCGCCGGTACCGCGATCCTGAAAAGCGAGGGGGTCGCATCGGTCCGGCCCGCCAGGGCGATCAGCGTGCCGGCGATGGTGAGAGGGGAAGTGCCGGCGATGACGCTGCGGATGGCGTCGACGACCCCCGCCTTTTCGGTAATCGTCTTTTCGAAGAAGACAGCTTTCAGGAAGTTTTCGGAAAAAGCGGCCGACCCGTCCTTCCTGATGTCGGCGGCCTGACGGGCCCGCTTCACCCGCCCCTCGTTTCCCTCGGCCTCGGCGCGGGTGTCGCAGAGGACGAGCCCGCGAAATCGCTCGGGGTGGCGCTCGATCGCCCGGAGCAGGATGTACCCGCCCATCGACAGTCCGATGCCGACCACCGTGCGAAGGTGCAGGTGGTCGAGCAGGGCGATGAAATCGTCTACGAAGAGCTCGACGCTGTACTGGCCGTCGCCCGGAGCGCTGCCGCCGTGGCCCCTTACGTCGTAGGTGACGACGTAATGATCCTTCTTGAGCGCGTCGACCTGGTAGGCCCACATCTCGCGGGAGAAGGGGAAGCCGTGGACGAGGACGAGGGGGATGCCATTCCTGGGGCCGGCGACCTCGTATTCGATGGTGCTGCCGCTGACCTGTACTTTCATCGGTTGGTGCCTCCGTTCCCGGCATGCGGCGGGGTGGGCTTGATGAGCGCTGACAGACCGATCGACACCGCCAGGATCGTGAAAATCACGGTCAACGAGGTGATGATCGGAACGTGGATCCACGGTTCCGCCAGCATCTTGCATCCGATGAACCCGAGGACGGCCGACAAGCCGAACTTGAGGAAGCGGAACTGCTTCAGGAACCCGGCGACCACGAAGTAGAGCGACCGCAGGCCCATCACTGCGAGGATGTTCGACGTGTAGATGATGAACGGATCGCGCGTGATCGCGAAGATCGCGGGGATTGAATCGGTCGCGAAGGCGATGTCGGTGGTTTCGACCATGATCAGGACGAGGAACAACGGCGTGACGGCGAACTTTCCGTCGATCCGTGAAAAAAACTTGCCGCCCTCGTAGTCTTTCGTGACCGGAAAAATCTTTCTCGCGAACCTGATCGCCGGGTTCTTTTCCGGATGCACCTCGAGGTCGTCGTGGATGGCGAGCTTCACGGCCGTGAAGACCAGGAAGGCCCCGAGAAGGTAGAGGATCCAGTTGAACTGTGCCACGAGGGCCGAGCCGACCACGATGAAGACCGCCCTGAAGACGATGGCGCTCAGGACGCCCCAGAAGAGCACCCGGTGCTGGACACTCTTCGGGACCCCGAAATACGTGAAGATGACGATGAAGACGAAGACGTTGTCGACGGAGAGGGCTTCCTCCACCACGAAGCCGGTGAGGAACTGCAGGGCCTTCTCGTTGCCGTACTGCTGGGCGACGAACGCGGCGAAGGCGAGGGCGATCAGGCACCAGGTCAGCGTCCAGAGGATCGCTTCTTTCATCGACGGGAAGTGCGCCCGGCGCTGGACGAGACCGAGATCCAGGAACAGCATCCCCAGGATGAAGATGTTGAAGAACACCAGGACCAGGTTTTCGCTCATGACCGCGGTCAGGAGCCGGTCTTCCGGCCGGCGGCCCCGTTCCGTTTTCCCATCATCACGTAGTCGCGGATGCCGGGCCCGAGGTAAATCTGACGGGGGCGGGCGATTTTCTGTTCAGGGTCGGTCAGCATTTCCTCCCACTGCGCGACCCAACCCGAGGTCCTGCCGATGGCGAAGAGGACGGGGAACATCTCAACCGGGAACTTCATCGCCTGGTAGATCAGGCCCGAGTAGAAGTCGACGTTTGGATAGAGCTTGCGCTTGACGAAGTACTCGTCCTCGAGGGCGATCTTCTCAAGTTCGAGGGCGATGTCGATCTTGGGGTTCCGCCCGGTTACCTCGAAGACCTCGTCGGCGAGTTTCTTGATGACCTTGGCCCGGGGGTCGTAGTTCTTGTAGACCCGGTGCCCGAAGCCCATCAGTTTCCGCTTCCCGTCCTTCACGTCCTTGATGAACGCGGGGACGTTCTGCTTCGAACCGATCTCGTCGAGCATCAGCAGGACGGCCTCGTTGGCTCCGCCGTGGAGCGGACCGTACAGGGCCGAGCACGCGCCGGCCATCGCCGAGTAGGGGTCGACGTGAGAGCTGCCGATGTTCCGCATCGCGCTGGTGCTGCAGTTCTGCTCGTGGTCGCCGTGGAGGATGAACAGGACGTCGAGGGCTCGTTCGAGGACTGGGTCGACCTTGTACGACTGTTCGGTCATCTTGAAGAGCATGCTGAGGAAATTGCCCGCATAGCTGAGGTCGTTGTCGGGGTAGACGTACGGCCGCCCGATGCTGTGGCGATAGGCGAACGCGGCGAGGGTCGGCATCTTACCGAGCAGCCGGAGGATCTGCCTGCGGCGCGACACGGGGTCGTGGATGTTCTTGGCGTCGGTGTAAAACGTCGAGAGGGCGCCGATGGAGCTGATGACCATCCCCATCGGATGCGCGTCGTAATGGAACCCGTCGACGAACTTCTTGATGTTCTCGTGCACGAGGGTGTGGTGCATGACGTCGTTCACCCACCGGTCGTTCTCGTCCTTCGTCGGAAGTTCGCCGTAGATGATGAGGTAGGCGGTTTCGAGGTAGTTGCTCTTTTCGGCGAGCTGTTCAATCGGATACCCCCGGTACCGGAGGATGCCCTTGTCCCCGTCGATGTAGGTGATGGTGCTCTTGCACGCCGCCGTGTTGAGGAACGCGGGGTCGTACGTCATCATCCCGAAGTCGTCGTCCTTCAGCTTGATCTGACGGAGGTCGGTGGCTCGGATCGTGTCGTTCTCAATAGCGACTTCGTATTTTTTCCCCGTCCTGTTGTCGGTGATCGTAAGTGAGTTCTTACCGTCGTTCGGCATCGGGTAGTCCTTCGTCAAGCGTGTTTCGTTGTGGGGGATGGATTGAGTGGAACACCGGAAATGTACGAAGTTTTCCTGTAAAAAACAGGTTTCAGGCGGAGATGGGCGACCCGATCGGCGCGGTTCCGCGGGTGCCCTACGGGCCGCGGCGCCGGGTTCAACGGACCAGCGAATCTCTGGCTGGCCAGTGGGGACAGAGTGATGTCGGCGCCCCTCCGGGATTCCGGTTGCAGAGTCCCCGGCAGGTCTCCGTTCCGGCGGGGACTCCCCGGAGCGCCGCGAGCGTGATCCCGGCCAGGCACGCGATGAACGTCGTACCGGAATTCAGCCCGGGGACCATTTCGAATCGTTCCACCCCCAGGGCGAGGGCCTCCTCGCGGGTCTCGATGTTGATTTCGTGGAGCGTCTCGATGTGGTCGGTGACGAAGGAGACTGGAACGATCAGGAGGTTTCTGCGGCCGGAGGCGGCGAGCTTGTGGATCGTTTCGTCAAGCCCCGGCCGGAGCCACTTCGCCGGGCCGACCTTGCTCTGGTAGCAGAGCGTGCGCGGGGAACTCCAGGCGCCCGCCGCGACGACGAGCCGCACCGTCTCCTCGATCTGCATTTTATAGGGATCGCCGGCGTTGACAAGCGAGACCGGCACCCCGTGCGCGCTGAAGACGATGTCGATCTCACCGGGGGGAATTCCGTCGAACTTCCTGAGGGCTTCGTCGATGTTCTCCACGAGGGCGCGGACGTAAAGCGGGTGGTTGTGAAAGCAGCAGACGACCTCTTCGCGGATGCCCCCCGGCCCGATCCTTAGCCCGCCCCTGACCGCTTCGCGGCGCCACTCCTTCATGCTCGAGAGGGTCGTGGCCTTCGAATAGTGCGGATAGAGCGGGAGGAGGACGACCCGGTCGTACCCCCCTTCGCGGACGCCCCGGACGGCCTCAGAGGTGAACGGCTTCCAGTAGCGCATCGCCACGAACACTCCGGCGTCAACAGCCGGTGCGAGCGCCTCCTTCAGCGCCGCCGCCTGGGCGTTGGTGAGTTCCAGGATCGGGGATTTCCCGCCGATCTCCCGGTAGTGTTCCGCGACCTTGGCGGACCTTCGCGATGCGATGAACCGCGCGAGCGGTTTCCTCGCCAGGAAGGCGCCGGGAAAATCGATGATGTCCGGGTCGCAGAACAGGTTGTAGAGGAACGGCTCCACCGCGTCGGTGGAGTCCGGCCCACCGAGCTGGAAGAGGACGACCGCGACGCGTTCGGCGGTCACATCCCCTTCAGGATTCTCTGGATCTGCTCGGCGTGGCCGGTCTCGTCCAGGAGGAGTTCCTCGAGCTTGATCTTCAGCCCGGTCTCGTCGGCTTCCTCGGCCTGAATCGCCCTGATCCGGTAGTTTTCGATTGCCTCAAGTTCGAGTTTGAGGTCGTACCTGAGCATCTCCTTCACCGTCTTCGGGCATTTGTGCTGTTTCGGTACCGTGGTTGGCGTTCCACCGAGCTGGGCGATCTTCTGCGCGAGGAACACCGCGTGCGTCATCTCGCCGGTTATTTCTGGAGAGAGGAATTCACGCAGCTCCTCGCCGTCCCAGCCGGTGGCCACCGAAGTCTGGTAGAGGTAGAGGATCGAGGCGCCGATTTCGTTGGCCAGGTCGTCGTTGAGGCCGTCGATGAGGGCTTTCTTGTTGGTCTTTGTTGCCATTATCGTTCCTTTCATTGTGATTGTGAGTGGTGCCGCACGCTCTCGCGCTGCACGAATCGTACCAGCTCCTGAACGTGCCCGACCGGGATGTCGGGGAGTATCCCGTGTCCCAGGTTGAAAATATGTCCTTCGCCGTCGCCGTAGGACGTCAGAATTTCCGCCGCCTTCGCCAGAAAGACGTCAGGATCGGAGCGGAGGAGCGTCGGTTCCAGGTTCCCCTGAAGCGCGACCGTCGATCCGACCGCGGTGCGCGCCGAGCCGATCCCTGTCGCGGAGTCGAGGCCGACCACCTGGCATCCGGTGGCGGCAATCCGTTCGATGTCGTTCCCACAGTCCTTGCAGAAGACGATCACCGGCACCCTCTCGGTCGGGAGGGACCGTACGATTGCTTCGATGTACCGGAGCGAAAATTCTCCGAATTCGGTCGGGGTGAGTATTCCTCCCCAGGTGTCGAAAATCTGGAGGACCTGGGCGCCGGCCTCGATCTGCGCGGCGAGGTACGACGACACCGAACGGGCAAGTTTTTCGAGGAGCCGGTGCATCTCCGCCGGCGCATCCCTCAGCATGCCGAGGGCGCGCCCGAAATCCTTCGACCCCGACCCTTCGACCATATAGCAGGCGAGCGTCCAGGGGGAGCCGGCGAACCCGATGAGCGGGACACGTCCGCCGAGCTGTTTTCGCGTAAGGCTCAGCGCGTCCATCACGTATTTCAGTTCCCGGTTCGGGTCGGGCTCGGCCAGGCGCTCGATGTCGGCGCGGCTCCCGATCCTGGTCGAGAATCGCGGCCCGCCCTTTCCCTCCTCCACGCTCAGGTGCATCCCCATCGCCTCGGGGACGACGAGAATATCGGAAAAAATAATCGCGGCGTCAACGCCCACAATGTCCACTGGCTGGATGGTGACCTCGGCGGCGAGCTCCGGGGTCTTGCAGAGTGTGAGGAAGTCGACCTTCGATCGGATCGCCCGGTATTCGGGGAGGTATCGGCCCGCCTGCCGCATGATCCAGATCGGCGTCCGGGGCGTCGGTCGGCGGTAACATGCGCTGATGAGATAGTCGTTCATTGTCGTGGGAAGTGGTCGTGGGAGGTGGTTGGGGGTCACCGCTAACGGGGCGCTGGCGCGACGATCGCGCAGATCGCTTCGACGAGGTCCTTCGCGCTCGACCGGGCGGCGACCGCCCTGGGGGGAAAGCCCGCCTCTTCGGCGGCCCGCCCCGTCGTGGGGCCGATCACGGCGATCCGCGTCATTGTCCTGATCGTCCCTGCCCGGGCCCCGGTGAAGAGCTGCGCGAAATTGTTCACCGTGGAGGGGCTCGTGAAGGTGATCCAGCCGACCCTGCCGTCGCGGACCTGACGGTAAAACTCGTCCACATTGTCCTGCGCCGGGGCGACCGTTCTATAAACGACAAGCGTGTCGACCGTAGCGCCGAGAAGCCGAACGCTCTCGGCGAGCGCCGGAGACGTCAGGTTCCCCGTCGGGAAGAGGAATGCGAGCCCTTTCAGATCTTCAGTCCCGAGGGCCTTCGCGAGGTCGGCCGCGGTGAATCGCTCCGGCATCGTGGTGACGCGGAGGCCGCGCCCGTCGAGCGTCCGGGCCGTGGTCTCGCCGACGGCACACACCCGTTTCCCGCGGAGCGTCGAAGGGTCGATCGCTCGCGAGGAGAGGCGGTCGAGAAACCCGGTGACGCCGTTCGGGCTGGTGAAGAGGAGGCCGTCGATCATATGGAGCCCGTCGGTGGCGCGGTCGCACGCGTCCCAGTCGCCGGGCGGTTGGATGTCGATCGTCGGGAAGAGGATGGGTCGCCCGCCCTCGTCCTCCACCAGCCGGCTCAGTTCGGCGGCCTGGTGCGGGGGGCGGGTAATCGCGACCGAGACGCCGCTCAATCGGGTGTTCATTAACATCGGGCCCATCGGGCGCTCCCGCTCGCGTTTCTCACCGCTGGATCCCTTCGAGCGCCTTGCCGGCGCCGCTCCTGAGGAGCGTCTCGGCCAACTCCACGCCGAGCGCCGCCGCCGCCGAGGGCTCCCCGGTGACGCTGCCGCGGTATACCTGTTTCCCGTCGAGTGATGCGACGAGTCCCTCGAGGCGCAACTCTCCCGCCTCGATCCTGCCGTTGGCGCCGATCGGCACCTTGCAGCCTCCTTCGAGCCTTCCGAGGAACGCCCGCTCCGCCGTGGTGGCGAACGTCGTCGCCTCACTCACGATCACGGAGAGCAACTCTGCGAGGTCGGGTTCACCCGACCGGATTTCGATACCAAGGGCTCCCTGGCCCACGGCGGGCACCATCAACCTGGTGTCGATGGTTTCGCCGATTGAATCCTGCAGTCCAAGCCGGACCACCCCGGCGCGGGCGAGGACCATCCCGGCCCAATCCGATTTCGCGAGCTTCGAGAATCGGGTCGCCAGGTTGCCACGCAGGTCGACAACCGTGAAACCCCTGTTCCAGCTCAGGATCTGCGATCGCCGGCGCAGGCTCCCGGTGGCGATGACTGCGCCCGCGGGAAGTTCGTCGAGGGTCCTGAGCGCGGATTTCGGGTGGGGGATGAATGCGTCCCGGGGGTCTTCCCGCCTGGTGACGGCCGCGATCTCGAGGCCCTCGGGCAGTTCGGTCGGCAGGTCCTTCAGGCTGTGCACGGCGAGGTCGATCTCCCTGGCGATGAGGGCGTCCTCGATCTCCTTCGTGAACACCCCCTTGCCCCCGACCTCAGGGAGGGGTTTGTCGAGGACGATGTCGCCGCTGGTGGAGATGACCTTCACGGTGAAGTCGACGTCCGGGCTCGCTTCGGCGAGCCGCACCCTGACCCATTCCGCCTGGAAGAGCGCCAGCTGGCTTCCCCTCGATCCGATGATAAATGTAGCGCGCGCGGAGGCCATCTCAGTGTTGTTTGTCAAGTCCGAAAAGGTAACGGATCAGTGAAATCTTCCGGTGCGTCTCCTCGTGGTCGGTCGCGCCGTGCCCGTTGCGCATGTTTGCCATCGGTGTGTGGAGGAGTTTGTTAACGATTCGTTTCGTCAGGATGTCGATCTCCTCCTGGTCCGCAGCGCCGAACCGGTGGCGTATCCGCTCCACCTCCTGCTCGCGGACGGCCTCGAAGCTGTCCCGCAGATCCTGGAACGTGGGGCCGAGCCGGATGGTCCGGGTCCAGCGGTGGAATTCGTTCAACTCTTCGAGGACGATCCGCTGGGCTTTGGGGACCTCGGCCCGCCGGTGATCGATGTTGTGGTCGATGATGCGGTTCAACGCATCGATGTCGTGGAGGAACACGTTGTCGATGCTGTTGATCTGCGGATCAACATTACGGGGTACGCCCAGGTCGATGATGATGAGCGGGCGGTTCGAGCGAAGCTTCATCGCCGCGGCGATGTCGGCCCTGGTCAGGATGGGGGCGCTGGTCTGGACCGCGGTGATGACGATGTCCACGCCGGGAAGTTCCGCCGCCAGCGATTCGTACGGTACGGCCCGGCCGCCGAACAGGGGGGCGATCCGCTCCGCCGCCGAGAACGTCCTGTTGGCGATCACCATCTGGCCGAGGTTTCGCGAGGCGAGGTGCCTCGCCGTCAGCTTGCCGGTCTCGCCGATCCCCACAAGCAGGGCGGACCTCTTCGAGAGGTCGGCGAAGATCTTGGTCGCGAGCTCGGCCGCGAGATAGCTGACCGAGATCGCGCCTTCACCGATCTGGGTCTCGGTCCGGACCCGCTTCCCCACGTGGAGGGCGGCGGTGAGGAGCCGGTTCGTCAGCGTTCCGGTGGTGCCGTGCCCGACGGCCACGGTGTAGGCGTCCTTTACCTGTGCGGTGATCTGCACATCGCCGAGGACCATCGAATCGATTCCCGAGACGACCTTGAAGAGGTGCTTCACGCCCTGGAGGCCGGTCAGCCGGTAGAAGTTGTCGGGGCCGGGAGCCGCCTCGTGGGGTTTCAGGGACGCGAGGAATTCCCACATCGGTGCCGCGGCCCCGTCGCCGGGGGTGGGGACGTAGTAAAGTTCGGTGCGGTTGCAGGTGGAGATGAGGATGCATTCGCTCGCCCTCGTTTCGCGCAGGCGCTTGAGCGCAGGGGTCAGCTCGTCCGCCGAAAACCACATCGATTCGCGGACCGGGAGGGGCGCCGTCCGGTGGTTGATGCCGACGCACACGAGGTTCAGTCCCGGTTCCTTCTCTTTCACGGGGGGCTCATCGTCCGAATTTATGGAATCCGTACGGGAGGATGGTGGTGACGACGATGGAGAGGACGGCGAGGACAAACCCCGTCACGGTCACGACCATCATCCGCCGGCCCTTCCAGCCGGCCGCCTGCTTGGCGACGAGGCCGAAGACGTAGACCACCCAGACGGCCATCGTGCTGAAGAGTTTGGGGTCGGCGTACGAGAACGATTCGATCACAAGCGGGAGCCAGATCACGCCGAGGGTGATCGCGACCGTCAGGAGGATCGTCCCGATGAACGTCGCCGTGACGCTCATTCGTTCGAGCGTTTCGAGGTCGGGCAGGCGCTTGTACACCACGCCGAACTGGTTCGACTTGATGTCGTGGTAGAGCATCAGGTAGAGGAGGCCGTACGCCGCCGAGATCGTGATGGCCGCGTACCCGAGCAACGCGCTCGAGACGTGGAAGCCCAGGAGGGTGCCCCGGAGTTGGGCGGGGACCTGGATGTAGTCCTTGACGAACACCGAGGAGATGATCTGGAAGAAGAGGGGGAGCATCAGGATGAAATACCCCGTCTCCCTGTTCCCGGTCCGGAACTCGATGTAGTAGTAGACGATCGACACCGTCAGCGAGATGAGCGAAAGGATCTCGAAGAACGACGTGATTGGGAAGTGTTCAAGGAGAATCGTCCGGAGGATCACGTAGACGAGGTGCGCCCCGACGGTGGAGGAGAGGAGGACCCGTCGCAGGCCGGCCGCGCGCAGGTTGCCTGCGAAGAATGCCTTCCCGTACACCCAGACGGTGGCGAAGTAGAGCGCGGGGAGGATGATTTCGAGCGTGGTGATGAAGAATCGCATCAGCAGTGGACAAATTCTTTCGAAAGATACTGAAAATCGTCACGAATCACAACCTGCAACGACCTGAAATCGTCTTGCAACTCCTGCACCCCTTTGGTATATTGAGCGCACATCATCACAGATCAGGACCCCAATGGAAGCGATCCTCAGGTACGTCGAAGCAAACCGGAGCAGGTACCTCGCCGAGCTGAAGCAATTCATCGCCATCCCCAGCGTCAGCACGAGTCCTGACCACAAGAAGGACATCACGCGCTGTGCGCAATGGATCGCCGCCCACCTGAAGAACATCGGAATGAAGGGCATCAGGATCTTCCCGACGAAAGGGCATCCGATCGTGTACGCGGAATGGATGGGGGCCCCCGGCGCGCCGACCATCCTGCTCTACGGTCACTACGACGTGCAACCGGTCGACCCGGTGAACCTCTGGACATCCCCGCCGTTCGAGGCGACCATCCGGGGTGAGAACATCTACGCCCGCGGGACTGCCGACGACAAGGGCCAGGTCCTCATCCATTTCAAGGGCATCGAGGCCTACCTCAAGAAGGAGGGCCGACTTCCGGTGAACCTGAAGATGATCATCGAGGGCGAGGAGGAAATCGGGAGCGAGCACCTCGGCCCCTTCGTGAAGGCCAACAAGAAGCTCCTCAAGGCCGACCTCGTGGTCATCTCCGATACTTCGATGTTCGCCAGGGGCGTGCCCTCGCTCTGCTACGGCCTCAGGGGACTGTCCTATATGCAGATCGACCTCACCGGCCCCAGGAGCGACCTTCATTCCGGCTCCTTCGGGGGTTCCGTGCACAACCCGATCCAGGCGCTTGCCGAAATCATCGCCCGACTCCACGACGGGAAGGGGCGGGTGACCATCCCCGGGTTCTACGACAAGGTGCGCAAGCTCACCGCGAAGGAACGCTCGTCGTTCAGGAAGCTTCCGTGGAACGACAAGAAGTACGCGAAGGAACTCGGCGTCGGGGAACTCTACGGCGAGGCAGGCTTCACCACGCTCGAACGCCTCTGGGCCAGGCCGACCCTCGAGTGCAACGGCATCTGGGGCGGATTCACCGGTGAGGGCGCCAAGACGGTCCTCCCCTCGAAGGCCTCCGCGAAGATCTCGATGCGGCTCGTCCCCGACCAGAAGGCGGCAGACATCGCGAAGCTCTTCCAGCGCTACATCAATAAAATCGCGCCGAAAACCGTGAAGGTCGACGCCCGGTACCTCCACGGTGGGGAGGCGGCGATCACTCCGCTTGAAAGCCCCGGAGTCCGCGCCGCGATCCGCGCCCTCGAGAAGGGCTTCGGGAAAAAACCCCTCTACCAGCGGGAGGGGGGTTCGATTCCGATCGTCGTCCAGTTCAAGGAGATCCTCGGCCTCGAGACGGTGCTGCTCGGATTCGGCCTGCCCGACGAGAACGCCCACGCACCCGACGAGTTCCTCAACCTCAACAACTTTTTCGGCGGCATCAGGACGGTGGTCCACTTCTATAACGAATTGGCCCGCGCGCATAAACGGTGAAGATCTACACCAAAACCGGGGACCGGGGTCGGACATCCCTGTTCGGGGGTGCGAAGGTCTCAAAGAGCGTTACGCGGATCGCCGCCTACGGCACGGTCGACGAACTCAACAGCGCCATCGGCGCTATTCGCTCACACGGGCCCGAAGCGCGGCTTGACGCGTTCCTGGAGCGCGTCCAGTCTGACCTTTTCAGGGTCGGAGCGGAACTCGCCTCGGTCGCCGGAACCCCTCTGGGGAACCTGACCCCGATCGGCGATCCCGACGTGGAGCTGATCGAGGGGGAAATCGACCGGATGGACGCCACGCTCGAACCGCTGAAGAATTTCATTCTTCCGGGGGGGACGCAGGCCGCGTCGGCCGCGCACCTCGCGCGGAGCATCTGCCGCCGGGCGGAACGTCTGGTGGTGGAACTCTCGGAGAAGGAGGATGTGAGGGGGGGGGTCGTGGTCTACCTGAACCGGCTCTCGGACGCGCTTTTCGTCGCCGCGAGGTGGATCAACGCCGCCACCGGAACCCCTGAACGGATCTGGAAGCCCTGAAAATAAAACGAGCACCTTCAGGATTGGCATTCCAACTTGGGAGGCGAAGTCAGAAACCGTGGTTCCTTCAGGTGCTCGTCTCCAAGATAAATAAAGGGATAAAAAAAAGCAACACCTTTTTTTAGACCCTTTTCCCCTCGCAAGAAACGACCCGCGATCCGATCGGCAACCTCCTGTCATTCTTTGACTTTCACTCGATAAATATTTATATTCTCACGCATTTTTATCCCTGTACGACTCCTCCATGCTCACAGATTTCGGCCGCGTTTTCATTTTTTTCCTGATCGGCGTCGTGTTCGTCATCGGCGGCCTGTTCACGGCGTGGATCATCAGGCCGAAACACTGGTACGCCGACAAGCTGTCGACCTACGAATGCGGCGAGGAGCCGGTCGGCTCACCCTGGATGAAGTTCAACATTCGGTTCTATGTCATCGCCCTCATCTTCCTCATTTTCGAAGTCGAAACGGTGTTTCTCTTCCCCTGGGCACTGGTCTACAAGGACCTCGGAATGTACGCCTTCGTCGAGATGCTCGTGTTCCTGTTCATCTTGTTTGTCGGGTACGCCCACGTGTGGGCGCGTGGTGACCTCGATTGGGACAGGCCCGAGCCGGTCATCCCCGTCCTGAAGAAGCACGCGCCAATCCCCAGCCCCAAACTCTGATCGATCCTTTCCCATGGGCCTCCTCGACCGCCAATTCAACAACAGCAACGTCATCATCACATCCCTCGACAACCTGCTCAACTGGGCGAGGCTGTCGTCGCTCTGGCAGATGCAGTTCGGGCTGGCCTGCTGCGCCATCGAAATGATGGCGGCGGCCGCTTCACACTACGACTTCGACCGGTTCGGAGTGATCCCTCGCGCGACCCCCAGGCAATCCGACGTGATGATCGTTGCCGGGACCGTAACGCTCAAGATGGCAAGCAGGATCAAGCGCCTCTACGACCAGATGGCGGAACCCCGGTATGTCATCTCGATGGGGAGCTGCTCCAACTGCGGCGGCCCCTACTGGGAGCACGGATACCACGTCCTCAAGGGCGTCGACAGGGTCATTCCCGTGGATGTGTATGTTCCCGGCTGCCCGCCCCGGCCCGAGGCCCTGATGGAGGGACTCATCAAGCTGCAGGAAAAGATCCGCCGCGACTCCCTCGTTAAAAAATCGGCCTGACGATGACGTTTCAGGAGATCGCCGCGCGGTTGCAGGGTAGCTTCGCTGAGGCAGTCCTCGAGGTGAAGGCCGAGGGGGTCATCGACCCGTTCGTGAAGGTCGCCGCGATGAAGGTCCACGACATCGCGCTCGTCCTGAGGGACGATCCCGATTTCCGGTTCGATTACCTGAATTGCCTCAGCGGAATGGACTACGGCAAGGAAACCCTCGGCGTCGTCTACCATCTCAGCTCAATGGTACATGGCCACAAGCTCACCCTCAAGACCGACGTCCCGACCGCCGACGCGAAGGTCCCTTCGGTCAGCTCAATCTGGCCGACGGCCAACTGGCACGAACGCGAAGTGTGGGATATGTTCGGCATCGTCTTCATGAACCACCCCGACCTTCGCCGGATCCTCCTGCCAGACGATTATCCCGGCCATCCCCTCCGGAAGGACTTCAAGGTCCCGGAGTTCTACAACGGAATGAAAGTACCTTACTGATCCCCGCCCGGCAATGGCAAACAACATTGACAGCATAGAGCCGGTCGATCGGCCCCTCACCACTTCCACCGGTCGCGTCCTCCGCTCGGAGGAGATGGTCCTCAACATGGGACCCCAGCACCCGTCGACGCACGGCGTGCTCCGCCTCGAGTTGATCGTGGACGGCGAGATCATCGTGGACGTCATTCCCCACGTCGGGTACCTCCACCGCTGTTTCGAGAAGCACTGCGAGGCGATGACGAACTACCAGCAGGTGATTCCTTATTGCGATCGGATGGACTACGTCGCCTCGATGAACATGGACCTGGCGTACGTGTTGGCGATCGAAAAACTGCTCGGCATCCAGGTCCCCGAGCGGGTGGAATACATCCGCGTCATCATGGCGGAGCTCCAGCGGATCGCGTCGCACCTGATCGCCCTCGGCACCTACGGCCTCGACGTCGGGGCGTTCACCCCGTTCCTGTTCATGTTCCGCGACCGCGAGAAGATCCTCGACCTGTTCGAGATGACCTGCGGCGCCCGCCTCCTCTATAACTACATCTGGATCGGCGGCGTCTCGCACGACCTGCCGCCGGAGTTCATCCCGCAGGCGAAGGAGTTCTGCAAGTACTTCCGGCCGAACATCAAGGAATTCAACGACCTCCTCACCTTCAACGAGATCTTCATCAAGCGCACGGCGAACGTCGGGATCCTCCCGGCCGACGTGGCGATTGCCCACGCCTGCTCGGGGCCGATGCTCCGCGGTTCCGGCGTGAAGTGGGACCTCCGCAGGAACGACCCTTATTCCATCTACGACCGGTTCGAGTGGGAGATCCCTGTCGGGACGGGGGAGTACGGCACGGTGGGGGACTGCTGGGACCGGTACATGGTCCGGATGCGCGAGATGGAGCAGAGCCTTAGAATCATCGAACAGGCCCTCGACCGCATCCCGGCCGGGGACGTAATGTCGGCGATACCGAAACGGATCCGCCCGGCGGCCGGGGACGTCTACGTCCGGTCGGAGTCGCCCCGCGGAGAGATCGGGTTCTACATCGTCAGCGACGGGTCGGGGAGCCCATACAGGGTCAAGGCCCGGTCGCCATCGTACGTCAACCTGAGCGTCGTCCCGGAAATCTGTCGGGGATCGATGATCGCTGACGTCGTCGCGATCGTCGGTAGCGTCGACATCGTGCTCGGGGAGATCGACAGGTAGCCTATGCAGGACCTTCTCACGGGAATTCTCGGCAACGACATCCTCGTCTATACGATCATGGCCACCGTGCCGCTCCTTTGGATCGTGCCCTACGCGCTCTTCGCGGTGTGGCTCGAGCGAAAGGTCTCCGCGCATATGCAGGACCGGCTCGGACCGATGCGGGTCGGCTGGCACGGCTGGGCGCAGACCATCGCCGACATCCTGAAATTGATGCAGAAGGAGGACATCGTTCCGAGCGCCGCCGACAAGAAGCTGCACTTTTTGGCCCCGTTCGTGGTCTTCGTCGGCTCGTACGCCGCGTTCGCGGCCATCCCGTTCTCGAGCGCCTATGTCGGCAGCGGGATCAACATCGGGCTCTTCTACGTCATCGCCGTGTCGGCGCTGGTGGTGGTCGGCATCCTGATGGCGGGGTGGTCGTCCAACAACAAGTGGTCGCTCTTCGGCGCGATGCGCTCGGCGGCGCAGATCATCAGCTATGAAATCCCGACCGCCCTGGCCCTCCTCACCGTCGTGATGCTCACCGGCACGCTCGACCTCCAGGAGATCAACCGCCTGCAGGCGGGGCCGTTCTGGAACTGGTTCGTCTTCGCGAAATTTCCCTTCATCTTCGTCGCGTTCGTCATCTACTTCGTGGCCTCGCTCGCCGAAACCAACCGCACGCCGTTCGACATCCCCGAGGCGGAATCGGAGCTGGTCGCGGGGTATCACACCGAATACAGCGGGATGAAATTCGCCATCTTCTTCCTCGCCGAATACGGTAATATGTTTGCGGTGTCGGCCATCGGCGCGAGCGTTTTCCTTGGGGGCTGGAACTCACCCCTGGGCGATCTCCTCAACGGGCCGGTCTGGGGCGCGTTCTGGTTCATCTCGAAGGCGATGTTCTTTGTGTTCGTGCAGATGTGGCTGCGCTGGACGCTGCCCCGCCTGCGCGTCGACCAGTTGATGCACATATCCTGGAAGGTGTTGACGCCCTGGGCGTTCGTCTGCATCATCGGGGTCGGCATTCTGACGATGCTATGAGAGAATACTTCGGAGACATATTCAAGGGCGTCTGGACGGTGCTCGTCGGGATGAGGATCACGTTCGCGCATATGTTCACGCCGGCCGTCACGAGGCAGTACCCCGACTTCAGGATGAAGCTCCCCGAGAGGGCCCGCAACCGGCTGTACGTCAATATGGACGACTGCATCGGATGCGACCAGTGCTCAGCCGCCTGCCCCGTCAACTGCATCACCATCGAAACGGTCAAATCGGCCGCCGGCGACGATCTCGGGACCACATCCACGGGGCAGAAGAAACGCCTCTGGGTCACCACGTTCGACATCGACATCGGCAAGTGCTGTTACTGCGCCTTGTGTGTCTCGCCCTGTCCGACGGAATGCATCAAGATGACGGATGTATACGAATTTTCGGAATACAACCGGAACGACCTTATCTATAACTACGTCACGCTCTCGCCCGAGAACATCGTCGATGTCAAGGCGAAGGCGGCGGTTGCCGAGAAGGAAGCGGCCGAGAAAAAGGCGGCGGCTGCGGCTGCCGCGAAGGTCGCAGCGGCGGAAAAGGCTGCGGCGGCCCCCGCACCAGGCGCGGCCCCGACTCCCGGCGCCACTCCCGCATCCGGCGCCACCCCGGCTCCACCCGCGGGTGAGGCCCCCAAACTATAACGCCGCCATGGAACTCTTCGACATCATCTTCTGGCTCTTCGCGCTGATCACCCTCGGTTCAGCCGTCGTGGTCGTCTTCTCGCGTAACATCATCTACTCCGCCTTCTCGCTCCTCTTCACGTTCTTCGGCGTGGCTGGCGTGTACGTTCTCCTCGGAGCCGATTTCATCGCGGTCACGCAGATCCTGGTCTACGTCGGTGGCATCCTCGTCCTGCTGGTCTTCGGCGTGATGCTCACGAACAAGGTGGTGGACGTGGACATGAAAACGGGAACGCTCCAGGTCCTGCCCGCGGCGATGGTCGTGGCCCTCACCGCCGGCACGCTTTGCGGAATCTTCTACGTCACCGACTGGCGCCTCATCCCGTCCGAGAACGTCCTCCCGACCACGGCCGGGGCGCTCGGGGAAATGATGATGACATCGTACCTCCTCCCGTTCGAAGTAGCCTCGATCGTCCTCCTGGTGGCCCTGGTGGGCGCCGCGATGATCGCCCGGAAGGAGCGGAAACAGGCATGACCTCGCAGATCACGCTGACCCACTACGTCTTCCTGAGCGCGGCGCTCTTTTCGCTTGGGCTCTTTGCCGTCCTTACGCGGCGGAACGCCATTCTGGTGCTTATGGGGATCGAGCTCATCCTGAACGCCGCCAACATCAATTTCATCGCGTTCTCCCGCTTCGGCGGGATGAACCTCGACGGACAAGCCGCCGCGATCTTCGTGATCATCCTCGCAGCTGCCGAGGCCGCGGTCGCGCTGGCGATCGTGCTCAACATCTACCAGCGGTTCCGGACCGTGAACGTCGACGACATCAACAAACTGAAGGAATAACGGACCGATGTCCGGCAACGTCATAGATCTCTCACTGGCGATCCTGCTCCTGCCCCTGGCGAGCTTCCTCATCCTGATCTTTTTCGGGAAGAAGCTTCCTCGCGGCGGCGACTGGTTCGGTCTGGGCCTGCTGTTCGTCTGCCTGGGCCTGTCGGTTGGGGTCCTCTTCCAGCGTGTGGGTGGCCCTGCCGCGGCCGACATCCTGCGTTTCTCCTGGGTGGACTTCGGTAACGTCCCCGGCGTCGGGCCGCTGAAGATCGATCTCGGTTTCGCGGTCGACAACCTCGCCGCGATCATGATGGTCGTCGTGTGTCTGGTGAGTTCGCTCGTCCACCTCTTCTCCATCGGCTATATGCACGGCGACGTTCGCTACACGCGGTACTTCGCGTACCTGGGCATCTTCACCTTCTCGATGCTCGTGATCGTCCTGACCGACAATTTCTTCCTGATGTACGTCGGGTGGGAGCTCGTGGGGTTGAGCAGTTACCTCCTGATCGGCCACTGGTACGAGAAAAAATCGGCGTCCGACGCGGCGAAGAAGGCCTTCATCGTGAACAGGATCGGTGACATCGGAATGTTCACCGGCATCATGATCCTCTACGTCACCTTCAGGACCTTCACCTTCGACCAGATCTTCTCGATGATGGCCGCCGGAACGGTTCCGATGGGGAGCGAGGCCTGGCTCACCGCCGCGGGCGTGCTGATCTTCTGCGGCGCCGTGGGCAAGTCGGCGCAGTTCCCCCTGCACGTGTGGCTCCCCGACGCGATGGAGGGCCCCACGCCGGTCAGCGCCCTGATCCACGCCGCGACGATGGTCGCCGCCGGCGTCTACCTGATCGCCCGCACCTTTCCGATGATGACGGCCGACGCCCTGACCGTGATCGCGTACGTCGGCGCCATCACCGCGTTCATCTCCGCCACGATCGCCATCGCGCAGAACGACATCAAGAAGGTGCTGGCCTACTCCACCGTGTCCCAGCTCGGGTATATGGTGATGGGCCTCGGGGTGGGGGCCTACACCGCCGGGTTCTTCCACCTGAGCACCCACGCGATGTTCAAGGCGGGCCTCTTCCTCGGCTCCGGGTCGGTCATCCACGCGATGCACCACGCGATGCACAAGACCCACGACCATGCCGATCCCCAGGACCTCCGCAATATGGGCGGCCTGAAGAAGTACATGCCGGTGACCTACCTGACATTCCTGATGTTCACGCTCGCCATCAGCGGCGTTCCGTTTACCTCCGGGTTCCTGAGCAAAGACGAACTGCTCGCCGGGACGATGGCGTTCGGCTCGCACACGGGCCACTACCTGATCCCGATCGTGGGGTTCCTCGTGGCGGGGATGACTGCGTTCTACATGTTCCGGCTCGTCTTCCTGACGTTCCACGGCGCCCACGTCGATCCGGCTCGTGAGGCCCACCTCCACGAATCGCCGGCAACGATGACACTGCCGCTGATCGTCTTCGCCGCGCTCTCGTTCTTCGTCTTCTATTCGTTCAACCCCTTCGGCGCCACGGACGGCTGGTTCGCGAACGCCGTGCCGCGGCCCGAGTCGGTCGTCCCTGCCGGCGCGCAGGCGATGGGGAGGGAGGAGTTCGCCGAGGCGATGCACCACGCCCACGTCCCGACGATCGTCCTGTCGCTCCTCGTCGCCGGCATCGGCATCCTTCTGGCATTCCTCACCTACCGGAAGAAGGCGATCAGCGCCGACGCCGTCGCGGCAAGGTTCCCGGGCCTCCACCGGTTCCTCGTCAACAAGTGGTACTTCGACGAGCTCTACGAAGCCGTTGTCGTGAAGGGAACGCTCGCGATCACCCGCGTCCTCCACTGGTTCGACGCAAAAATCGTCGATGGCCTCGTCAACGGGACGGCGGGGTGGACGATGGCCGTCGTTTTCGGTTACACGGAACACCGGAAGGAAAAGACCATTTCGGCGAATTTCTTCATCGTCGTGGGTATCATCGTATCGGCGCTCACCGCGTGGTGGGCGGGCGAGTGGATATTCTCGCTGGCCGACGTACCCGGTGGCGTGCTCGGTGGGGGCCTCTTCACACTCCTCGCCGGCCTGTTAACATTGTTCTTCTTCTGGTCGGGCGCTGGCGGTTTCGACCGGTATGTCGTGGACGGAATGGTGAATGGCATCGCGTACGTTTCCGGATTCTTTGGCCTGCTACTCAGGAAGTTCCAGTCGGGCCGGGTGCAGACCTACATCGTCTTCGCCCTTCTCGGGGCGATGCTCTTGTTCTACATGCTCAGATAACTCAGGACCTACGATTATGCAATTCCTCGGATTGGGAATACTCAGCTGGATCACGTTCCTCCCCGTGGTCGGGATGGTGGCCATCCTCCTGCTCGGCAAGGAGAACAAACAGGCCATCCGGTGGACGGCGGTGCTCTTCACCGGCGCTCAAGTGGTCCTCGCCGCCTTGATCTACCTCGGTTTCGACCGGAGCATGGCCGGCATCAACACCCTCGAGGGGTTCCAGTACGTCGAGAAGGCCTCGTGGATCGACATCCGCTCGTTCTCCTGGTTTGGAAACGTCCGCATCGAGTACTTCCTCGGGATCGACGGCATCAGCGTCCTGATG
>JANNFI010000141.1:0-2011 GCA_031379665.1 Ignavibacteria bacterium
ATGCCACAGATCGTATCACCCAAACTGATCGCCGCCTCGTTGACGGAACTCTGGTCCCCGAGGGTCATCGGCGAAGTGGATGACGCCTACATCAAGGTCGCGCGCGTCAAGGGATCGTTCACGTGGCACAGCCACGAAAACGAAGACGAACTCTTCATCATCCTCAAGGGCCGGCTGCGGATCGAGATGGAAGACGGGCCGATCGAGCTCAGCGAGGGTGAGATGTTCATCGTGCCGAAAGGCGTGCGCCACAACCCGGTCGCTGATGAGGAGTGCCACCTGTTGCTCGTCGAACGAAAATCGACCCTCCACACCGGCGACGTGCAGACCGAAAAGACGCGAAGCATCGCAGACCAGCTCAGGCCGATATGAACTCCGCCGACCCTACCCGGATGACCGACCCGGCGGATGAACTGATGATCGCGTTCGAGTACCATAGCGTCGAACGCATTCGCACCGCCCTCGATACGGGGATCGACGTCCGGGCCCCCATCCGGGGGAAGAGCCCGGTCAACTGGCTCCTCGGGATGTACACGCGCTCCGACAATTTCCCAGATTGCCTCCGGTTCCTGCTCGAGCGCGGCGCGACGCTGGACGACCCGATGACCGCCCCTGTGCTCCTCGACGACGCCGACTCGCTCGGGGCCGCGATTCGTGCCAATCCCTCGCTCCTGACACACCGGACGACGATCGTCTCGGCGTTCACTCCCCTCGCCGGGGCGACGCTGCTCCACGTGGCGGCGGAGTATGGGAACCTTCAAGCCGCGCGAGTGCTGATCGCGATGGGCGCTGAGGTCGACGCCCGCGCCGCCGTGGACGAGCACGGGCTGAACGGCCACACGCCCATTTTCCACACCGTAAATTCGAACGCCAACCGTTCAGAACCGCTGATGAGGATGCTGCTCGATGCCGGCGCGCGGACCGACATCCTCCTTCCGGGCATCACGTGGGGGAAGGGGTTCGAATGGGAAACCACCTGTTTCGACGTGACACCTGTCTCGTACGCCCAGCTTGGGCTCCTGCCGCAGATACACCGTCGCGATGCGGACGTCTATGCGAACGTGATGCGCCTGCTCGGGGCGGCCGGCAGGAAGGTGCCACCGCTGGAAAACGTCCCCAACCGTTACCTGAAACCAAAAGGATCACCATGAAATCGGGTCTGAACCTCAATACGAATAACAACGGTCGGGTATACGCCAGCCATATTATTGAGCATCCCCGGAGCGGACGATTCGCACGACTCGGCCTGATCACCGCTGTCTTCATTTTTTTGACGATCATCGCCGGCGGGGCGGACGCACCGGCCTACTCACCGCCCGGGGGCGACTTCCCGGTCACGACCGTCTTCCTCGTCCGGCACGCCGAAAAGGCGGCCGAGCCGAAGGACGATCCACCCCTGCTGGAGAGCGGCGTTGCCAGGTCGAAGGCGCTGGCCCGCATCCTCGCGGACGCTGGCGTACGCGCCATCTATACCTCGCAGTACCTCCGCACGAAACAGACGACAACGCCGATCGCGGCGCAGCTCGGTATCGTAAGCACGACGGTCATCCTCGCGTCGAATCCGATGAAGGCGGGGGAAGTAACGAAGGGGTCGTACGACGCGCTCACCGCGATGATCCGCCTGAAGCCAGGCGAAAACGCGTTGATCGTGGGGCACAGCAACACGGTTCCGGAGACGATCAGGGCTCTCGGAGCGGACACCGTGTTGACGATCCGGCCGGAGGACTTCGACGACCTCTTCGTCGTGACGATCTATGCGGAGGGGAAAGCAAACGTCGCGCACCTCAAATACTGAGCCATCCTTGACGCTGCCGCCGGCCCGTCGGGGGCCCCGGTGCTACACGCGGCAGCGGCATCTCGCGACCTACCAGACCCGATTATGGAAAATTTCATCATCACGATAGCATTCCTCCTCCTCGGGATCGCGTTACAGCGGGTCCCGGGACTCCCGGTTAAAACGGGGAATCTCCTCATCCTCGCGATCATCTATGTCTTTCTGCCGGCGCTGATC
>JANNFI010000054.1:0-13783 GCA_031379665.1 Ignavibacteria bacterium
GGCTTCGACAACAACGCCGATCTGCTCTATGATCTCGCAGGGCAGACCGTGAAGCACTTCCTAAAATACCTCTCCGAGGATGACACAAGAAAAGTCCTCCGCCTGCACCAGAGAGACGTCGCCCGTTTCATCCATATCCAGATGCAGGATCACTACTGGGAGGATGTTGTCGATACTGACGTGATAATCAGAAGGGGTTTCACCGAATTGAAGCCCAGCGCCTATACGGCCCCCTCAAACGATCCGCCCCTCAACTATCGCGAATCCCCGGACGACAAGAGCAATATGTCGAAGTACCTGTTTGGCGGCTTCAAGAAGTGTCTCTACTCTGTGCAGAAGTTCCAGTCGGATTCTGAGCGAAAGCTTGCCGTGATTCTGGAGAGGGAGGCAATCAAATGGTTTAAGCCTGCGAAAGGACAATTCCAGATTTTCTATCGCCGGGGATCGGACAACCCCGAATATCAACCAGATTTTGTCGCTGAGACCGGCAAGATGATCTATATGTTTGAACCCAAGGATTCCGGCAAGACGGACGATGCTGATGTCGTGGCAAAAAAGGAAGTCGCCGTTCAATGGTGCACAAACGCATCGACTCACGCCCGGACCTACGGTGGAAAACCCTGGAAGTATGTTCTCGTCCCACACAGTGCGATCACGGAGAATATGACAATAGAGGCGCTTGCGCAGCAGTATGGAGTCGAGTGACCACGACGGGAAAAAGAAAGGTCTCTCACCACTGGTGAGAGAACTGCAAGCCTCCCGTTGATATTTAGAGGGGATATTTTATGTGTCGATGACGAACCGGCACTGCTTGAACATCTTGTTTCGGGCTTCCAGGTCGAAGGTTTTGAAAATGGCGTTACCGCCCGGAACGGGGGGGATTGTCTCCGTGTGGTGATTGAATTTCTAAAGATGGGTACACATCGCATTATCGCATTTGACTACATTGCAAAACCCTTCGATTGGGATTACCTAGTCGGGCGGGTAAGGGAGGCGTTGGTCGTTGTACAGAAAACAAGGAGGGGGGGAGTTAGTCGACTCGATGAAAACCATCTCCAAATCCAAATACCTTTCCGGTCTGCAGTGTCATAAACTCTTCTGGCATTATTACAATGCCAAAGCGTTAATCCCTCCGCCGGATCAATCGACGCTCCACCTCTTTCAGCAGGGGCACGATGTCGGCGCGTTGGCGAAACGGCTGTTCCCGGACGGGATAGAAATCGGGAAGGGGATGATCAACCCTTCCGCCGTCTCGAGACTTTCTCAGGCCGCCCTCATTCAACGGAAACCGATGTTCGAGGCCGGTTTCTTTCATCAGATCGCGTTTGCCAGGGCGGATATATTGGCGCCGGTGGAGGGCAACCTCTGGGACATCGTCGAGGTAAAAAGCTCCACCGAGGTCAAGGATGTCAATATCCACGACCTGGCGTTTCAGCGATATGTCTACGAAGGAGCGGGGCTTCGGATTCGCAGATGCATACTCCTCCTCATCAATAACCAGTACATCCGCAATGGGGAAATCGACATCGACCAGATATTCCTCCGGGAGGATGTCACCGACCGGGTCAATGAGATATTCGCTGGTGTGCCAGATCGGGTTCAACGGTTGATTCCGATCATCGCCCGCGAGGATTGCCCCGAGATCGAAATAGGCCCACAATGTCACGAGCCGTATCTTTGTCCGCTGAAAGACCATTGTTGGAATTTTCTACCGGAACACAACGTCCTGTCCCTCTACCGGATGAAAAAGGAAAAGGGATTCGAGCTTATCCATAACGGGATCTGTGGTATCCTCGACCTCCCGGCAGATTATGAGTTCAGCGAGAAACAACAGATCCAGTCGGATACGCTGCGGACGAATACACCAAAAAT
This sequence comes from Ignavibacteria bacterium, assembly GCA_031379665.1. Lineage (GTDB taxonomy): Bacteria > Bacteroidota > Ignavibacteria > UBA10030 > SZUA-254 > SZUA-254. The sequence goes on from JANNFI010000054.1 coordinate 1,873, forward strand.
CGACAGGGATGCTCTCTGTGGGTTTCTCGACCGGCTCGCGTACCCCCTCTATTTCCTGGACTTCGAGACGTTTAGCACGGCGATCCCGATCTTCGATGGGAGCTGTCCTTATCAGAACATTCCGTTCCAGTATTCCCTGCATGTGATCGGCGCGACGGATGAGCCGCCGGTACATCACGGTTTCCTTGCAGATGGGAAAACCGACCCGAGACCGGAGTTGATGGAAAAGTTGCAACGCCTTCTTGGGTCTTCAGGTTCGATCATCGCCTACAATGCCTCATTCGAGAAAAACGCACTCAAGGGTGTATGTGAAACATTTGGTGAATATGAAGGATGGTATCAGTCGATCGAGCCGAGGTTCCTTGACCTGCTCGAACCGTTCAGAAGCTTCGCCTGGTATCATCCCGACCAGTGCGGGAGTGCCTCGCTCAAGGCCGTCCTGCCGGCCCTGACGGGGCGTAATTACGATCACCTTGAGATATCTGAGGGGGGTACCGCGAGCAATGAATACCTGCGGGTGACATTTGGCAGAGTAGAAGAGACTGAACGGCAAAGGGTGAGGAAAAACCTGGAGGACTATTGCAGAATGGATACCGAGGGGATGGTGGATATTATTAACAGGTTGGAGGCGTTGGTGTGACCGTTGCTCAATGAAAAAGAAAATCGGCTTTAAATATCTCGCTTCAGGTGTCGAGGCATATCAGCCGGGGTCCCGCAGAAAGGTGTTGCGCAATCTGCCGGGCATCGCATCACTACGAGAGATGGAGGATGCAGAACTTGCGGCATATATGAAGGCTGAACGCGAATTGGCTGGAATATTTACGGCAAACCACCGATTCGTCCGAAGTGATATCGATCTCATCCATAAAAAATTTCTCGGGGGTATATATCCGTGGGCAGGAAAATACAGAACTGTAAACCTGTCCAAGGGCGGGTTCGTGTTTGCCTCGGCATTGGCTATCCCGCGGGCGATGAAGGATTTTGGGCGGAGAATTCTCGCCAAACACACGCCCTGCCATGACAACAACATCGATGTGATTGCTGCGGACCTCGCGGCCGTCCACGCGGAGCTATTATTGACTCATCCGTACCGGGAAGGAAACGGTCGAACAGCTCGATTACTCGCAACCCTCATGGCCTATCAGGCGGGGATGCCGGGGCTGGATTTTGGATTCATCGGCGGTCGGGGGAGGGAATTTAATCGTTACATCGCTGCCATCCACGCCGCACTAACCGAAAATTATCGTCCAATGACTGTTATTATGCGGCGCTGTCTTACCCGCGCTTTGAAGCGTGGCCATTAGATTTGCCTGCCAGCGAGCGGGCCCTCTTCAGTGCGTCCCTGATGCCCTCGATTTTGGCGGATGCCGCGGCGTGTTCGACCAGGAGACGTTCTCTCAGCTTTGTCTTGCTGAGAAATGGATTCGTCTGGAGTAAAGATTTGTGGTTTTTCATGACAGTAATATAGGTATTGTCGGGGGGAGAGGCAACGTCCCCCGTTGATATTTAGGGTGGATATTCCTATGATTAAGGCGTCCATTCAGGGGTTTCCCGGATCAACAAGAGGCGCGGATGAAGAAGATCGTGTATGTGGATATGGACGGCGTCCTCGCCGATTTTTCCGCGGGAGTGTCCGGTCTCGATGATAAAACCCGGCTCGAGTACGATAAACGGCACGATGAAGTGCCGAATTTCTTTTTGAACCTGAAGCCGATGGATGGCGCGGTGGAAGCCTTCGCGACACTCGCCGGCCTCTTCGACGTGTATATCCTTTCCACTGCGTCGTGGAACAACCCCACGGCCTGGTCGGATAAACTGGTGTGGGTCAAGCGCCACCTCGGGGATCTCGCGCACAAGCGGTTGATCCTGACCCATCACAAGAACCTGAACCGTGGAGATTTCCTGATCGACGACAGGATCACCAATAACGGCGCCGGCGGTTTCACCGGTGAATTGATCCATTTCGGATCGCCGCAGTTCCCCGATTGGAAATCCGTGCTGGCGTATCTCCTCGGGAAAGAGGCCTGATCAGTCTTCAGCGGTCGCTCATCATCCTTTATCCGTCTCCCATCCATCAATAGCGTACCCCCGATGCGTATGATCCGCGTTCTCTCCGTCGCCCTCACGCTCACCGCCCTCACCGCCCCGTTCTTGGCGGACGCACAGTCCTCCGACCCCGCCCACTTCTCCCACCTCCGCTGGCGGATGATCGGGCCGCACAGGGGAGGAAGGACGGTCGGCGCAGTGGGGATCCCGGATCAGCCGAACGTATTCTACATCGGCGTCAACAACGGCGGGGTGTGGCGCACGAGCGATTTCGGCCGGACGTGGAAGCCGATTTTCGACGATCAATCTTCCGGCTCCGTCGGCGCCCTGGCCGTTGCGCCGTCGAATCCCGACATCCTCTACGTCGGCAGCGGCGAGGGACTCCAGCGTCCGGATCTGTCGACCGGCGACGGCATCTTCAAGTCGACCGACCGGGGAAAGAGTTGGCGGCACACGGGCCTCGGCGACGCCCAACAGATCGGTGCGGTGATCGTCGATCCGCGCAACCCCGACCGCGTCTTCGTCGCCGCCCTCGGCCATCCATACGGCGCGAATGCCGACCGGGGCGTTTTTCGCTCGGTCGACGGCGGCGGGTCGTGGCAGAAAGTCCTCTATAAAGATGAGAACACCGGCGCGATCGCTCTCGAGTTCGACCCGAAGAACCCGGATATCGTCTTCGCTTCGCTCTGGTCGTCGCGCCAGGGACCGTGGGAGAACGGCTCGTGGCAGGGTAAGACGAGCGGGTTGTTCAAGTCCACCGACGGCGGCACGACCTGGCGACAACTCACCGAAGGGCTCCCCACCGGCGAGCAGGGCCTGGGTCGGATCGGCTTCGCCATCGCGTACGGGGATCCCTCGCGAATGTATGCGCTTGTCGATGCGCCCGACACCGGCGGGGTCTACCGCTCAGACGATGCGGGCGAACACTGGAAACGCGTCTGCGCCGAAGCGAGGGTCTGGGGCCGCGGCAGCGACTTCGCCGAAATCAAAGTCGATCCGAAAAATAAGGACATCGTCTATTCAGGGAACGTCGCGGCCTACCGCTCGACGGACGGCGGGAAAACGTTCACGGCGTTCAAGGGTGCGCCGGGGGGAGACGATTACCACGGCATCTGGATCAATCCCCTCCATCCCGAGATCATGTTGTTTGCCGCCGACCAGGGGGCCGTCATCACGGTCAACGGCGGGGAAAGCTGGAGCTCCTGGTACAACCAGCCGACCGCGCAGTTCTATCACGTCATCACCGACAACCAGTTCCCCTATAACGTGTACGGCGGCCAGCAGGAAAGCGGGTCGGTCGGGATCGTGAGTCGCGGGGACGACGGCCAGATCACCTTCCGCGAATGGCATCCCGTGGGCGCCGACGAGTACGGCTACATCGCGCCCGACCCGCTCAATCCGAACATCATCTACGGCGGGAGGGTCACGCGGTTCGACAAGGCGACCGGGCAGACCCAGAACGTAGCGCCCGAGGCGGTCCGTTCCGGCAAGTACAGGAACCTGCGGACCCAGCCGCTCCTTTTCTCACCAGCCGATCCGACCGCGCTCTATTACGCGGCGAACGTCCTTTTCAAGACCACGAACGGGGGGAGCCGATGGGACGTGGTGAGTCCGGACCTTTCGCGTGAATCGCCCGAGGTCCCGTCGAACATCGGCATTTTTACGACCCCGGAGCTCGAGAAACAGGCGCGCCGGGGTGTGATTTATTCTGTCGCCCTCTCGCCGCTCGACGCGAACCCCATCTGGGCCGGGACCGATGACGGCCTCATCCATCTCTCCCGCGACGGGGGGAAACAGTGGCACAACGTCACCCCGCCGGGTGTGACGTCCTGGAGCAAGGTGGCGGGGATGGAGGCGGGCCACTTCGATCCGAAGAGTGCGTATGCGGCGGTGAACCGGATGAAGCTCGACGACATGCGCCCGCACATTTATCTCACGCACGATGGGGGAGCGACGTGGAAGGAAATCGTCACCGGCCTGCCGGAGAACGGACCGGTGAACGCGGTGCGCGAAGACCCCGTGAGGAGGGGACTGCTCTACGCCGGGACCGAACGCGCCGTATACGTCTCGTTCGACGATGGGGGCCACTGGCAGTCGCTCCGAAACAACATGCCCGCCACATCGATCCGCGACCTGGTCATCCACGACGCCGATGTCGTTGTAGGAACGCACGGACGCTCGTTCTGGATCCTCGACGACATCAGCGCGCTTCGCCAGATGAACGACGGAAGCGCGGGTCCGGTCGCGCGCCTCTTCGCTCCGGACTCCGTCGTGCGCGTCCGCTGGAACATGAACACCGATACGCCGCTTCCGCCCGACGAGCCGGCGGGCGAAAATCCCCCGGACGGCGCAATCATCGATTATTATCTCAGCGCGGACGCGCACGATGTCTCACTCGCCGTCACCGACGCGGCGGGAAAATTGATCCGCAGATTTTCAAGCGCCGACCCCGCCGAATCGGTCAACGAGAAGGAACTGCGGTTCCCGACCTACTGGGTTCGTCCCGCGATCAAGCTCTCGACGCACAAAGGGATGCGGCGGTTCGTGTGGGACCTGCACTATGCAGCGCCGGAGGACCTCCCCCGGTCATTCCCGATCGCAGCCGTCTATCAGAATACGGCAAGTAACCCGATGGGACCGTGGGTCCTCCCCGGGGACTATTCGGTGACCCTGACGGTCGACGGTAAAATGCTGACGCAAACCCTCACGGTGAAAACCGACCCGAGAGTCAAGGCACCCCTCTCGATCTTCAAAGAGCAATTCGACCTGTCGATGAGCTGTTACCGCGGGCTCGCGGAGATCCAGCACCTCGTCGGTGAGAATCGTTCGCTTCGCGGACAGATCGCCACACTCCTGAGCGTCGTGAAAGAGCCCGGGGTCCGGGATTCACTTGCTTCACTCGACCGGAAACTCGGCGCGTCAGAGGGCGGCGGCCCGCCGAACGATCTCGACATCATCTACACGACGGTGCGCGACGACAGGACGGTCAGGGAAACACTCAACGGCGTGCAAACGAGGCTGCTCTACGTGATGATGTTGCTGCAGGGAGCCGACGCCAGGCCGACCGATTCCCAAAAAACAGCTGTCTTCGAGGGAGAGAATGTGGTGCGGACGATCCACGCCCGGTGGGATACTTTCAAAGGAAGCGTCATTCGTGATATGAACCGGATGTTGAGGGAACATCAGCTTGACACGCTCAAGGTCGGGGAGGGAGAATGACGGGTCGATGGCCGTGAAACTGACATCCCTCGAAGACCTGCACCGGCTCCTGCCCGCTTCGGAAAAAGCAGTCCAAAAGCCCGTGGGCGCCCCGACGCCACGCGGTCACGACGGAAAGGGAAGCAAGGTCCGGCTCGTGATCGACCGGAAGGGACGCAAGGGCAAGACCGTCACGCTCGTCACCGGCCTCAGGCACAACCCCGATACGATGGAGGAGATCGCGCATATCCTGAAGGAACGCTGCGGCACCGGCGGCACGGTGAAGGAGGGGAACATCGAGCTCCAGGGAGACCAGCGGGAGCGTGCGAAAGCCGGGCTTGAAAAAATGAACTACGTAGTCGCGTAACAGCGCAGAAAACATCAAGGCGGTCGGTGATCCCTTCTCGGCAAACCTCCCGGCGCCGGGGGTTCCGACTTGACTAAATCATAAATATCTTTTAATATACTTTATGTCGTTAAAGTATATTAAGTATATTCATAATTTACCTGCCATTTAGAGGAGTTCCGATGGTTCTCGAGAAATACAGGGCGGGTGGATACATCCGGCAGGATGGATACGACAGCTACCGCCCGAGCCTGATCAATCTCGGCTGGACCTGGTCCGATCGGAAGACCAATGCCCTGTTATCCGAGGCAAACCTGAGACTGGGGGAATTGAACGCGTTTTCATCGTATGTCCCTGACATCGATCTCTTCATCCGGATGCACGTGCTCAAGGAATCAACCACGTCCAGCCGGATCGAAGGCACGCGTACGGCGATGGAGGAGGCGATACGGAAAAAAACTGACGTGGACCCTGAAAAACGCGATGATTGGCAGGAAGTGCAGAATTATGTCAGGGCGATGAATCACTCGATCAGACGCCTGCGCGACGTGCCCCTGTCGACGAGGTCGCTCAGGGAGGCACACGGGCTTCTCATGGCGGGGGTGCGGGGAAGAACGAAACTTCCCGGTGAATACCGTAGGAGCCAGAATTGGATTGGCGGTGCGACGATCAATGACGCCGAATTCGTCCCACCCCATCACTCCGAGCTCTCCAGCCTCATGGGCGACCTGGAGGGCTTTCTCCACAACCGGAGGATCGATGTGCCCGACCTGATGCGTATTGCCATGGCGCACTATCAATTTGAGACGATCCACCCGTTCCTGGACGGTAACGGCCGCATCGGTCGCCTGCTGATCACGTTGTTCCTCGTAAGTAAAAATATCCTGGTGAAACCTACGCTCTATCTATCCGCCTATTTCGAGAAACATAAGCAAGCATATTACGATCATCTGATGAAAGTCCGGACGTCAAACGACATCATCCCGTGGATCAGGTTTTTCCTTGGAGCGGTGAGAGATACGGCCGTCGAGGTGGCGATGACGCTTAAACGGGTCCTGGAACTCAAGGCGCAGATCGAAGGGACGCGGCTCCCCGGGCTTGGAAGAAAGTTGCCCATCGCCATGAATCTCTTGAACCATCTCTATAAAACACCGAGTGTGACGGCCGCGGATGTGGAAAATGCCCTTCACGTCACATTAAAAACGGCAAACCTCCTGATCGGCGATTTTGTCCGGCTCGGCATTCTTCGCGAAATCACGGGGTATCGGAGGAATAGGGTATTCATTTTCAGTAAGTATCTCGAACTGTTCCGGGGATGAAAACGAGGGGAGGATATTGGTATGTTTAAGCACGCTATTGTCCGAAAGCCCTGTTCCGAAATGGTGGATGGCCTGACGACGGCCCAACTGGGGACGCCGGATTTCGCGCTGGCGCTGAAACAGCACGCCCGGTATGTCGGAATCCTCGAGGAGTGCGGCCTGGGCGTCACGGTCCTGGAGGCCGACGCCCGGCATCCCGACTCGACCTTCGTCGAAGATGTCGCCGTGTGCACCCCGCAGTGCGCAGTCATCGCCAATCCCGGCGCCCCCTCCCGGAACGCCGAGAAGGAGTCGATGCGTGAGGTCCTCGGGAAGTTTTTCGACCGGATCGAGGAGATCACCGCCCCGGGAACGCTCGACGGAGGCGACGTAATGATGGCCGGCAATCATTATTACGTCGGCATTTCCGAACGGACGAACCGTGAGGGCGCGGCGCAGTTCCTCAGGATCATGCAGAAATACCAACTGAACGGCTCGCTTATTCCATTGAAGAAGGTGCTCCACTTGAAAACCGGGTTATCCTTCCTCGAGAAGAACAACCTGCTGATCACCGGAGAATTCCTGGACAACGCGATCTTCAAGCGGTTCAACAGGATTGTCGTCGATGAGCCCGAGGGGTACGCGGCAAATTCCCTATGGGTGAACGGGAAGGTGCTGGTCCCGAAGGGGCATCCCGCGACGAAGGGCAGGATCGAGAGGGCCGGGTATACGGCGATCGAAGCCGATGTGACGGAATTCCAGAAGCTCGACGGCGGGTTGAGCTGTCTCTCGCTCAGGTTCTGACGGAATGGAGGTTGTGCGGAAGCAGCTCCTCGGTTTCTGGACGAGTACGTCGCTCGTGGTGGGGAACATGATCGGTTCCGGGATATTCCTCCTGCCTTCGGCGCTCGCGGCGTTCGGCGGCATCAGTCTGATCGGCTGGCTCTTCACGACCGCAGGGTCGCTCCTGTTGTCGATCGTCTTCATGCAGCTCAGCCGGGCCCACCCAAAGCTCGGCGGTCCGTACGTCTTCGTCCGCGAGGCCTTCGGTGATTTCGCGGGGTTTGTCGTCGCCTACGGATACTGGATCTCGATCCTGGCCGGCAACGCCGCGATCGCGATCGCCTCGATCAGTTACCTCTCGATCCTTTTCCCCGCACTCGCCACCGTGCACCACCTGGACACCGTCGCCGCGCTCAGCGTCCTCTGGGCGCTCACGGGGATCAACCTCCTCGGGGTCCGGGTCTCCGGCGGGGTGCAGCTGGTCGTGACCGTGCTCAAGATAGTGCCACTGGTCGGCATCGCCATCCTCGGTTTCTTCCATTTCGACCCGGGTCATTTTGTCCCGTTCAACGCGAGCGGGCGCTCGTCATTCGATGCCGTCACGGCGACCGCCGCACTCACCCTCTGGGCCTTCCTCGGCCTGGAGTCGGCGACGATCCCCGCGGAGAACATCAGGAACCCCTCGCGGACGATCCCGAGGGCGACCATCATCGGCACATCGGTGGTCGCGATCGTCTATGTCCTCTCGACGGTGTCGGTGATGGGGATTCTTCCCCCTGACGTGTTGGCGAAATCCAACGCCCCGTTCGCCGATGCAGCCGCTCTGCACTTCGGCTCGGCCGCCGGGTACATCATCGCTTTCGCCGGGGTCGCGGCCTGTGTCGGCGCGCTGAACGGCTGGGTACTCCTTCAGGGGCAGGTGCCGCTCGCTCCCGCGCTCGATCACCTCTTTCCAAAACTGTTCGGCGCCCGCTCGGCCAACGGCACGCCGGTCCGGGGGATCGTGATTTCGAGCGTCCTGGTGTCAATCTTGCTGATGATGAACTACGCAGAAGGCTTCGTGGAGAAATTTACATTCGTCATCCTGCTGGCGACGCTCGCGACACTCATCCCATACCTGATGTCCGCGCTCGCCCAGATGAAGTTCCTCATCAGGGAGAAACAGGGCGGTCTACTCGCCGGGCCGGGAGTCGTGGCCGCGCTCGCCTTTGTCTATTCCGCCTGGGCGGTGGTCGGGCTCGGCGGGTATACGATATTCTGGGGTATCGTCTGTGTCGCGACGGGAATCCCGGTGTTCGTGTGGATGCGGATGCGCAGGCGCAACGCATCAGGAATAGTCTGAATTCCGCACCAATTTCCGGCATCCCTCCCCCTCATCCGCGGCACTCCCTTGAATCTCTCCGATAAAATCGTATTTTGATAGCGTTCCATCCCTAATCCTCATCCACCTGCGCCGGGGAGGCGTATGCTTTTCAAGGTTTCGCCCTAACACGTTCCCGTCGATATGTTGCCATTACGTGAGCTCCTCATTTCGATGACGTCCGATCGCCCACCTGAGGCGGTTGTCTGTGAGTTTGTGACCTTTTGCCGGAAAACTGCGGTCGTCTTCCTGCGGAAGAAGATCGCCGGCGGCAAGCTGAACCTCAACCACATCTCGCTCTGCGTCGAAGACCTCGCGCTCGATTGCGTGGCGGATCTCTTCTCGCGTAACAGTGAGGGTGGTTTCGTCCAGCTCCAGGTCTACCTGCGGGGGACGGAGGTGGAGAAGATGGCGGACGAGGAATTGATGGCGTACATGCGACGACTGATCTTCGCGAAGGTCAACCAGGGCATCTTCAGGATCTACCACGACGTCGACCCCTCGCTCAGCAGGCTCATCAGGAACATCAAGATTTCGATCCACGCGCTCGAGAATTTTATGGTCGTGGACCGGTTCGGGGAGTCGTTCATCGTGCCGACGGCGTGCGATCCACTCGAGCACCTGCCGCTGATCGAAGCGGCCGCCTTGCAGGAAGCATTGAGGCAGACGGTCGGGAAATCGGAGACGGTTCCCAATTTGATGGCGCACCTGTCGCGCTACCTGCGCGAGCAGGACGAGTATTGCAGGTTGGTGCCACTCGTCCAGGTGGCGTTGATCTTCAGATCTCTCTACTCAGCGACTCAGGTGGAGGATGCGACTCCGTCGGATGCCGAGATGGCCGCCACCGTGTCGGACGCCACAGAGGTGATCTCACGGACATGCCGCTGGGTGAGGGATCGGGCGCAGAAGAAGTACGTGGAATCGGGAAAAGTGTGCGCGGAGATGTTCGCGCATTACTTCACGGTCGTCGAAACGGCGCTCCTGCACACGATCGTGGACCGCGACGGCGACGATGTACATTACTACGACGAGCTTTCAAAGCTCGTGCCGGGATTATCGAAGGAAGAGTACCGCATCAACCACAAGTCGAAAATTGAATACCTGGGCAGAATCACCCACCGACGGGCGCTGAAAGAACTGAAAAAGATCTTCTGACGAAGGGTTTTCAGCGCCATCCCATCAATGCCACGAACCTATTAATAGAGTGAAGCACCCCGAAGAACATACGCTGGAGTTGTACGTCCTGAACGCGGCCGCGGTCGCGCCGCGGCGCGCTGAGATCGAGGAACACGTCAAATCCTGCGCCGGCTGCAAGTCCCTGGTCGGCGAGATGTCGGCATATTATTCCGAGCTGGACCAGGAGCTCCAGAAGCCGAAGGCGCCCGTATCCACGACTGTCGAAAGGCAGCTGGCGAAGCGGAACTCCGACCTCGCCATCTGGGAGGATCGACTGGCGACGAGTCCGACGACCGGCTGGACAGCGCCCGTGAAAACGATTCGATACTACATCCGGCGGTACCCAATGGCCACCGCGGGGACGACCTTCGCGTTCGCCGCGCTTGCCGGCATAGGGTCGCTGATGGGGTATCGGGAGGTCACGAAGGATCTCGATCCGGCATACGCGGAATTGAACAAGCTCAGCGGCCATCTCGAAGTCTACAACCGGGGGAATGACCTGCTCTGGAAACGGATTGTCCGGGGAATCGACACGACGCTGGATATGCAGAACATCAGCGGGAACCCGAGGTATGCTGTATTCGATATCGATGCCGATGGCCGAAAGGAAGTGCTGACGACACTCGAAATGACCGGGGAACCCGTCATGCCAAAACTGGGCCTCCATATCATTGATGGTTCAGGAAATAATCGGGAGCTCTTGTTCAGTAGGACCATCTCTTTCCGCGGAACTCCCTACGAGATCCCCATCACCCTCGAGGCGGGGAGCCTGTTCGTCATCGATTCCACGGACCCGGCTCATCCTGAAATCCTGGTCACGGTCAAGAACGACAGATCACCGAACGCCATTGTCCGGATGAATGCGCAGGGTGATGTGATCGGCGAGTACTGGCACCACGGGCAGGTCAGGTCACTCTATCTGCACGACCTTGATGGCGATGGGAGGAGGGAACTCCTCTTCTGCGGGACGAATGACGTGGATGACAACATTGGTCCCGCCATACCCGTGATTGGCGTCCTCGATCCGCAAAAGCTGGTGGGACGGAGGGAATCCCGGCTCGCGCGCGGTTACGGCTACGGAGAGTCGGACGCGGAGCTGTACTATGTCGCGTTCCCACTGACCGAAGTCAACACGTACACCCACTCGGCGGCGGGTGTTGACCGGATCAGGCTGGAGCACGACAGGATCCTGATCCACTGGACCTCCCGCGAGGGCGAGAGCAACATGTACGCCCTGGAATTCGTCCTGTCGCTGAGCCTCGAGCCATTGCGGACCCTCTCCACCACCCAAACCAAGGAGCTCTTCGACCGGGAGTACGCGGCGAAGCACATCTCCACCCGGCTGGATGACGCCTACCTCGAAGCCCTTCGGTCGCAGATCAGGTTCTGGGACGGAGAGGGGTGGAGCGCGAAGGCGGTGCGGGTATCCCATACGCATACGGCGCCTGAGTTGTAATTCCTGCCCTTTTTCCGTACCTATCCATAGGTCACGGTAAAATTCCCGGATACCCACCGGGTCCCATTTTCCATACGAAGGTCGTCCACCATGCGCTGGCATCATTTCGTTCTCCCGGCAATCCTCCTGATCGCCTCATTCATCCTCTCGGTCGATCAACAGCCCGGTCCCGCTGACCGCACCGCCGCACTCGAGAGGGTGCGGGGCGAGCTCGAGGCGCTCCAGGCCCAACCGGAAGACGACTGGTT
>JANNFI010000057.1:0-3062 GCA_031379665.1 Ignavibacteria bacterium
GCCTACGACCAGGAGGACATCACGGCCGGGTTCGGCGTGAAACTCAACTCCCTGGGGATCAACAGCACCCTCGATTACGCCTACAACAACTTCACGTACCTCCCGGGAACCCATACCATCACCTTCGAGGTGATGTTCTAAGGGGAAACACCGCCCGACGCTGCCCGGATTTGACTTTCAGCAACCCGCGAAGTATATTTACCGTAGTGACCGATTCGACCAAGTCGGATTAAGCTGGCGCGAGCCTCCCTCGCGTATCCAAATTCACACTACCGCTGCGCGCATCGTTTTTACCTCGGCATTTCACCCGTAATTTGAATCCTGTGTGAGCCGCAGTGCTCTCTGATCACCGAAATTACCATTCACTCCCACCACACTCATAGGGGACCTGTCTCCGATGCCCATGGACATCACCGACCTGAAATCCAAAAAAATCTCCGAGCTGACAAAGATTGCAAAGGACCTCAACATCGTGGGGTACACCGATCTCCGGAAGCAGGACATGATCTTCAAGATCCTCGAGACCCAGACTGAAAAGGACGGTTTGACATTCAGCAAGGGTGTGCTTGAGGTCCTTCCCGACGGCTACGGTTTTCTCCGCTCGGTCGATTACAATTACCTTCCGTCGCCGGACGACATCTACGTTTCACCCTCACAGATCAAGAAGTTCGTGCTCCGCACGGGCGATTCGGTCAGTGGCCAGGTGAGGCCGCCGAAGGAGGGAGAGAGGTTTTTCGCCCTCCTGCGCGTCGAAGCGGTCAACGACGAGACCCCCGACGCGATCCGCGACAGGGTCCTCTTCGACAACCTCACGCCCCTTTATCCGAACGCCAGGCTGAACCTCGAGACCGCCCCCGGCGAGTACGCGATGCGGATCATGGACCTGCTTGCCCCGCTCGGGAAGGGCCAGAGGGGGATGATCGTCTCCCCACCGAAAGCCGGCAAGACAATCCTTCTCCAGAAAATAGCCAACAGCGTCCTCCGCAACCATCCGGAGGTTTTCCTGATCGTCCTGCTGATCGACGAGCGTCCTGAGGAGGTCACCGACATGGAGCGCTCGGTGAACGCCGAGGTCGTCAGCTCGACCTTCGACGAACCACCCGAACGTCACGTTCAGGTCGCCGACATGGTGCTCGAAAAGGCCAAGCGGCTCGTCGAAGCCCGGAGGGACGTGGTCATTCTCCTCGACAGCATCACCCGTCTCGCCCGCGCGCATAACACCGTGGTGCCCCACAGCGGTAAGATCCTCTCCGGGGGCGTGGACGCGAACGCCCTGCACAGGCCCAAACGGTTCTTCGGCGCGGCCAGAAACGTGGAAGAAGGGGGGAGCCTTACGATCATCGCTACCGCTCTGATCGAGACGGGGAGCCGCATGGATGAGGTGATCTTCGAGGAGTTCAAGGGTACCGGCAACATGGAAATCATTCTCGACCGCAAGTTGGCCGACAAGCGGATTTTCCCGGCCATCGACGTCAATCGGTCCGGAACGCGCAAGGAGGAGTTGCTCCTCGAGTCGGACGAGCTGAGCCGTATCTGGATCCTGAGGAAATTTCTGAGTGATTTTTCAACGGTGGAGGCAATGGAATTCCTCACCGAAAAAATGAGAGGGACAAAGACCAACAAGGAGTTCCTCAAATCGATGAACAGCTGAAAATACGCATTTTACCCGTTAGTACCCACGGTCTCACCGCCGGATTGCTTGACTTTCAACGGGTCAAAACGTACATTTTTTAAGTCATATCTTTTCATCCTGTCCATAATGATGTCCCGGGTAGCGCTCTGCATCTTGACGGCGGCGATCCTTGTCGCCGTGGCGCCGCTCCGTTCCCAGGAAAAAAAACCGGGGGTCGGCGTTGGAGGGTCATTCGGCCTCGTCGCCGCGATCTCCGACGTTGACGATTACCAGGACCATCCGATGGGCAGGGCCTTCATCCGGATGTTCCTGAACGAATCCTTCGCCCTCGAGGGCGGAATCGGAATGGGTCTGCTCGAAGCGGAGAATGACGGGAAATTTTTCAGCACCCTCAGCTACCCGATCGACGTCAGGGCCCACCTCCAGCTCATGAACAAGGGCCAGTTCCGTCCATTTCTCTTCGGCGGCCTCGGCATCCTGGTGTTCGACCCCGAAAACTCAAAGGGGAAACCGCTCCCCCGGAACGCGGCCGGTGAATACGGCCACGTCACCACGTTTGTACCGCTTGGTGCCGGCGCCGAATACTACCTGAACGAACAGTACGCGTTCGGCCTGAACGGTTCGTATAACTTCACGATGACCGACAACCTTGACGACATCGAGCTCGAAGGAAACGATGCGTTCTGGACTGTCGGTCTTCACGTGTTCGCCTTCATCACGGAACAAAACGATGACCTCGACGGCGACAAACTCCTGAACGACGAGGAAAAGAGAATCGGGACGGATCCCTTGAACCCCGACACCGACGGCGACGGTCTCAAGGACGGAGAAGAGGTTAAAACCTATCTGACCGATCCGCTCAATCCTGATACGGACGGCGACCGTCTGAAAGACGGCGAGGAAGTGTTCCGGTACAAGACCGATCCGCTCAACCCCGACACCGACGGCGACGGGCTCGACGACGGATACGAAGCCCTCACCACGTACTCTCTGAATCGCGGACCCCTGGACCTCTTCTGGGGCGGTTTACACTCACCCGGATTCCGCAGGCTGCTCGATCTCTCCGGGCTCTCCGGAATCTCCGATCCGACCGCAGGACGCACCGGCCTGCAACTGGCCTCGCTGGCGTGGGTGCCAGGCGGTTCTCGGACGCAGGATCCTCCGGGAGGCACCACGACCGACCCCCTCAACCCCGACACTGACGGCGACGGCCTGAACGATGGTGAGGAGGTGCTCACCTTCCGGACCCATCCTCTGAAACAGGATACCGACGGCGACGGGCTCACCGACGGGGACGAGGTGCGCGCCAGGCGGACCGACCCGTTAAATCCCGACACCGACAGCGACGAACTCTCCGACGGCGACGAGGTACTTCGCCACCGCACCAACCCGCTCCTCGCCGACACCGATAACGGCGGAGTCCCGGACG
>JANNFI010000008.1:0-37880 GCA_031379665.1 Ignavibacteria bacterium
CGAGGGGGGGAACACCGGGGCGGTGGCGCTGTTCTGCCGCGCCGCGCGGGATTTCTCGGCCCTCCTCAGGGCCCATATCATGAAGGAAGACCACGTACTGTTCGTCATGGCGGATATGCGACTCCCCGATGCGGAGAAGGAGAAGCTGGCGGACGATTTCCAGGACGCGGAAACAAGCGGCGAGGCGTGCCGCACGAAAGCGGAACTCTTGCGGTCGCTCGAACGACTCGAGCGTGAGATCGTGAACGAAAACGCTGCCGTCCGTTCCTGACGCCGTCGATCCGGGAGAATCCAATGAACCTTCAATCGATATTTCGCGTGACGGTCGCGGCCGCTCTCGCCGTGATGTTTATCCACCACGACGGGTATGGCCAGGAATCAGCGGCATATTTCAAGCAGAACTGCGCGAGCTGCCACACCATCGGCGGCGGCCGGCTCACCGGCCCGGACCTGAAGAACGTCTCCTCCCGCAAGGACCGGGCGTGGCTTTCCCGGTTCATCATCGACCCCCGCGCAATGCTCGACGCGGTCGACCCCTACGCCGTGCAGCTCCAGAAGGACGCCAGGGGCGCCGTGATGCCGGCCCTCCCGGGGATGACGAAGGCGAGGGCCGAGTCGCTGCTCGATCTCGTCGACGCCGAGTCGAAGCTCGAAAAATCACAGTTCATCGGCGTGCAGGTAAGCGACAGACCGTTCACGCAGCGCGACATCGACCTTGGCCTGGAGATATTCCTCGGCACCACGGCCTTGAAGAACGGCGGGCCGTCGTGCCTCTCGTGCCACGGCGCCCAGGGCATCGGGGGGTTCGGAGGCGGGACACTGGCCCCCGACCTCACCACTGTTTTCGAACGCTACGGGGGAAGGAAGACCCTCTCCGTCTGGCTCTCCGCCCCCGCCACGCCCACCATGCAATCGGTCTTTACGAATCAATCCCTCGAACCCGAGGAGATCCTCGCGCTGGTCGCCTACTTCCAGAGCACGCTGCAGCGGAGCCCGGAAGACGCCTCCACCGCCCGGCTCAATTTCGTGCTGATCGGGCTCGGCGGCACGCTCCTGGTCATCGGTCTCTTCGACGTCGTATGGAACAAACGGTTCCGGGCCGTCCGTCGGCCCCTCGTTCAATCGAAAAAGCTGGAGAACGTCAATGGATAAGCACGCCAAGATACCCTGGATCAAGGACGAAACCGACCCGAAGCTCCGCGACTGGGAAGAATTCTACCGGAACCGGTGGTCGTCGGACAAGGTCGTCCGGAGCACGCACGGCGTGAACTGCACCGGCTCGTGCACCTGGATGATCCACGTGAAGGACGGCATCGTCACCTGGGAGATGCAGGGCCTCGACTATCCGATGCTGGAGAACGGCCTGCCTCCGTACGAGCCGAGGGGCTGCCAGAGGGGGATTTCCTTTTCCTGGTACCTCTACAGCCCGCTGAGGGTGAAATATCCCTACATCCGGGGGGCGCTGATGGATCTCTGGAAGCAGGCCCGGATGGAGCACGAGGACCCGGTCGACGCCTGGAAGGCGCTCGTCTCCGACCCGGAGAAGCGGCGCCGCTGGCAGAAGGCGCGGGGTAAGGGCGGGTTGAGGCGGGCCACGTGGGACGACGTCCTGGAGATCATGGCCGCCGCGAACATTCATACGATCAAGAAGCACGGACCCGACCGCATCGCCGGGTTTTCACCCATCCCCGCGATGTCGATGGTGAGCTACGCCGCCGGCGCGCGGCTGATGCAGCTGATCGGCGGGATCTCGCTTTCGTTCTACGACTGGTACTGCGATCTTCCACCCGCCTCGCCGGAAACCTGGGGCGAACAGACCGACGTCAACGAGTCGGCCGACTGGTACAATTCGAAGCTCCTCGCCGTGATGGGCTCCAACCTCAACATGACCCGCACGCCCGACTGCCATTTCGCAGCCGAAGCGCGTCACAACGGAACGAAGATGTACGTCTTCTCGCCCGACTTCAACCAGGTGGCGAAGTACGCCGACCACTGGGTCTCGGTCAACGCCGGGCAGGACGGTGCGTGGTGGATGGCGGTCAACCACGTTCTCCTCAACGAATTCCACCACCAGCAGAAGGTTCCCTACTTCCTCGACTACACGAAACGGTACACCGACGCGCCGTTCCTCGTTGAGCTGAGCGCGGGCGCCGCCGCCGGAGTGTTCAAGCCGGGCCAGCTCCTGCGGGCGAACCGGGTCGCGCCGTATACGGCGGCCGAGAACGGGGAATGGAAATTCCTGATGTGGGACTCGAAGGCCGGCCGGGCGAAGATGCCGATGGGGAGCGTCGGCCATCGCTGGGGGAAGGACAAGGGTAAGTGGAACCTCGAGATGAAGGACGCCGTGGACGGGTCGGATATCGATCCTACGCTCACGTTTCTCGATGGGGCCGACGGCTCGGTTGGCGTGCACTTCGATGATTTCGCCGAGGGGCGGACCCTCGTCCGCCACGTCCCGGTCAAAAAGATCAAACTGGCGGACGGCAGTACAGCCGTTGTCGCGACGGCCTACGACCTGCTGATGGCCCAGTACGGCGTCGGCCGGGGGCTCGCGGGCGATTATCCGAAGGATTACGACGACGCGGACCTGCCCTACACGCCCGCGTGGTCCGAGAAGTACACCGGTATCGGACGGAAGGACCTGCTCCAGTTCGCCAGGGAATGGGGTTCGACGGCGATGCACACCAACGGCAAGTGCACCATCATCATCGGCGCGGGGATCAACCACTGGTACCACGGCAACCTGATGTACAGGGCCGGCATCCACGCGCTCATGTTCTGCGGATGTGTCGGGGTCAACGGCGGAGGCCTGGCGCATTACGTCGGGCAGGAGAAGCTGGCGCCCGGCGAGTCGTGGGGGAACATCGCGTTCGCCAAGGACTGGTACGGGCCTTCGCGGCTCCAGAACGCACCGAGCTGGCATTATGTCCACACCGACCAGTGGAGGTACGAGAAGGACTTCACCGACTACCATACCGTTCCGGCGGACCAGAGGGAGGGGACGCTGGCGAAGGGCCACACGATGGACATCCAGGTGCAGGCCGTCCGGAACGGGTGGCTGCCGTTCTATCCGCAGTTTTCGAAGAACTCCCTCGACCTCGTGAAAGAGGCGGAAGCCGCCGGGGCCGATACGCCGGAGAAGGTCGCCGGGTACGTCGTCGAACAGTTGAAATCGAAGGAATTGAAATTTTCCGTCGAGGACCCGGACGCCGAGGAGAACTGGCCGCGTGTCTGGTACATCTGGCGCGGGAACGCCCTGATGTCGAGCAGCAAGGGGCACGAGTATTTTCTCCGGCATTACCTCGGGACCCACGACAACGCGATCGCCGAAGACCTCGCGAAGGACTCGGTGAAGGAGGTGGTCTGGCACGACAAGGTGCCGCACGGCAAGATGGACCTCGTCGTGGACCTGAACTTCAGGATGGACACCTCGGCGCTCTATTCCGACATCGTGCTCCCCGCGGCGACCTGGTACGAGAAGGCCGACCTGAACTCCACCGACATGCACAGCTTCATCCATCCCCTCTCGGCCGCCGTGCCCCCCTGCTGGGAATCGAAGAGCGATTGGGACATCTTCAAGGCCATCGCAAAAAAATTCTCGGAACTGGCCCCGGCGCATTTCCCCGAGCCGGTGAAGGACATCGTCGCGACGCCGCTCGCCCACGATACCGCGGCTGAGATTGCCCAGCCGTCGATTCAGGACTGGAGCAGTGGTGAGGTCGAGGCGGTGCCGGGGAAAACGATGCCCTCGTTCTCGGTCGTCTCCCGCGACTATAAGAACGTCTACAACCAATTCATTTCGTTCGGACCGCTGGCCCGGGCCAACGGCCTCGGCGCCCACGGCACCAAATACGCCATCGACGATTTCTACGACCAGATGCTGATCACCGGGCCGACCGTCTCGTTCGACGGGAAGTCGTACCCATCGCTCAAGGAGGACATCCACGTCTGCGACGCGATCCTGCATCTCGCCACGGTCACGAACGGGGAGCTCGCGTACAGGTCGTACAAGAACATGGAGGAGAAGGTCGGCCTCCCGCTGGCACAGCTCGCCGAGAAGAACCGCGGGGTCAGGACCACCTACCAGGGGCTCCAGACCAGGCCGATGCGCCTGCTGAACAGCCCGATGTGGTCGGGCATCACCGAGAACGGCCGGGCCTATTCCCCCTTCACGTACAATAAGGAAGCCCTGGTTCCCTGGCGGACGCTCACCGGACGTCAGCATTTTTACCTCGACCATCAGGGCTATATCGACTTCGGGGAACACCTGCCCACGTTCAAACCGAAGCCGCTCCCGACCGAGTACGCCGACCTCCGTTTCAGCAAGGAGGTGGGCAAGACGATCATGCTCAACTTCCTCACTCCCCACGGGAAGTGGCATATCCACTCCACGTACGGCGACAACCAGCGGATGACCACGCTCTCTCGCGGGGTTGAACCGTTCTGGATGAACGAAAAAGACGCCGCCGAGCTGGAGATCAACGACAACGACTGGGTGGAGGTCCACAACGACCATGGGGTGGTGGTGACGCGCGCGGCCGTCAGCGCAAGGATACCCCGCGGAATCTGCATCATTTACCACTCGCCCGAGCGGACCTATTCGGTGCCAAAGTCGCCGCTGCGCAATAACAAGCGGGCGGGAGGACACAACTCGCTTACGCGAACGCGGCTGAAGCCGAACCTGATGATCGGCGGCTACGGGCAGTTCACATACCACTTTAATTACTGGGGACCGACGGGATCCAACCGCGACACCCACATCCTCGTCCGAAAACTTCCACAACTGATCTGGTAGGAGATGATCGTATGAACGTCAGATCCCAGGTATCGATGGTGTTCCACCTCGACAAATGCATCGGCTGCCACACCTGCAGCATCGCCTGCAAAAATATTTGGACCGACCGCAAGGGCACCGAGTACATGTGGTGGAACAACGTCGAGACGAAGCCGGGGACCGGCTTCCCCACGCAGTGGGAAAACCAGGAGAAGTATCGGGGTGGATGGGAGAAGACGGACGACTCCATCAAGCTCCGCTCGACCAGCAAGGCCAGGACGGTGACCGACATCTTCCACAACCCGTCGATGCCGAGTATGGACGACTACTATGAGCCGTGGACGTACAAGTACGACGAGCTCTTCAACGCCCCCGAGGGCACCGACCAGCCAACGGCGCGTCCCATCTCGATGGTGACGGGTGAATACATCAACGTCGAATCGGGCCCGAACTGGGACGACGACCTCGGGGGGTCGCCGATCTACGCCCGGAACGATCCAAACCTGAAAAACCTCACCGACCAGCAGCGGGAACAGCTCTTCGCCATCGAGCGGCTCGTGATGTTCTACTTTCCCAGGATCTGCAACCACTGCCTCAACCCGAGCTGTGTGGCCGCCTGCCCCTCAGGCGCCCTCTATAAGAGGGGTGAGGACGGCATCGTGCTTATCGACCAGAAGCGGTGCCGGGGGTGGCGTTCCTGCGTGGCGGCGTGCCCCTATAAAAAAACGTTCTACAACTGGTCCACCGGCAAGTCGGAAAAGTGCATCCTCTGTTACCCCCGCCTCGAGACCGGCCAGGCCCCCGCGTGTTTCCATTCCTGCGTCGGAAGGATCCGTTACCTCGGCGTCCTTCTCTACGATGCCGACCGTTTGGAAGAGGTCGCGAAGACACCCGACGAGGGTCTCATCGACGCCCAGCGATCGATGATCCTCAACCCGAACGACCCGGCGGTGATCCAGGCCGCGCGGGCCAACGGCATCCACGACTCGGTGATCGAATCGGCCCAAAAATCGCCGGTCTATAAGTTCGTGAAGGAGTGGAAGGTTGCCCTCCCGCCGCACATCGAGTACCGCACCCTCCCGATGCTCTTCTACGTCCCCCCGATGTCGCCGGTGATGGCGGAGAGAAACGACGACACGGTCGAGAGCGTCTCCGACGATTTCTTCCACGACATCGAACAGGCGCGGGTGCCGCTCCAATTCCTGGCCAACCTCTTCGGGGCCGGGCACCAGGGAAAGGTCCTCTACGCCCTGAAAAAACAGAAGGCGGTCCGGACCTACCGGCGGGCCGTGACCGTCGGCGACATCGACATGAAGACGGCCGAGAAGATGCTGGTCGAGGCGGACTGCACGGTGGAACAGGCCGAGGCGCTCTACCGCCTCACCTCACTCTGCACGTTCGACGACCGGTTCGTGATTCCGCCGATGCACCGCGAGGAGGCGATCGAGATGATGAAGGACCCGCACGAGCACCGTTCCTCGGTCGGGTTCGGATTCGTAGAAGGTCCCAAGAGGGGACTCTGATGAAGCCCGCTTCGATGAAAGGGACTGTCTCGGATGGGGCCCTGACGGACCGCGTCGCAACGGTTGACGTCATCGCCGATCTGTTGTCATACCCCGGCGCCGACTTCCGCCGGTTGGTCGCCCTGCTCGGCTCGTCCATCAACACCGTTCCAGGCGTGACGGAGCTCGCCCTGGCATTCGAGGCGGCGACGGCCGGGCTCTCGAACGAGGAGATTGAGGAGCTCTACACGAGGACCTTCGACTTCAACCCGGACGCGAGCCTCGAAACGGGATGGCAGCTCTTCGGGGAGACCTACGAACGGGGAGCGTACCTCGTGAAGATGAGGCAACTGCTCCGCTCGTGCGCCATCGCCGAATCGGGTGAGCTGCCCGACCACCTGTCGTACCTCCTGAGGGTGGTGGGGAGACTATCGGAGGAGGAATCCGGCCTCATCTGCTCGATGTATCTCCGGAAATCGGTCGGGAAAATGGCCGCCGCCGTCGTCGACCGGGACAACCCCTACCTGAAACTTCTGGAGGCGGCATCACTCGTCATCGACGCCGCCGCAACCCCGAAGGAGAGCGTACAATTATGACAACCGCGAGCCCGTTTTTCCTCGACCAGATCCTCTTCGTCGTCCTGCCCTACCTGGCCTTCATCATCTTTTTGCTGGTCTCGATCCGGCGGTACCTCACCCAGAGCTTCACCTTCTCGAGCCTCTCGTCGCAGTTCCTCGAGAACGAGCAGCACTTCTGGGGGCTGGTGCCGTTCCATTACGGGATCATCGCCATCGTGACGGGCCACTTCATCGGTTTCCTGATCCCGCGGGAGGTGCTCGCCTGGAACAGCCAGCCGCTGCGCCTCTACGTCCTCGAACTCTCCGCCTTCGTCTTCGGCCTCCTGACCCTGGTGGGCCTCGTCAGCGTCATCGTGCGGCGCGTGACGGTCTCGAAGATCAGGATGGTCACCAGCCGCGCCGACTGGATCCTCTTTGGCATCTTCGTCGTGCAGGTCCTGAGCGGACTCTTCGTCGCCGTGTTCCACGGGTGGGGGTCCTCCTGGTTCGCCTCGATCGCGACCCCGTACCTCTGGTCGCTGCTGACGCTCAACCCCGACATTTCCTTCGTCACGGCGCTTCCCTGGATGGTGAAGACACATATCGTCTGCGCCTACGCGATGATCGCGTTCTTCCCCTTCACGCGCCTCGTGCACGCGCTCGTTGTCCCGAACCCCTACCTCTGGCGAAAGACCCAGGTGGTGCGCTGGTATGGGATCCGGCGTTTCCAATCAGGCGGGACGAAGGCGCGGGGCCGGTAGGAGGGACGTATGACCGAAGAGCGGAAATCGATACAGGTCCTGACCTTCAACACGATCGCGTTCACGGTCTGTTTCGCCTGCTGGACGATGAACGGGGTCCTGGTCACCTACCTCGTGGACCGGGGCATGTTCGCGTGGGACAAAGTCCAGATCGGGTGGCTGATCGGCATCCCGATACTCACGGGTTCAATCCTGAGACTGCCGCTCGGAGTGCTCACCGACAAGTACGGCGGGAGGATCGTGTTCAGCATCCTGATGCTCCTCTCGGCCGTCCCGATGTACCTTATGAGTTACGCGACCACGTACGACCAATTCGTCCTGGGCAGCCTCGGGTTCGGCGCGACCGGGGCGTCGTTCGCCATCGGGATCGCGTATTCCTCCATCTGGTTCAGGAAAGAGCGGCAGGGGACGGCGCTCGGGATCTTCGGAATGGGAAACGCCGGCTCCGCCGTGACGAGCCTGGCCTCGCCATTCCTCCTTCAGTACCTCACCGACAACGGTCAGAACCCCGAGGGTTGGAGGACGATGCCGAAGTTCTACGCGCTCGCCCTGGTGGTGATGACCGTGATCTTCTACTCGATGACCTATTCGAAAAAAGTTACGCACGGTCAGGAACTGACCCTCCGACAGCGCCTGGCACCCCTGAAATACGCCAGGGTATGGAGGTTCGGCCTCTATTACTTCGTGGTCTTCGGCGGGTTCGTCGCCCTCGCGCAATGGCTGATCCCCTATTACGTCAACGCCTATGCGATGAGCATCGCGACTGCCGGACTGATGGCGTCGATCTTCAGCCTTCCGTCGGGGGTGATCCGCGCCCTCGGTGGATGGCTCTCCGATCGCCAGGGGGCCCGGGCTGTGATGTACTGGGTGTTCGGATCGTGCCTGGTCTGCTTCGTTTTACTTTTTGTTCCGCGCATGGACATTCAGTCGCCGGGACAGGGGGTGATGGCGGATAGGGGGGGGACGGTGACGGCGGTGACCGGCGCGTCGGTGACGGTCGCCGCGGTGACCTATGCCCTGCTGCCCAGGCCGAAAACGGAGTTCTCCGAAACGGAGGAGGGCACGCTAATCCTGCCGACGTTCACCTTCTGGCAGGACCCGGTCGTCAGTGTCGGGGATACGGTCGTGAAAAAACAGCTCCTGGCGAAAGGCGTCACGCACATATACTTCCAGGCGAACGTCTGGATCTTTACGTTCCTCGTATTTTTGGTCGGCATCATGATGGGGATCGGAAAGGCCGCCGTGTATAAGTTCATCCCGGAGTATTATCCGACGGAGGTCGGCGTGGTCGGAGGAATCGTCGGGGTCATCGGGGGGCTGGGGGGGTTCGTCTGCCCGATCATCTTCGGGTACCTGCTGAAGGGCACCGGCATCTGGACCACCTGCTGGATGTTTTTCTTCGCGGTGACGCTCCTCTGCCATATCTGGATGTACGTGACCGTCCGCAAGCTGATGGCGCAGAGGGCGCCCGTCCTCTCACGACAGATCGAGGACGACGGACGGCCGGGCGATCCGGTCGGGCCGGCTGAAATGGAAATACCGATTCACCTGATGGCGGGAACCGGCGGGCGGACGACGGGCGCCGGCGCGCCGAAGGTCCGGCCGGACTCTCCACCCAACGCGGGATGATGAGCACATACCACATATCGTCGAGATGAAGGACTCAAAACCCATACCGTCCGCGGGCGCCGATCGCGCAGAGCCTCCCCCGGAGTCGTGGCTCACGGAATGGAAACCCGAGGACGAGGGTTTCTGGAACAGGACCGGAAAGGCGGTCGCCTGGCGGACGCTCACCGTTACCACAGTCTCGCTCGTGCTTTCGTTCGCGACCTGGTTCATGATGAGCGCCATCGTGGTCCGGATGCCGAACATCGGATTCAGGTTCGATACGATGCAGCTCTTCTGGCTGGCCGCGATGCCGGGCCTCGCCGGGGGATCGATGCGCATCATCCACACCTTCCTCATCCCGATCTTCGGCACCCGCAGCGTCGTTACCGTGGCCACACTCCTGAAACTGATCCCCTGCATCGGGATCGGTCTGGCGGTGATGGATCCCGAAACGCCGTTCTGGCTCTTTATGGTCCTCGCTTTTTCGGCGGGGTTCGGCGGCGGCGATTTCTCTTCATATATGCCGAGCACGAGCATTTTCTTCCCGAAACGTCTCCAGGGCACGGCCCTCGGCATCCAGGCCGGCGTCGGAAATTTCGGCGTCAGCCTTGCCCAGTTCGTGACCCCCTGGATCATCGGGTTCGGGATGTTCGGCGTCCTCGCGGGCGGCCCGCAGACCTTCACGAAGGGAGAGATCGTCAGGCCGATGTGGGCGCAGAACGCCGCCCTCTGGTACGTCCCGCTCCTGCTCCTGTTGGGTGTCCTCTCGTGGACGAAATTGCGGAGCGTGCCGGTGCGGGCTTCGTTCAAAGAACAGCTCGACATCTTTCGTAACAAGCACACTTGGTTCTGCACCATCACGTACGTGATGACGTTCGGATCGTTCTCGGGCCTCGCCGCCGCTTTCCCGCTCCTCATCAAGATCGTCTACGGCGGCTTCCCGGACGCACCCGACCCGCTCACGTTCGCGTTCCTCGGCCCCCTCGTGGGCTCCCTGGCGCGGGTGGCGGCCGGCCCCCTGAGCGACAGGGTGGGCGGGGGAGTGCTGACGCATATCGCCGGTATCGTGTTGATCGCCGGGACCGTGGTGTTGATCGCCGGCGGGTTCCTCACCCCCGAATCGGCGGACCAGTTCCCCGGCTTCGTTGCGGTGATGCTCGTCCTGTTCCTCTTCTCCGGCGTCGGCAACGCGTCCACCTTCAGGCAATTCCCGGTGATCTTCTCGCATTCCCCCAGACAGGGCGCGGGCGTCATCGGCTGGACGGCCGCCGTCGCGGCCTACGGGCCGTTCATCTTCTCCACCCTGATCGGGGCCGCGATTACCGCCACCGGATCCGCGACGCCGTTCTTCGCCGGGCTCGCGGGATATTACGTGATCGCCACCTGGGTGAACTGGTGGTACTACGCCAGGAAAGGGTGCGAGAAGCCGAGCTGAGATGACCATCGTTCTGAAAAACCGGAGGCTCCGCGAGCGATGAACAGCAGGATCATTTCGATCTTTCTCGGGAGCGGGCTGCTTCTGTGCCTGACCATCTTCCTGACATCGTACGCCAACAACGTCCGGCTTCCGGGAAACCACGAAGGGTACGAGCCCGTGCAGCCGATCGCCTACTCCCACCGGCTACACGCGGGGGAGCTCAATCTTCCCTGCCTCCATTGTCATACGGACGCCGGGCGAAGCAGGAACGCGGGGATCCCCGCCGTCGAAACCTGCATGAGCTGTCACACCTTCGTGACGGCTCCGATCGTCGACGTAAGGGCCGAAGACAAACGGGCCGAAAAAACCGGCGAAAAACCGTCGCGAATCATTTCCCCGGAATTGAAAAAATTGTACGACATGGCCGGCCTGGACGACGAGCTCCGGCCGGATCCGGCGAAAGAGGCCCGCCCCATCGCTTGGGTGAGGGTGCACCGGCTCCCCGACTTCGCCTACTTCAACCACGGCGCCCACGTGAGCGCGGGGGTGGAGTGCCAGACCTGCCACGGAGCGATCGAAACGATGGAGCGGGTCCGGCAGGTGTCGGACCTCTCGATGGGATGGTGCGTGAACTGCCACCGGGACGCCAACGCGCAGGGGGTGAACGGGCGCGTCGTCGCGGCTCCCACGGATTGCAGCGGATGCCATTTCTGAACAAGGGAATATCAACGATCATGAAACGTCCCGAGACCGGCCACATCGATCCCGCGCCCGCTCCGCAGCGGGGCTTCGACCGTCGCACATTCCTGAAGGCGGCGGGCTTCACGTTCGCCGGAACAGTGCTCACCGGCTGTGAGAACGGGGCCGTGGAAAAGGCCATACCGTTCCTGGTCAGGCCGGAGGAGGTAACCCCCGGGACCCCGACCTGGTACGCGTCCACCTGCGGTGGGTGCAGTGCTGGTTGCGGCATCCTGGTGAAAAACAGGGACGGGAGGCCGATCAAGATCGAAGGGAATCCGTCTCACCCGATCTCGAAGGGGGGGCTCTGCGCCACGGGCCAGGCGATGGTCCTCTCGCTTTACGATTCGCACAGGTTGAGGGAACCCGGGATATCCGGAAAGGTCGCCGCGTGGGATGCGGTCGACGGGCTCGTAGCAGCGAAACTCGCGGAGTCGCGCAGCGCCGGAAAAAGTGTGAGGATCCTGACCGGGAGCGGCGCCGGACCGACGACACGCTCGGCGATCGACGCCGTCATCGCGGCCTTCCCGGGTGCCAGGCAGGTCGTCTACGAACCGCTCTCGGTCGCGGCGCTCGCGGACGCCCACGAGCTCTGCTACGGGCGCCGGTTCGTTCCCCATTACCGTTTCGACCGGGCCTTCGTCATCGCGTCATTCAATGCTGATTTCCTCGGCACCTGGATCTCGCCGGTCGAGTTCACGGCGGATTACAGGGCGGGCCGCTCTCCCGAAGATCCCTCCCGACCGATGTCGTACCACGTCCAGTTCGAATCGCGGATGTCGCTCACCGGGAGCAACGCCGACAGGCGCGTCGTCGTCCGGCCCGACAGGATGAGGGAAATGCTCGGGGGCCTCGCGCACTGCGTCGCGCTGGAGACCGGATCGGACGCCGGTCCGTTCCCGCCGCCGGTCGCGGACGGCGAGAAGGAAATACTGGTCACGCTTGCGCGCCAGCTTGCGGCCGCGGGGGCGAAAGGGCTTGTCGTCTGCGGCGTGAACGACCTCTCGTGCCAGGTCTTCGCGGCATCGATCAACGCGATGCTGGACAACAGGGGAGTCACCGTCGATCTGGACCGACCCGCGACCTCGAGGACCGAAAACGACCGCGAGACGGGGGCGCTGCTCGCGGAACTCGATGCCGGCACGGTCGGCGTACTGGTGCTCGACGGCGTCAACCCTGTCTACGACCACCCCGCCGGCGAAGCCTTCGCCGCTGCGATGAAAAAAGCCGGCCTCACGGTCGCATTCGCGCAGCACGACGACGAAACGTCCCGGCATGCGACGATCGTCCTTCCGAAAGCCCATCCCCTTGAGGAGTGGGACGATGCGGAGCCGGTCGCGGGCGTGGTCTCGGTGCGTCAACCCGTGATCGCCCCCTTTGGAAATTCCCGTTCGCTCGCCGAATGTCTCTTCGCCTGGACGGGTGAACGAATCGGCGCGCGTGAGGCGATACGGCGCGTCTGGAAATCCGGCATATTCCCGGGACAGCGCGCGCAAACAGAGTTCGCCGGGTTTTGGGATACAACAGTACACCAGGGATTTACCACGATCGATCCGACCCCGTCGGGCCACCGGGTTTTTGACGCGACAGCCCTTTCGCGACTACCCGCGCCGGATGCCGGTGAGCAGCCGGGTTTCGTTCTGGAACTCTATCCCACGGTCGCGCTCCTCGACGGCCGGCACGCCCACAATCCCTGGTTACAGGAACTCCCCGACCCGGTGACAAAGGTCGTGTGGGACAATTACGCAGTCCTCTCTCCGGTGACGGCGGCGCGTCTCGGTGTGGGCGAGGGGGACGAGGTCCGCATCGTGGCGGGGGGGGCCGTGCTGGAACTCCCGGTCGTCCTGCAGCCCGGCCAGCACGACGAGATGGTCTCGGTCGCGCTCGGGTACGGGAGAAAAGGTACGGACAGGTTCACCTCCATCGGACCTGAGTGGTTCGAATCGGTGGCGACGGTGGAACCAGGCGAAACCGTCGGTAGGAACGCGGCGCCGATGCTGATCATCAGGGGGGGGCACGTTTCGACCTGGCGCTTCGGCGTGAGCGTAACGCCGACGGGTGCGGTCCGCACGATAGCGGCGACGCAGATCCACCATTCCCTCCACGTCCCGGAACACCTCGCGCCGAAGAACGCCGAACGCCGGCCGATCATCCAGGAAACATCCCTCGCCGCATACGCTCAATCTCCTGAGGCCGGCCGTTTCGAGACGCATGAGATTGTGAGCATGTGGCCGGACGAGCACAATTTCACGAAACACCGCTGGTTCATGTCGATCGACCTGACGGCCTGTACCGGGTGTTCGGCGTGCGTGGTCGGATGCCAGGCGGAGAACAACATCCCGGTGGTCGGAAAGGACGAGGTCTATCGGAACCGCGAAATGACCTGGCTCAGGATCGACCGGTACTACACCGAAGAAAAAGACGGCCTGAGCGTGGCTCACCAGCCGATGATGTGCCAGCACTGCGCTCACGCGCCATGCGAAACCGTCTGCCCGGTGCTCGCGACCGTCCACAGCGAGGAAGGGCTCAACCAGCAGGTGTACAACCGCTGCGTCGGGACGCGGTATTGCTCCAACAACTGTCCGTACAAGGTGCGCAGGTTCAACTGGTTCGACTATCCCCGCGGCGACGACATGGCGCGGCTCGTCCTGAATCCCGACGTGGTGGTGCGCGAGCGGGGAATCATGGAAAAATGCTCGCTCTGCGTCCAGCGGATTCAGGAGGGTAAGATCGCGGCGAAGGAGGAGGGAAGGCCGTTGAGGGACGGCGAGATCCGCACCGCCTGTGAG
This sequence comes from Ignavibacteria bacterium, assembly GCA_031379665.1. Lineage (GTDB taxonomy): Bacteria > Bacteroidota > Ignavibacteria > UBA10030 > SZUA-254 > SZUA-254. The sequence continues at coordinate 14,147 of JANNFI010000008.1, forward strand.
CAATCGTGCCCGGCGCAGGCGATCGTCTTCGGCGATCTCAACGATCCGGCGAGCCGCATCGCGGCGTCACGAAAAAATCCGCGCTTTTACCGGGTGCTGGAGGAGATCGGGGTCGAGCCGGCGGTGGGGTACATGACGCTGGTCAGGAACCGGCCGGAAGAGGGAGGGCGAAATGGCTGAGCGTTATTCGATCCTGAGAAGGCCCCTCATTGCGGGGAACAAGAGCTTCGACGAGGTCACGCGGGACGTCTGTGCCCCGCTCGAGAGCAAGTCCACATCGGCATGGTGGATGACCTTTGCCGCCGCACTGGCGATGCTCTCGGTGGGCGCCGTCGCCGTCGGATACCAGCTGAAGACGGGGATCGGGACCTGGGGCCTGAACAACACTGTCGGATGGGCGTTCGACATCACGAATTTCGTCTTCTGGATCGGCATCGGACACGCGGGGACGCTCATTTCGGCGATACTGTTTCTGTTCAACCAGAAATGGCGGACGTCGGTGAACCGTTCCGCCGAGGCGATGACCCTTTTCGCCGTCATGTGCGCCGGGATCTTCCCGATCATCCACATGGGGCGGCCCTGGCTGGCGTTCTGGGTGATCCCGTATCCCAACATGCGGGGGCCCCTCTGGGTGAACTTCCGCTCGCCGCTCGTCTGGGACGTGTTCGCCATCAGCACCTATTTCATCGTGTCGCTCGTCTTCTGGTATGTCGGGCTGATCCCCGACCTCGCGACCATCAGGGACCGCGCCACCTCGAAAATCAAGCGCGCCATCACCGGGTTCTTCAGCTTCGGCTGGGACGGCTCCAATAAAACGTGGCTCAGGTACGAGACGATCTACTTGCTCCTCGCCGGACTGGCCACGCCGCTCGTGGTGTCGGTCCACACGATTGTCAGTTGGGATTTCGCCACCTCTGTGATCCCCGGGTGGCACACCACGATCCTGCCGCCGTACTTCGTGGCGGGGGCGGTGTTCTCCGGCTTCGCGATGGTGCTGACGCTGATGCTGATCGTCCGGAAGGTCCTCCACTTCGAGGATTACATCACTCTTCACCACATCGGCGCGATGTCCAAAATCATCATCGCCACCGGCGGGATCGTGGCGCTGGCCTACGCGACAGAGTTCTTCGTGGCGATCTATTCCGGAAACGACTACGAACGCTTCACCTTCGTGAACCGCGCGCTCGGGCCGTACGCCTGGGCCTACTGGATCATGGTGGGGTGCAACGTGGGGGTCCCGCAGTTCCTCTGGTCGAAGAAGGTCCGCTCGAACGTCGCCCTCGTCTTTGCGATCAGCCTCCTGATCAACGTCGGGATGTGGTTCGAGAGGTTCGTGATCATCACCATCTCCCTCACGCGCGACTACCTTCCCGCGAGCTGGGCCGACTACTCGCCCACGAGTGTCGAGATCGCCACGCTCGTGGGGAGCTTCGGCCTCTTCCTCACCCTGTTCCTGCTCTTCGCCCGCTTCCTCCCGATGATCGCGATCGGCGAGGTGAAGGGGGTGTTGGGGTACGGGAAACAGACCGAAGGAGGCCAGCGATGAGTCGGCGTCTCCTGAGTGCCTGGTTCGGCGGCGAACGGGACATCCTCGCGGCGACCCGGGCGACCCGCGAAGCGGGGTATCAAATTCTCGACGTCTACACCCCCTATGCCGTCCACGGACTCGACAACGCCGCCGGCCTGAGGCCGTCGCGTCTCCCCTGGGTCTGTTTCGCCCTTGGCCTCACCGGGGCGGTGGCCAAGCTCTGGTACCAGATCTGGACTTCCGCCACGAGCTGGGCGTTGAACGTGGGGGGAAAGCCCTTCAAGTCGGTACCGGCATTCGTCCCGGTGACGTTCGAGATGATGGTCCTCTTCGCCGCCGTCGGAACGGTGGTGGCATTTTTCATCGTCAGCGGTCTGCGGCCAGGACGGAAGCCCCGCCACGTCTATGATCGCACGACCAACGACCTGTTCGCCCTGGTCCTGGTGCAGCACGACGCGGGGTTCGACATCGCGGCCGTGAGGGATCTGTTGTCTCGTCACAATCTCGTGCGGCTGGAGGAACGGATCGAGGTGCCGGAGGTGAAGACGGCGCCCGGTTCGTTCCTTCTCAAACCCGCGCTCGGCTGGGGGCTCACCGGGGCGCTCGTCATTGTCGTAGCCCTCACCTATCTGCTTCCCAGGACGTTCACAGAACCCAACAGTGAATTTCTGCCGGGGATGGTGGAATCCGTTCCCTACGACCCGCTCTCGGCCAACACCAATTTCGCCGACGGAATGACATTGAGGACGCCCCCTTCCGGCACGATCGCCCGCGGACATATGCCGTGGGACTCCTCGCGCGCCGGGACCGAGGCGTCGCTGGTGGCCGCGTATGTCTCGACGTTGTCGCCCGACCAGCTCAGCGACCGCGAGGCCAGGGCCGCATCGGTCTTCGCGACGTTCTGCCAGCCGTGCCACGGGCCGGCGGGGAAGGGGGACGGGACCATCCCCGCGCGCGGCTACCCGGCTCCACCTTCCCTCGACGCCACGAACGCCCTGAAACTGACCGACGGACAGATCTTCAACATCCTCACCTACGGACGTGGGAACATGCCGTCGCTGGCCGGGAGGATCCCGGTGAATGAGCGCTGGCTTGCGGTGCAGCACGTGAGGCGCATCCAGGAGATCGCGACGGCCGCGGCAACCGTCGCGACCCCGCCCGCAGGCGGCACTGCCCCGTTGAACGGGAAGGAGAATCCGCGATGACGACGCACAAGCCGGGTCTGCCGAACTTCACGCCGGGGAAAACCACGATGCGGAATCTCGCCGTGGTGGCGGCGGCGGGCGGGATCGTCACGCTCTCCGGGGTGATCCTCGATCCCGCGAGGATATGGCCGAACATCCTCCTGGCGGCGTACTACGTGGCGGGCCTCTCGCTGGCGGCGGGCGTCTTCATCGCGCTGCAGTATATTTCCAACGCCGGCTGGAGCGTCGCCTTCCGCCGGGTCCCGGAGGCGATCGCCTCTGCGTTCCCGCTCGGCGCGGCGATGCTCCTCGTCGTCCTCGCGGGGATTCCCGAGCTCTACGAATGGAGCCACGCCGATGTCGTTGCGACCGACCATATTCTCTCGGCCAAGGCCCCCTGGCTGAATGTCCCGTTCTTCGTCGTCAGGACGGTCGTCTACCTCGCGCTCTGGGGATGGCTGCTCTATAAGATTACCTCGACCTCGCGTCGGCAGGACGCCGACGGGGATCTGCGGCTGACCGGGGCGAACAAGCGGCACTCGGTGGTCTACATCGTGACGTTCGCCTTCACGTTCACCCTCGCGAGCATGGACTGGATCATGTCGCTCGAGCCCCACTGGTACAGTACGATCTTCGGGATCTACAACTTCTCCGGTCTGTTCCAGAGCGGCCTCGCGGCGATCGCCATCCTCGCCATTCTCCTCCGGAGGTCCGGACACTTCCGGCAGGTGCTTACGGACCTCCACCTTCTCAACCTCGGGAAACTGATCTTCGCCTTCAGTACCTTCTGGATGTACATCTGGTTCAGCCAGTACCTCCTGATCTGGTATGCCAACATCCCGGAGGAGGTGGTCTACATGATCCGCCGGCAGGAGGGGAGCTGGTTGATTTTCACCGTGGTGAACGTGGTGTTCAACTGGCTGATTCCATTTATTGTACTCCTCCCCCGGTGGACCAAGCGAAACGAGGGGCTGCTCCTGAAAATCTGCATCATCATCATGATCGGCCGATGGATCGACCTGTTCTGGATGATCCTGCCCCCCTTCATCCCGTCGGCGCCAGTCGTCAGTCTCTGGGAGCTCGGACCGCCGGCGTTCGCCATAGCGTTGTTTTTCATCATCGTATTTCGTACGCTCTCAAAACATCATCTCATCCCCGTCGGTGACCCGATGCTGGTGGAAAGTCTGCCGCACCATTGAGTACCGCCTCGACGATACCCGACCAACATCTTTTGAAAGGTTGACCCATGCGCCGTACCACAACGATCGCCGCCCTCATCCTCTGCCTCGCCGGAGCCGGCGTGGGCCAGGAGTTCGCCCCGTCCGTCCGGTTCCTGGGGGACCTGCGCCTCCGCGCCGAGGTCGACGCCCGCGATTTCGATCTTTCCACGCGGGCCAACACCTACACGGTCCTACGCACCAGGTTCGGGCTCGAGGCGTCGCCCGCGGAGAACATCAGGGTGTACGTGATGGCGAGGGACTCCAGGAGCTTCGGCACTGAGTTCGACGCCACCGGGGCGTTCAACACCATTTCCGACATGAAGAACCTGGACCTCCACCAGGGGTACGTGGAGATCGGAAAATTCCTCTCCGACGGCCTGACGATCAGGCTGGGACGGCAGGAGCTCAGTTACTCGAACGAGCGGATGATCGGCGCGGCGCAATGGAGCAACATCGGCAGGGTGTTCGACGGGGGACTGCTCCGCCTCGGCCTCGATGCCGTCTCGGTGGACCTCTTTGGCATGAACGTCGCGGAGGTGCAGACGTACCCCTCCGCCGCGACGCCGGCGTCGACGGCGTACATCCCCGACAACGGGCAGTATTTCTTCGGGTTGTATACGCAATGGAAAAACCTCGGTTCGCACAAGCTCGACCTCTACGTCCTCTACCAGGGGCGCCAATTGCAGACATCCTCCGGGTTCCTCGATTTTCAGCGCGTGACGGGTGGGGGATACGCAAAGGGAACGCTGGACGCATTCCTCTATGAGGCCGAGGCGGCGTACCAAGGAGGTGAACGAGGTGCCGCGGACATCGCGGCGTACACGCTCACCGGGCTTGTCGGCTACTCCTTCACCGGTTCGCCGCTGGCCGAGGTTGCCGCGGGGTACGAGTACCTCAGCGGGACGCCCGCCGGCGAGGCCGACTACCGGGCGTTCGATCCGCCGTTCGCGACGGCCCACAAGTTCCACGGCTTCATGGACTATTTCACGAGCATCCCGTCCCATACAGGGGGACTCGGGCTGACGGACGTTCTCGGGCGGGTAAATTTCAAAATATCAGAGAACCTGAGCGCGGCCCTGTGGTATCACCATTTCCAGCTGGCGCAAGAGAGCGCGGGGGAAAACCTCCTCGGGGATGAAATAGACGTGACGGCGAAATTCCAGTATGCGAAGCCGCTGGCGTTCGACGTCGGCGTGGCGTCGTTTCTTCCCGGCCCCTTGATGCGCTCGCGCTTCGGGGGCGCCGATGTCGGCCTGTGGGGATATGTTGCAACTACAGTGACATTTTAAGTATCTTTGCGGATCTGACAAACAAGGAGAACGATATGACCACGCCGCCGAAACAGTTCCGGAAATTCCAGAAAGATTATAAGAAAGTCGCGGATGCGTACGAGCACCTGGGTGCGGCGGTGCACGCAGCCGGCCCCCTCGACGCGAAGACCAGGGCGCTCATCAAGCTCGGGATCTCCACAGGGGCGCGCCTCGAGGGCGCCGTCCACTCGCACGTGAGGAAGGCCCTCGACGCCGGGGCGACTGCGGCCGAGCTAAAGCAGGTCGCCCTGCTGGCGCTCACCACCATCGGCCTGCCGTCGATGATGGCGTCGCTGAGCTGGATCGAAGACGTCCTCGGAACGAAGAATAAGAAGAAGTGACTGGCCGCGAGGGGTCGTTCCAGGATGTCACCGGCGTGATCCTGGCCGGGGGTGAAAGCAGCAGGATGGGATCGGACAAAGCCCTCCTGAGGATCGACGGGGTCTCTTTCCTCGAACGGATCCGGGAAACGCTCCACGGAGTGATCGGGCGCGTCGTCATCAGCGCGCGGGAAGAGTCGGGCTATTCGGTCCCCGGGACCCCGATCATCGGCGATGTGTTCAAAAACTGCGGACCGCTCGGGGGTATCCACGCGGCCCTCTCAGCGATCCCCACGGCCCGCGCGTTCGTGGTCTCCTGTGACCTGCCGCTCGTCACACCTGAAGCCTGCCGCAGGATCCTGACCACCGACGCCCCCGACGACATCGTGATCGCCAGGGTCGGGACCCGGTTGCAGCCCCTCTTCGGCCTCTACCATAAAAAAATCCTGCCGGAGCTTGAGCGCGCTCTCCGGCAGGGCCGTTATTCCGTCCTCGATTTTCTCAATACGGTCGACGTGACCGTGGTGGACCTCGGTCCCTCCGCGGGGCTCGTGAATGTCAACACGCCGGGAGACTACGAGGGAATTCGTTCCGCGTACAGTGGTTACTTGACGACGGCGCCCTCACCGTTGAGCTGAACACGCATCTTCGGTCCGGTGACCGTCGAGGCATCGAACTTCCCTCCCGTTTCGTCTGCGTGGTGCTGGCCTTCGGAGACCTGTTCGTCGATCGACATTTCCTTCACTGAAACGACTCCCTCCGCGCGGGCGACCTTTCCCGCGACGCTCATCGGAAAGGTGATCACGCCGTCCTCCACCTTGAACCTCAGTGATTCCTTTTCGTCGGCTCCCTGGATCATGATCCAGCATCCCATCATTTCGCAGACCTCGGTGATCTTTCCCTCGACCACGACCCGCTGACCGTCGAACTTTTCTGGTTCCTTCAGGATGTCGGCGATCGGAGTCGCCTGATTGATGGTCAACGGTTTTCCGAACTCGGAGCTCCCACAGCCCGCGATGCAAAGCGCGATGGCGATGGTGGCCGCCGCGAACAGGACGGAGATTTTCATCGATTGTTCCTCTGGTAAGGTTTGGGAAAAAATTGGACGAGGGGAAACGCTGATCGGCTAAAATAGTAAATTCCGTCCGTTTTTCCAACGATCGGACGGAGGCAGGAGGGGGGATGTGAGATGAAGTTCCGTGAGCGATTTTTTTCCCAACCCTTGAATGTGATCCTTCAAACTGCTATATTATAACGTCTAAATCGAACATAGTGTCGTAATCGTCAACCGCTATTATACGTGATCATGCCCCATTCTTCAGAATTCATCTCGACACAGGAAGTCGCCGGTCTCTTCAAGGTAACGGAGACCACCGTCAAGCGGTGGGCTGACGGGGGTATCATCCCTTGCGTGAAAAGCCCCGGTGGTCATCGCAAATTCATGCTGGCCGACGTCATCGGGTTCGCCGATAAACAGGGGTACCCGATTTCAGGGACGCTCGAACCGCCCCTGACGAAAGCCCAGATGGAAAAGGTCCGGTTTGCAATCCACACACAGAATTACCACACGATCTCCGAAGTACTCTTCGACGAAGCCCTCCAGGCCGACTCCGAGGGGGTCTACCAGCTGCTTCTCTATCTCACAAAACATAACGTGAAGCTCTCCACCCTCGCCGATGAAATTCTGCGGCCGCCCATGGTGAGGATCGGCGAGCTCTGGGAGGGCGGTGCATTGCAGATCCAACAGGAACACCGGACATCGAGGGCGTTCACCGAGGCGATGGTCCGCCTCGCGCCGGAACTGCACAGAAAGCACTCCAACGGGATGACCGCCGTCTGTGCCTGCCTCGAAGGCGAGCGGCACGAAATCGGTTTGCGGAGCATGGCCTTCGTGCTCGAGACGGAAGGGTGGAGGGTCCAGTTCATCGGGGCGGATACCCCCTCCGTGACACTCCTCGAGTACGTCCGGAAGGTGAAGCCGGAGTTGCTCTGCGTCTCCTTTACGGTGTCAAAACCCGACGAGGTACTCAGCCGGGAATTCGCCTCCATTGCCGGGGCGGTCCACGAGGGCGGTGGGAAGTTCGTCGCCGGCGGGTTCTTCGCCGGCAACTTTTCAACCGAAGATCTTCAGTGCGATCACATCGCGACATCGGCGGCCGAGGGGATTGCGTGGATCAGGGACGCGTTTTCGCTCCGCCCCGGCCCGAAGAAAAAGGTACAAACCCCCGCCGCCGGACAGGCATAAGCGGAAACCCATTCACGTACACTCCTCCGTCTGCCATTCAATGAATTCCATCATCCGATACCTGGCATCTCCTGTGCTCCTTTTCCTGATACTCTGCGCCGCCTCACCCCTCGTGGCCCAGGAAAACGGACCGAGGACGGGAATCATTTCCGGCACGGTCGTCAACTCCGCCACCCGCGAGCCGCTCCCGTCCGTCAACGTGTCCGTCGTCGGCACGGCCCTCGGCGCCGTCACCGACACGACGGGAGCGTTCGAGATCCGGAACGTCCCGGCCGGCGAATACGCGGTGAAGGCCTCGTTGCTCGGGTTCGAGGGCGCGATCAGGAGCGACGTGGTCATCACGCCGGTGCGTCCCGCCGTCATCCGGATCGGGCTCAGGGAGGCCGCGGTCGAGCTCGAGGGGGTGAGCGCTGAGGCGGGTTATTTCATCAACACCCCGGAACTCCCGGTGAGCGTGTCGAGGCAGTCGTCTGAGGAGATCCGCAGGCAGCCGGGCGGGTTCGAGGACGTGCTCCGGGCCGTGGCGATCCTCCCGGGCGTGGCCCAGGTGGAGGGGGGCAGGAACGATCTGATCGTCCGCGGCGGATCGGCCGCGGAAAACCTCTACCTGCTCGATGGCATCGAGATCCCCAACATCAACCACTTCGGGACGCAGGGATCGGGCGGCGGGCCGCTTTCGTACATCAATCTCGATTTCGTCGACAACACGGTGTTCTCAACCGGCGGATTCGGCCCCCGTTACGGGGACAAGACGTCGTCGGTCCTCGGGATCGAGCTCCGCGACGGCCGGAATGACAGGCTCGGCGGGAAGCTCACGCTTTCGGCGACCCAGTTCGGCTTGAACCTCGAGGGTCCCGCGCTCGAGAACGGTTCATTCCTTTTCTCGGCAAGGCGCAGCTACCTCGACTTCATCTTCAAGGCGGCGGGTTTCGGATTCGTCCCCGAGTACTGGGATTTCATGGGGAAATGGAACTATTCCCCCGGGCCGTCGGATGAAATCAACGTCGTCGCGGTGATGGCGCTCGACAACATCAACTTCTACAACGACACCAGGGAGCAGGTCTATGACAACTCGCTCGTCCTCGGGAACGACCAGCGGCAGGTGTCGGGCGGCGTGTCGTGGAGGCGCCTCTTCGATCAGGGATTCTTCACGGTGACCTTCGGCCAGGCCTACACCGAATTCTCCTACTTCCAGCGGGACACCCTGCAGAACCCCCTCTTCGTGAACGAATCGGTCGAGAACGAGTCGTCGCTGAGGGGCGACGTCCTCGTCGAGATTGCCCGCCGCACGACCCTCACGGCCGGTGTCGCGGGGAAGCGGGTGAGGTTCTCCAATGACCTGTACCTTCCCGATTTCATCACGCCGTACGGTGACACCCTGCGGGCCGACGTCCGGGGGGACACGTCCGGGTACAAGGCCGGGGTCTACGCCCAGGTCTCGCAGAAGTTCGGCCGGCTGACGCTGAGCGCCGGCGTGCGCCAGAACGTCTTCACCCTCATCGACGCGGTCACGCCGATCGAGCCGAGGTTTTCCGCCTCGTTCGCGTTCTCGGCCGCCACGGCGGTCAACGCCAGCGCGGGGAGGTACACGCAGTCTCCTTCGTACATCTGGCTGGTCTCATACCCGGAGAACCGGTCGCTGAGCCCCATCAAGGCAGACCAGGTCGTGCTCGGGATCGACCACGCCATCCGGCCCGACACCCGCATCACGCTCGAGGCCTATGTGAAGCGGTACAACGGGTACCCCGCCAGCCTCCTCCAGGAGTTCCTCGTGCTCTCGAACACCGGCGCGGGGTTCGGCGGCTCAGAGGACTCGTACTCGTCATTCGGCATCGAGCCCCTCGAGAGCATCGGCGCCGGGTACTCGCGCGGCATCGAGCTCTCGGTGAGGAAAAAACTCTCGGAGATTCCCTGCTACGGCCTCTTCTCGCTCAGCGCGAGCGAGACGAAGTACACGGCGCTCGACGGAGTCGAGCGGCCCTCGTCGTTCGACCAGCGCCTGATCTTCAACATCGGCGGAGGGTACCTCTTCAACCCCAACTGGGAATTCAGCGCGAAATTCCGACTCGTCACCGGCAGGCCGTACACTCCCTGGAATGCCGACGGCAGCAAAACGGCAGCGAACTATAACGGCGTCCGGCTCGACCCGAACCACAGCCTCGACGTCCGCGTCGACCGGCGGTGGTTCTTCGACGCGTGGACCCTTATCGCCTACATCGACGTCCAGAACGTCTATAACAGGGAAGAATCCCGGGTTCCCACCTATAACGCCCGGACCGGCCAGATCGAACAGGAGGACTCGATCGGGATCCTGCCAACAATCGGCATCAGCGCCGAATTTTAACCCGGGGCCATCCCCGAAGTGTTTGAGTCCCGTTTGCATCAAAATTGAGGAAATCGCGAAAAAGGTGATTGCCTATACGGGGAAAAACCGTACATTTGACCTGAACGCCGCCGCCGGGGAGGGTCGTGGTGTCCCGGACCGGTAGGGGTGACGGGCCGAACTACCGGTCCTTTAAGTTGCAATTCATCCTATTATTAACCAACTTTGCGTCATTCCCACTAGTATTATCTTTATCAGGCACGGGGTTCTTGAGTCCTCGATGACCCCCGGGCGACGAATATTCCGCTGGCCGCCAGCCGCGGAATTTGCGTTGAATATCGTTCTCTACAATCATCTTTCAGGAGAGTGACGTCATGAAATTCCTCAACGGTCTTGCGACCGGCCTGTCCGTCGCCGCCATCGCCTTCTTCCTCCCGCACCTTCTCTGGGGTCAGGCGACAACCCTCCAGACCGATCAACTGATCCGCCAATCCGATGTCATTGTCGTCGGGCGGGTCGGGGCGCTAAAATCCGAATGGAACGCCGACAAGTCGCGCATCCAGACGATCGTGACCATCCGGGTCGAGGAGACGATGAAGGGCGCAGTCGACGGCGGAGCGCTGACGGTCGTCGTCCCGGGCGGCGAGATCGACGGAGTCGGCGAATGGTACAGTCATTCCGTCCGGTTCAAAGACAGCGAGGACGTCGTGGTGTTCGCGAAGAAGGATAAGATGGGCGTGATGCGCGTGACCGACGGTGATCACGGGAAATTCCTCGTGAAGGAGGGAAAGACTGCCGGCTCAAAGGTTATCCCGAACGTCGGGAGCCTCGAGGATTTCACCGCGCGGGTGAAACAGACCGCGAAGGTCCAGGCGGCGACCCCGACTGACCAGTAAGATCACCGGTCAACGATGCCGGAACATTCGTCCGGAAGCACTTTCAACCGATTTTTTGAATTTCCACACTACTCCGCAGTCATCGAGGGATCAGCAATGAAAAAACTCACCGCGTTCTTAATGCTCCTCCTGATCATCGTCCCGTCGCTCGGTTTCGGGCAGGCGAACCGCGTCATCGTACCCTACGGGTCGGGCTCCTACAAATACCAGTTCGTGAAGTCCAACTCGACGCTCATCACATCGCAGTCGTATAAAAATCCCGCGGCTTCCGAGTCCGGGTACTTGAGCGGCACCGCGGCGTTCGGGACGATCAACAACACGTCGAGCCCGCCCTGCCCGCTCAACGACGCCGCGCACATCAAGGTTTCCTGGCCCTCCTCGAGGGATGTCGTTCTGAGGAAGCATATCACGTTCCCCCAGGGCTCCAGAAACGTCCGCGTGTACGTGGCCCTCGACAACGGCGTTCAGGCGTTTTTCAACGGGACCGAGATCTCCGGCGGGATCAGGAACCACGACGAGTGCGCCACTGAGGCGGGTGATTTCATCCTCAATGTTCCGGACAACCTGCTGGTGGCCGGCGACAACGTGCTCGCACTGCGCGGCGTCTGGCTGAGCTCGAAAAATTACCTCGACGTCAAGGTCGTCGCGGACGTCTCCTTCAGCATCACCTCGTCCGCCGGACCGAACGGAACGATCGCGCCGCTCGGAACCCTCTCGGTGATCCCCGGGGCGAACCAGGCGTACAATTTCGCCGCCGCCGCCGGATACCACGTCCAGTCGAAGACCGTCGACGGCGCCACGACGACGCTCGCGACGTCCTCCACGACGCCTGCCACCGGTAGCCACACCTTCACGAACATCACCGCGAACCATACCATCAGCGCAGCATTCGCCATCAATACGTACGCCATCACGGCGAGCGCGTCGGCGGGCGGGACCATCACGCCGTCGGGTACGGTGAACGTCAATCACGGCGGCGCACAGTCGTTCGTCATCGTGCCGAACACCGGGTACCACATCGACAGCGTCGTCGTCGACGGGGTGAACCAGGGGGCGGTGGCCTCGTACCCCTTCACGGGTGTCACGGCGGCTCACACGATCGCGGCATACTTCTCGATCAACATCTACACCATCACCGCGTCGGCCGGGGCGAACGGGTCGTTCTCGCCCGCCGGATCTGTCAACGTCGCGCACGGCGGGTCGGCCGCATTCACGGCCAACGCCGACACCCATTACCACGTTTCTACGATACAAATCGACGGGGGAACGGCCACGAGCGTCGCGACCTCCGCCTCCCATCCCCGACAGTATCCTTATACGTTCACAAACGTCACGTCCACCCGGAGCATTGCCGCCACATTCGCGGGCAACCACTACACGCTCAACGTCTCCGTGAACACCGAGCCGCCGACCGGCAACACGGGCGTCGGATACGTAGGGACGAACCCTCTGAAATCGCTTTACGACCCGGCTGAGAGCGTCACGCTGACCGCGTTCGCGAACGAGGGGTACTATTTCGTGAAGTGGTTGATGCCTGGCGGATCGCAGCCGACCGACAACCCGATCGCGATCGCGATGTCCGACGACAAATCGATCACGGCCATCTACGCGGCGAGGAGCACACAGACGATCATCGTCAACACGCTCAATGACACGGTCGATCCCGACGACGGCCTGACCTCGCTTCGCGAGGCGTTCGAACAGGCGAACGGCTCCCCGGGTGACGCCCAAATCAGCTTCGACATCGTGGAGGGCAACCAGCCCGGATCCAAGATCATCAGCCTGAACGAACCGCTTCCCCCGTTCACCGACCGTATCGCGCTCGATTTCAGCGCCCTGGTGGACGGCGGCGGGAACCCCCTGATCTCGCTGACACCGGCCTACAACCCGGCCGACTTCCCGAACAGCGACGGCATCGTCCTCGGCGGCGACTTCCTGCGGTGGGGGTACACCCCGTCGGGGAGCATCATCCGCGGGCTCGATATCCACGGGTTCCCGGGATCGGGGATCTGCATCCACAGCGACGATAACTTCGTCCAGCTCTGCCACCTCCACGACAACGGCAACAACGGCGTCTGCATCGTGGACGGCGACGGCAACAGCATCGGTGACAGCTACGCGGGCGGCGCCCACGCCAAGGGCAACGCCATCTTCGCCAACGGCCTCAACGGCGTCTCGATCGCCGAGGAAAGCGTCGCGGACGCGGTACCGCCGCCGGCGAACAATGCGGTGCTCGGCAATTCCGTCCACGACAACGGCGCCCTCGGCATCGATCACGGCGGCGACGGCCTCGTGACGCTGAACCGGTATCCGGGCGGGCCGACCAGCCCCCTCGTCCGTCCCGATCCGGCCGACGCGGTGAATTTCCACGTCAACCATCCCTCCGTCAACATCGCCACGGTCGGCGATGGAACTCCATCCGTCGTCCAGGGTTACCTGCTCAGCTGGCCGAGCACGACGTTTAGGGTCGAAGCCTACATGAACACGGCGGGCGATGCGTCAGGGAACGGGGAAGGGAAAATCTACCTCGGCGCCACGACGGTCGTCACGGACGCTGATTCCGCATACGCCTGGTATTCGATCACGAGCGGCACGCCGCTGCAGTTCGGGCAGTTCGTCTCGGTGACGGCCACCGACCAGTTCGGGAACACCTCGGAATTTTCACCCAACCTCCCGGTCGGCCTGAACACGAAGATTTATGAAGCCGACGAGTACGTGGTCAACACGACGATCTCGGGGATTCCGCTCCACTGGGGCGACGGCAAGGCCAGATTCAATCTCGCGCCTTCTGCGAGGAACAGCGGCTTCCAGGCCGAGATCGAGCAGTCGTTCGAAACCTGGAACTCCAATCCGAGCCTCTCAGATCGGCTGGATTATGCCCCGCGCTCGAGCTACCTCGATGACGAAAATTGGGGTGGGTATCCCGACGGCATCCAGAACGTCGTTTGGGTATCGACCAACTGGGAAGGCGTCACCGGCGCACCCGCGGGGGCCATTGCGGTGACACGGGTCCGGTACAATGCCTTCACCGGGACGATGACCGACGTCGACGTAGCCTTCGACGCAGAACATTTCACATTCGGGAATGCCGGCGCGGCTCCCGCCGCGGCGCACGAAAGCATTCCGGGTGAGGAGAACGGGACGGCTAGGCCTTCGGTGAACGGCGCCCAGGCCGCTACAGGACTGCCGTCGCCATCTGACGCCACCTGCGCCACGATGGACGTCCTGAACGTCGGTGTCCACGAGATGGGGCACTTCGGCGGACTTGGCGACATTTACATTCCGGGGTATGTCGGCTGGGACATCCGGATGGGCAGCCACGGCGAGAACCTCTCGATGTACGGCGTCATCCGACCCTGCGAGACCTTCAAGCAGTCGCTCGAACAGGGAGACATCAACGGGCTGACCTACATCTACGACAACGTCCCGAAGAGCTCGCTCGACCTGGTGCTCGTCTTCGACGCCACATCGACGTTCAACGGGACCTATAACGGGTTCGGCCCGGCCAAGAACAGCGCGTCCGAGCTGGTCAACAAATTGCGCGAGAACGACAGGGTCGCGGTGGTCAAGCTCCCCGATTCCGTCGTCGTCCCGCTCACCGCGATCACCTCCGGCAACATCGCATCCGTCCTCGCGAAGATCAACGGGATGAGCGTCGGAGGCTCAGCGGCGCTCGGCGCCGGCCTGCAGACGGGCCTCAACCAGCAGCTCGCGGCGTCGAACCCCAACCGCAGGGCGATGATCGTTTACGGTTCCGGCGAAGAGGTCGGCTCACCCGGCGCCCTGAGCGTCGCACCGGCGCTCTCGTCGGCGGATGTCACACTCTTCACGATGAGTTTTTCCGGAAGCCCGGGCCAGGACCTGAGCAGCAAGCTGGCGCAGGCGACCTTTGGCGACTACTACCTGGCAGCGGACACGACGATGGCGCTCATCACCCAGCACATCTGGAACGAGATGACCGGCCTCCAGCTGATCGGCGATGAACTGCTGTTCGCGGGCCAGACCGGACTCGTCTGGCAGGGCGGGCTCGTGTGGCAGGGCGGCCTCGTGTGGCAGGGCGGGCTTGTGTGGCAGGGCGGGCTCGTCTGGCAGGGCGCCGTCGACCCCGGCACGACGGTCCTCTATCCCGGCCTGGTCTGGCAGGGGAGCCAGTTTACGTCGTTCGTGGCGCCTCCCGGCTGTGAAGTCCCGGATGGCACCTATAATAGTCTTAGTGAATTGCTGGCCGCCGCGCCGTGCGTGGTGACGCCGTTAAACCTCCCGTCAGGGTGGGAATACATCCAGGGTGAGGCGTACGGATTCTATAAGATTCCGAACCCCGCCCCGGGCGTCTGGACCGTCCATCCGTTCGGCGCCAACGATTACGCGTATCCGGGGACTCCGGAGCCGGTCTCCATCCGGGTCATATCCGAGGTGGATGTGGTCTTCGACGTGAGTTTCCCGAAGGATTCGTACGCCCCCGGCGAGCAGATCACCTTCCAGGCGGCACTCTCCGAAGGCGGCGCGCTCCTCGGCAGCGAACATCTGCAGGGTGGACAGCCGATCACCGACGCGACCGTACTGGCGAATGTGTACCTGCCCGGTTCGTCGACCCCGTTGCCCCCGGTGACGCTCAACCACATCGGGAACGGCATTTATGACGGCGTGTTCACGAATACGGCCGCGATCGGGAGCTACACGTTCAAGGTGTCCGCGACCGGTTCGACCGCAACGACGCCCACGCCGTTCTACAGGGAGCAGCAGCAGTCGGTGTTCGTCGCTCCGCCGTACATCAACGCGGTGATCTTCGCGAGCAACAGCGCGAGGCTCGATTACAGCGTCAGCGTCGGATCCGGCCACATCCTCGTGAACCTGGACGCCCCCTCAGGGGCCGCCGGTTACGATCTCACGATCGGGTCGGGGTCAACTACGCCCTCCGGTTATAACCTGAAGGCGGACAGGATGTCGATCCAGTCGACCGCAGTCGTCGGGGGGGACGTGTATTCCAACGTGCTCTCGAACCTGGGGACGATCAACGGCAGCGTCCATACGCCGCTCACGCTCCCGATCGCGCCGTTCCCGCCGTTCCTCGCGGTGAACCCCGCGGTCGCGACCGCGTCGGCCTATTCGCTGAACAACGGCCTGGCCGACACCATCTCGCCCGGCGTCTACGGCAACGTGACACTTCAGCCCTCGTCCCGCCTCTTTCTGAGGCCAGGGACGTACCACTTCAGGAACCTCCTCCTGAAGAGCGGGGCCCGGCTCTCGGTCAAGGGACCGGGGAAAACCGACGTGAGGGTCCTGCGGGGGGTCTCCGGCGACAACGAGATCTACATCGGGCCGGCCGCCGGAAGCGTGGTGACGCCTTCCGACATCGTCTTCTACGTGAGCTCGACGAACGCGCAGAGCGGGTTCGGCAACGCGGTCTCGGTGAGCCCGAAGGCGGTCGTCTCGGCGAACGTCTACGCGCCGAACGGGACGATCCTTCTCAATCAGTTCACAGTATCGACTGGTGCGTTCTTTGCGAAGGACGTGATCGTCGGACACGACGCGCAGATCGCGCTCGGGTCGGCATTCAACAGCTCGTCGCGCACAACGGCTTCCGTCGACGCCGGCGAGAAAGAGGACGCCCTCACGGCCGGGGTCGCGAAGGAATACGCACTCGAGCAGAACTATCCGAACCCGTTCAACCCCACCACCGTCATCCGGTACGCGCTGCCGGAGGCGGGACGCGTCTCCATCGTCGTCTACAACATCTTCGGCGAGGAGATCGCGCGTCTGGCGGAAGGAGAACGGCCGGCCGGTTACCACGAGGTTTCGTGGAACGGCAGGAACCTCTCCGGCGCGCAGGTGGCGACGGGGATCTATTTCTACCGGATCAACGCGGGTAGCTTCCAGGCCGTCCGGAAGATGGTCTTCATGAAATAGGACTCGCAAGAGAAGGGAAAACTTCTTACCTTTCGGGCTGCCGCGGGAATCCAATCCCGCGGTAGCCCTTTTTTTATGATTTTCCCTCAATGCGATTCGTTTTTACCGATATCCGGGATCTGCCACGGTCATTCACCGGTCACTCGCGCACCTGGTACGCGGTCATCTGTCTAGCCCTGTTCGCCGGGTCGGCGGGCCTGGTTCCCGCGTCGGCCCAGGAGGCGATCCCCTTCGAGCACCTCACCGTCTCGGACGGCCTGTCGCAGGGAAGCGTCCAATCGATGTTCCAGGACAGTTACGGGTTCATGTGGTTCGGCACGCAAGACGGGCTCAACCGCTTCGATGGATACAAATTCGACATTTATAAAAACGATCCTGCCGACCCGACCACGATCAGTGACAAGTGGATCGTCCTGATCGCCGAAGATTCCAACCGGATCCTCTGGGTCGGGACACTCAATACCCCGGGCCTCCTCAACCGGTTCGACCGGACGACGGAGACCTTCACCCGGGTGCCGCGCGACAGCGTCGACCTCTCGACGGCACGGATGGGGATGGCCTTCCCCTCGTATACCGATCCCGCCGGCTTCCGGTGGTCCGGGGCGGCATCTGCGGGCGGAGGATTGACCCGCAGAAACGCGCGGACCGGCGAAACGACGCTCTATCAACACGACGCTGCCAATCCGGCAAGCCTCAGCGACGACAGGGTTTATTCCGTTGTCGCCGACAGGTCGGGGACGATCTGGGTCGGGACGAGGGGGGGCCTTGACCGGCTGGACCAGAAATCGGGGACCTTCACCCATTTCCGACACGACGGTACCAAACCGGGAAGCCTGAGTGACAACTACGTGTGGCCGCTTCTCGTCGATGCCGACGGGGAACTTTGGGCAGGGACGTTTGGAGGCGGACTCCACCGATTCGACCCCGAGACCGAAACGTTTGCGCATTTTCGACACGACGAAGCGAACCCGAGAAGCCTCGCCGGGGACAACATCCTCTCGCTCTACCAGGACGCTTCGGGGGTGATCTGGGTGGGGATGGGGGACAACGGCGTCGACCGGTTCCACCCCGGCCTCCTGAACTTCGCCCACTACCTCCACGACCCGGCCGACTCACGGAGCCTGTCGAACAACAACGTCCAGGGGATGTGCGTGGACCGCACCGGCGCCGTGTGGATCGGGACGAGAGTCGGACTCAACCGGTGGGACAGGAAGAGGGGGGAATTCCGCTCCTACCGGAATGATCCTGCGAACCCGCGGAGCCTCGGCGGCGACCAGGTGATGACGGTGTTCGAGGACAGGTCGGGTGAGATCTGGATCGGGCTCACCGGCGACGGCCTCGACCGGTTCGACCGTGCGACCGGAACGTTCAAACATTACCGTAACGACCCGAACAACCCCCGATCCCTTCCCGACAACCGGGTCTATGCCATCTGCGAGGACCGCGACGGCACCCTCTGGGTCGGGACATACGGCGGGGGACTCAGCCGCCTCGACCGCGCGACCGGAGCGTTCACGACATACCGCCACGACCCCTCGAACCCGGCCAGCCTCGCGGCGCTCGGGGTGTGGGCGCTCCTCGGGGACCGCGATGGCGGACTCTGGGCCGGTACCCTCGGCGGTGGACTCGACAGGTTCGACGCGGCGTCAGGAACTTTCACGCACTTCTCGCACCGTGACGCCGATACCTCGTCCCTCAGCGACAACATCATCGTCACGCTGCTCGAAGACCGCAAGGGACAGATCTGGGTAGGCACTACGGGCGGACTCAACCTCCTCGACCGCCGGACGGGGAGGTTCCGTTCCTACCACGAAAAGGACGGGCTCCCCAATGAAACCATCATCGGGCTCCTCGAGGACAACGCCGGGATGCTCTGGTTGAGCACCAATAAGGGCCTTACCAGGTTCGACCCCGCGAAGGAGGAGTTCCGGACATACAATTACGCAGACGGCCTCCAGGGGGACGAGTTCAACCAGTGCGCCTACGCGAAGGATGCCCGGACCGGCGAGCTCTTCTTCGGCGGTTCGAACGGCTTCAACGCTTTCGATCCCGCAAAAATCCGTGGCAACCCCTACGTACCGCCAATCGTCTTCAGTTCGTTCACGAGGTACAACTCCGACGACGAGGAGGGGAAGCCGATCGTAGAGACGGGCATCGACGTGAAGCCGGCGATCACCCTCTCGTATAAAGACAACGTCGCCAATTTCGAGTTCGCGGCGCTCAGCTATTTCGACAACGACAAGAACCAGTACACCTACCGCCTGGAGGGCTACAACGAGAGCTGGATCCAGCTCGGCCCGGAACGGCGTGCGACATTCACAAACCTCGACGGCGGTGACTACGTCCTGCACGTGAGGGGCTCCAACAGCGACGGCGTCTGGAACGAAGCCGGGACATCGCTCGCGATCACGGTGAACCCGCCGTGGTGGAAGACCCGGTGGGCGTACGGCTCGTACGTGGTGATGATCGTGGCTGTCCTGTACGGCCTGCGGCGCGAGGAAATCAACCGGCGGGAGCAGAAGGCCAAGGTGCGCGAGGCGCAACTCCACGCGAAAGCGGTTGAGGCGGAGAAGCGCGCCCTCGAGGCGGAGAACGCCCGGCAGAACAAGGAGCTCGAAGACGCCCGGCTGCTCCAGCTCTCGATGCTGCCGAAGGAAATCCCCCGGGTTCCCGGGTACGAGATATCGGTCTTCATGAAGACCGCCACCGAGGTCGGCGGCGACTACTACGACTTCAACCTGTCGCCCGACGGCGAGCTGAATGTGGCCTTCGGGGACGCCACCGGTCACGGGATGCAGGCGGGGACGATCGTAACGCTGATGAAGGGGCTGTTCATTTCAGAGGCCTCGAAGTTCGAAATACAGAAGTTCTTCAACCATTGCAGCAGGGCCATCAAGGAGATCAAGCTCGGGAGGCTCTATATGGCCCTCACCGTTGCGAGATTCAACGGAAAAAACGTATCTTTATCCAGTGCGGGAATGCCGCCGGCGTACCTGTACCGGATCGCGGACGGTTCGATCGAAGAAATTCTGCTGAAGGCGGTGCCACTCGGCTCGATGAAGAGCTTTCCGTACGGCTTGTACGAAACATCGATGGAGACGGGCGACACGCTCCTGCTGATGACCGACGGCCTCCCCGAACAGAAGAACGCCGGCGAGGAAATGTTCGACTACGCGCGCGTGACAGATTCTTTCAGGGCGCTGGCGCAGGAGAGGCCCGAGGAGATCATCTCCCGCCTCGTAAATGAAGGCGACGCCTGGATGAACGGCGTGGCCCAGGAAGACGACATCACGCTGATGGTCGTCCGGAAGGTGGCTGTCGACGGGTCCGCGGCCGCCGCCTGAGCAACCACACGAGACCTGATACCAAACAATAGGAACTGCATGGCCGACCCGGTAACATTGAAAATCGAATTGCCCCGGATCCCCGACATCGAACTCGTGGCGCTCGAGGGCCTCGACCGACTGGCGCGCCACCTCGGGATCGCCGACGAAAAGGTGGGGGAGGCGAGGATCCTGATCACGGAGGCGATCATCAACGGCTTCGAGCACGGCGGGAACGAACAGGCCCGCGTGGACGTTGAGTTCACCATCGACACGAAGGAACTCGTGATTTTCGTGCGGGACTACGGCAAGGGGTTCGATCCGGGGAGCGTCGAAAAGCCGGATATCGCGGCGAAGCTCGGGACGAAAAATAAACGGGGTTGGGGCCTGGAGCTGATGAAATCGATGTCTGACGATTTCCAGATCGAGTCGAACGGCTCGGGCACCAGGATCACCATCAAGAAGCTACTGACGACGTGAACGCCATGGACCAGGAATTCAGCCTCACATCGGAGCTACGGGGGAACCGGCTCGTCATCAAGACCTCCGGGTACGTCAACAACGTCGGGGGCGAGGCTATTGCCGCCGAGTTCGACAAGCATTTCGGGAATGGCGTCAAAGAGATCGTCATTAACCTGGCGGGCTCCCGCGTGGTCAACTCCATCGGGATGTCGTTCCTCCTCGAGATCCTCGAAAAACTTCAAGAGGCCGACGGCAAGCTGGTCTTCAGCAACCTCGACCCGGCGGTGGACAAGATGCTCACCATCATGGGGATCTTCACGATGGCCGGCAAGGCCGCGGACGTCGACGAGGCCCTGAAATCGTTCTGACATGACAGTGGACAGCGCGTCCCAGGGCTCCCTGGTCGAACGGATCTCCAGCCGCATCGAGTCCCTCCAGGAGGGGTTCGCGAAACTCTCCCGCTCCGCGACCGTTAACGACCTCGCGAACCGGTTCGGCGAAAACCTCAGGGGCATCATGCCCGACGCCCTCGTCGACGTCGCGTGGCGCTCAGACGAATCGAAGAAATTCGAGCCGGTCGTCGGCGGCGGCGAAGCCGCGCGTGCGATTCTCGGCCGACTGTCGGGCGAGAAATTCGCCCGACCCTGCATCCTCCGGGAGGAGAAGGGGGCGCTCCTGGCCGTCCAGAAACTCATCGACAAGTCCCAGGTCGCCGTCATCCTGAGCGCGAGGACGGGCGGCGCCGGGTACGGCGAGGCGGACAACGTCACGCTGCGGGTCTTCGTCCAGTTCTTCGACGCGGCCTATCAGGACATGGTCTTCCGCCGAAATGAGAAGGGGCTCGTCTTCTCCCTGAACCACCGGATCCTCCAGCTTAACAGCCTGATCGAGACCGGCATCGAGGTCGCGAAGCTCGACCACCACGACGCGCCACACCACCTTGCGATGGTGAGGGCCGCGTCGCTCACGAACGCCTCGAAAGGCGTTGTCACCGTGACATCAGGAAAGAGTGTCGTCGAGGAATTCACCTTCCCCGTCGGCTCCAGGGTCGACCGGTCCGCCCGGGAGATCAGCAGCATCATCGCCAGTTTCACCTTCCTCGACAAGACCTACTCTTTCGAGCTGTTCGACAAGGAGAGCCGAGCGGGCGTGACTCCTTTCGAAGAAACGGACCACCTTCTCCTGGACGCGCTCTCCCGGCAGGTGCACGCCTCGATCGAGAACCGCTACCTGCACGAACAGGCGCTGGAGAAACAGCGGATCGAACAGGAGATGTCGGTCGCCGCGACGATCCAGCAAAAGATACTCCCGGTCGCGCTCCCCGACCTGAAGGGCTACGATCTCTCCGGCATCAACATCCCCTCGAAGTCGGTGGGCGGAGATTACTACAACTGCATCCCCCTGCACGATGGGAGGTTCGCGCTCGTCATCGCCGACGTCGCCGGGAAGGGGGTGCCGGCCGCGCTCCTGGTGAGCAGCCTCCACGCGTACCT
The DNA here is from genome assembly GCA_031379665.1 of Ignavibacteria bacterium. Classification (GTDB taxonomy): domain Bacteria; phylum Bacteroidota; class Ignavibacteria; order UBA10030; family SZUA-254; genus SZUA-254. The sequence continues at coordinate 36,358 of JANNFI010000008.1, forward strand.
CTCGGCGTACCTCGAAGGATCGTTCGCGATCACCCGCCTGGCCGCAAGGCTCAACAAGGTCCTGTACAACGATTCCACGGCCGACAAGTTCATCACCGCGTTCTTCGCCATCCTCACTCCCGAGACCGGGGACCTCGACTGCCTGAGCGCAGGACACAACCCTGCGTACATCCTCCGTAACGACGGGACGATCCAGGAACTCCACGCGGGTGGGCTGCCGCTCGGGACGATCGACATGGACCTTCCCTACGAGAGCGAGCGGGTGACGCTCGGTCGCGGTGAGCGGCTCTTCCTCTATACGGACGGCGTCACCGAGGCCGAAAACGAGCATCACGTCCTCTACGAACTCGAATTTCCCATCACCGACTTCCTCACGAAGCATCAACCCAACAGCTCGGAAGCGTTCATCTCAGATCTGATCGCCGACATCCGGAAATTCACCGGGACCGCGCCCCAGAACGACGACATCACCGCGATGTACCTCCGGCGCTTGTAGTCCCCGACCTGACATCAGCCCGTAAACGACGAAAGCCGTCCTCTGACCAGGAGAACGGCTTTTTTTATTTCCGGAACAACACCACCCAGAGGGTCGGATTCACGCGAGCGATCAATCCGGACAGTACGCGCAGCACGTGGTCGTCACTCCCCAGCTGTCCTTGCAGTGATGGTTGTTCGCGGGGCAGCGGGGAGCCTCGAAACAGGGGCTCGAGAGGCAAACATCGACGCACCGCACCGGTCTGGCGTCTGCGATGCCTGCGTTCAGTGCGACGACCGCGCCGACGACGACCATCAGGGCGATGAGGATCGTTGTTTTTTTGAGTGTGTCCATAGTCAGCCTCCGGTTAATAGTATGATGAAATGATTGATTGGGCTCCAGCGCGTAAACAGGTGAATGCGATACTCCGAAAACTATTCCATCAGCGAGGCGATCGAAAACGTATATCCGATGGAGGGCGCGACGCAGGTAAGCGACAGTGTGAAGCTTTCAGACCGAGCCAGGAAGTGCTCCCCGCCGCGCACGGTGAAAGGAAACATGATGAACATTTTCTCGTCGCTCGTGAGCTGTGTATTCTTCACGCCCCAGACGTACTTCGATCGTAGGGTGTCTCCCCGGTCATTGATCAGGACGATCTGGTCCCGGAGGTGTGTGAGGTCGGGAGTATAGCAGGGCCAATCAGAGAGAAGGGTCAATGGTCTTGTTAAACCACTCGATCCACCCACGAGGATTGGGGGTATACAAGGATACCCTGTGTTGATCATCGTGACGAGGAACAGTAAAGAATCCAGGTCGGTGATACTATGATAATATCGTTGATGAGCGGCGCTGTACAGCAATCCGCTATCCCAATCATAGAGCAACCCTGTGCTCGACTTGAGCAATGCGTCATACTTCATATCGTACAATGCGCTGTCAATATTGAGCGAGTCCCTTAATTGATCCATCCTCGTGATGGCTTCAATGACTCTCGGAATGTACGGAGTAACGATCACCTTGATGTTCATCCGATTGTCGTGGAGATTAT
>JANNFI010000068.1:0-41787 GCA_031379665.1 Ignavibacteria bacterium
CGCACCACCGAACCCTCGTCCACGAAGCGCCGTTCGACCTCGCCCGGCACCTTCGCGCTGACGGTAACGTCGATGACTTCGATCGTCCCCGAGGCCGAGATGCCGCCGGTGTCGTCGGCCTTGCAGCCATACAAGAGTAGCGCGACGACGACAGCCGCAACGGCCTGGACGACCCCGATCAAGGGACGAAGTCCGTCCAAGTGTCGGGACAGCTTCGACGAGAAGCCTTTCATCGGGAGGAATTCCATCATAGCGCCGGCATTTATTTCAGTATGGCCACGAGTTCCCGCTGGCGCGGTTCACCAGGAACGACGACCTTCCTGTCCTTCGTGATGTAGACGTTGATTTCGCTCCGGATCCCGAAATCGCCCATGAAGTACACGCCCGGCTCAACCGAGAAACTGGTCTCCGGGATGATCGTCCGCTCGTCATTGGTCTCCAGGTTGTCCATATTGGCGCCGCTCCCGTGGAGATCTTCCGTGATTGAGTGGCCGGTCCGGTGGATGAAGAATTCTCCGTAGCCAGCGTCGACGATGACCTTCCTCGCGGCGTCGTCCACGTCGCAGCCCCGCACGGTCTTTCCCGCGGCGAAGGAACGCTCGAGCAGTTCCACGGCCGCGTCGCGGGCGTCGCGCACGACGTTGAAAATCTTCGAGTATTTTTCGGGGATTTCCTTCCCCAGGAACCCGGTCCAGGTGATGTCGTTGTAGGTCGAGCCCGGCCTGTCCTTCTTCGCCCAGAGGTCGATGAGGATGAAATCGCCGGCCTTGAGCTCCGAATGCACGTCCTTCGTCGGTTCGTAATGCGGGTTGCCGCTGTTCGCGTTGACCGAACAATTGGGCGCCTCCATCGTCGTCAGCCCGTTGGCCTTGAAGCGTCCGAGCATGAACTGCTGGACGTCGTACTCGGTGATCCGCTTCCCCGACGAGACGTTCGTCTTCATCAATCCGAACGTTTCGTCGACGATCCCGCGCATGATGCGGGCGGTCTCGAGGTTGTCGCGGTAGGCCTCCTCGTTCCAGCGCGATTCGAAATACTGCGTCAGGTTCATCGACGAGACGATGTCTACACCGGTCTTCCTGACGGCCTCGATCGTGCCGGCGTCGACTTTCGAGATGTACGGTATCGCGTTCCCGGGGGAATACTCCATCGCGATCGTTTTCTGGCCGGCGAGGATCTTCTTCAGACCCTCTTCGAGCGACTGCCAGCTCAGGTAAATGGTCTTCTCACCCGGCAGGTGGTCAAGGTTCCACCGCTCGATGCTGTGGACGAGCTTCTGCGGCTCGCCCTTGGCGGGGACGTAGTAGAAGAACCTCCGCGTGTTCAGGATGTGCTTCGGAAATTCCGTGATCCGCTGAGCGAATTCATTCCGCTTCCAGAAATCGTAGAAAAGCCATCCGTCGACCTTCTCGGCCGCGAGCGCTCTCTGGATCGACTGGATTTTCTGGAGGGTGGCCGGGGTGACTGTCTGGGAGGTCATATCCGCTTATTTTTTGGGAAATATACGGATATCGTCCCGAAGAATCAACGAACCACCAGGGGCCCCCCCGACCGAAGCGCCTCCGTCACTCCCCCCCCCCCCCCAAGCTTCAGGTGCTCATCATCCCGACCGCCTCGTCGAACGCCGTCCTGAACTCCGCCAGGTGATCGGGGAATACGACCACTTTTGAACGGGAAAATTTCTTCTCCCCGCTCCCCCCCGAGGGTCTGGTTTCGGAAATCGCCAGGTACTTCGACTTGTTCCGCGCCTCCCTGACGTCGACGAAATAGGTCCGCTCTCCGGCCTTGATGATCTTCGAATAGAGTCCTTCCATGGTGCCTCCGGTTGTAATGAATGGTTGATGTGGGAGTATGGCGATGGTGCCCGGGGGAAAAGGTAGGGAGAACGTGCGGGCCGATCAATACCGCCGGCACCCTATTCCGGACGGATGCTGATGTGCGGGCCTATTTCGGTAGGACGGGTTTTAAGACGAGGTCCTGAAAATCGAAGCTGAAATCGGTGGCGGGCGAGACGGCCTTCATCGCGGCGCGCTCGATCGCTCCTTCTGGCGTGAGGGTGAACGTAAGGTAGGCGTCAGCGCGCAGCTCGCGGTCGCGCCACCGCGCGATGAACGTGTCGTACTGCCAGTGTTCAAGATCCCCCACGAGCGAGGGCGTCGCGCCGAACCGCATCACCGGCTTGCCCTCCTCCATCGCGACCGTCACGTCACCGTACCAGGGGTCGTTGTACGTGCCGGCGTATCGTTCGATCGGCAGGGAAGGTTTCGTGTCCTCTGCCCGCGAGGCAGCCCGCTCTGCGTCACCCGCCTTCATCAGTGAATCCCGCCGGTGCCCGACGGCGACGAACGCTCCGGTCCAGTCCCATACCGGCGCTTCCAGGAGAACGTCGAGCACGGTGTTCACGATCGCGTCGAATGCGGCGCCCGACTCCTGGTTGGTGAGGACACAGACGCCAATTTTGCGCGCGGGAACCATCGCGACGCGCGAGACGTAGCCTGGCAGGCCGCCGGTGTGCGTGAGAATTTTCAGGCCGCGGTAATCGCGCGCGTTGAAGCCGAGCGCGTACCCGTTGAAGTTCGGCTGAGCGGGAGCCAGTTCCGGCGGGTAACTCCCGAAGGGGATGGGCGTCACGACCTTCCAGAGCTCACGGGCAGTCGTGGCGGCGAAGAGGCGTTTTTCGGCGTCCCCGATCCGCCCCGAATCGAGCTGGACGATCATCCATTTTGCCATATCCCCGGCGTTGGAATTGATGCCGCCGGCCGGATTGGTGTTGTCGCTCGCCATCGGCTTGATCACCCTGAGCGTTCCGTCCACGATCGCGTGTGTGCCCGCGATGTTTCCGGGTTGTTCGGCGAGGGTCTGGCGCACGTTGCTCGTGGTCATCCCGACGGGAGTCAGGATCCGTTCGGTGACGAAATCCTCCCACGTTTTCCCGGAGACGGCTTCGATCACCGCTCCAGCCACGACGTAGAGCACGTTGTCGTATGCGTACGCGGCCCGGAAACTGGTCGAGAGCGGAATGAACCGGAGCCGCCTGGCGATCTCCTTCCGGTCGTACGTCGACGGGGGCCACCACAAGAGGTCGCCGGCTCCGAGTCCGAGGCCGCTACGGTGGACCAGCAGGTCACGGATCGTCATCTCGCGGGTGACGTAGGGGTCGGCGAGCTGGAACCAGGGGAGGTAGTCGATAACCCGCCCATCCCATTTCAACTTCCCTTCCTCAACAAGGATGCCGAGGGCGGTCGCCGTGAAGGCCTTCGTGTTCGAGGCGATGCCGAAGAGCGTCCGGCTGTCGACGGGGTCGGAGGCGCCGAGCCGCTTTACGCCGTATCCTTTCGCCAGGAGCGTCACACCGTCCTTCACCACCGAGAGGCTCACGCCGGGGACCTCGAACTCCGCCATCACCCGCGTGACTACTGAATCGATGCCGGTCTCGCTCCACGTTGCGGATCCCTGGGCCGATGCGACGTCGGTCGCAACCCATAGCGTGAGGGTGCCGAGAATAACAGCGGAGAGTATTGCGCTCATTTTTTTCATTGGACACCTTTCATCTGTTGCCTTTCAGCGTTCCCGCCTCCCTTGCCGGCGACCACCAGGACGAATTCACCGCGGATTCGTCCGCGCGTGAAATGTTCGATCATCTCCGAGATCGTACCGCGCACGGTCTCCTCGAACTTCTTCGTGATTTCCCGAGCGATCGAGATCCTCCGGTCGCCGAAACTCTTCTTCAGGTCGGCCAGCGTCCTGAGGAGCCGGTGGGGCGATTCGTAGAGGACGACGGTGCGCTCCTCTTTCGCGAGTTCACCGAGCCTGGTCGACCGCCCTTTCTTGACCGGGAGGAAACCCTCGAATACGAAGCTGCCGATCGGGAGCCCGCTCACGATCAGCGCGGGGAGGAACGCGGTCGGTCCGGGGATGGCCACGACGGGGATGTTGGATTCGATCGCCGCGGAGATCAGCCGCGACGCCGGGTCGGAGATGCCGGGCGTGCCGGCGTCCGAGACGACCGCGACCGTCCGACCCTCCTTCAGTTTCGCGACGAGCTCCGGGACGCGGCGCGCCTCGTTGAAACTATAGTGGCTCACCATATGCGTCGTGATTTCGAAGTGCTTCAGGAGGACGCCGGTCGTCCGCGTGTCTTCTGCGGCGATGAGGTCGGCCTGAGCGAGTACGGCGAGCGCGCGGTTGGAAATGTCGCCGAGATTGCCGATTGGCGTGCTGACGATGTAGAGCGTGCCCGCGAGGACGGATGACGGTTTCACGGGAGGGACGCCGGCCGGCTCAGCCGGTGCGAAGTCGGGGCCGGCCTCAGCGCTCATATCCCCCGGTCCCTCGTGTGCCGGAAATCGACGTCGACGTTCGGGTTGGAGATTTTCGCGATCAGGGGCGGGCGGCGCTTGAACTGGTTGACGCGGATTCGTTCCCTGACCTTCGTGATGAAGTGCTTATCGAACTCCAGCGCGATCAGGTCCTCTTCGTTGCGCTGTTCGTCGATCATCCGGAAGAGGAGCCGGTCGACGAGCTTGTAGCTGAACCCGAGCTCCTCCTCGTCGGTCTGCCCCGCCCACAGGTCGGCGGTCGGTTTCTTCTCAACGATGGCCCCGGGCACTCCGAGGGCGGCGGCCAACTCCCAGACCTGCGTCTTATAGAGGTCGCCAATCGGGTTGATGCCGCAGGCGGTGTCGCCGAAGAGGGTGCCGTACCCGAGGAGGATCTCGGTCTTGTTGCTGGTGCCGACGACGATGGCCCTGTCGCGCGCCGAGTAATCATAAAGGACGATCATCCTCGCCCTCGCCATCAGGTTTCCCTTCCGGAGCCGGTCCATTCCGGGGTCGCGGGCGATGAATGCATCCACCATCGGCGAGATGTCGACGGTTTCCGAGCGAACGCCGAGCTGCGCCAAGAGGCCTGTCGCATCGGCCGCGCTCGCGGGGCTGCTCGAGGAGTAGGGCAACATCACCCCGAGGACGTTCTCCTTCCCGAGCGCCTCGGCCGCGAGGGTCACCGCAACGGCCGAATCCACCCCGCCGGAGACACCGACGACGGCTCGCTCGAACCCCGCGTTTCGGGATTCTTCGCGCACGAACCGTACCAGGAGCTGACGGATGTGGTCATTATTGAGGGAGAGGCCCGACTTCGGAATTGAGGTTGTTTCCATCTGCGAGGATAATGTTGCGGGAAGATAAGAAAAAAGCCGACCCATTTCCACAACGATCCCTGCGCCGGGAAATGGCGCCGGGAAATTGCGCGTCGGCCCGATTATTCGTATTTTTCGTGATGCGCTTAGCGACCTCCTTCCTGCTCCTCTTCTCCCTCGCGTCGCTCAGCCGCGCCGAAACACCGGCGACCCTCGGCAAACATCTCGCCATCCGGTACCAGACCATGGGCGGCGATGAGACCGCCGTCGTACTTATCTATTTTATGGACAAGGGCCCCCGCGGACGGAAGGAACTCCACAACGCGGCGGATCTTCTCTCAGCGAAATCGATCGCCCGCAGGGCGAAAGTGAGGAACGCCGGCGAGGTTATCACCGAACAGGACCTGCCGGTCGAGGCCTCATATCTCGCCCTGATCTCACGAAACGTGACGCGCACCAGGCATGCGTTGAAATGGTTCAACGCCGTGAGTGTCGAAGCCACACGGAGGCAGATCGACGCGATTCGAACGTTGCCCTTCGTGAAGGAAGTAGAGCTGGTGGGTCGCTGGAAGGGAACGCCGGAACCCGAAGACATCGATCTCAAATCCGGAGTTGCGCCCGACGTGGTGAGCACCGACCTGCTCAACTACGGTGCCTCGCTCCCTCAAAATGACCTCATCGACGTCCCCGAAGTCCACAACCTCGGGATCTACGGCGAGGGCGTGACGGTGGGCGTCTTCGACAACGGGTTCCGCCTCCTGACACACCAGGCGTTCGAATCGATGAACATCGTCGCGCAATACGACTTCGTGGACCACAAGGTGAGCGTCATTCCGGGCAACCCGTCGACCGGCTTCGGATCGCACGGAGTCAACACGCTCTCGACGATCGGTGGTTACGCACCGGGCCAGCTGATCGGACCCGCATTCGGCGCCGATTACATACTTGCCCGCACGGAAAATGACTCGAGCGAAACGCCGGTCGAAGAGGACAACTGGGCCGCGGCCATCCAGTGGGCAGACAGCCTCGGCGTGGACGTCACCAGCACGTCGCTCGGGTACCTCGATTATGATTTGCCGTACCCAAGCTGGACGGGAGCCGATATGGACGGGAATACCACCCTCATCACACGGGCCGCCGACTATGCGGTGAGCCTCGGGATTGTCGTCGTCAATTCCGCCGGCAACAGTGGCCTTGGGAACGGCATCAACAACACGCTCGGCGCCCCGGCCGACGGCGACAGCGTGATCGCCGTGGGCGCCGTCGCCTCGAACGGCGTACGCGTTAGCTTCAGTTCCGTCGGGCCAACCACCGACGTGCCCGCAAGGATCAAGCCGGACGTGATGGCGATGGGCTCCGGGGTCCGGGTCGCCAGTTCGACCAATCCCGCAGCGTACACCACGTCCAGCGGCACATCGTTCTCGTGCCCGCTCACCGCCGGAGTCGCCGCGCTGATTCTCTCGGCCAACCCGAATCTCAACCCGTTGCAGGTGCGCGACGCGTTGCGCAACACGGCGAACAACGCGGCCAGCCCCAACAACTTCGTCGGTTGGGGGGTCCTCGACGCGGACAGCGCGATCGGGTACGTCGGCATCATACCGCTCGCTCAAATATCCGGCGCAATCTACCACGACCTCAATGGAAACGGCCAGCGAGATGGAGGAGAGAACGGATTGGCGGGCGATACCGTGATCCTGACGAATTTTTCAGGCCCGATATCAGACACGACGATTTCGGGTGCGAACGGGACTTTCAGTTTCAGCAGCCTGGCCATCGGGTCCTACACGCTTTCCACGGTAACGGCACCGGGTTGGATCGTGACGACGGCCCCCGGTATGCTCGCCGCGTCCCTCCTCCACCGGGACTCTCTGTCAGGATTCGCCATCGGGACTCTCGCGGCCAGCAAGTTGAGTGGCATTGTCTTCAACGACACCAACAGGACGGGTCTGAGGGAGACCGGCGAAGCCGGCCTGGCCGGATGGACGGTTCTGGTGACCGGCACGTCCAGCGACACGGCCGTCACTGATACATCCGGCGCTTGGTCTGTTACGACACTCATCCCGGGTACCTACGCGATACACCAGGTTGAACCTGCCGGGTGGATCCAGGTATCACCCGACGATTACGGCGGCCATACTATTACTCTCGGAAGCGGTGTCGACACGGGGGGTTTTGATTTCGCTAATTATTACCAGCCGGCTGACGCGTACCCGGTCAACCCGGGCTGGAACCTGCTCTCCCTCCCTGTTTTGATTCCCGATGCCACAGCCGATTCGCTGTATCCAAACGCAGTCTCAACCGTCTCATTGTATGAGAATGGGTATTCGACGTCGGATACGATTCCGAATGGCAGGGGATACTGGGTGAAATTTCCGTTGACGCACAACATCCTCCTCGAAGGGCTCGGGCGCACGAGCGACACCCTCGAGGTGGTCTCAGGCTGGAACCTGGTCGGAAGCCTCTCCTCGCCGGTGACGATCGCGTCGGTGGTACAGGAGCCCGGCGGCATCGTCTCCTCGAATTTCTACCGGTACCGCAACTCGGCGTACCAGGGCCTCGGCCCCGATTCGACGCTCGATCCGCATACCGGGTACTGGGTGAAATGCTCCGGGGCCGGGACGCTCATCCTCAACGCCGGGAACGCGGCGCGCTGACCGCCAGGGATCGCATCATTCGATCCTCCGCCTCACCGGTCCCTGAATAGTGCCCCAGGCGGTATTTCACTTCTCGCGAGACCCTCTCCCTCCCACAAAACCCGTAAGCCGTCACCGCCACTCTTCTCGAAATATTCCACTCTGATCGGATGCAGCCCCGCTGAGAGTGCCACCACTCCACCTTTTCGAGACATTCCGTGCAGGCCGTCGTTGTCCACCGTCAAGTCATCCCCCACGAACAGGCGGCTGCCGTCATCGGACTCGGTGAACAACGTATAGACTCCGGTGGTGGGAATGTGGATGTATCCGCGGTACTCGAAACCAAAATGCTCCTGGTCAGCGCGCGGATCGAATCTGAAATTGGGAAGAGTCCCCTCCTTCACGAAAGCGAGTGAGCTGAAACCCGGAAGGCTGTCCCAGTCGCCCTCGAAATAGCGGTACGAGACGCCGTTCACCCTGTCGCCCCTCTCCTGTCCCGGCCTCGGCTCAACCTTTCGGAACGTCGCGCTCACGCTCCCGCTCACCGCTTTTCCGTCCCTGAAACAGCGGGCGGTGACCGTCGAAGTCGCGGAGAGCCCGACCGGCCCTGCGAGGAGCGGCGATGCCGCCGAGGGGACGGCGCCATCTATGGTATACCTGATCTCGACGTTCTCCCGTGCGCTCGTCACGGCCACCTCTTTCGTATCGATGAAGATCGTGACGGAGGTGTCGATCGACGGGGCCACAGCGACGTCGGCCGGGCCCGTCAGGTCGAGCACCACGACGGCATCGACGGTATCGGGACACGTCGCCGGGAGGTAGACCACCAGCGCGTCTTCGCTGCGGGTCACCGTGAGCGGAAGCCGGGTCGAATCTGCCAGGAGGTACGCGCCTTTCGCGGCATTGAAGATTCCGGGGACTGTGAGCGTCCCTCCCGCCGGCCAATCGAAGACGTGAAGGTAGAGCCTGGTCCCTCCCTCGATCTCTTTTTTCGTACACCGCCCCCATGGGAGATCGACGAACGGGCTCGCGTCGGTGCCGTAAATGGCCTCTGAATTCACCTGCATCCAGCGGCCGATGTCCTTCAGCCGCTCCACCGATTCGGGCGGGAAGAGGCCTTCAGCGGTCGGACCGACGTTGAGGAGGAAATTGCCCCCCTTCGACGCGATGTCGGCCAACATCGTCGTCAACTGCGAAGACGATTTCCAGTTCGTGTCGCTTTTATTGTAGCCCCAGTGATCGTTCATCGTCATACAGGTTTCCCAGTACACTCCGGGGAGTCCCGTCGCGGGGATCTGCTGTTCCGGCGTCCCGAAATCCCCGGCCGATGGTTCCCCGTCGGAGAATCCCTCCATCCCCGACCTCCCGGCCCCCACGCGGTTATTGACGATGATGTCAGGCTGCAAACCCCTGACGTACTCGTACAGATCACTCCCCCTCGCGCGGTCCCAGGTGCCCTCCCACTCCCCGTCGAACCAGAGCACGCCAATCTTCCCGTAGTGTGAGGTCAGCTCCTTCAGCTGCTCCTTCATAAACCCGACGTACCGGCCGAAGTCGGCGTCGTCGGCGCTCCGCGTCTTCTCCCATTCCCTCCGCGGGAGATAATCGGGATGGTGCCAGTCCATGATCGAGTGGTACCAGCAAAGGGTGATGCCCTCCGCGCGGCAGGCGTCTGCGAGTTCCTTCATCACGTCACGCCTGAACGGCGTCGCCATCACATCGAAGTCGCCGGCCTTCGAGTCGAAGAGGGCGAAACCGTCGTGGTGCTTCGTTGTGATCGTGATGTACTTCATTCCCGCGTCCTTCGCGAGCCCCACCCACTCGCGTGCGTCGAATTTTACCGGGTTGAACTTTCCAAGAAGGTTGTCGTATACACCGAGGGGGATTTCCGCGGTGGTCCGGATCCATTCGCCGTGGCCGGTGTTACCGTTCCACTCGCCCGCCGGGACCGCGTAGAGCCCCCAGTGGATGAAGAGTCCGAAGCGGGCCTCCTTCCACCAACGCATCCTGGCCTCGTATTGCGCGGCGGTCTCGGTAGCGGTTGTGTCAGCGGCGGCTGCTTCGGTGGCGCCGGCCCGTGGAGCAGTCCCGGTGACCCCGACTCCCGGGGCCGTCTCCCGGGCAACGGTTTGCGGACGTGCCGTACTCGCGAAGATCAGTAAGAACAGCGTGAGCGATAGTAGTTTCATTGTTCCAGCCGGTAGCGGGTTCGGGAAGGTGGATTCGAAGGGAATATACCCCACGCCACCGAAAGTGTCAATTTTCGGCGGGAAGGAGGGGGATTCCACTCCCCTGAAGCCTTATCCCCCGGAGCGGGTAGCCCTTTTTACATTTATCCGTCATTTTGGTACATTCACGGTCGAACGGCGGCCCATTACCGCGGACAGCGGCTCACTCAACTACCATAGGAGATCAGACATGGACCCACAGAAAGTCGACATGTTCATCATGACCTACTCGAAGTATTTCGAGGGGCATCAGATCCAGTCGATCCGCGACCGGCTCCTGACACTCGACGATTCGAAATTCGTCATGCTGCAGGCGGCGAACTTAAAAGACCCCGTCATCACCCTCGTCATTTCGATCATCGGCGGGAACCTCGGCATCGACCGTTTTTTCATCGGCGACACCGGGCTCGGCATCGCAAAGCTGCTCACCTGCGGCGGCCTCGGGGTGTGGGCCATCGTCGACTGGTTCCTGATCATGGGACGCACACGCGCAGTCAATCTGCAGCGGCTCCAGCAGGTGTTCTACTGACCAGCGCGCCGGGTGGATTCCGGCGGGCGACAACGAACTGCCTCTGATTACCAATGTTGAACAGGAATCGTCTTTACATTCTGGTCATCGCCTGTTCCATCGGGGGATTCGGGTGGCTGGCGTGGGACGCGGCCTCTACCCGTTCATCGGGCGCCTGGGCGCATTCCATCGTCACGTCCTGCCCCGTCAAGCTCGCGACGGGGATTCCCTGCCCTTCGTGCGGCACCACGCGCGCGGTGGTGGCGCTCGCCGCCGGAGACGTCGCCGGCTCCCTGCAGTTGAACCCGTTCGGCCTCCTCATCGCGTTCGCCCTCATCGTGTTCCCGCCCTGGGTGCTTCACGACGTTATCCGGTCCCGGGACGGGTTCCACCGTTTCTATCTCGCATTCGAACGGACGCTGAGGGGGAGCCGCGCGCTGGCGCTCTCGAGCGCCGCACTCGTCATCGCGAATTGGGGCTGGAACATCCTCAAGGGCTTCTAGGATGTGGAGCAATCCGCCCTTCGCCTACCAGCCCGACGAGTATGAATCGGAGAAAGCGTCGAACAGTTATCTGATGTCGGTGATCGCCGTGATGGCGGGGCTCCCCTTCCCCGTCATCAACCTCGTGGCGACGGGGGTGTTCTTCTTCGCAAACCGCGGCGAGCGATTGTTCGTACGCTGGCACTGCACACAGGCCCTCATTTCGCAGGCGGTGATGCTCGCGATGAACGCCCCGGGACTCTACTGGACCCTCGCGATCATCTTCGGCTCCGCAGAGGTCACCAACCCTTACATCGCCTACATCGTCACGATCGTTGTGTTCAATCTGCTCGAGTTCATCGCGACGATTTACGCCGCGATCGAAACCCGCAAGGGGCGCCACGTGGAGTGGTGGGTCTTTGGCGCGATGACGAACGCATTCGTGCGGCGATGAAGCCCCTCACCCGGCTACTATAGATGAAAGCCTTCCCGCAGTTCGTCATTTTCGTCTGCGCTTTTTTCGCTGTCTGGTTCATCCTCAGCCGGGTGGACTTTGTGGACTCCTTCAACATCGAGGAGTTTTCCCGGGACAACGAGCGAAAGCTGGGGGAATTGATCATCGAAACGGTTACGTCGGGGCATCCCGAACTCACCCGCGACTCTGTCCGGGGAATGACCGCCGGCATCGTGAAGCGCATCTGCGAGGCGAACGGCATCTCCGATTCCTCGATCAAACTCACCCTCATCAGCAACGACGACGTCAATGCCTTTGCGCTCCCTGACCGCCGCCTCGTGGTCCACTCCGGCCTGGTCGCCTACTGCAGGACGCCGGAGGAGCTCGCCGGGGTCATCGGACACGAGCTGGCCCACATCGAACACCGGGACGTGATGCAGAAACTGGTAAAGGAGGTCGGCCTCTCGATGCTGATGACGATCGCCGGCGGGCAGTCGGGCGGAGAGATCCTCAAGCAGACGGCCCGGACGATCTCCTCGACCGCGTTCGACAGGGACCAGGAGAGCGATGCCGACACCGCGGCGGTGCGATACCTCGCAGCGGCCGGCATCGACCCCGGGCAGATGGCCAACTTCCTCTATCGGCTTTCCCAGGAGAAGGACGACGTGCCAAAGTCGCTCGAGTGGCTCAGCACGCATCCGAATTCGTCCGACAGGGCCGCTGAGATCGTGAAGCTGAAGAACGAAACCCCTTTCATCGTGCGTCCGATCGCAGACTCCCTCGCCTGGGCGGCATATCGCCGCGTGGTGAAGGATGCCGCGGACGAATGAGCGGGTGCGCACCCGATGAAAGTCTTCATTGCGGGAGCGACCGGCGTGCTCGGACGGCGGATCGTGAAGCGCCTCATCGCCGGCGGCCATTCGGTCGCGGGACTCTGCCGATCGCGGCGGAACCGTGAGTGGCTGCAGAAGAACGGGGCCGAAGCCCGCGACGGAGACCTCTTCGATGGTGCAAGCCTCACCCGTATAACGTCGGACAGCGAGGCGATCGTCCACATGGCGACGGCCATCCCCGTGGGCGCCCGGCCCGGCAAAGACGATTGGCGCCTCAACGACCGGATACGCCTCGAGGGGACGGAAAACCTTCTCTGCGCGGCGGTCGCCAACCGGTGCGGCATCTACGTCCAGCAGAGCGTGACCTTTCTCTACGGCGACCGCCAGGGCGCGTGGACCGACGAATCGACAGCGCCGGCCGCGACCCTCCCCGAAATGCTCCGCTCGGCGGTCGAGATGGAAGCGATGGTGCGTCGCGCCGACGCCGGGAATGGTTTAACGTCGACCATCCTCCGATTCGGGTCGCTCTACGCCCACGACGCGGCCCACACCGATTCGATGTTCTCGCAGATTCGGAAGCGGCGTCTGCCACTGATCGGAGACGGGGCGGTCTACTGGAACCCGATCCACGCCGACGACGCCGCGGAAGCCGTGGTGAACGCCATCGAGAACCACACGGTCGCGGCGGGCAAAACGTACAACATCTGCGACGACAAGCCGGTCCTCCTACGCCAGCTCACGTCGTTCATCGCGAAATCGTTCGGCGCCCGCACACCCCGATACACCCCCCCATTCCTCGCGCGCCTCCTGATCGGTGGCGATTCGATGAAGTTTCTGAGCGCCTCGGCCAGATGCCGGAACGACGGCGCGAAACGGGACCTCGGCTGGAGTCCTTCGTTCGCCACGTACAAGGAGGGGGTCAGCGCCGAGATCGCATTGTGGTTGGAAAGGGCAGGAAAGTCGTAACGCTCCCCGGGGGTTTGTGATCCAAAATTTCTATATTTCGCCATGAAGAAACGCGCGCGCGATCTGGGCATACCGTTCCGCGGGACGCCCGGGAAATTGAACGCCATCACCGACGTCGCGGGGGTCGAGGTCGGCCACACGACCATCGTCCGTGGCTCGGGGAACCTCGTCATCGGGAAGGGCCCTGTCCGCACCGGGGTTACGGCAATCCTGCCGCGCGGCAGGAAATTCGACCCGGTCTTCGCGGGGTGGCACGCCCTGAACGCAAACGGCGAAATGACCGGGGCGGCCTGGCTCGGTGAATCGGGGTTCCTCGAGACGCCCGTCCTCCTGACGAACACCTTCAGCCTCGGCGTCGCACGTGACGCCGCCGTCGCCTGGATGGCGGAACACGATTTCAAGAGCAACCTGATCGGCGACCTCTGGTACGCCTACCCTCTCGTCTCGGAAACCTACGACGGCCAGCTCAACGACATCGTCGGGCAGCACGTCACAAGGAAGGACGTTTTCGCGGCTCTCGACACCGCGAAGAGCGGCGCGGTGACGGAAGGAAACGTGGGGAGCGGAACGGGGATGATCTGCCACGGGTTCAAGGGCGGGATCGGCACATCGTCGAGGAAGACCGAAGCCGGGCACACCGTCGGCGTCTTGGTCCAGGCAAACCACGGCACGAGAAAACTCTTTACCATCGCGGGTGTCCCGGTCGGCGCCGAAATCACCGACCTGATGCCCGAGGTCCACGTCGAGATGGGCGATGACGAGACCGGTTCCATCGTTGTCATCGTGGCGACCGACGCGCCGCTCCTCCCCCACCAGCTCAACCGCCTGAGCGCACGGGTATCGCTCGGCATCGGGCTCGTCGGGGGGCGCGGCGGGAACGAATCCGGCGACATCTTCCTGGCCTTCTCGACGGCGAACCCCGGGGCCTTCAACCGTAAGAAGGTCACCAAACCGGCGATGCTGCCGAACGACGAGATCACCCCGCTCTTCGAGGCGGTCGTCGACGCGACCGAGGAGGCCATCGTCAACGCACTCGTCGCGGCCGAAACGATGACCGGCATCAACGGCAACAAGGCGTACGCCCTGCCCCACGAGCGGCTCCGCGCGACCCTGAGGAAATACAACCGGCTGTCGTCGCCGGGCCGGTAACGGCGGCGGCGCCCGATTTGACTCTCAGCCCCCCCTTGCGTAGATTTATCGCCTTCGAATCAGGAGTAAACGATGGAAAGCGGCGAAAGTAGCGAGTCCGACAAGAAAAACGATGAAGCCCCGGAACCTGAAACCCCGGAAGATCTAAACCCCTCATCCGGCATTACCGAGCGCGTCAAGCGCGCGGTGCTCGGCGCTCCGCGCAACCTCAAAGATCCCAAGATTTTTCACAGCCTCTCCCTGGTGGCGTTCCTCGCCTGGGTGGGACTCGGGGCCGACGGTCTGTCGTCGTCGGCATACGGCCCGGACGAGGCCTTCAGGGAGCTCGTCGACCACCCTTACCTCGCCGTCGCCCTCGTTGCGGCGATGATGCTCACCATCTTCGTCATCTCGTACGCCTATTCCCAGATCATCGAACACTATCCTTCCGGAGGGGGGGGATACGTCGTTTCGAGCAAACTCCTCGGACCGAAGTTCGGGTTGGTCGCCGGCGCCGCTCTGCTGGTGGACTACGTTTTCACGGTCTCAGTGTCGATCGCCAGTGCGGCCGACCAGGTGTTCAGCTTCCTCCCGGCGGACCTGGCGTCGCACAAGATGGAGTTGGTCACGGTCGCGATCATCCTCCTGGCCATATTGAACCTGAGGGGGGTGAAGGAATCTGTGAAGATCCTGATGCCGATCTTCTTCCTCTTCCTGCTGACGCACGCGATACTGATTTTCGGCGGGATCGGGATGCACATCGGAGACACTCCGCAGCTGGCATCGGAGCTCAAGGAGGGTTTCGACGCCGGGTCTTCCTCCCTGGGATTCCTGGGTCTGCTCGCGATCTTTCTGCGGGCCTATACACGCGGCGCGGGTACGTACACCGGCATCGAGGCCGTCTCGAACGGAATGCAGATCATGCGGGAACCGAGGGTCAAGACGGCCAAGCGCACGATGGCCTTCATGGCCATCTCCCTCGCCCTCACCGCCGGCGGCATCCTCACCTGCTACCTCCTGTTCGACGTCCGGCCGGAGGAGGGGAAGACGATGAACGCCGTGTTGCTCGAACGTTTTGCCGGCTCGTGGGAGATCGGGGGATTTGCCATCGGGACGCCGTTCGTGGTACTCACACTCGTGGCGGAAGCGCTGCTTTTGTTTGTCGCCGCCCAGGCAGGATTCATCGGCGGGCCGCAGCTGATGTCCAACATGGCGACCGACTCCTGGCTGCCGCACCGGTTCGCCTCCCTCTCGGACCGTCTCACGATGCAAAACGGGGTGCTGCTCATCGCAACAGCAGCGCTCCTGACCCTCTACCTTACGGGCGGGGACACCAGCGTGCTCATCCTGATGTACTCCATCAACGTCTTCCTCACGTTTTCACTCTCGCAGGCCGGGATGGTCCGGTTCTGGTTGATCAACAGGAAGAAATTTCCGGACTGGTACCGGCACATCATTATTTTCGTCGTCGGCCTGTTGCTCTGTTTCACCATCCTCGTCGTGAACATTTTCGAGAAGTTCTTCGAGGGCGGCTGGATCACCCTGACACTGACCGGCGGCGTCGTCCTCCTCTGCCTGATGATCAAGCGGCGGTACCGCATTGCGATGTCGCACCTCTCCCGGCTCGACCAGGTCCTGACCGACATCCCGACGCTCCCGCAGGAGGTCCCACCGCCGGCGCTCAACCCGAAAGCTCCGACGGCCGTCCTTCTGGTGAGCTCCTTCGGCGGGCTCGGCGTCCATACGTTCCTCTCCCTCCAGCGCCTCTTCCCGAAGCACTTCAAGAATTTCATTTTCCTGTCGGTGAACGTGGTCGATGCCGGGAACTTCAAGGGGTCGGCGGAGCTCGACAATGCCGTCGCTGAGACGAAGCGGGCGCTTCAGAAGTACGTCGACTTCGCGCACGGCCTCGGCCTCGCCGCCGATTTCCGGACGGGCGTCGGCACCGAGGTGCTCGACGTGGCGGAGATCCTCGCCCTCGAACTCGTCAAGGAATTTCCCAACACCGTCTTCTTCGCCGGCAAGCTCGTGTTCCAGCGGGAGCGATGGTACCAGCGGTTCCTCCACAACGAAACCGCTCAACAGTTCCAGCGCCGGATCCAGTTCGCCGGGCTCTTCTCGATGGTGCTCCCGATCAGGATCTTCGCCGACGCCGGCACGAAGGCTGCGCCGCTCCCGGGGCGCTGAACCCCGGCCCACAAACTCCCGGGTTACCGACGCCCGGGCACGTCCATTATTCCCGGGCAGACGACTGATCCCGGATTCACCAGCGTTATTTCACCCCGTTTTTTCTCCTCCCTGAGAAGCACCCTCTTCTTTCGGCCCGGTTAGGCCCGAATTCGGTGGCACGAACATTGCACCATTGACGGTGGGTTCTTATGACCGGGCCGCGTCCATCGCGTCGACCGCATCAGTCGTACCCGGCAGGACCGCTCACATCCATCATCGCCCATTCGTCCATTACAATTCCTGAAGCAACCAACCACACCATTCCCGATGATTGGAGGTCATTATGCCAGACACCATCAAAACCACCGAGAGCAAAACCGGTACACCGGCCGACAGCCCGAAGGCGCTGACGGTTCCCGACAACATCACGGTCATCGACAGCAGAACGAAGAAGGAGTATTTCTTCCCGATCACCCACGGCACCATCAAGGCGACCGACCTGCGCCAGATCAAGGCGTCGGACGACGATTTCGGCCTGATGACGTACGACCCGGCCTTCATGAACACGGCGTCGTGCCAGAGTAAAATCTCGTTCATCGACGGAGACAAGGGGATCCTCAGGTACCGCGGCTACCCGATCGAACAGCTGGCCGAAAAGAGCACATACCTCGAGGTCGCCTACCTCCTCATCCATGGCGAACTGCCCTCGGAGTCCCAGTTGAGAACGTGGGCGCATAACATCACCATCCACACGATGCTCCACGAAAACATCAAGAAGTTCATGGAGGGGTTCACCACCGAAGCGCATCCGATGGGGATGCTCGTGAGCACCATCGGAGCCCTCTCGACGCTCTACCCCGATTCCAAGAACATCTTCGACGAAAAATCCCGCCTGCACCAGATCTACCGGCTCATCGGCAAGATGCCCACCCTCGCCGGGTACTGCTACCGCCACCGGATGGGCCTCCCCTACGTCTATCCGGACAATGAGCTCAGCTACACGGGCAATTTCCTGAATATGATGTACAAGATGACGGAACCGAAGTACGCGCCGTCGCCCGTGCTGGAACGCGCGCTCGACATCCTGTTCATCCTGCACGCGGATCACGAGCAGAACTGCAGCGCTAACGCGATGCGCAGCATCGGGAGCTCGCAGGCCGACCCGTTCGTTTCGACGGCCGGCGCTGCGGCGGCCCTGTACGGACCGCTCCACGGGGGCGCCAACGAGCAGGTGCTCAGGATGCTCCACGAGATCGGCTCGAAGGAGAAGGTTCCGGAGTTCGTCAGGAAGGTGAAATCGGGTGAGGCGGGACGACTGATGGGCTTCGGCCACCGGATCTACAAGAACTACGACCCGCGCGCCAGGATCATCAAGCAGACGGCCGACGAGGTGTTCGAGGTGACAGGCCGTAACCCGCTGCTCGACATCGCCATCGAGCTGGAACGGATCGCGCTCGAGGACGACTACTTCGTCAAACGGAAGCTCTATCCGAACGTCGACTTCTACTCGGGAATCATCTACCAGGCGATGGGCTTCCCGACCGACGCGTTCACGGTGCTCTTCGCGATCCCGAGGACGTCGGGCTGGCTGGCCCAGTGGCAGGAGCTGATTCTCGATCCGGAGCAGAAGATCGCACGCCCCCGGCAGGTCTACCTCGGATACGACACGCGCGATTACACCGCGATGAGCAGGAGGAAGTAACACCGCGCGCCACCGTCACACACCCCGGTCGAGGGCTGCGCAAACCGGCGTATCCCCCGCGCGGTCATTCGACCTTAGGAGCCCGTCCGACCCCAATCGCGACGGGCTCCGGTGTTTTCAGGGTCGTTTCCAGTTGGCTGGATCGACTTCGAGCTTGAAGGCCGAGAGCGACGCGTTGATGTCCTTGAGGAAGATCACGAGCGACGCGATGAGCGACGTCATGCAGACGATGAAGAGCGTGATGACCACGACGGAGCTGTCGTACCCGATAAGCGCGGTGAGGAAGAGGAGGATGATCAGTACCGCTGCCAGGAGGACGCTGATCGCGGCCAGGAAGATGGCGACCCTGACCATCCGCGCGCGGCTATAGAGAATCGAAAGCTGGTGTTCGGCCGAGATAAGGCGCGGTTCCTCGCCCTCCAACCGCAGCTCTCTGGTCAATTGCCTCGCCCGGTCGATGATGCGAGCGAACCGGTTGGTCATCGAGAGGATCAGCAGCCCCACCCCCGAGATGAGGATGACCGGCCCGATGGAGACCTGGAGGATGGGAATGAGGTGTTCGATGGACACGGGAATACCTCTTATGGTTGGGATCTGTGATGTTCGACGTATGAATCGATTAGTTGCCGGATCATTTGTTGATACTTTCCATTGTTCAGGCGTGCAATTTTTTTGAAAAAATCAACACTCGATTTGGAGAGCGACAACGTGACTTTGACCGAGTCTTGCCTGAAAACGAGCTGATCGGGTGAGGGGAGAAAATCCTTCACTTTCCGGACCTCCCGAATCGGCCCTTCCGTATACCTAACCGTTTTCGCGTTCATAGTTTTTCCCATCCCAATCGAAGGAGTTTATTCACCATACATATTATATGGATAAATAGCAATATTATTATATGGAATGAAATACCGCGTTGGAGAGGTCAGGGGAAATCCGTGACATGAAGGTGAGCAACCTTTCCCTCCGCGTCGACCTCGACGGCGACCCGCTGATCTGGATTGGAGGCGCCGGCTATGAAGAGAGCGTGACGTTCATCGAGGGCGCGTTCAGGAAAACGGCCGACGCAGAGGCGGGGAAGGAACTCGTGGTTGCGCTCGGCCTCCGCGACGAATCGAAGACGCCGCGTTCTGGCTCGGACAGACCCAGACCGAAGAAGCGCGGAAGATATTGAACGAAGTCGCCTGGGGAGAGTGTCGACCTGCTGATCGCGCTGGCGAGGGGACACAACGACGAGGACACCGAAGTACAACGATCCGCGATGTATGCCCTCGCACAGGTCGAAGAGGGCGGCGGGGTCGACGAGCTCATCAAGATCGCCCGCACCCACCCCAACCCGAAGATCCGCAAGGACGCCATCTACTGGCTCGGTCAGTGCGAGGATCCGAAGGCGCTCGACGTGCTGGTGGATATTGTAAAGGGGAAGTGAGCTGACGATTCGCCTGGCGTTTTATGTGATAATCCCCACCCTGTCCACTCCCCGCTCGTCGAATTCTTCGTCGTACTTCGCGATGTACGGTTTTTCGGCTTCGGCAAATTCCTCGTCGGTCATACCCACGACGCGCGCTTCACCCAGATCCGCGATCATGTCGCGATGGGCGAGCCCGTGTGAGAGCTCCTCGTACATCGCGTCGATGTTATAGTCGTCGACGATTTTGTTGAGCTCCTCGCCGAACGCCCGGGCGGGACGCCATTTTTTCAATTTGACATCATAGACCACAACGTCGTCGGACTGAAACGCCGGCGAGCGCGACAATACCACCTGCTCAGCGTCGTCGGTGCCCGGCAATTGCTCGTCCTTGAAGGCGTTGGCCACCCAGCTCCCCAGAAAGATCAATTTGGCCAGGGCACGGAACTGTTCTTCGGTGAGGGTAATCGTCATCGGGATCCTGTAGATTTCGGAGGGGAAGAATTACCACCAAAATGGCGATTTTTCGGACAATAAAAAAACCGGAGCGGGAGAGGTGTTATGCTCCCGTCCGGTCACCATTGTGTCACCCGCCCGACTGAAAAACTACGACTCCGAGCGTGATCCTGTCGTGCGATCAGGTGTTCCCCTCATTCGTTCACTTCCCGGATCCCTTCGGAATCTCCCACTCCGAGAGCGGCCGGTCGATGACGAACTTCGTGGCGTACGCGTTAAGCTGCAACTCGTCCAGGCATTTGATCGCCTTGTCCCAGTTGTATTTCGAATCCATCGCGAGCATTGATATTTCCGTCATCCGTTCACCTACTTTTGTAGCCTCATCGTATTTTCCCGCCGTCATCAGGTCAGTCATCTTCTTCGTCAGATCCCGCTGCTCGTTCACCAGCGCCGCGTCCGCGTCCTTGTAATGCTTATCGTGGATCACTTCACTCATCTGCCTGCCGTTGACGGTCTGAAAATACGACCACTTCACGTGCTCGTACTTCTCCAGGACCTTCGTGAGTTCGGGGTCCTCCAGGTGCTTCATCACCGAATTCATATCCTCCCCTTCGGCGCCGATGAACTTCTGCGTGTAGGCGTTCTTGAGCCCGTCCAGGACGTTGACCACCGTGACGACGTAACTGTTCGGTTTGTCGTAGATCGTGACCCCGGCGCGATCGCCCCGGTAATCCACCGACGAACCGCCCTCGCCGATCACTACCCCCTTGCCTTCGAGGAATTTCATCACCTCCAGTGATGGGACCACCGCGGCGTAGTAGGCCACAACATTATCATTGGCCGACTCGAATTTGCCCGCGGATTTTTCGTAATGGGCCTTGATCTTCACAAACGGATCTTTCGAAAAGAAGATCTGCATCCTCGATTCGATCGGCACGAACGGATAGTCGAACTTTTCGGGGGGACCGTACGGTTCGGCCACCGAGCCGGGATAGGCCGGGACGAGGAGTGTGCGTTTTTTGTCTTGAGGGAAGCAGACCGAAACCTGAAGGAGAAGAACAACGACCAGGAGCAGGATTGATGTTCGTTTTTTCATCGATGCCTCTTCGGTTGAGATTATTATTAAAATTGACGAATTGTCGCCAGCCGCTTCGGATTCTGGCATTACTTCTTCTCCCACGTCCTGATGAAGGCGACGATATCGTTCAACTCGTCGTCGCGAAGCGTCTTGCCGAACGACGGCATCTTCAGGTCCGGCATCCCCGCCTTGATGAACTCCGTCAGGTTCGAGTCCGCAAGCGACGAAGCCACCTCGGCGAGTTTGACGTTCGTCGGCGGCGCCCCGGCGCCATTCAGACCGTGGCATGCCTGACACCGAACCTGAAACAGGAAGCCGCCGCGCTCGGCGCCGCTGGAGCTTTTGGCCAGCGTCGAATATTCGTTGGCCGGTACGGTCCGCCTCATCGCCGGGATCGTTTTCAGGTACGCGTACATCGCCCGGAGCTCATCGACTTCGAGGAACTTATAATAGGCGTAGGGCATGTGGGTGGTGAGCGCAGTTCCGTCCGGCCTCATCCCGCCCGTCACCGCCGCCAGGAACTGCTCTTCGGTCCACGCGCCGATTCCCGTCTCCACGTCAGGGGTGATGTTCCGGGCATACGAAACGAGCGGACTGCCGTCTTCGAAGCCGAAGGCGAACGAGCTGCCGGCAAAAAGACTATCCATATAAAACTGCCCGTTCTCGAGATTGCGTGGGGTGTGGCAATCGGCGCAGTCGGCGACATAGCTCGAGATGTATTTCCCGTACTCCGGTGTAATGCCACGCGGCGGGGCGACGATCGGCGAGGTGACCGGGGTCATCGGGCCGATCATCCCGAATGTGAAGAGCGCTTTTGCGACGAACGAGGGTTCCCTCTCTGGGACTGTGTTCCTGAGGGGTGGGAGCGTCCGCAGGTACGCGACCACCGCGAGCACATCCTCATCGGCCATGTCGTGGTACCAATCGATCGGCATGATCGGGAAAAGAGGCGTGCGATCCTTCCTGATTCCTTCGCGCAGCGCCTGCACTATTTCACCGTCAGTCCAACCACCGAGGCCTGTCTCCATATCCGGGGTCAGGTTCCGCGAATACCATTTCCCGAAGCCTGGGCCCGCGGTCGAAAGGTCGAACTCCCTCCCACCGGACGATGACGCGAGTCCCGTGTCGGACGCGCTCTGGTGGCATCCCCAGCACTGGGCCTGGTACTTGAAGATGTACTCGCCGCGTGCAAGTGAGGCGGAGTCCCTGGGCGCCGTGAGGTTTGGCGCCGGCCTGCTGTCGGCCGAGTCCCATCGCATCTCGATGAACCCGATGAGGAGAAGGATGAGAATGATGAGTAGCCCGACGACCCCGCCAAGGATCTTGAGGATGAGTTTCACCAGCTTCGGCATAAGTTCTTCTTCCGTGATTGTTTTCTTGAATGGCACCATAATAATCGGCCGGAACTCCTGAATCTACAGATTTCGACGATGGAAGCAAACGGGGTCTAGGAAGGGATAATAACACCCCCCTGCCAGAAAAGCGCAAAAAATCCTCCCGATTCAACCCATTCCCTCTATATATCCTTGCATTTCATACGGATTTTAACCTTCTTTGCGTTACTTCCCTCCAGGCGTTTTCCAGTGCCGATCTTCGGGTTGCGGTAGAGTTGTGGTCGATCGGCGTCCATCATCATTTTTACTCGTTCCAAGGATCAATGGCATGAGACCTTTCTACTCCGTTGTACTGCTGACACTCCTCAGCATCCCCCTCCAGGCGTTTGCGCAGAAGGACCCCACTCTCTCGACGGTGTACTACACGATAACGCCGAGCGCGGGCGCCGGGGGAACGATCTCACCGTCGGGCGCAACGTCGGTGGCGGCCGGGAACAACAAGATGTTCATCATCACGGCCTATACCGGCTACCACGTCACGTCGGTGACGGTTGACGGGGTCACGACGAACGTTGAAACGTCTCCGTACACCCCTGCATCCCGCACGCACACGTTCACCAATGTCACCTCGAACCACACCATCAGCGCGACGTACGCCCTGAATTACTATTCGATCACGGCGAGCGCGGACTCGGGCGGAGCGGTGACTCCGGAGGGACTCACCACCGTCACGTTCGGCACAACCCAGCCGTACACCATCATCGCCGACACCGGTTCTCACGTCAAGACCGTTACCATCGACGGGGTGACGACAACCGTCGAATCGTCTCCGGTGGCCCCGGCGTCGTTCTCACACTCATTCGTGGGCGTCGCCGCCGACCACACGATCAGCGCGACGTTCGCGGTGAACGTCCACCATATCACCGTAATCGCCGAGGACCGGGGGGACATCACCCCGGCGGGAACCGTCGCGGTCAACGGCCGGGGATCAAAGGGCTTCAACATCGTGGCGGATTTCGGGTACCATGTGAAATTGGTCGTGATCGACGATTACCTGACGAACGTCGAGACCTCGGGCAACACACCTCCGACCTATTTCTACAAATTCCTGGATGTCCTGGCCGACCACACCATCAAGGCATCGTTCGCCCTCAACGGCTACACGATTGCGGCGAGCGCCGGCGCCAATGGGCAGATCACGCCTTCGGGCGGGGTCGGAGTCACCCACGGGATGAACCAGCCGTTCACCATTACTGCGGCTCCCGGCTACCACGTCAAGGAGATCACGGTCGACGGCGTGACGACGAGTGTGGAGACATCGTCCAAGACCCCCGCGTTGTATCCTTTCACGTTTCCAACAGTGTCCGCGAACCACACGATCAGCGCGACATTCGCGATCAACGTCTATACGATCACGACGACCGCCGGTGATTTTGGATCGATCTCCCCCGCCGGTCCGGTGTATGTACCGCACGGAGGATCGGCGGCCTTCACCGCGACGGCCGACGCCGACCACCACGTCTCGACCATTCAGCTCAACGGAGCAGCGCCGGTGAGCGTGGAAACCACCCCCTTTGCCCCGGCCGGTTACCCGCACACCTTCACGAATGTTGTTGCCGACGGTTCGATCGGCGCGACGTTCATCGCCAACCTTTATTCGCTTGTGGTCCTGAAGGACTCGGACCCGCTCGCGGGCGATACGACGCTCGGATCGGTCGAGCTGGATCCGCTCGAATCCTATTACCCCCCGGGGACGATGACGACACTCACGGCGATCGCCAACACCGGGACGCACTTCGTCCGGTGGGTGCGCAGCGGCGAAACGGTGAGTACCGACAATCCGCTTGTTGTCCTGATTGACGGCAACCAATCCATCACGGCGATCTTCTCCCCCAACACGCCGGAGTCGTTCGTCGTTAATACGTTCATCGACTCGTTGAATCCTGACGACGGCCTCACCACCCTGAGGGAAGCGATCCTGGCGGCGAACGACAATCCGGGCCCCGACGATATTTCGTTCGACAGCCTGACAGCCGTCGCCCCGGGACCAAAGGTGATCGGCCTGCTCGAACCTTTGCCACCCCTCACCGACGGCGTCGAAATCGATTTCAGCAACCTGACAGACCCTTCGGGTGAACCCCTGATCAGCATATCTCCCGCATACGAACCCGGATCGTACCCCGGCAGTAACGGTCTTGTCTTGAGTGGTGATTTTCTCCAGGAGGGGTATACCCCATCCGGCTCCGTCATTTCCGGTCTGGACATCAGCGGCTTTCCCGGGTCGGGTATCGTCGTCCACAGTGACGGCAACCTGATCGAACAGAACGCCATCCACGATAACGGCGGCAACGGCGTCACGGTCGAGGAGTCGGATGACGAGGACGACATCCCTCCTCCTTCCGGCAACTCCATCCTCGGCAATTCGATTCATTCGAACGGAGCGCTTGGGATCGACCTCAGCGGTGATGGCCCCACCGACAACCTCTATCCCGGCGGCCCGACCACGCCGCTGGTGCGTCCGATCGTCGCTGACGCCGTGAATTTCCACGTGAACTACGCGAAAGTGAACTTCGCCACTCCGGGCGCGGCCGACACGGCCACGGTCGAGGGCTATCTGCTCAGCTGGCCGTCCACGCCCTTCCGGATCGAGGCCTTCCTCAACGACGTCACCGACCCTTCAGGCAACGGTGAGGGTCAGACCTTCATCGGTGCCACGACGGTAACCACCGACGCCGATTCTGCCTACGCCTGGTACGTCATCACGTCATCCCTGCCGCTTACTGCTGGTCAGTATATCTCCGCCACCGCAACGGACGAATTCGGTAACACGTCGGAGTTCTCGCCGAATTACACCGTCGGCAGCGACACTCGCATTTATCAGCCCGACGAGTACGTCATCAATACGACGTTCTCCGGCATCCCCCTCCACTGGGGGGACGGCAACGCTGTGTTCAACCTCGCGCCGAGCGTGGCGGACGGAGGGTTCCAGACAGAGGTCGAAGCGTCTTTCGACGTCTGGAACGTCCAGGCGGTCAGGACCGACGCCTCACAGATTTTGCATTATACGGCCGACCCCTCACCCGACCCAACTGAAAATTGGGGAGGCACCCCTGACGGCATCCATAACGTGGTGTGGGTGACCGACGGCTGGACCGAGGACATCGGGGCGCCGGCGGCGGCGATCGCCGTCACGCGCGTCCGGTACAACGCTTTCAACGGCGAGATGAGTGACGTCGACATCGCCTTCAACGCCGAGCATTTTACGTTCGGGAATGCGGGCGAAGGGATGGCCCCGTCGGCCGCGATTGGGACCGGACCCAACTCCCCCGACGGAACCGCATCGGTCGCGGCTGACGGCCCGTCGCTCTCTGGCGCGATGGTCGGCGTCAAGGACGTCCTGAACACCTCCACGCACGAGGTGGGCCATTTCAGCGGCCTCGGCGACATCTACCTGCCCGGTTACCTCGGATGGGACATCCGGATGGGGAGTCACGGCGACAACCTGACGATGTACGGCATCATCCGCGACGACGAGACCAACAAGAGCTCCCTCGAAGCCGGAGACATCGAAGGCATCAGGCTGATTTATTCACTCGCGCCAAAGAGCTCCGTCGACCTGGTGCTGGTCTTTGACGCGACCCCGGCGTTCAACGGCACCTACAATGGCTTCGGGCCCGCGAAGAACAGCGCGACCGAACTGCTCAATAAGCTCCGCGCCAACGACAGGATTGCGGTGGTGAAACTTCCCGACTCTGTGGTCGTTCCGCTGACCTACGTCAACGAGACCAACCTCGCTGAGCTCACCGCCAAAATCGACGCGATGAGCGTCGGCGGCACAGCGGGTCTGGGCACCGGACTCCAGACCGGCCTCGACGTCCTGAATGTGGTAAACTCCAACCGAAGGGCGATGATCCTCTTCGGGTCGGGACAGGAAACCGGCACGCCCGCGGCGCTGAGCCTTCTCCCTGCGCTGAACGCGGCCGAGGTCACGCTCTTTACGATGAGTTTCAACGGAAGCTCGGGGCAGGACCTCGCGAGCCAGCTCGCGCAAAACACATCGGGTGACTATTTCCTGGCCGCCGACACCACCATCGCGCTCATCACGCAATACATCTGGAACGAACTGACCGGATTGCAGCTCATCGGCGACACCCTCCTTTTCACGAGCCAGACCGGGCTCGTCTGGCAGGGCGGGCTGGTCTGGCAGGGCGGCCTCGTCTGGCAGGGCGGACTCGTGTGGCAAGGCGCGGTCGATCCCGGCACGACGGTACTCTACCCCGGGCTCGTCTGGCAGGGGAGCCAGTTCACGTCGTTCCTTCAGCCACCGGATTGCGTTGTACCTGACGGTGCCTACACTGAATTCACCCTTCCGTCATGCGTGATCACGCCGAACAATTTGCCGTCAGGCTGGAAATACGTCCAGGGCCCGACATACGGATTCTACATCATCCCCAACCCGCCGCCTGGCGTGTGGAAGGTCCATCCTTTTGGCGCCAACACGGAGCCCGAGCCTCCGGTGCCTGAGCCGGTGTCCATCCGCGTGATCTCAGCGGTGGACGTCGTTTTCAACGTGAGCTTCCAGAAGGAATCGTACAAGCCGGGCGAAGAGATCACCTTCCAGGCGTCGCTCTACGAGGGCGGCGGACTCCTGGCGAGCGAGCACATCGTTGAGGGAGGTCAGCCAATCCTCGACGCCACCATCCTGGCGAACGTCTACGGTCCCGGCTCGTCGCTCCCCCAGCTCGTCACGATGACACATTCCGGCAACGGCATCTACGACGGACTCTTCCAGAACACCGGCCAGAGCGGCACGTACCGGTTCAACCTCGAAGCCACCGCCGCGCTGCCGTCGGTCCCGACTCCGATCGTGCGGAGCGCCGAACGCTCGGTCTACGTCCTGAGCCCGCTCGAGAATACGGTCATCTTCGCAGAGTACAAGGTCAGGCTGAAGGAAGACACCAGGATCTATTCGGGCCACGTCGTCGCCAACAGGGCTTCGAGTCACAGGCGCCCCAGGTATGAATTGACACTCGATAAAGAGGTGATCACGCCGGCGGGGTATTTCCTCAAGGGGAACAGGGTTTCGATCGGCAGGCAGTCGGTGGTCGACGGGGACGTTTATTTCAACACGCTCTCGAACGAAGGGACGATCAACGGTGATTCGTACACGCCGCTCGCCCTCCCGGTCGGGTCGATGCCCGCGTTCAATGAACCGTCACCCGATGTGGCCGGTGCCCATTCAGTCACGGTGAACACCTGCAGGGTCGATACCCTGGACCCCGGCATCTACGGCAGGGTCAACATTCAGATGAATGCGGCGCTCTTCCTGCGACCGGGTATTTATCATTTCAAGAGCCTGCGGGTGCGATATATGGCGGCGCTCGCCATCCTCGGCGGAGGGGCCACCGAAGTGCGTATTCGATACGATATGATCACCGATAAGAAGAGCTACGTCGGCCCGGCGCAGGATGACGGCGCGAACCCTTCGGATATTTCATTCTACATCGGCGGAAGCGGGCTTGGGGACGGGCCTGTGGAAATCGAAAAAGACGATATCATCATCGGCTCGTCATATGGCCACGGCGGCCACCACGACGACGATGACCCCGCGGTCTCGACCGGTCCCTGGTCGACGTTTGTCGGTAAGGTCGTGGCACCGAACGGCGCAATCAGGCTCGGCCACTCGAGCCATTCGTTCGGCTCGTTCTTCGCCAAGGAAGTGACCACCGAACACCAGGCCTGCGTGGCGCTCGCCACCGGGTTCGATTCGAGCGCGACGAAGGTGTTGCCGATGCCGCCTGATGAGGAGGTCGCCTCGGAAGAGGTGGTGACCGAGTATGAGCTTGCGCAGAACTATCCGAACCCCTTCAACCCCACGACCGTCATCCGGTACGCGCTGCCGGAAGCCGCTCACGTCACGGTGACGGTATACGACATCTTCGGACGCGAGATCGCCCGGCTGGTCGACGGCGAGAACGCCGCGGGACGACACGACGTCATCTGGGACAGCCGCAACCGCGAGGGCCTGCAGGTGGGCACCGGCGTGTACTTCTACAAGATCACGGCCGGGACATTCACGAAGGTCTTGAAGATGGCGCTGGTGAAGTAGGTTGACGCGGGACGAGCTCAACCAAGCTATCACCTCTTCAGTAATTTCAGGAGGGAT
Source organism: Ignavibacteria bacterium (assembly GCA_031379665.1). Taxonomy (GTDB): domain Bacteria; phylum Bacteroidota; class Ignavibacteria; order UBA10030; family SZUA-254; genus SZUA-254. Next base: position 28,680 of record JANNFI010000068.1, read on the forward strand.
TTGTTCGCGTAGAGATGATACTTCCCCACGTAGCTCTCGTGCAGGACCTTTCCTTCGGCGAGTTCGGCCAGGTAGCGGCTGGCCGTCCGGTAATTGATCCCCAATTTCCTGCCGAGGTTCACGGGAGTGATGATCGGGAGTGCGAAGATGGCCTCCACCAACTCCGCCGAGTACACTTTCCGGTACTTCTGCCGTACGCGTTCCTTTGTCTTCTCGAACAACTCCATAATTCCGAAAATTGTTGTCTTCGTTTCCATCGCCTGCTGGTGAAAACCCTTGAGCATATAGAGTATCAGTTCGTGCCACCCCTCCTCCTTTCTTACGCCCCGTAGCAGCTTGTAATACTCGCTCCGGGTTTTATTGATGTATCCGCTTACGTATAGAATCGGGTGCGACAACATCCTCTCCTGGATAAGCTGGAGCACCATCAGGATTCTTCCGGTTCTGCCGTTGCCGTCACCAAACGGATGGATGGCCTCGAACTGGTAATGCGCAATCGCCGCTTTCACAAGAGGATCGATCCCGTCGCCCTTCTCGCTCACGAATCGTTCCCAATTGTTGAGCAATCCGGGTAGCGCGTTGGCCGGGGGTGGAGTATACACTATCTCTCCCGTAGTGCCGTTGACGATCTGATTCTGCGTCCTCCGATAACCTGAGTTCTGTTCAGGCAATAACTTTTTCTGAATGCCGAGGATCAGCCGGGTGGAGACGGGGATCTTTTTCAGGTTCTCGTATCCCCAGATAATCGCGTCCCTGTACCGCAGTACCTCCTTATCGGGTTTCTTCTGCTCCGCTTCGGGAAAGAGCTGAGCCTGAAGCGCCTCTTCAATCGTCGTATTGATGTTCTCGATGTTGGAGCTCGCCACCGACTCCCTGATGACGGCGGGAGAGAGGAGAAGAAGGGGTTTCGGGAGACCGTACGAATAACCTTTTAATTCGCCGAGCTCCGTCCGGGTCTTCAGCATGATATCCACGAACTTCTCGTGTTTGAAATTCACCGGGGGAGGCAGTAATGGCAAGTCGAACGGCCGTGTCGGGTTAAATTTCATATGTAACAAATATAGCAATTATTGTACATATCGCAAGCGATATGTACGTTGGCGTTACATATCAGAAAACCTCCCCCAACCTCCTCGCTGACCACAGGAGACCTCAGATGCAGCCCCTCAGACGTGTCGAGCGGGAATTGCGATAAAATCAGCCCGGCGTATTCGTCGGCGGAGGGGACGATCCGGAGTTTACCCGAGACTCATCCTACTCCTTCGCCTGCCTGACCGGGACACGGGCGATATTCTTCCGAATCTCCTTCAGGATCATCGTCACAATACCGGCCGGGATGCACTCGAGAGCGATCTGCCTGGCCTCCCGGAGGGCGGCCCGTCCATCCTCCGACCCCTTCTTCATTTGGACGATGATCAGCCGCAGGAGGAGTTCGTGAGCCCAGGTGAATGATATCTGTTCTTCCTTCGATACAACGGGGGCGCCCTTGACGATCGAACGCAACCTGTTTGCCTCCATCCCCGCACCGATCAGGGCCGGATATCCCAGCTCGAGCACCATCCGCCCGTGCGATGGGGGAAGAAAATGGAACTGCCGATCGAGGAGTTCCGGGTCGGGTCCGGGGGAGACGCCTCTTCTCCGCGGTGGTCGGGGTGGATCCTTTCTCTGGATCGTGCGTTGGGCCGGGAGGTCATCACGCAATGAGGGTGCTGGACTCGATTTCGAATAATCGACCTGCACCGCCGAGAATAACTCCGTCTTCTGGGCGGCGGTCATCCGGTCGATCTCCTCACCGCGGGGCGCCATCAGCTCGTTCCACGCCGCGATGATGGCCCCAAAAACCTGCTCGGCTTCTTTCATCGTTTCGAATATCCCGTGTCCGCATCCGGCGAAGTACCGAGTCGTATGAATCTTCTGGAAATGGTTGAGGTCGTCGTGCGTGGGGCTCGCGCTCACCGGTTCTGCGTATTCGTTCGTCAGTTCATCCAGATTTTTCCGGGGTATGACGTACGTTGGATCTTCCGCGACCGCGTGTTTCCACGCGATGATCGCATCGTCCCGCTTGCCCTGCTTCCACTGCACGGATCCGAGACCGTTGAGACATTCCGAGCGATCGCGCGGCGTCCCGTTCGCCGAAAGCGTGAGCGCGCGCTCGAAGATGCCCTCGGCCTGTTCGTAGCGTTCGAGATGATTGAGCGTTTCGGCCGTCTGAAAGATGATCAGGCGGTCGTCCGGAATGGTGAGGTTCGCCAGGGCGAGGATATCGAGGGCCTTCTCGTAGCTCCCGAGCTCCGCCTCGCAGATCGAGTGGGCCACGTGCGAGAGCGCATCGGAGGGATAATTCCGCGCGATTCCTGCTGCGAGCGGGAGTGCGCGCCTGAAATTCTTTTCCTGGATGAGCCGGTGGATCCGGCGCATCGTCCTGGTGTAATCGTCGGGGGCCATTCTGTTTTTCAAACGGATAAGATAAGAAATATTTTTTATATTCCACCTCCCCGAACGGCGCCACGACCAGGAGCGATGGAAGCATTTCAATGAGTGAACGACTGACACAGATACTCTCCCCGGGGGCCATTCAGGCCCTCGCCGGCGAACCCTCGTATTCCCGGGGTGTTGAATATCACCGGGAGGGTCGCGTCGTCGACCTCCGCACGGACGCCGGATCTGTCCGGGCGACCGTGAGCGGTTCGCAGGCGTATCGTGTCGAACTGGAGCTTGTGGACGGCGAACTGGAATATTCGTGCACCTGTCCGTACTACGGTGATCACCAGCTGTTCTGCAAACACTGCGTCGCCGTCGCTCTCGCGGCCCGACAGGACATCGGTGAAGGGGGCCCCGCCGATCGGCTGAATGGGGGAGAATTCGGCCCCGGGATCGACCTCGGAAAAGTCCGGAAGCACCTCCTCTCGCTCGCGAAGGAAACCCTCGTCGACCTGATACTACGTCATGGGACGGAGAACGACCGGCTCCGGGGGCAGTTGATCCTGATGACGGGTACCTCAGATGGTGAACCGGACCTTTACTCGTGGAAAAAGGTGATCGACGAGGCGGTGGACCCGGACGGGTTCATCGACCATAAATCGATGTACGAGTATTCGCAGGTCATCCGGGACGTTCTCGATGAACTTTGCAAGCTCCTCGACGCCGGTCACGCGAGTTCCGTGATCGACCTCGTGGAACATTTCCTCGTGAAGTTCGAAATACAGACGGAATACATGGGCGATTCCGACGGATTTGCGGGTGGCATCCTGGAAGAATTGCAGGAGATGCACCACGGCGCGTGCATGAGGGCGAAGCCGGACCCGGAACAACTCGCGCAACGGTTATTTCAGTGGGGCCTCGGAAGCTACTGCGGCGTTTTTTCGGGCGCGGTCGACCGCTACGCCGACGTGTTCGGTGCCCAAGGCCTGAAGCGCTATCAGGCGATCGCCGAAGCGAAATGGGCTGGCGTTCCCCCGCTCGGACCCGGCCTCCCGCAGGAGCGGTTTTCGGGGGAACGGTCCCGCATTACGAGCATCATGGAACGGCTGGCGGAGCGGACAGGCGACCTCGATCAACTCGTCGCAGTCAAATCCCGCGACCTATCCTCTGAGTACCAGTACCTCGACATCGCGGAAGCCTGTCAGAAGGCCGGGATGAATGCCCTGGCGATCGAGTGGGCTGAGAAGGGGGTGCGGGCGTTCCCGCAAGGGGCGGATGCGCGGCTGCGGGGGTTCCTTGCGGAGGAATATCGCCGGGCGAAGCGCCACAGCGACGCGGTGAACATCATCTGGGCGGAATATTCGGAGCACCCCCACCTCAACGAGTTCAAGGTCCTGAAATCGTACGCACTTCGCGACGGCGGCGTCAAGGCCTGGAAACGCTGGCGCGAGAAAGCGTTGTCAACGTTTCGGGAACGGTTGGAAGAGGCTGTGCGGGACGCCCCGAAAAGCGCCTGGACAACGTACCGGCCGGATTTCTCCGACCTCGTGGCTATTTATCTCTGGGAGAGGAAGATCGCCGCGGCCTGGAAGGCCGCCCTGGAGGGGGGATGCAACGAATCCCTCTGGCTCGATCTTGCGGAGAAAAGAGCGGCCGTCCACCCCGGAGATGCCCTGGAGGTGTACCATCGGCTCGTCGAGGCGGCGCTGAAGCGGAAGAACAACCAATCCTACGAAGAAGCGATCGAGCTCGTCGTGAAGATCCGGGGATTGCTCCTGCGGCTGGACCGTCGCGCCGAATGGAGGACGTATGTGCAGGAACTTATCGCGACCCATCGCCGTTTGAGAAATTTTATTGCGATGCTGGAGAGAGTGGACAACGAAGTACGGAAGTGACCGGAAGATTGCTCCCCCTACAGCCCCTTCCTGAGCTCACCCAATGGCCTCCTCCCGTCACAATTCCAACACCCTCCTCCGCGATCCCAGCAATTCGACATACCTCTCCTTCATCCGTTCCGTCAGGAAGCTCTCGCCAATAAATTTTTCCCACTCACCCGTCCCGTCGGCAAGATCCGAGAGTACCCCGTCGATCGAGGACGATGGTCGTATTCACGAGGTCATAGGCGGGCGAGAGTCCGACGATCCCATCGCGCGTGACGAGGGAGAAATTCTTCAGATGTGCGTCCTCGTTGCCGGTGAGGTAATTGAAAAGCGTCAGGCGTAAGAGCTTCTGGTTCTCCACGACCGGAAACGTGCAGAATCTCCGGATGATCTCCCCCAACTGTTCCATGCTCGAGTCGTATTTAGTCTCCCGGGTACGGCCCGAGAGCTGGGTGAAGTCCTCGACCGGGATTTTTCGATTCTTCCCCACCCTGTCGAACCGTTTGATGAAATACGTACGGGATCCGTCCGCGCAGTAGACCATACCCGTGAGCGGCGCCTCGATCCCCACCGTAGCGGCGAACCGCATCGTGAGGGACTCATTTTCGGGTATCTCGGGGTAATCGGTTTGGGGTTTCAGGATAAACTCCCCGCCGGTATCGACGACGTCGAACCTGCCCTCGGGCACGTTGAGCCTCGCGCTGAGCTTTGGCTGCATGCCCTGGATCGACATCTTCCCGGCGCGCAGTACGGCTTCCTTCCTCTGATCGGAAGCGGACCAGGGAAGGTCGTGGAGTGCGGTGAGCCGCGCTGAGAGCAGCCTGAGGCCCGCGCGCGAATACTTCATGCCCTTCTGGAGGGCCTCGTAGGTGATGGGACAGCGGGTCATGAGCGGATCATGGGCGGATCGCGGCGTGTCATGCGCCTTCCACCACCGTGACAGACCCGACGAGATCCCCGCCGACGGCCAGGAGCTGTCCGAAGAGATCGTCACGATCGAGTTTCCCGGCGCGTAGGAGCCCTTCCAGCAAAACTCCCTCGGGAAGCACTCCCTCAAAGAACGGAGGAAACCCTTCGAAGGTCTGGACGCGCATCTCCACCGGCATTGTGAGGTACACCGGCGGCCCCTGGTACCCCTCCCGATACCGGAAAAGATACCGCTTGCCCCGCTCGACCTCTTCGAGGACGCCGGCCTGTTTTGCGTTGACGTATATCCCCGCCGTCCTCATCGGTCATCCCTTGCATTTTTTTGGCGCCGGTATTCCACCATCAACGGTCCGCTGAATTCAACACCGATATTCAGGACGCGAAGGATTTTCCCGAGCGTATCGATCTGCGTTGTTTTTTTCCCCTTCTCCACATCGAAGACGGCGGTCTTTCCCACACCGGCCAATTTCGCGAGCCCAGCCTGAGTCAGGCCAGCCTTCTTCCTATGGAAGCGGATGATACCCGGAAGTTCCTCAAGGAAATCCACCACAATACCGTTATAACAGTGATTCGGATGATTATTAAGATAATATTACTGATTTAGCGGGAAATTGAGAAATATGCCGTTATACCGGTATTAATCTGCCGTTGTACGTGACAAGCGTGGTACGCTCCCCCCCTAATACCCTGTGATTTTTGACTGATTTTCAATCTATCCTTTTTAAAAGGATAGATTCATTAAAACCTGTCCTTTTAAAAAGGACAGAAGTCTGTGCTTTTCAAAGGTGCCAGACTGGTACCTTAGACGGTCTCCGCGAATTTTAATATTTGATGGGAGGAGATCAGCGGAAATGTCCCTACCCGAGGCGGTTGAGGATTATGGAGGGTGTGACATTCTGTTTCTTTTCTCCCCTTCCAACCCCTTTCTAATCTCCCCTAACTCCCTCCTCTTCTCCTCACTCACCTCGGGGTAGCGCAGATCGAGGCCCTTGAGCGTGTCGACGAGGATGCCTGAGATGATCAACCGGGCGTTCTCCTTGTCGTCGGCGGGGACGACGTACCAGGGGGCTTTTTCTGTGCTGGTCGCGGCAAGGCACTCCTCGTATGCGCGCATATACCCCTTCCAGAGTTTCCGCTCCTCGACGTCGGCGGCGCTGAACTTCCAGTTCTTGTCCGGGTCGTCGATCCGGTCGATGAACCTCTTGCGCTGTTCCTCCTTTGAAAGATGCAGGAAGAACTTCACGATCCGCGTGCCGTTCTTGTAGAGGTGGTGTTCCAGGTCGACGATGGAGCGGTACCTCGATTTCCAGATCTTGTCGGGGTCCTTGGGAAGATCCGGAATGCGCTGGGCCGCGAGGATCTCCGGATGGACACGGACGATGAGCACCTCCTCGTAGTACGACCGGTTGAAGATGCCGATGCGGCCGCGTTCGGGCAGGCAGGCGGTCGTGCGCCAGAGGAAGTCGTGGTCCAGGTCTGTGGCGCTCGGGTGCTTGAAGCTGAAGACCTGGCACCCCTGGGGGTTGAGGCCGCTCATCACGTGCCTGATCGCCCCGTCCTTCCCCGCGGCGTCCATCGCCTGGAAGATCACCAGCAGCGCGTAGCGGTCGTCGGCGTAGAGGACGTTCTGGAGTTTGGCCAGTTTGTCGGTTTGCTTGGCGAGGAGAAGTTTGTAGTCGTCTTTGGAGGAATAAAGGGGGGTGACAAGGGTGGGGGATTTTTTCAGGTTGACCGCCCTGTCGGGAGGGACGCGGAATGAGGAAACTCTCATCGTGTCGGTTCGTGTTATGGGTTTTTTCGCAGGCAGTAGACGATCCCATCGGTGCTCGAGACGTATATTTTCTCGCCCGCGATGGTCGGGGTCGAGAAGATTGCGCCCAGCTTGTGCAATGCCTCGATGTACCCTTCCGGCGTCCCGACAATGGCGTAGAATTCCTCTTTCACAACCTTATCCTCCGACTTGAAAAACTCCGCGTGGTGCTCCGTGTACCCGTCGGTCGCCCAGCTCCACCGGATCTCGCCGGTCGCGCGGCCGAGACCGAGGAGCTTCCCCTGGAGCGTGCCGACGTAGAGCATCGAATCGGTCACGGCCGGTGCGCCGAAGACGTTGAAGCGGACGTCGGTCTTCCAGATCTCTGCGCCCGTCCTGCCGTCGAGCGCGAGGACGAGGTCGTCGTCGGAGGTGCCGACGTAGAGGACGGAGTCTTTTACTGATAGCGCCAGCGCCCAGCCCTTGGGGAATTGCTTGTTCCAGTGGCTAAAGCCCTTCGCCGTGTCGAGGGCATAGATGTTGTAGTCCCGGCCGCCGACGTAGACGAGGCCGTTCCCGGCAACCGGATTGCCCTGCATCTCGCCGGCCGGGAAGAACCGGTGCCCCACCGATTTGAATTTCCAGGCCAGCTCGCCGGTCGCGCGCCGGAGCGCATACACATACCCGTCGAACGACCCCACGAAGAGTTTGTCGCCGTAGAGGACGGGCACGGCGTGGACGACGTCGCCGGTCTTGAACTTCCAGACGAGCTCGCCGGTGGAGGATTTCAGGGCGTAGACGTGGCCGTCGCCGGAGCCGAAATAGACGACGCCGGCCTCGACGACGGGCGACGAGAAGAAATAGTCGGCGTAACTGTATAGCGGGTAGAGCTTCTCCCCTTCCGTAGCGAATGTCCAGATGACCGTTCCCGAATCTTTATTGAAGGCATACACGATGCCGTCCCCGCCGACGAGGAAGAGTCGATCGCCTTCGATCGCGACCGTCGAGCGGATGGGGCCGCGGGTTTTGTACGTCCAGCGGGGTTCACCGGTGGCGGCATCGAGGGCGTAGAGGATCGAATCGGCGGAGCCGAAATAGATGGAACCGCCGTGAACCGCCGGCGCTCCAAAAATCGGTTGGGTGACTTTGAAGTTCCAAAGCGACGGTGGCGGACCGGCGGACCCCCCGTGGGAATCGCCCCTGAAGTAACCAATCGAGGGAACAAGGAGGCAGATCGTGGAGATGAAAATCGCGAGCTGATTGAAGAAGATCGTCATGAGGCATCGAGCAGCGTCAGCACCCGTTGATCCACAATGGCGAAAGCCTCACGGGGATCATACCTGACCTCGGACCTCAGGAGGTTGTCGGTATCGGAAAGAAATTCCTTCCTCACCATCTTCGCCGCAAGATTTGAATGAAACTCAGGGCCGGATACGGAAAGTCCCCCATCTTCCATATACCTCCTGAAGACAGCGACAATCGGTGCCGGTTCCGCCTTCCCTCGCGTGAGCCCGAGCCAGAGGTCGTAGAGATCCCTTCCCTTTCGCCGCTGGTAGAGGGCCCGGAGTTTCGTCCCAAGAAGTTCATTGAGCGAGTACGTAACGACGGGGGAGGAGCCCGAGAACCACCGCGACTCGACCGCGAACGGAACCCGTTGAAAGCCCTCTGCTGAAAAGTGTTCCCGGGTATTGATTTCGATCTTGACCTTCATCTGCATAATCGGTGGAATCTCCGACGCGACACGGTAGATGAGTGTCGCACTGTCCTCTTTTTGCAGGCGGCGCGGCTCACCAAGAACCGGATTTAACACCTCCTGAACGGCATCCATGAGCGGGCCGGCCGGGCCCGCAGTCACCTGGACGAGGTCTACATCCTCGGAATACCGCAGGGCCGGATGAAGATAGAGTTTGTGGAGCGCCGTTCCGCCGCGGAATGCGAGGTTAGCCCTGAGGAGGTCGTGCGAGAACAGGAGGACGATTGCCCGGGAAATGATCAGATCCTGTTCCACTTGAGCGTCCGAGAGCCAGGGTGCGTGGGCCCGCCATTCGACGATGAACGCCTGGGGAATCAGAGTTCTCCCTCCACTTCCGCGTTAACCACAACATTCCATTTCCTATCCCTCGGAAAACCGGTCCTCGGTCCGGCGGGATCGAGCGGCGTACGTGCGGGGGTCTTCAAGGCCAGCCATTGCGCCAATGTCGCCGCGAGGTCGGCCTGTCCCGCTTTCTCGAGCAGCCAGCCCAATCGCTGAATGTGCGAGAGTTGCCCATCCCTGTTCGCGGCTTCGACCAGCATCGGGGGCGCGATCCCCTCGCTGAGCTCCTGAAGGATGGTAAGCACCCTGTTGAGGCCGCCAACGCGGCCGGCGTACGCGACGAGGTCCAGCGCCGTGACGGCCGGATTGGACACATTGATGAACCCCGTCGGCGTTTTGACCTGCTGAACGGGAGAGGCCTCCATTCCGGATTTCTTGAAGAAACGCAATTGGAGGGACTGAACGTGAATATCCCGGTGCGCCGATTGAACGACGAGATGGAACTCTTGGGGTTGCTGGTGTGCCGCTCCGTGCAGTGCCGCGGCGGAAAGAAGCCCGACGTAATAGTTTTGTCCGAGGAATTTCATCAGGTCCGCGACGAACCATTCAGGAGGAAGAATGCCGCTGTTCGCATACTCGAGCGGCACGATGACGTAAAACCCGCGTTTCACCCTCCGGATCCTGTTTTGGCGTTCGAGTCGCCATAACGCCTTAATGAGCGAGGCATCGTCGAGTCGGATGGCGTCCCGGACTTCTCGCTTCGTGAACGAGTACCTTCCGGAGCTCTGAGCGTGGTCGACGTATGTCGTGAGATCTATGGCTTCCATAGCCGAAATTTTGTGCTATTAGTTGCAATAGTGGACCATTTTAGTCCAGTTATGCAAATATTAGATACAGCTTTTTTCGGTAAAAGGCAAGAGGGGAGGAATTTCGCCATATTTGACCTGCCTACTCGTCGTCCGATCGATGGCTGGTTGCGTCTTCATCGACCCAATCCTCCTCGGTCCAGGTCATCCCCTTTCGGCCCGGCACCTTCCGCGGGGGTCCGGATCGATACACCCGGCAGGATTTGGGTCCATAGCAGAACGTCTCCTGCCGGAATTTCTGCTTCGATGGATTCCACTGGTCGATGATCATCTGCACGGCCATCCTGCATCCCCAGATGCAGGACCTGCAGCTTTCTTCGTATGTTTGGGGGGCAAGCCGGCCGTGGCCGCGTTCGCGATAGACCTCCAGTGCCGGGGGAACCCCCACCCACGGAGGAGGCGTGGGAGGGTCCTTCACCTTGCGCGAGACGACCTTGAACCCGCTCACCTTGTAGTACGCCACCGTCTCGAGGTCCGGGTCCTCCACCGGGCGGCAAAATCCTTCCACGACATCCCCGGCCTGAAGCGCGTGTTTGGCCTGGAGGGCCTTCCCGATACCAACGCAAAACTGCGAATTCAATCCACCGATCAGTCCGTCGACCTGCAGCGTGTATCCGAGGTAGGAGTGGTCACGCTGGTCGAACGAGCGCAACAGGCGGATTCGCGGTTGAACGGCCAGCAGCGAACCGGACCAGGCGAGCTTGGCGCTCATCGGTGACCAGTCACTTCTTCTCCGCCGCCTCCCTCGGCGCATCCACCCCGAACCCGATACGCCGCTTAGATGGTGGTACCGGCTGCACCATCATCTGCCGGATCGCGTCGAAGACAACCCGAAACTGTTGATCATACTTCTTTTCCAGCGCATCTAGTTTTTTCGCGAGATCCTTGTGGGCCACAAGCATCTCCCGCAACCGTACAAATGCACGTATAATCTCGATGTTGACCTGGATCGCCCTCTGACTGTGGAGCACGGAAGAGAGCATTGCCACACCTTGCTCAGTAAACACAAGGGGAAGGTACTTGGAATGGGCTCCCCTCTTTAAGGTGCCAAATTGGCACCTTAAAGCTTCAGCTTCTTCACCGGTTAATTCGAACATGAAATCGGCTGGAAATCGTTCGATGTTGCGTTTGACAGCCCGTTTCACCACACTCGTCTCAACCTTGTAGAGTTCCGCGAGATGGGCGTCGAGCATCACTTTATGACCGCGGATCAGGAGTATCCGTTTTTCAATAACCTCCGGGAGCGGGGTGACCGTCGTCCCCATACGTTATCAACCTCCACGAAATGCAAACAACTCTTTGGCGGATCCTGTCGTAATAAATTTAACAAACGCAGAACCTTTCCAAAGAAAATAGTTTGATGGAGTGATAAATGGGGAAATGTAAGTACGTTGAAAGCCGCTTATTTCACACCGAGAATCCATCCTTCATTTTCCGTCGTTCGGCTATCAGCGCCAGATAAATCAGGGCGGAGTCACCGTAACTGTTGCATTTCTTCTTCTCCACCGCATCCCTCGCATCCGGCTCGATTTTAATGACATACCCTTCCGGCGGTGTCGCCCCCATCAGGTTCCGCACGAAATAATCCCAGCGCCTGCGCATGACAATGAAATCGAAATCCTTGTTCGCCTGGATCGCGTAGTTCGAGTTCTTCACGCGGGCACCGGGCACCGGGCCCCTACTTCACCAGCACCATCTTCTGAACACTACTGAACACCTCGCCGGTGGCCAGGCTGGTGGCGGTGATGCGGTAGTAATAGACTCCGGCCGGCGCCTCCGAGGCGTCCCACCGGACGTCCCGATACCCCGCGCCCACGACACCGTCAACGAGCGTGGTTACATCCTGGCCGAGCGTATTGTAGACTCCGATCGTCACATGTGACTGGCTCGAAAGCTCGTATCGAATGACCGTCGACGGATTGAATGGGTTGGGATAGTTCTGTCCGAGCGCAGACTCCCGCGGGACCTGCGACATCCCCTGCTCTTCTTCCGGTCCCGGAGGCGGCATTTCGGATGTTGACACAATCTGGATCGTCGCACCGGGGTTCATGAACTGTGCAACCGGTCCGAGGATGAGCGTTCCGTTCGACTGTACATTTACCCAGTATGCCATACCGGGGTGAATCGTGTCCACCGGGTTGTAACCGGCGTTGTAACCGAAGAACTGGCTCGTGGACATCCCTTCCGGCATACTGGTTATCGACGATACTGCCACCGGCTGCGAGATCGAGCCGACGATGTTCCATCCCGCCGTGACGGGAATGGCGAGGTATAAGATCTCGGCGCCGCCGACAGTTTCCTGGGAGGATGAATTGAACCGGATCCAGTAGCCCTTGCCCGGCAACAGGGAGGTTTCGGACACGTACCCCCCCACGGTATATGCATAGGCGGATCCCCCGGCTCCGGGATAGACCGAACTGAGCAGATAGCTGGGTGGTGTCGCGGGAAGTGAAGCAAGGTTCCACCGGTCATTCATGGAAACCTGGAGGTTCACCTGGTGGACGCCGTGCAAGTTGTAGTCGATATCGTCAACGAAGAATGAACCATCGGGATCGAACTCATTCCCGACGGTGCTGGTCCCGGTGAAGGCGATATACCGGATCCCCGTCCAGTTCGTCGCCACATACTGATATCCGCCGGACATGGGAATCGAATCGATGCTGTACATCAGATTCATGGACGCGTCGTACCCGCGAACGCTGAAACTCGCGCACCACGGGTCCGATTCGAACCAGAAGCCCTGCACGTCGATGTTGACGTTTGTGCTGACGAGCTTCTCAGCCGCGTCCGCCAAATAAATCAGGTGATAGGTGCCGGAGTGAGGTCCGTACCCGCGGATGTCACCCCACGCTCCCCCGGTGATGTTCCACGTCTTCCCGTTTTCATCCCAGGTCGTGTAAAACCAACCCGGCGCCTCGAAGCTCAGGGTTTCCATAACGAGCGTACCCTGAGCAGTGGCAGTCCCCGGCGGGGCTTTCGCGTCTCCGGCCTGCGCCGTCGGTACCCCACAAAAGAGAATCGCCACCCACAGCAGAACGGCAGTGAGAACACGGCTAATCCCGAAAGGCAGTGTTTGACAAAGAACAGTAGCAATCTGATACATGAAAGTCTCCCAACGTCTGGTGGATGAATGAGATGAGTTAATCGATCGGTCGATCGAATACACGAGGAGGACTGAATGAAACGATCGTGAACCGGGATGGATCCTTCAGTATATCGCAAGGATCGG
>JANNFI010000063.1:0-1827 GCA_031379665.1 Ignavibacteria bacterium
CCTTCCCTGCAACGTACTCCAGGCGATTGGTCTGCCCCTCGGTCGCCAGGAGCCCCTTCTCGACCATGTCCCGGAGGTCCCGCTGGAGGGTCCGCCGATTCACTCCGGGGCAGAGCGCCTCGAGCTCCTGGATCGCGAGCCGCCCCTCGTCGAGCACACGACCCAGGGCGAGCGCCTGCCGATCCGAGAGGGCGTGTTGGCGGGCAAGGACGTAGAACTCGCTGATCGTGAACAGCTGCTTGAAATCGTAGCCCGCCCGGTAGAGGCAAAGCGTGGACAGCAAGCGCGAGGTCCGTCGGTTGCCGTCAAGGAAGGGGTGGACGTCGCCCGGCGCGTTCAGCCATTCGACCAGCTCTCGCATGAGGATCGGCACGTCGTGGGCCGGGGGCGGCGTGTACACGATCTCCCGCGTGGCCGAGTTCACGACGTAGTTCTGCACCCGGCGGTATTCGCCCGGCTCAGCCGTGCCTCCGCGCACGCCCTCGACCAGGCCCTTGTGGATCTCACGGGTGAGCCCTTCGGTGATCGGGCCACCGTGGCCGAGGTAGGTGGAGACGAACTCGAACGCCGCGCGGGAGGTCATCCTCCATCGTGAAGGTGTAGTGGCCCGGGGAGGAAGTCGTCATCGAGTCGATTTCGGTAACTGTCTCCCCGGAGAGCATTGAGACGGTAGCCGTCCCCCCGGCGTGACCCTTTAACCGGAGGTCGACGGTCTGGGAGAGCGCCACGAGCGGCAGGAAAATTGCAGGCATCAGTATCAACCACCGCGGCATCTCAATAGAGAACGAGGTCGTCACGGCTTCCCTGTTGGTGTGTCGGATCCCTGGAGCTGCGCCCGCGTATCGAGTTCGTGCGCTTTTCGCCCACCGCGGACGAGCGCCTCTGTCCCGAGCGTCCCCGCGATCATCAGTTTTGCCATCTCGGCGCATCGCCGGGCGAGCCCCTCGGCCCCTTCGTGCAGCGCTGTGGAATTCTGGACATACGCCTGATTGCGTTCCATGTCCTCCGCGCTCCAGCCCCTCGAGTGGGCGATGTAGGGGAACTGGGGGAACTGGCAACCGATCTCCGCGAAGAATCCGAGCAGCTGTCCTGCAACGGCCTGGACGTTGTCCTGTCCGCCGGTGATGATGAACCCCGCGACCTTGTTTCGCAGCAGATGCTTGTTCGCGATCGTCTCCTGATTTTGGACGCAGTTCATCCGTTCGACCATCTTATAATAGAGGCTGCTCGCGGCGCCCCACCGGATGGGGGTCGCCACGATGATGACGTCAGCCCAATGGACGATGCCCTCGTAGACCTTATCCATCTGATCGGAGGGGTCCATCTGCGTGATCGAGCAGGGCCACGTGCAGGCCCTGGACGCTTTCGAGTAATAGCCCTCGCATGCGCGAAACTGCAGGTCGCGGATCCGGATCAGTTGTGTCTCGCATCCGAGCTTCCCGGCGGCGGAACTGAGCGAATGTTCGAGCAGATCGTCGGAGGTGCTGTACCGGAGATGGTCCGGTGTCATCATAGTCGTCGATATGCCGAGAATCCTGATCGGGCCGTCGCCGCGCACGACGGGTCGCGCGAGCGGATGGGGCGCGTGGGGTTTGCGGCCGCGCTTCGTTGACGCGATGCTGCGCACCAGGACCCGGCCATTGTCGATGCGAACGTCGTGGACCGGAACGCGGTCCTCCTCGTACCCCGGTTCCCCTTCGCCTGTTTTCCGGTGGAATTTCCAGTAGTGCCAGGGGCAGACGACATAGTCGCCATCGAGCGTTCCCTGCCCGAGCGGGCCGCCGACGTGATTGCACACGCCTGAAATCGCGGCAAACTCTCCGTTCA
>JANNFI010000118.1:0-34564 GCA_031379665.1 Ignavibacteria bacterium
GCTTCCACTCGCTCGAGGACCGGATCGTGAAGACCTGGATGCGCGAAGAAATCAAGGTAAAGGGGCGGCTGTCGCCGTTGACGAAAAAACCGGTGGTGCCGTCGGAAAAGGAATTGTCGGACAACAAACGGTCGCGGAGCGCGAAGCTCAGGGCCGCGGAGAAGAGAGAGTCATGAGCAGGAACCCCGTGAGCGAGCTCGAAACGCCCGATACCCCCGAAACCGCCGACCAGAAGCGGCGGCGCTTCGTCTACAGCGGCGAGGCGGGCGGAGGCTCGTCGGAATTCCTGACGCGGGGAAACAAACCTCTCAAGCGCCGGAGGAAATCGCCGTTCAAGATCGTCAGCCTCATCGCCGTCGTCTCGATCCTGATCGTGTTCTACGTCTGGAATAAAATCACGGTGAACCGGCTTTCCGACGAGGTGGACGCGCTCGAAGTGAAGCAGAAGGATATCGAGAGCATCATCAGGGATTACAACGCCGAGATCGGCAGAAAATCGAGCCGTGACCGGGTCGAGGAACTCGCCCAGAAAAAGGTCGGTATGATTCACAACCCCGACCAGCCGATGTTCTTTGAGGTCGAAAACTACGAGTCGATGCCTCGGGAAAACGAAACGCAAAAACGGGTACCCGTACGAAACTAAAGGAAGCACATATCCCCGTCCCGCCCCGCCCGGAGATCGTCCCGGACGATCCGAGGGAGATACGACGGTGGCGGCGCAGGCTGCGGATCCTCCAGGTGGGGCTGTTCGTCGCCTTCGCGCTGGTGTCCCTGAGGCTGATGCAGATCCAGATCGCGCAATCGGAACGCTTCGCCCAGGCCGCGGACGACCAGTACGATAAACCGGTCGTACTCCCGGCCCTGAGGGGATCGCTCCTCGATCGGAACGGCAACCCGATCGCCTCGAGCACAATGTTCGTAATGGTCGAGGCCAACCCGCGGAACGTGGGCCGGGACTCGGTGGCTCTCGTGAAATCGCTTTCGAAAATCACCGGGAAGAGCAAGGCATTTTATGCCGGACTCCTCAAGAAGGGCTGGAAGAAGCGGTATGTCCTGCTCGAGAGCCGGCTGAAGATGGAGGCGGTCCAGAGGCTCGCCCTCGACACCCTCAGGGGCGTCAACCTCACCGATAAATCCACGAGGATCTACCACGGGGGGATCGTCGCCGGACAGCTCCTCGGCATCACGAACGCCAGCGACAGCGGGATCGCCGGCATCGAGATGGGCTTCAATAAGCTGCTGACGGGGAAAGACGGCAAGATGATCTACCAGAAGATCGGCCGCACCTCCCTGGTGGCGACGGTCGACAACCTGCGGATCGACCCGGTAGCCGGCCACAACATCACGCTCACGATCGACCTGCTCCTGCAGCAGATCGCTGAGAGCGAGCTCGAGCGGGGCGTGAAGGAAAACGAAGCCGAGGGCGGCATCGTCATCATGCTTCAGCCCAAGACTGGCGAAGTCCTCGCCGTCGCGCAGTACCCGCGGGTGAACCCTGCGAGCTTCGGGAAGGCGTCGAAGGAAAACCAGAAACTCCGCGCAGTCACCGACATGGTGGAGCCGGGGAGCGTGTTCAAGATTGTGACTGCCTCCGCCGCGCTCGACGGGGGGCTGATCCGGCCCGAGCAAAAGTTCAACGCGGAGAACGGCGTCTACCTGGTCAGCGTCAAGGGGAAGAAGAAACCCCGCGTGATCAAGGACGTGCACAAGTACGGGCTCATCAGCTTCCGCGAAAGCATGGAACTCTCGAGCAACATCGTGATGGCGAAGGCGAGCAACCTCATCGGCAACGAGAAGCTCTACACGATGTCCCGGGGTTACGGGTTCGGCACCAAGACGTCCATCGACATTCCGGCTGAAATTGGGGGCGTCCTGAGGAAGCCGATGCTCTGGTCGGCGTTGACCCGCCACAGCCTGTCCTACGGCTACGAAGTCGGGGTCACGCCGATCCAGATCGCCGCCGCGTACGGCGCAATCGCCAACGGCGGCATCCTGATGCGGCCGTTCATATTGAAACGTGAAACCGACGCCGATGGGGTCGTAGTCACCGAAACCGAGCCCGCGCCCGTCCGCAGGGTTGTCTCCGAAGAGACCGCCGCCACGCTGACATCGTTCCTCGAAGGCGTGGTCGAGCGTGGAACCGCGGTGTCCGCGAAAATCCCCGGGATGCGGATCGCGGGAAAGACCGGCACGTCGAAACGCCTTGTGAACGGTTCGTACGAGGGGAGCGAATACACCGCCTCGTTCGTCGGCTTCTTCCCGGCCGAGGCCCCCGAGATCGTCTGTCTCGTGATGCTCGACAAGCCGAGGGGCATCAACTACTACGGCGGGACGACGAGCGCGCCGATCTTCAGGGAGATCGTGAAACGGATCGTCGCCTCGTCTGACCGGTACGCGCTGCCGATCGCCGGCGACGTCCGCGATGTCCGCGAGGAAGAGTCCGCGGCGAAGGCCCCGGTAACAACCGACCCGGCGAGGGCAGGCGCCAAACAGAAGCCGGTCGCGGGAGTCCGAACCGCCGGAGCAGGCGATGGGAAAAGCCGCGCTGCGGAAAAAAAATTGACGACGGCAGGTACGATCGCAGAAAAGATATCGGCGGCGGGCGCCTCCCGCCATATCGCCCCGGACGTCCGGGGGTTGTCGATGCGCGAGGCCATCAATGTATTGAGGGACGAAAAGTTTGAACCGTCTGTGTTCGGATCGGGAGTCGTCGTGTCGCAGAATCCGCGCCCGGGGGAACCGGTCTCGTCAGGCAGCGTCATCAGGCTGACCTGCGAGCCGAAGACCCCGAAAACGGGCGACCTTAAATAGCGGACCACACCCGTCCGTCTCGCGGACCTCTACCCGTCGAAACGGAATGATATTATCGAAGTTGTTGGAAAACGTCACCGTCAGGAAAATGTTCCAGACCCTGTACGGAAGAATGGTCGTCACCCACGAGGTGGAGGTGGGCGCGGTTGCGTACGACTCGCGCCGCGTTCGCCGCGGCGACCTCTTCGTGGCGGTGCGGGGGACCGGCTCCGACGGTCACAGGTTCGCGATCGACGCGATCAATAACGGCGCAAAGGTCGTCGTTCTCGAGGACGACAAATCGGTGGACGATTCCTACTGTATGCACACTGGGACGGTCAAAGTAGTGGTGCCCGACACAAGGATCGCGCTCGCGACGATCTCGGCTGCGTTCTATGGGCGGCCGGGGGATGGAATGACCCTCGTCGGCGTCACCGGGACCAACGGAAAGACGACAACGACGTCGCTGATCCATTCGATGATGATGCGCCACACGGGAGAGGCGGGCCTTATCGGAACGATCGAATACCGAATCGGCAACCGAATGCTCCCCGCGACCCATACGACCCCGGGGCCGCTCGAGCTGAACGCCTTGCTGGCCGAGATGGTCGCCGCAGACTGCCGGTCGGCCGTGATGGAGGTTTCATCGCACGCTCTCGACCAGCACAGGGTCGACGGGCTCCGGTTTCGGACGGCGGTCTTCACGAACCTGACGAGTGACCACCTGGATTATCACGAAACGATGCAGGCCTACTTCGAAGCAAAGAAATCGTTGTTCACGACGCTCACCGACGACGCGTGGGCGGTGATCAACGTCGACGACGAGTGGGGGCGAAAACTGGCCGGACTCTCGAAGGGTAAGGTCGTGACGTACGGCATCGACTCCGACGCGGACCTGAAGGCATCCCGGATCGCGTTCTCGACCTCCGGGACGACATTCAGCATCTCGTACGGCGCTGAAACGGCCGATGTCTCGACATCGCTCGTAGGAAAATTCAACGTCGCAAACATACTGGCGGCGGCGGGGACCGGCCTGAGCCTCGGGATTCCGTTCGCGATCGTTGCGCGGGACATCGCATCGTTCAGCCCGGTGCGGGGCAGGTTTGAGCCGCTCTCTTCACCCGCGGGATGGACGGTCATCATCGACTACGCGCACACGCCCGACGCGCTCGAGAAAACGCTCATCGCCGTGAAAGAAGCGTTCCCGGAAGGGATACGCGGCAGGATACTGACGGTGTTCGGGTGCGGCGGGAACAGAGACCGGAAGAAACGGCCCGAGATGGGTCAAATCGCTTCTTCGCTCGGCGACATTACGATCGTCACGTCGGACAACCCGCGGGACGAACAACCCGACGCGATCATCGACGAGATCGTCGCTGGGATTGAACAGGGAAAACCGCTCTTCCGCGAACCGGACCGGGCGAAGGCGATCCAGATGGCCCTCGGAATGGCCCGGAAGGGCGACGTTGTCGTCATCGCCGGCAAGGGTCACGAGGAATACCAGGTGGTCGGGAAAGAAAAAATACCCTTCAGCGACCGGCAGGTGGCCGAAGAAACGATTCGCGGAATGAAATGAAGTTGAAGATGGAGGACGTGCTCACAGTGCGGCACCTGAGCGCACATAACGTGTCGAAGGCCCCTCGGAAGGGCTTCGCCGGAGTGTGCACCGATTCGCGGAATGTCCGGCCGGGCGAGCTCTTCGTCGCGCTTCGCGGCGAGAGCTTCGACGGGAACGCCTTCGTGCGCGAGGCGTTCCGCCGCGGCGCCGCGGCCGCGGTGGTGGACTCGCCCCGCGGGCGACGGAGCGCCGGATCGAAGGCCGTGGTGGTGGTGAAGGACGCGGTGAAGGCGCTGGGGTCGATCGCGCGGATCTACCGCTCGAAGTTCAGGGTCCCCGTTGTGGCCGTCGCCGGGAGCAACGGCAAGACGACAACGAAGGAAATGATCGCAAAGGTTCTCGGGAAGAAATTCAATGTGCTCTCGACCGAAGGAAACCAGAACAACCACATCGGCGTCCCGATGACGCTCCTCCGGCTCAGGCCAGGGCACGGGGCGGCGGTGGTGGAGATGGGCACGAACCATTTCGGCGAAGTGCGGTATCTGGCTGAAACGGCCCGGCCGACGCACGGCGTCATCACGAACATCGGCAGGGAACACCTGCAGTTCTTCCGGACCCTCTCCGGTGTCGCGAAGGCTGAGGGCGAACTCTTCGACTATCTCGCCGGCTCGGGCGGAACGGCGTTCGTCAATGCCGACGACGCCCGCGTGGCTCGGCTCGCTGCCAGGAACGCGACGACGGTTCCGTACGGATTCTCGGGGAACGGCCGCACGGTGCGGGCCACGGGCCTGTCGATGACCCGCGACGGCCTCCCGAAATTCACCGTCACCCGCCGGGGCGGGAAACCGTTCGCAGTGAAACTGTCTGTGCCCGGACGCCACACGGCCTCGAACGCGCTGGCCGCGGCCGCGATCGGCATCGCGTTCGGCGTAAGCGCCGCCGGCATCCGAAGCGCCCTCGCCGGCTTCCGCCCGGTCGGGAAACGGATGGAGACGGTGAAGCGCCGGGGCGTCACGATTCTGAACGATACATACAACGCGAACCCCGAGTCGGTGATTTCGGCGCTCGACACGCTGGCCCTGTTCAAGGGTCGGGGGAGGCGGATCGTCGTCCTCGGAGACATGCTTGAAATGGGAAGGAACGCCCGCCGTGAGCACGCCCTGGTCGGCGCCGCGATCGGCAAACACGGATTCGCGGATGTCCTGACATTCGGCCCCCTCGCCCGGCACTACGTAGGGGCGGGACGGCCGGGGAAACACTACGCCGACAAACGGCGGCTCGCGACGGAGTTGTGCCGGATGACGCGTCCAGGTGACGTGGTCCTGGTCAAAGGATCGAGGGGTATGAAGATGGAAGAGATTGTGGCGTCGCTCGTCGAACACCTTGGGAGGGCGGCGTGAAACGGTTGTGGTGGATTCTCCTGATCACGCCGCTTTTCCTCCAAGGCCAGCCCCGCCGCGGAGACTTCACGGGATCGTGGGAGCTCGATGTGAAGAAAAGCGTCAACCTTCCGCCGTCGTTCAAGCAGGTGGAATCGTTCGTCCTGGAGATCACGCAGAAAGGCGACAGCCTGACCGTCATCGCCAACATGACGGGTCGGGGGCCCGACGGTAAGGTCCAGGCCGTCCCGTTTCCGCCGTTCATCTACGTGATGGACGGGAAGGAAACCTACCGGAAGGACTCGATCCGCATGTCCGAACGGTGGATGTCGGCGAACTGGGGACCGGAAGGGAAATCGGTGGTGATGGACACACGCGCCCTGATTAAGCAGGCGGGGAAGCCGGCTGTGGAATTTTCACAGCACGATGAGTGGAAGAAGGTAGGGGATTCGACGCTCGACATCGCCATTACGCAGAAGACGAAGGGGACCGATTCGGTCAGGACCGAGCGGAGGATCTACAGGAAGATTATCGGAAGATGAAATAGTGCTCTATTATATCGTCGAATATATCCGCCAGCAGGTCCATTTCCCCGGGATGGGACTCTTCCGGTTCATCACGTTCCGGGCGGGCGCGGCGGCGGTGACGGCGCTCTTGATCGCCTTCTGGATCGGCCCGAAGGTCATCCGCTTCCTGAGGGAGCACCAGATCGGCGAAGCGGCGAAGCTCGAGGCGCCGAAGAACCACCTCTCCAAGGCCGGAACGCCGACGATGGGCGGGCTCATCGTCCTGGCCGCCACGGTGATCCCGGCCATCCTCTGGGCGGACATCAAGAACGGCTACGTCCTGCTGATCCTCTTCACGACCGTCTGGCTCGGCGCCGTCGGGTTCCTCGACGACTACCTGAAGGTGGTGAAGAAAAAACCGAAGGGGCTGATCGGCAAGTATAAGATCGTGGGGCAGGTGATCGCGGGCCTCGTTGTGGGCGGGACTGTCTATTATTTCCCGCAATGGATGGACCCGACGCTCGCCAAGTACGCGTCGTCGACGACGGTCCCGTTCCTCAAGAACACGGAGATCAACTTCGGACTCTTCTACATCCCGATCGTCATCCTGGTCATCACCGCCACAAGTAACGCGGTGAACCTGACCGACGGGCTCGACGGCCTCGCCGCCGGCACCGTAGGGATCGTCGCGCTGACGCTCGCAGTGATCGGATATGTCTCGGGTCACGCCGAGCTGAGTCAGTACCTCACGATCCCGTTCCTTCGCGGGAACGGCGAACTGAGCATTTACTGCGCGGCGCTGGTGGGCGCGTGCCTGGGATTCCTCTGGTACAACGCCTATCCCGCCCAGATTTTCATGGGCGACACGGGATCGCTGGCGCTGGGCGGTGCGATTGGCGCGCTCTGCGTGCTGCTGAAAAAGGAGCTGCTCCTCCCGACGCTTGGGGGGATCTTCCTGATCGAGACGGTGTCGGTGATCGTCCAGCGTCTCTGGTTCAAGTACACGAAAAAACGGTACGGCGAAGGACGGCGCGTCTTCAGGATGGCGCCGATCCACCACCATTTCGAGATGGCCGGCGTTCCTGAGCCGAAAATCGTCACGCGGTTCTACATCGTCGCGATCCTGCTGATGATCCTGAGCCTCGCAACGTTCAAGGTGAGGTAGGAATGAGCCTGGCGCAGACAGAAGAATCGGACACGGATGTCATGAACACATCGGAGTTGAAGGGAAAGAAGGTGACCATCATCGGGGCCGCGAGGAGCGGTCTGGGCGCAGCGCGCCTCCTGCACGCCGAAGGGGTCACCGTGTTCGTGAGCGACCACTCCCCCTCGGGCCCCCTGACGCAGAGCTTCATGGAGCTGAAGAAGCACGGCATCGCGTTCGAGGCGGGCGGACACACCACGAAGGCCTACGATGCGGACCTGATGGTCATCAGCCCCGGCGTTCCGTCCGACGCGGAAGTCATCCGCGAGGCGGGCCTGCGCGGAATACGCATTGTCAGCGAGATCGAGATGGCCTCCTGGTTCTGCGCCGCAAAGATCGCCGGCGTGACCGGGACGAACGGAAAGACGACCACGGTAACGCTCCTCGGGCGTCTCCTCGCCGACGCGAACATCGCATCGGCCGTCGTCGGAAACATCGGAGCCGCCTTCTCGGGGGTGGCGTCCGACGCGGCGCCGGATTCCGTGGTGGTGCTCGAGGTGTCGAGTTTCCAGCTCGACCACATCGAGCGGTTCCGCCCCTCCGTGTCGGTCGTCCTGAACATCACGCCCGACCACCTGAACCGGTACGGCGGATCGTTCGAGCGCTACGCGAAGTCGAAGTGCAGGATTTTTGAGAACCAGAGGCCGGGCGACGCACTGATCTACAACGCGGACGACCCCGGGACAAAGACGAGGGTCGGGCGTCTCGTTCCCGTCGGCGTCCGGCTCCTGCCGTTCGGGCTGACGGAACCGGCCGGCGAAGGAGCATTCCTGAAGGACGGCGCGCTGACGGTGAGGCTTGCGGGCCGTGAGACGGCGGTGGTCGCGGCCGACGCGATCGGCATCCCGGGTCTGCACAACCTCTATAATTCGATGGCGGCAGCGCTCGCGGCGATGGTTCTCGGGGTTGGCGCGGACACCGCGGCAGCCACACTGAAGGATTTCAAGGGCGTCGAGCACCGGCTGGAGTTCGTGATCGAACGCCGCGGCGTGCGGTACGTCAACGATTCGAAGGCGACCAACGTTGACTCGGTCTGGTACGCCCTGCAGTCGTACCCGTCGAAGATCGTGCTCATACTCGGCGGCAGGGACAAGGGGAACGATTATTCGAAGATCGTCCCGCTCGTCGCGAAATCGGTCCGCGCGATCGTGGCGGTGGGCGAGTCGGCGGATAAAGTGGTGAAGGTGTTTTCGGGCGTTGTGCCGGTGGCAAAGGCCGCTTCGATGAAGGAGGCCGTGGAACGCTCGGCCGCCGCAGCGGTCGAAGGGGACGTGGTGCTGCTCTCCCCGGCGTGCGCCTCGTTCGACTGGTTCGACAATTACGAGCACAGGGGACGCGTCTTCAAGGAGGCCGTATGGGCGTTGCAGTAACCGGGATGAAGCCGGTACGGACCCGGAACCACATCGATTTCGCCACACTGGTGGCGGTGATGGCGCTGATGCTCCTGAGCATGGGGATCGTCTACAGCGCCTCGTCGACGCTGGCGTTCAAGAATTTCAAGGACAGCGAACAGCTGCTCGCGAACCACGTGACCAAGATTGCGCTGGGACTGGCGGCGCTCTTCATCATGATGCGCTTCGATTACCACCGATTCCAAAAGTTGACGAAGCCCGCGCTCGTTGGGGCGATCGTGGCGCTCGCCTTGACGCTCCTGGTGGGCGCGGTCACCAACGGTGCTACGCGCTGGATCGAGCTGGGTCCGATCCAGATACAGCCGTCGGAGTTCGCGAAGTACGCGCTCTTGTTTCATATCTGCACGCTCATCTCCACCAAGGGAGAGATGCTGCGGGACTTCAGGAAGGGGTTCGTCCCGATGATGGTCTGGATCGCTCTGGTGTCGGCGCTCGTCCTGCTCCAGCCGAACTTCAGTATGGCGTCGATGATCGTGATCCTCAGTTTGCTGATGCTCTTCGTCGGCGGCGTGCGCGTCAAGCACCTGGCGATCGTGGCCGCGCCCGTGATCCCGGCGATGGTGGGGATCCTGGTCCTGGCTCCCTACAGAGTGAAGCGGATCGAGGAATACATCACGGCCGTTCTCGGTGAGTTCGGCAAGGGAGCCATTCCCTATCAGCTCCGACAGGGCCTGATCGCCTTCGGCCGGGGCGGGATTTTCGGCGTCGGGCCGGGCGAGAGCCGCCAGCGGGACCTCTTCCTCCCGGAGGCGCACACCGATTTCGTCTATTCGATCATCGGCGAGGAGTACGGGTTCGTCGGGACGATGTTCTTCATGCTCCTCTTCCTGATGATCATGGTCCGGGGCTACAAGATCGCACGATACGCCCCCGACGTGTTCGGACGAAACATCGCGATCGCCGTGACGAGCGCCGTCACGCTCTACGCGCTGGTCAACGCGGGCGTGACCCTCGGCCTCCTGCCGACGACGGGCCTGCCGATGCCGTTCGTGAGTTACGGCGGGTCGTCGATGGTCTTTACGGCCGCCGCGGTCGGCGTGCTCCTGAACATTTCCTCGCAGACGGACCTGCACCCGAGGGCCACGCAGGTCCCGGTCGTGGGATCGGTGAACGCCGGTAAAGCGGCGGTCGGAAAGGTGTATTGATGTGCCTGACGACTCCTACGTATTCGCAGGCGGCGGGACCGGCGGTCATCTCTATCCCGCCCTCGCCATCGCCGGAGAAGTCAGGAAACTGGTCCCCGGGGCCCGGATCTGCTTCATCGGGACGAAGGGAAAAATCGAATCGAGGGTCGTGCCTGCGGAGGGATATGAGTTCAGAACGTTATGGATCAGCGGTCTCCGGCGGAGTCTTTCGCCCGCGAACCTGCTCGTCCCGGTCAAGGCGGTGGTCTCGGTGATCCAGGCCTGGAACCACCTGAAGGAACTGCGTCCCCGCGCCGTGATCGGCACGGGAGGATACGTCTCAGGCCCGGTGCTCCTGGCGGCGTCGGCGATGGGCATCCCGACGCTCATCCACGAACAGAACAGCGTGCCCGGCGAGACGACGAAATTCCTCGCGAAGCGGGCGAACGAAGTGCACGTCTCCTTCGCGGAAACCGCCAAACACCTGAGCGCGTCGGCGAAGGTGTTCGTGAGCGGCAACCCGACGCGCGGCATCCTCGCGGGAGCCGACAGGAACGACGCGATGAAATTCTTCGGGATGGACTCAGGCGATCGCGGCCGGGTGCTCCTGGTCTCCGGCGGCAGTCTCGGCGCGCGCTCGGTAAACAGCGCGGTGCTGGAAAACCTCGACGCCATCCTCGGACTGGGCCTGCGGGTCGTCTGGCAGACGGGGCAAACGGATTACGAAAGAATCGCCGCGGCGACGCGAGAGCGTCCCCGGCAGTCGGTCTGGACCGGAGCGTTCATCGACCGGATGGATTACGCGTACGCCGCCGCCGATCTGGCCCTCTGCAGGGCTGGCGCGACGACGATCGCCGAACTGACGCGCCTCGGCAAGCCGGCGCTCCTGGTCCCGTACCCGCTCGCGGCGGCGGACCACCAGACGCTCAACGCCCGGTCGATGGAGCATGCCGGCGCTGCAGTCGTGATCGCGGACGCCGCGGCATCAGGCGCCCTGCTCCCGACGCTCAATGATATCCTCGGAGCGGGCCGGCTCGACGCGATGGCGAAGGCGAGTGCCTCCCTGGGTCGGCCCGGGGCGGCCGCCGATATCGCCAGGCATGCGGTGGCGCTCGGCGGCGGAGGGCGAAAAGTATGACGATGGAATTTCCGGCAGGCGCCAGGATCTTCAGGTACAAGCTGGACTTCTATTACCAGCAGGCCCTGCTCTACCTCGTGACTCTCGTGCTGTACGCGGGCGTGAGGGGGACGTTCGAGTTCGACCGGTTGCCGACAATGGGGTCGGACCCGATGCTCTACATCATCATTTTGTTCGTGATCATCTCGTTCGCAGTCCTCGCGCTGAACAAGGCCAGGGAACGGAAGCTGGTGATCGCGCACGACAGGATCATCTTTCACAACAAGTACCGCGACCGCGAGATACTGTTGTCGGACATCGACTGGTTCCACGTCGGAAGGGAACGCGCGGTCATGACCGCAGGGCGCTCGCAGGTCATCGTCTTCAAGATCAAGCACCGCAGGCGGCTCTTCAGGATCCGCATCGGACGATACGAGCGCGAGAAGGAACTGTTGGCGGAAATGCAGCGCATCGGCGAACAGTTGCCCAAGGGAAAACGGTTTTCCTTCAGGATGGATTGATGAATAACGGCAGAGAACGTGTTCAGCTCAATTAAGAAAATACATTTCGTGGGCATCGGCGGCATCGGGATGAGCGGCATCGCCGAGATCCTGATCGACCAGGGATTTTCGGTGGCCGGTTCGGACCTGGCGCCGGGCGAGACCACCGAACGGCTCGAAAAACTCGGGGCCACGGTGATGAAGGGTCACGACGCCGCCAACATCGCATCAGATGTGGACGCCGTCGTCTACTCGTCGGCGGTGCAGGGAGACAACCCCGAGGTCCGCGAGGCCCAGCGGCGAAAGATTCCCATCATCCGCAGGGCAGAGATGCTTGCCGAAGTGATGCGCCTCAAGTACGGCATCGGCGTGGCGGGGACGCATGGGAAGACCACCACGACGTCGATGATCAGCCTCGTGCTGATTGAGGGCGGGCTCGACCCGACCGTCATCGTCGGCGGCAAACTCAGCGGGCTTGGCGGGACCAACGCGCGGCTCGGCCACGGGGAGTTCATCGTGGTCGAGGCGGACGAGTTCGACCGTTCGTTCCTCTCGCTGACCCCGACGATCGCCGTCCTGACAACCCTCGACACAGACCACCTCGACTGTTATCGCGACATCGAGGACATCAAGAAGGCGTTCATCCAGTTTGCCTCGAGGGTGCCGTTCTACGGGTTCATCGTGCTCTGCCTCGACGAGACCGCGCTGCAGGACATCATCCCGCAGTTCAGGACCAAGAAACTCCTGACCTACGGGTTCACGCCCCAGGCGGACGTCCAGGCGATAGACATCGTGCACAACGAAAACACGACCAAATTCACACTGGTGAAGGGCGGGCGCGAGATGGGAGAGGTTTCGCTCCACATCCCGGGCAGGCACAATGTCCAGAACGCGCTCGCGGCGATCACGGTCGGTTTTGAGCTCGGAATGCCATTCGAGAAAATCAGGGCTGGCATTGAAAAGTTCGCGGGCGTCTACCGCAGGTGGGAGAAGAAGGGTGAGTACAAGGGCGTTCTATTATACGACGATTACGCGCACCACCCCACGGAATGCCGGGCGACGCTCGCCGGAGCGAGGGCGGGGTGGAGGCGACAGCGACTGGTGTGCGTGTTCCAGCCGCACCTCTATTCGCGCACGCGCGACTTCTACGAGGATTTCGGCAAATCGTTCCTGCTCTCGGACGTGCTGGTGGTGACCGACGTCTACCCGGCGCGAGAGGAACCGATCCAGGGGATCACCGGGGAACTGATCGTCAATGCGGCAAAGCAGTACGGCCACAAGGACGTGCATTACGTCCCGGATAAGAAGGCTATCCCCGCGTATCTCGCCGGGATTGTAAAGGAAAACGACCTCGTGATCACGATGGGCGCCGGGGACATCTGGAAGTTCGGCGAAGAATACTTCAGGAACCTGGGGAACGGCAAATGATCCACCTGCAGGACATACAGAGGGTGCTCAGGGGACGGATCGCGATCAACGAACCGATGAACCGGTACACCTCCATCCGCATCGGCGGACCGGCGGACTTCCTCCTGGAGCCGGCTGATCGCGAGGACGCGGTCCGGCTCCTATCGCACTTTCAGGAGAACGGCACGCCGTTCACCATGATCGGGAAGGGGTCGAATATGCTCATCAGCGACGAGGGCATCCGCGGGACGGTGGTGCACCTCGAGCCGGGCCTGAACTCCGTCGCGATGGACGGCGACCTCGTGAACGCCGGGGCGGGGATCCCGATGGCCAGGTTCGTCGACTTCTGCGTCCAGCAGGGGTTGAGCGGCGTCGAAATGCTCGCGGGAATACCCGGGACGATCGGCGGCGGCGTCTGGATGAACGCGGGTGCCTACGGCGGCGAGATCTCGACCTACCTCGTGGACGTCGAAGTGATGCGCAGCGGGGCGATCATCCGCATCCCGAAGGACCAGGTCGGGTTCACCTACCGACACGCCCCACTCGGCGAAGCCGTGGTGCTCGGGGCGAGGTTCAGGTTGCCGGCGGGCGACAAGGCTGAATTGATGCGCGCGCGCCGCGAACTTCTCATCAGGCGGAACCGGGCTCAGCCCGTGAACATGCCAAACTCGGGGTCGATGTTCAAGAATCCTCCGGCCAACCACGCCGCGAGGCTGATTGAGGAGGCGGGCCTGAAGGGGACGAAGCGCGGGAATGCGGAGATCTCGACCCTGCACGCGAACTTCATCGTGAACCACGGGGGGGCGAAGGCCCGTGACGTTGTGGAACTGCTCGAGCTGGCCCACGCTACAGTCCTGCGGCGGACGGGGACCAGGCTGGAGCTCGAGATCAAACTTGTCGGTTTTGGTGAAAACATTTACGAGGAGATTTACGCGTGAGCGAGGACGTCGAAAACAGGCCCGCGCAGAAGAAGGAGAAGACCCGACCGTCGTACCTCTGGTTCCTCGGGGGGATCGGCGGCCTGGTGCTCGCCCTCTTCGTCCTTTCGCTGCAGTGGAAGGACACCCGGCGTGTCACAAAAGTGGTGATCGAGGGCGCGATGTACTTCTCCGAGAAGGACGTCCGTGCCCGCGCGGCGGTCCCGGCGAAGGCGCTTCTGGACACGGTTTCACTCAGCGCGATCAGGGCCAGGCTCGTCACGCATCCCTACATCCGCGACGCGCGCGTGAGCCGGACGTACCCGGACGCCGTGACCATCACCATCGACGAGAGGGTGCCCGTTGCGTCGTTCACGCTGAACGGGGCAATCAGGTACATCGACGAGGAGGGAGTCGTCCTGCCCTACCTCAGGTCGGAGATGCACTACGACCTCCCCATGATCACCGGGATTCCGGAGCTCAACCGCACCCGGATCGGCGAGGTGGTCGAGGGCGAGGAATACTTCGAGGCGCTCGGCATCCTCGTCTCGGCGATGGAAACCGACAGCTCTATTTTCCGGTTGATCTCGGAGGTCGATATGAAGGAGGGCGGGGACATCGCGCTCTATTCGTCGGACGATGCGGTGCTGATCAAGTTCGGCAGGGGTGACGAGCGGCGGAAGTTCCTTCTCCTGAGGACGTTCTGGGATAAATTCGCGAGGGAGGGCGGCACGGAGAACCTCGAGTATCTCGACCTCCGCTTCAGCGACCAGGTGGTCGCGAAATGGAACAATAAACCACAACAATCAGTCAATCTATCTTCCATGTAGGAAGGCGAGGGATAACGCTGATGGAACATGAAATCATCGTGGGTCTGGACATCGGGACGACGAAGGTCTGCGCGGTCGTCGCGTCCACCAACGAAGCCGGGAAGATCAACATCCTCGGCGTCGGCCGGAGCATGTCGGACGGACTCACCAGGGGGGTCGTCACGAACATCGATAAAACGGTGCGGTCGATCCAGTCCGCCGTCGCGGAGGCCGAGACCCAGTCGGGGATCAAGATACAGTCGGTCATCGTCGGAATCGCCGGGGAGCACATCCAGAGCTTCCAGAGCCGCGGGGTCATCGCCATCAGCGGGCCCCAGCGCGAGATCGGGCAGGCCGACGTGGCGCGCCTCATCGAGGACACCAAGCGGGTCGCCCTCCCGTCCGACCGGAAGATCATCCACGTGATCCCGCAGGAGTTCATCATCGACGGGCAGGACGGCGTGATCGATCCGGTGGGGATGGCGGGCGTACGGCTCGAGGCGAACGTGCACATCATCACCGGCCTCGTCACCGCGGCGCAGAACATCCACCGGTGCGTCCAGCGCGCGAACCTGCACGTCCGCGACATGGTGCTCGAGCCGCTCGCCTCCTCGTACGCGGTCCTCGAGGAAGAAGAGAAAGAGGTCGGTGTCGCCCTGCTGGACGTGGGCGGCGGCACCACCGACATGGCGGTGTTCGAAGACCGGACCATCCGGCATACCGCCGTGATTCCGGTGGCCGGCAACCAGGTCACCAGCGACATCCGGAAAGGCCTGGGGGTCCTGACGGAACAGGCGGAGAAACTCAAGTGTCTCCACGGTTTTGCCCTCGCCTCGGCGGTGGTGGACGATGAACCGATCATCATCCCCGGGATCGGTGGCAGGCCCCCGCTCGAAATCGACAAGCGGTTGCTGGCGCAGATCATCCAACCGAGGATGGAGGAGATTTTCGAGATCGCGGCGCTTGAGATCAAACGGTCCGGATACTCCCGCCACCTCTCGGCGGGGGTGGTCCTCACCGGCGGCGGCGCCCTCATCAAGGGCGTGTCGGAGCTGGCTCAGGAGATCCTCGGAATGCCGGTGAAGATCGGCATCCCGGGCGGCTTCTACGCCGGACTCGTACGGGAAATCGAGAATCCAATCTACTCGACGTGCGTCGGGCTGGTCCTCCACGGCATGAACAACCAGGAATCGACGGCGTTCCAGCCGGAAGGTGCGAGGGAGGGCGGGTCCGTCAGGAAGATATTCGGGAAGATGAAGAGTTGGTTCGACGAATTGTAGACGACGAAATGCAACAGGAATTATCAGTACATAAATCACACACCATCAACACATATAAGGAGATACGATAGTGATAGAACTCGATAATTACTTCGACCACGGAGCGAAAATCCGTGTGGTGGGGGTAGGAGGCGGCGGTGGAAACGCGATCACGAGCATGATCGACAAACGGCTCGCGGGAGTGGACTTCTTCGCGATCAACACCGATATGCAGGCCCTCGAACGGAACAAGGCCCCGAACAAGGTCCAGATCGGGAAGAACCTGACGCGCGGTCTGGGCGCGGGAGCTGATCCCTCGATCGGCCAGCGCGCGGTGGAGGAGGACAGGGACGAAATCTCACGCTCCCTCGCCGGCAGCGACATGGTGTTCATCACCGCCGGAATGGGCGGCGGCACCGGAACGGGCGGGGCCCCGATCGTGGCGAACATCGCCAAGAGCATGGGCGCGCTCGTCGTCGGGATCGTAAGCAAGCCCTTCACCTGCGAAGGCAAGAAGCGGATGGGGCAGGCCGAGAGCGGCATCGAGGAGATGAAGAAGCAGGTCGACACCCTGATCGTCATCCCCAACCAGAAGCTGCTGTCGATCGTCGAGAGGAACACTCCGCTGCAGGACGCGTTCGACAAGGCGAACGACGTGCTCTACAATGCGACCCGCGGCATTTCCGAGCTCATCACGGTCTCGGGACTCATCAACGTCGATTTCGCGGACGTTCGCACGGTGATGCGTGAGATGGGCGACGCGATCATGGGTTCGGGCATCGCGACGGGCGAAAACCGCGCGGTCGAGGCGGCGCACTCCGCCATCTCGAGCCCGCTCCTCGAAGGCGTATCGATCAACGGCGCGCTCGGCGTGCTGGTCAACGTGACCGGCGGCCCGACGATGTCGCTGGTCGAAGTCGACGAGGCGGTCAGCGTCATCCACGAGGCGGCCGGAGAGGAAGCGAACGTCATCATGGGCGCCGTCATCGACGAGAACATGGGCGACGAGATGATGGTCACGGTCATTGCGACCGGGTTCAACAAGCGGGGCCTGGGCGCGGTCCGCGCGGCCAAGCAGGGCGCGAGGATCATCGAGAGGATCCCGTCCGGCCTGCACGACCTGCAGAAGCTGGACGAGCCCGCCTACATCAGGAAGGGCATCGACATCACCATCAACCAGCACAGGGCCGAAAGCGTTGAATTACCCGGCGCCCAGGAACACCGCGAGGAGGAGAGGCCGGCCTTCCTCAGGAGAATCATGGACTAAGCGGCACCCGGCGTAACACGCAACAAGGCAACAGAAATACCGTATCACCTATCGTAGACTCCGGGGGGGCGCCTGAATCGAGCGGGCGCCTCCCCATATGTTTGTCTCGATGGGGAGATACGATCATGATCAACGTCATCGCGTTCAGTGTTCTCCTGGTTACTCTATTTGCCGCCGGGCCCACAGCCACGGCGGGAGACTGGCACGATCATCACCGGTACATCGTCACTACGTCCTGGGTCCAGGAGCGGCTGAAGGACCCGAAGCTCGTCATCTTCCACGTCGGCGACCCGAAAGAATACGACAGCCTGCACCTCCCGGGAGCGCAGTTCCTCCCTGTGCGCGACATCGCGAAACCGTACGTCGAAGGAGCGCTCTCCCTCGAACTCCCCGAAACCGCCAGGCTCGATTCCGTGCTCGAGGCCCGTGGCGTCTCCGACAGCTCGATCGTTGTCATCTACCCCGGTAAGGACTGGTTCACTCCCACAGCGCGGGTGTACCTCACACTCGAATATTTCGGCCTCGGCCGGCGCGCATACCTGATGGACGGCGGAATGCCGGCCTGGATCGCGGAAGGGAAGCCGGTCACGGCCGACGTCCCCACCGTGGTCCGGGGGACTGTCACTCCCCACCTGCGCGACGACGTGGTCGTCACCCGAGATTGGGTGCGCGAACGGCTCGAAGACCCGAAGGTCGCGCTCCTCGACGCGCGCAATCCGGAGTTTTATACCGGCCAGGACACCGGCAACGCATCGCGTCCCGGCCATCTCCCGGGGGCGAAGAACCTCCCCTTCGACAGCTTCATCGACAGCACCGGCCGCTACAAGACGCCGGAGCAGATCCGCGCCCTGTTCACAGAAAGCGGGATGGACACGAGCCGGACTGCCGTGTCATACTGCCACGTCGGCCAGCAGGCGTGCCTCGTCTACGTGATGGCGCGCTTCAGCGGCTACGACGCCCGGATGTACGACGGTTCGATGCAGGAGTGGACGCGCGATCCGGAGGCGCCGCTGGTGAAGGAATAGTTGCATCTTCACGGGGCAATCTTTACGTTTATGAATGATGAGACGCCTTTCCTTCGCCATCCTCCTTCTTGCGGTGTTTTCCCCCGTCTTCTCTCAGACCACGGCGAAACAAACGAGCGCGGTGAAGATCGCCCGGCTCAAGTATTCCGGCGGCGGGGACTGGTATAACGACCCCCGGGGCGAGGTCAACCTCCTGAAATTCATCGCCGCGAACGCCCCCATCGACGTCGAACCTGTCTACGAGTTCGTCGAAGCCACCGACGAAAAGTTCTTCAGTTACCCCTTCGTCTTCCTTACCGGCCACGGGAACATCTCGTTCAGCGAGGCGGAAGCTTCGAGGATCAGGATCTACCTCGAAAACGGCGGTTTCATCTACGCCGACGACGATTACGGGATGGACAAGGCGTTCAGGCGGGAGCTGAAAAAAATCTTCCCCGAGCAGGCCTTGGTCGAGCTACCGTTCTCCCACGGAATCTACGACTGCTTCTACGATTTTTCGAACGGACCGCCCAAAACCCACGAACACGACAAGAAAACCCCCCAGGGTTTCGGCCTCTTCCTCGAAGGGCGGCTCGTCCTCTATTATACGTACGAATCCAACCCCAGTGACGCCTGGAACGACCCGGAAGTCCACGGCGACCCTCCCGCGAAACGGGAGGAAGCCTTCAGGTTCGGAACCAACGTGCTGGTATGGGCGTTGACACAATGACCGGCGATGCCAGACACCCACAGCCCATATAATGAAATACTGAAGCGTCTCAGGGACGTCGTACGCACGAGGATCGTGTACGACATCCTCCGGGGCATTATGCTTACACTCGCCGTCGCGTGCGCCCTGCTGGTCACCGCGGTGGTGGTCGAGCAGGCGTCGGGCGCCGGGCAGACGTTTCGCTTCTGGATCTTTACCTCGGTGGTTTTCCTCACCGCCGCGGCCGGGGCCTGGTTCGCGGGCCGTCCGGCGCTGGCGCTGGTCGGAGTGCTCCGGGGGCCTGAACCGCTCGAGGTCGCGAAGTTCGTCGGCGAGAGGATGCCCGGGATCCGCGATCGCCTCGTAGACGCGATGGAGATGTTTCCTGATAAGGAACGGCTCGCGGGCCACTACTCGCCCGAGCTGATCGACGGGGCGTTCGCCGCGGTCTGGAACGAAGTCCGCGGGCTCGATTTCACGACGGTGGTCAGCAACGCGTCGGCGAAGAAAGCCGCACGAACAGGGGCCGTAGCCGCGGGGTTCATCATCGCGCTCGGCGTCCTGCTTCCCGGCTGGTTCGGCGGGTCCCTCGGGCGCATCGCGCAGTACGACCGCGCGTTCGCCGCGGAAGATATGGTCACCCTCGACGTCGAACCGGGCGACATCGAGGTCGTGCGCGGCCAGCCGGTAACGATCACGGTCCGCGCCGCCGGCGGGCTGGTCGAACGCGTCGACCTCAACACGCGGCCCAACGGCCGGATCGAATTCGAAAGCACGGGCCTCTCCGACACCGCGTCCCGCGGTGGTTCCGGCGTGTTCACCGCCGAACTCCCCGGCGTGAAAGCCACGACGGAATATTACGCCAGCGCAGGCGACGCCGAGAGCCGGAAGTACACCATCACCGTGGTCGACCGCCCGATCGTGAAATCGTTCCGCCTCTCGGTCACGCCCCCGGCGTACACCCGCCTTCCCGAACGGGACCTCGACGAGAATGTCGGCGACATCGTTGCACTCCCCGGGAGCACAGTCCGCATCGAAATGGCGGCGAGCAAGGAAGTCGCCTTGGCACAGATGGTCTTCCACGACAGCGTCGTCGTCGTGATGACGGCCGACGGGGAAAAGATCTCCGGCTCGTTCAGGGTGCGCCGCGAAGACCGCTACCGGTTCCGCCTCGAGGACGGGGGAGGGCTCACCAACCCCGACCCCATCGATTACACGGTGAGGCCGGTCCCCGACGAGTACCCGATGGTGGAAATCGTGGCGCCAGGGAAGAACCTGGACGTCGCCGGCACCGCGCCGCTCAACCTGGAGCTGAAGATCAGGGACGATTACGGGTTCAACAATTTGCGGTTGCTCTACCGGATGGAACATTCCCGTTACGAGGCCCCCGCGAAGGAATATGTCACGATCGAAATCCCGTTCGCCCGGACCGGCACCCCCGGTGAGGACGGTATCGGCCGTCGAGACGTCCACTACCAGTGGGATATCTCCAAACTCTCGCTCGTCCCCGAGGATGTCGTCGGATACTACGCGGAAGTGTTCGACAACGACAACGTCTCCGGCCCCAAGTCGTCGCGCAGCGCGGCGTTCCTCCTGCGCCTGCCGTCGCTCGAGGAGGTGCTCTCCGACGTCGACAACGCGTCCGACAATTCGATGCAGGAGATGGAGAAGATGGCGGAGGAGATGCAGTCCCTCAAGGAATCGCTCGACGAACTGAACCGCGAGGTGAAGAAACAACGCGACAAGGTGGACTGGCAGCAACAGAAGAAGGCCGAACAGCTTGCCCAGCGGTACGAGGCCCTCCGGCAGAAGGCGGAGAAGACGACGCAGTCCCTCGAGGAGATGGTGAAGAAACTGGACGAAAACAACATCCTCTCGGAGAACACCCTCGACAAGTACAAGGAACTCCAGAAACTGATGGAGGAACTCAATTCGGACGAGCTCAAGGAGGCCCTCAAGAAGCTCCAGGAGTCGATGAAGAAGCTGACCCCCGAGGAGATGCGCGACGCGATGCAGAAACTCACGATGTCCGAGGAGCAGTTCAGGAAGAACCTCGAGCGGACCGTCGAGCTCCTCAAGCGCATCCACGTCGAGCAGAAAATCGACGAGCTCATCAAGCGGGCCGACGACCTCAAGGACCGGCAGGACGCCCTCTCAGAGAAGGCGAAGGACGACGCATCGCCCCAGGAGGCCGAAAAGCTGGGCACCGAAGAGAAGGACCTCTCGAAGCAGGCGGAGTCGCTCGAGAAAGAGGCCTCGGACCTCGGGAAGAAGATGGAAGAGTTCGCAAAGGAGATGCCGCTCGACGAGATGAAGAAGGCCTCGGAAGGGCTCCAGCAGAACGAGGTCCCGACCCAGATGGAGCAGTCCTCCTCCAAGATGCGCTCGGGGCAGATGGAATCGGCCCGGCAGGATCAAAAGAAGGCGTCGGCGAGCCTGTCGGAGTTCAGCGAGCAAATGCAGCAGGTGCAGAACACCCTCCGGGAAAAGCAGCAGCAGCAGGTGGTCAACGAAATGCGCCGCCAGATCCAGAACCTCCTCGACCTCTCGAAGAACCAGGAGGCCATCAAGGACGAAACCTCTACGATGGAGCCGAATTCACAGAGGTTCCGGGACGCAGCGCAGGGCCAGCAGGAGACCCGCGAGGGACTCGGCGCGGTGGCCAACTCGATGACGGAACTCTCGAAGAAAACCTTCGCGGTCGGACCCGACCTCGGGCGCGAGATGGGCAACGCGATGAAAGCGATGTCCGGGGCGATGGAGCAGATGGAACAACGGAACCCCGGCGAGTCGTCGCGGCAGCAGCGCGAGGCGATGGGCGCGATGAACCGCGCGGCGATGATGATGCAGGGCGCTCTCAATGGAATGATGGACGCGCAGGGGGAGATGGGGATGGCCGGGCTGATGGGCCGCCTGGGACAGATGGCCGGTCAGCAGCAGGGGCTCAACAAGGGAACGGAGCAGGCGTCTGGCCAGCAGGGGGGACAGAGCGGGATGTCGGCGGGGCAGATGGCCGAGTACGGCAGGCTCGCCGGCGAACAGGGCGCAATCAAAAAATCGCTCCAGGAGCTCGCGGCAGAGGCGAAAGAGTCGGGCGAGTTCAGCAAAATCCTCGGCGACCTCGACCGCGTCGCGCAGGAAATGCAGGAAGTGCAGACAAACCTCTCGCAGGGAGACGTGAACCCCGCAACGCTCGAAAAGCAGGACCGCATCCTGTCGAGGCTGCTCGAATCGCAGAAGTCGCTGCGCGAACGGGACTACGAAAAGAAGCGGACCGCGGAAGCGGGGACGAACATCGCGCGCGAAAGCCCGGCGGAAATCAATTTTGGGACGCAGGAGGGGAAGAACATCCTCAGGGAGGAGCTTTTCCAGGTGCGCGAGGGGAAGTATTCGCGCGACTACGAGGAATTGATCAGGAAATACTTCGAACAGCTCGAACAGGGCGGTTCGGAGAAGCCGAGGTAACCGGTCCTACCCGAAGTACTTATCCCTGTAACGGTTGATTTCGTCGCGGTACCTGATGGCCGCCTCGCGGGCCTTCTCCGCGAAATCTTCGCCGCTTGACGCGTAGATAATGCTCCTCCCGACGTTGATCAACGCCATTTCCCCCTTCGCATCGCACCCGTACCGGACCGTGGCGTCCAGATCGCCTTTCTGAGCGCCGATCCCCGGGATCAACAGCGGCATCGTCGGAACGAGCGAACGGACGCGTTTCAACTCCGCCGGCCTCGTCGCCCCGACCACCAGCCCGATGTTCTTCTTCGTGTTCCACTTCAGCGCCGCCGCGATGACGTGCTCGTAGAGCGGCTTCCCCTTTACTCTCAGATGCTGGAAATCCTTCGACCCCTCGTTCGAGGTGACCGCGAGGATGAACGCGCCCTGCTCTTTCTTCCGCGTGAACGGCTCGACGGCGTCGAAGCCCATATACGGGTTGACGGTCGAGGCCGTGAACTTCCAGTCGTCGCAGAAGAGCATCGCCTGTTTCTCGGCGGAACTCTGGATGTCGCCCCGCTTTCCGTCGCCGATGGTCACGATCCCCCGCGGGATCTTCGCGAGGGTCCGGTGGACGGTGTCCCACCCGCGTTTGCCGACCGACTCGTAGAACGAGATATTCAATTTGTAGGCGCACGCGAACTCTTTCGTCGCGTCGATGATCCTCCGGTTGAACTCGAACTGCGGGTCGGCGAGTCGCCGGAGCGATTTCGGGACGCGGGGGATCTCGGTGTCGAGCCCGATGCAGAGGAGCGAATCGTTCTTCCGCTGGATGCGGCGGAGAGTTTCGTTGAAATCCATTGTCAGTGCGCGCCGTTCAGGGGTTGAGGTCGGAGGAGAAGCCGAGGAAGGCGAAGATGCCGATGAAGGCCGTTACATAAATGAGGCTGTACACGTCCACCTTGCGCGTCTCGATGCGGTCGATCGCCGGGAACGCGAGGTACCCGGAGAACGGGATCCGCACGTCGACGCTGTCGGGCCGGTGGTCGATGCCGTTCCCGACCAGGTACCGGGTGCCGGAGCTGTCGACGGAGCCGTACTTGCCCCCCTCGAACTCGATCATCCGCCTTCCCCTCATATAGACGTGAATGTCGTCGTTGCCGGCGATGTCGAACGCGTCCGGTTTGATCGACTGCGTTGTCACGCAACCAGGCGCGCCCGCGATCAGGACGATGCAGAGGACCGCCGCGAGTATCTTCCGCACTCTCACCGGCCCCTTACTTCGCGGGTTTGAGATAGCCGGCGAGCCATCCGAAGACGGTCTTGTGCCAGAGTTCGCTATTGCCCGGCTTCAGGACCCAGTGGCCCTCGTCGGGGAAATAGAGAAATTTCGAGGGGATCCCCTTGCGCTGGAGCGTCGTAAAGAGCTGCTGGCCCTCGGTGAGGGGAACGCGGTAATCGAGCTCGCCGTGGATGATGAGCGCAGGGGTCTTGAAGTTCTGGGCGTACTTGTGCGGCGACCACTTGTCGTAATCGGGAGTCTCCCAGGGGATGCCGTGCTCCCACTCGTCGAACCAGACCTCCTCGGTGGTGCCGTACATACTGTGGAAGTTATACACCCCGTCGTGCACCACGTAGGTCTTGAATTTATCGGTCTGCCCCATCATCCAGTTCATCATATATCCGCCGTACGACGCTCCCGCGGCGGCCATTCTCGTCGCGTCAACGTAGGGGAGCGCTTCCAGCGTCGAGAGCCCGGCCATCAGGTCTTCGTAGACCTTCCCGCCCCAGTCGCGGGAAATCTCGTCGGTGAACTGCTGGCCGAACGACGTACTGCCCCGGGGGTTCGGGAGAGCGACGACGTAGCCTTGCGCCGCCCATAGCGACGGGCACCAACGGTACGACCAGGAATTTCCCCAGTCGCCCTGCGGCCCGCCGTGGACGATGTACACGAGGGGGTATTTCTTCTTCGCGTCGAAGAAGGGGGGCTTGATCACCCACATCTGGACCCTCACGCCCATCGCGCCGGTGAACCAGAGACTCTCGGGTTTCGAAAATTCGATCTTCGAGAAGAGAGCGCCGTTGACGTCGGTGAGGGCGCGCGCGTCGCTGCCGTCGGGTTTCATCGAGAAGATTTCGACCGGCCGCGTCAACGACTGGTATGCGTACACGATCGTCTGGCCGTCCGACCCGATGGTGAGGGAGGACGACGAACCCTCGCCGGTGATCCGGGTGGGGGTCTTCTCGTCAAGGCCGAGCGACCAGATGGCGGCTTCCGCCTTGACCGACGCCTCGATGTAGACCTTCTTCGACGACGGGTCCCACGTAAAGCCGTCGACATTCGTATCGAACGATTCGGTGAGGCTCTTCGACTTTCCGGTTTTGCGGTCGTGGAGCATCAGTTGCCAGCGGTCGGCCTCGAAGTCGGGCTTCGCCTGCGCGCGGTAGGCGATGTACTTCCCGTCAGGAGAGTAGCGCGGATATCCGTCAGCCGCCGGGTTGGTGGTGATCTGCCGGACGGCGCCGGAAGCGAGGTTGACCGTCATAACGTCGTGGTTCGTGCGCCAGGCCTGCTCGCGGAGAGGGAGGGGTGTGGCAGTATAGGCGATTTCAGCTCCGTCGGGCGAGAACGCGAACTCGTCGCCGGCCGAGAAGGTCGACGAAGTCGGCACCGCGTCGCGGTCGCCGGGGGTCACGTCGCGCGGCTCACCGCCGGCCGATGGGACCACGAAGATGTGCTGGCGTTTGTCGTCGACCCAGCTGTCCCAGTGGCGGTAGAGGAGCTGGGTGAAGATGCGGGCCTTGACCTTGCTCGTGTCGCG
This sequence comes from Ignavibacteria bacterium, assembly GCA_031379665.1. Lineage (GTDB taxonomy): Bacteria > Bacteroidota > Ignavibacteria > UBA10030 > SZUA-254 > SZUA-254. Next base: position 25,217 of record JANNFI010000118.1, read on the forward strand.
GTAGGCGTCCTTCTCCGCGTTCAGCCTGTCGCTCTCAGAGAAGGGCTTCCCCGAGAATTCCGGGTACACGGCCGACACGAATGCAATGCTTTTGCCGTCGGGCGACCAGACCGGCTGGTCCGCCCCGGTGGAAATCTTCGTGAGCTGGACGGGTTCGCCGCCCTCGGACGGGATGAGCCAGACCTGGGACGAGCCGCCGCGGGTGGTGACGAACGCCACACTCTTGCCGTCGGGCGACCAGCGGGGGTTGCGGTCCGCCTTGGGTGAGACGACGAGCGGCTTCGCGCCGGTCCCGCCGCCGTTGAGCGGTGCGATCCAAATGTCGCTGTTCGTCCGGTTCTCCGATTTGAGTACGTCGGTCACGACGAAGAGGAAGCGTCTGCCCCCCTGTGATATCTGCGGGTCGGAAACCCTGTCGATCTCGAACATATCGTCGAGCGCGAAGGCCCGCTTGCCTTGCGCGCTTAGTGTGCTCAGCGTGCCGGTGAAGATCGTTGCCGCCGCAAGGGCGGCGAAGAAGAGGAGCCGGAGGGGGGTTGTCATTTTCATTGAGTCCTTGTCAATTGAAGATCACCTGAAGATCACCTGAAAATCACTTGAAATTCTTCCACATCATCGATTCGACCGGCTTGATCGTGCGCCGGTTGTACTTGGCGGATTTCTTCTTGTTGTAGGGGACGTCGACTTTCCCCGATACCTCGAAGTAGATGAGCTGGCCGATCGGCATTCCGGCGTAGATCTTCACGGGTTGCCGAACCGATATCTCGAGCGTCCAGGTGTTGCAGAAACCGATGTCGCCCTTGCCCGCCGTGGCGTGGATGTCGATCCCGAGCCGCCCGATGCTGCTCTTACCCTCGAGGAACGGAACATGCGCGTGGGTTTCGGTGTACTCCTCCGTCACGCCGAGATAGAGCTTGCTCGGCACCAGGATCAGTCCGTCGACGGGGATGGGGAAGTAGTGGACCTTGTTGTGGACCCGCGCGTCGAGGATCTCGTCCTTGTACATTGCGAGCCAGCGCCCCAGGTGCACGTCGTAACTGTTCGACCCGAGGCAGCGCTTGTTGAAAGGGGCGATCCGGATCGTCCCTTTATTCATTTGGTCGAGGATCTTGTGGTCGGTCAGGATCATTGATAATTGAGGGTTTACGCCTTAAATTTACGAAAAAACGGGAGAGAAACAAGAATTACGGGGGTGGTTAACCAAAGTTAAACGAAGGCGGACAATCTGAAAAGCAACGGAGTGGCCTACAAGCTCGGCAGGACGATTGGAGCCACGAGGTGAGAATACCTCAACCTCATCCGTTGCCGTTAGATCGGTGCTTAGGGTGCCGGGGAGAACACGAGATGACGGTCGAGGTGACGGGCTGATTATGCGCGGATATAAATTGGATGGAATCAGCTAATAGCATCAGCCTGTCCAGCATAGTGTTGTTCAAAATCCAACGTTCGATAACCATCAATCCAGTAGTGTCAAATGGCTGTTTTCAATTATTTCTAATAATTCATATAGAAATCACCCTATTCCAAGAAAATATATTATTAAAGTTACTTGACAACACGATTAGTTATTACTATATACCGCTGTATCCCTGGGGGGACACATGCCGCTACATTAGATTGAGGTTTTTAAATCTACCTTGATCCCCACAATGATTTTTGAGATTCGTATTATTTAGTAATGTTGAAATAATAATCTCTTTGACCCAATACCATTTTATTATCACTCATGATGGACCAGGATCCGGGGGTCATAACCGTAAAACCTTACCAGGTTGTTGTCCCTGTCCACGTCGATCTTGGCGATCATCTCGTAAGAGGTGGCGAGAGTGTTGGGGTGGCCGGGATCCAGAATTCCTGCACAACTATTCGGTCTCGGTGATACGGATGAATTGGTGGAGGACTCCTTTGTTTATACCGATTCTTTGAGGTATAATGCCGTCAATTACCATTCAGACTTTCAAGAAGAGGCCCTCGGGATGATCCTTCCCTCTCTTTGGCTCTATTTGCAAAAAGTGATCCGATATGCGACTTCACTTTCCCTCATCGTGATAACGTCATGCGAAAACCCGACAGAATGCACCAGTGGTGGACCAATTGCCTCGGAAGAGGTTCTTTCGGCACTAACATTCATTGATGCCTCGGTTGGATGGGTTGTAAGCGTAGGGCCAAACAATGCCACGGTTTACCAAACGTGTGATGGTGGAGCTTCCTGGCATCCGATGCTGAAGAACCTTATGGCCAGGGGACCACAGCTATTTTTTCTTGGGCCTTTAAATGGTTGGATCACGTTGGATAGCTCGATTGTCTTGAAGACAACGAATGGCGGAGTGTCTTGGAAACGTTCGCAGGTGAGTACTGCTCCGGAACGGGTAACCGGTATTTTCTTCAAAGACAAAAATAATGGGTGGCTGACCTCCTACAGAATAGCGGGATTTCAGGCAACGGGGAGAATCTATGAGACCAGTGACGGAGGGGACACTTGGACTCTGAATTATTCTGACGAAGGTGGTGCTCTAATTTCAGTCTACGCAAGCGGTAATGGGGTGTGGGCAGTAGGCGGGGGAGTGGTTGACAATTTCGAACCACCCATCGCAATTTATTCCTCCGACGCCGGTGCGACATTCGAGCGGAGCTCCATTGACTTCTTACAGGGTCAGCTCACGAAAGTTAAGTTTTTTGATCAGGCCAATGGGGTTGCTAGTGGACAAGGTGGGTGTTTTGTTTCGTCAGATTCAGGAAAAAGTTGGAGACGCACCCTACCCAGCACGGTGACCGACATTTCATTGCTTGGACGAAGTACGGTCATTGTGACAGGAATCGGATCTTCATTGTATTCGAGTATTATTCGTGAATCGAAAAACATGGGATTCGATTGGACGAACCAGTGGGAAACTCCCCAAGACTCCCTTCGAATATTCAACCTGCTGGGCTTTGTGGATGAGCAATTGGGTTGGGCGGCGGGGAGAGGGTACGACTCGATCGGATCGAGCGGTGAACCCATCTTGATGAGGTTTCAAGATTCGGTGTGGCGGGAACTCAATATCTCCGGTGTAACGAACCAATACAATCAAAACAAGGAGGATTAAATGAAACGGCGACGGGAGTGTAAGTAATTTTGTGTCTGTGAGCCATATGTTATCTTTAGAGAAGAGGAGAACCTATGGCCAGACGCAGGAACGAGAGCAAGATCCCCCACGAGTTGTTGGACAAGTTGTTGGAGGGCCGGGACCCGAAGACGATCTTTTCAAGGGAAGGTTTATTTGACGACCTGAAGAAGGCGCTCGCCGAACGGATCCTGAACGCCGAGCTGGACCACCACCTGGACGATCCGGAAGAAGAGGCTGCCGGGAACCACAAGAACGGCACGAGCCGGAAGACGGTCCTGACCGAGTCGGGAGCGGTCGAGCTGGCGATTCCCCGGGACCGGCACGGACGCTTCGAGCCGGCATTGATCGAGAAGTACCAGCGACGATTCCCCGGGTTCAACGAGAAGCTCATTTCACTCTACGCCCGGGGGATGAGCACTAGGGAGATCCAGGGGCATCTCGAAGAGCTTTACGGCCTGGAGATCTCGCCAGAGCTGGTGTCTGCGGTAACGGAGGCCGTTCTGGAGGAAGTGACCCAATGGCAGAACCGGCCGCTCGAACCGGTCTACGCCATCGTGTTCTTTGACGCCCTGCGGGTTAAGATCCGCGATGAGGGCACGGTGAGGAACAAGGCGGTGTATCTGGCCATCGGGATGCGCCCGTCGGGTCACAAGGAGGTGCTGGGGTTGTGGATCGAGCAGACCGAGGGCGCGAAGTTCTGGATGCGCGTGATGACGGAGATGAAGAACCGGGGCCTCGAGGACATTCTGCTGGCGGTGGTCGATGGGCTCAAGGGATTCCCGGAGGCGATCACAGCGGTGTTCCCGCAGGCGCAGATCCAGACGTGCATCGTTCACCTGCTGCGGTACTCGATGCAGTTCGCGTCGTGGAAGGAGCGCAAGGAGCTGGCAAAGACCCTGGCGCCGGTCTACCGCGCGGCGACCGTCGATGAGGCGCAGGAGGCGTTGACGGCGTTCGAGGCAGGACCCTGGGGCAAGAAGTACCCGATGATCGCGCAGTCGTGGCGCAGGAACTGGGAGCAGGTCATTCCATTCTTTGCGTTCCCGAGGGAGATCCGGAAGATCCTCTACACGACGAACGCGATCGAAAGTCTTCACAGCCAGGTGCGGAAGGCGGTACGGGTTCGCGGCCATTTCCCGAGCGACGAAGCCGCGACGAAGTTGATCTGGCTGGTACTCCAGAAGGTGGAGAAGAAATGGATCCGGCCACCGATCGAGTGGCACGCGGCCAAGGCACATTTTGCCATCATGTTCGGTGACCGATTCGTGTTGAACTCGTAATGACAATCAACGGCTCACACACAAAATATCTGACACCCTCACGGCGACTATTGTATGGGTCATTATTGGCTCTATTTGTTATTCATAACCCATCACTCGAAGCTTCAATCGGTAAACGATTGAGCCTTGAAGCCCTCATTACCCAAAGCCAAAACATTGTTAGTGGTACGGTGACGGATCACCATAGCTATCGAACTGAGGGAGGAAAGTACGTCCTTACGGATGTGACCATACAAGTCGAGCAATCCCTCAAGGGGGCCGCGAAGGGTTCCATCACAGTTACTCTAATGGGGGGGACTGTAGATGGCATTACGACAACGGTGATTGGATCTCCGCAATTCTGCGGTTCCGAAAGGGTCGTGCTTTTCCTAACGCCGATAGTAGAGCAATCTCCAATGCGTTCTTACCGTTATGCCTTGATCGGATTATCGCAGGGGAAATTCGAATTTATCAACTCAGAGTCAATCCGAAGTGCGGCAGTTAACGCAGACTTGTCTCTCCTTCCCGATGGATCGGGTGCGAGCCTTCCCCCTGGAGGGAAGGAGGGCCTTCCGCTTCAACAACTTATCAGGATGATAACGGACGATCAACGGAGGGAGGTGGAGTCGCAATGAGCCGTATCCTATTATTGGGGACTATGATCCTCTCCATCCTTAGCACCAGTGAGGGAGCCCGACATATTAAGACATTTGGTGCATACTCAGGTTGCGCTGGGGGCGTTTTTCAGACTATTGATAAGCCAACCGCATTGACCGATCGGACAACTGTTGCTCATTGGGAAAACGGTACGTCGTCGGTGAGCTTTTGGCTAAATATCGAAGGGTCCGGTGACTATGTTTCATTCCAAAATACAAAATCTCAGGTTCAAGCCGCCCTGGGATCTTGGTCAGATATTCCCGAATCATTCCTCGATTTATCTTACGGTGGAGATGGATCGCAATATGTTGTCAGCGCAAGTGATAATAAGAATTCTATCGTCTGGATTGAGGATGGGGGTGACCCGCTTTTCATTCAGCTGTGCCTGTCTATGAACGCTCTTGCAGTCACATTTCTTACCACCAACGCAAGCAGCGAAATTACTGATGCAGATATTGCATTTAATGGTGTTAACTGGAATTGGGTAATAAACAACACCTCAACTCCTGGATCCGATCCGGATATTCAATCAATTGCCGCTCATGAGCTAGGGCATACGTTGGGTATCGGGCACTCACACTCATTCTATCCGGCCGAACAGCCGACGATGTATTCTCCCTACCCCATCAATTCGCACAGTAATCGAGGGCGATCATTAGAAGCCGACGATAAATTGGGGCCTGCCTACCTTTATCGGAAAGACATTTCCATCCCGACGGACTTTTCTACTTTGGCTGCAGCAGTCGCCTATGCATCCACTGGTTCAAATCAGGTAATTACCATCGACGCGAGTGCAGGCACGATGGTAGTAGCGTCCAATCTCACAATAAAATCTGGGTTGACCATTGTTTTTACTGGGGGGGCCGACCTCCAAGTAAATTCAGGAGTAACCCTGACTGTCAATCCCAATGTCGCTATGAAATTCGATGCTGGGTCTTCAATGGTGGTGAATGGGAAGATTAATGCCACCGATGCGACGTTTAGCAATGTTGCAGGGAATGGCGGGGTTGTCTGGGATGGAATATACTTGAATAGTGGACCGAATACGATGTATGGCTGCAGGATCGAGCTAGCGAATCACGGGATTATTCTGATGAATAATACCAGCACGACCTTGATCAGTCGATCTGCATCTGCAAACAGTAGCATCGACTGGTGTCAAACGTCTGGGATATATTCATCTAATTCCGGAGTCAACTCCCTGACCGTCGAATACACGAATTTATTTCAGAATTATAGTGGAATATCGCTCACCAGTAACGCCGGTGCGAAATTGAAGTATGTGGATATTCGGAACAGCTTGCTTTACGGCATTCATGTTTATAATTCCCAACTGTTCATGGATCACGTAACAATCCGCGATGGCTATGGTAAGGGCATGTATGTCGACGGTGCCAGCTCGAGCGTGCGGTTCAGTAAAAACGGGGTTTCTCCAGGATACAATGAATTAAAAAATAATGCCGGAGGCCAAGTAAGGCGCGCAGCAGGCACTGTCCTGATCGGCCAGCGATACTCATATTGTGCCTGTTGGAGTGAGATGTCAAATACTATATCCGGAATTGCCACTACCTGTGAGGAGGGTTGTCCTTGGACAGATTTTGATTATGCCGGGTATAATTACATTAGCGGTCCAGACAGTTGGGTCTCCAATGAGGGTAGCGGAACTATCGCTGCCCACCTCACATATTGGGGAAACCCGTATGAATGCCCCCCGAATGGCTCACACTTTAATGGTTCCGTCTCGAATGCGCTATCTCTCGGTTGTGAAATGGAGTCCAGGCTAGCGTTCGATGCTATGAAGGGGATGGGGGGAAGTGCTGGTGACAACGTGGTGTGGGAAGAAGGTCAAGATTCGTTGGGCATGAAGGGTGCGATAGCCCACTTGATTCGTCAGCTGGAGGATACACCGGATAGTGTGGAATTTGGAATACCTCTCCTTGCGACCCTCATGGAGTCGTCGGACATGGTCTTGTCATTGTTGCCGACATCGTGGGATGATTTTCTGGTTAAGGTTGCGGTGAGTTCAAGCTCTCCACTTCAGCGGAGGATGGCAACGATATTCAGGATCCAGAACTTCATGAATTCCCATCGTTACCGAGAAGCTATCGGGTTTTCGCGGGACATATTAGCCAATCAACCGGACGATGAACTTAAGTTTTATTGTCGGAGTCAAATTATTGGCAGTTATCTCGGGTTGGGGATGTATGGAAGTGCACGAAACGAGCATGAAGTCTGGAAAACCGAAGGTCTAAGCATAAATCGCACAGCAACTGAGTCGATTGGATTACTTATCGCTCTTGCTTCCAGGGAAAACCCGCGTCTTCCGGAGACCCACGAGATTCCGGTTCCTCCAGAACAGACAGGCAATCCCGCCACGGATGCTTATGTACTACTCGAAAACTATCCGAACCCATTTAATCCTACGACAACCATTAAGTATTCTCTTACTGCCGGCGCTCCGGTAAAAATCGTAGTGTATGATATCGAAGGCCGAGAAATTGCTAGGCTCGTCGATGAATTCCAGGAGCCTGGGGACAAAGAGGTGGAATTCAAGGCCGACAACATCCCCAGCGGTATTTACTTCTATCGCTTCACTGCCGGGAATCAATCCGTCTCGAAAAAGATGGTCTTTCTAAAGTGACCGAAGCGGATTGGATCACGAGCGCCGCGAATCCCTTCGGTGCTGAATTGATATCTCATCCGCCGGTTTCTTCTAATTGGAAAGGGACAGCAGGTAAAGGGTTGTGAGTTGAAGAAAGTTCGGCCCCCCGATACTCCGTTTAGTCGCAACAATGTGCTATTCAGGGGGGGCAGGTATTCGTTAAAATCAACGCGGAGAGCATATGACCAAGGAAATCAAACCGATCAAGACGAAACAGGACTACCGGGAAGCCCTTGAGGCGATCGAATCGCTGTTCGATTCGAAGCCGGGGACGGAAGCGGGAAATCTTCTCGAGGTCCTGTCAATCCTCGTGGAAAAATATGAGAACGACCATTTCACGATCGATCCTCCCGATCCGGTCGAGGCGATAAAATTCAGGATGGAGCAGATGGGATTGGAGAGGGGAGACGTCGTCGCGGCGATCGGCAGCAGGAGCCGGGTCTCAGAAGTGCTCAGCGGGAAACGGGGGTTGACCGTGAAGATGATTCGTAACCTTCATAAACGCTTCGGCATACCGGCCGAATCCCTGATCGGGTCACGCTAGGTCAGATCCGATCCGTTTCAACGTCCCCCGCCGAGTTCTTTCCAGCGTCGTGCGAACTCGCCCAGGGTGGTGTCGACAAGGGAGTGGATGGAGTCGTGCTCGAACCCGCCGCCGGGGAGTTTCCTGCCCGCCTTGGTCCCGGTCAGGATTTCGAGCCCTTCGTCGAGGGTGGAGATGGCGTACACGTGGAACTTCTTCTTCTTCACCGCTTCGACGACTTCGTCACGCAGCATCAGGTCCTTCCGGTTCTGCTCTGGAATGAGCACGCCCTGGTTGCCGGTGAGGCCCTGGGCCTTGCACGTATAATAGAAGCCCTCGATTTTCTGGTTGATCCCGCCGACCGGCTGGATCTCGCCCATCTGGTTCACCGACCCGGTGACCCCGATGTCCTGGCGCAGGGGGACGCCTGAGAGCGACGAGAGGATCGCGTAGATCTCCGTCGACGAGGCGCTGTCGCCGTCGACCCCGGAGTAGGACTGCTCGAAAGTGATGCTGGCGTTCATCGTGAGCGGTTTGTCCTGCGCGTAGTTGCCGTGGAGGTAGCCGCTGATGATCAGCACGCCCTTGTTGTAGGAGGGACCGCTCATCTCCGCCTCGCGCTCGATGTTGATGACCCCCTCGCGTCCCACCGAGGTTCTTGCCGTGATCCGTACCGGGACGCCGAAGGCATACTCGCGCATATCGATCACCGTGAGGCCGTTCACCTGGCCGATCGCCGACCCGCTGGTAGCGATCATCACCGTCCCCTCGCTGATCAGCTCGCGCATCCTGCACTCGGCCAGCCGCAGGCGGTCCCTGCGTTCGTCGATCGCCTGCTCGACGTACTTCGCGGAGACGACCTTCCCGCCCGCCTTCACCGCCCAGTAGCTCCCCTCGTGAAGGACGTCGGCCAGAAGGTTGAACCGCGCGGAGAGCTTCTTCTGGCTGCCGGCGAGCCGCGCCCCGTACTCGATGACCGTCTGCATCGCCGACTCGTCGAAGGGGAGGAGCGCCTCTTCCACGGCGATCGACCGGATGAAGCTGACGTAGCTCCTGATCATCTCCGGGTTGTTGTCCATCTCGGTGTCGAAGTCGGCGCGGACCTTGAAGATCTTCTTGAAGTCGTCGTCCTGGTTGTAG